>JAABRO010000005.1 GCA_011390885.1 Gemmatimonas sp. | reverse complement strand
GTGAACGCGGTCGAGATCCTCGCGGACGCGGTCGCTGCCACCGGCACGGCCGACGCGGTGCAGGACCGGTGGTTCGCCGTCGTGGGCGAGGTCACCGCGCGCGCGGCCGAGGCGCACGGCTGGCGCGCCGACGTGGTGCCGTCGCAGTTCAAGGCCGAAGACCTGCTCGACGCGCTCGCCGGCCGGAGCGATGTGCGTGGCACCGGGGTGCTCTACCCCTGCGCCGCCGGCGCGCGTGACGTGCTCCCTGAGGGACTGCGCACGCTCGGCGCTCGGGTGCAGGTGATCCACACCTACGAGAGCGTGCCCGACGCCGAGGGACAGCGACTGCTCGCGCGCCTGCTCGCGGCCGGCGATCTCGACCTCGTGACCGTGGCCGCCCCGAGCGCTGTGGACGCGCTGGCGGAGGCGCTGCCCCCGGAGCGCACGACCCAGGTGGCGCTCGCCAGCATCGGGCCGGTCACGAGCAAGGCCGCCCGGCAGGCGGGATTCCGCGTGGTGCTGGAGGCCGATCCGCACACGGTCGAAGGACTCGCCCGCGGCATCGTCGACTGGCGGGGCAGCCGTCGCTAGTTTGCGGTGACCGTGCGTGTCAACAACGCCTGACACTTTCCCCGCCCGCATGCCCGTCGTCCGCATCGGAACCCGCTCGTCCGCGCTCGCCATGGCGCAGGCGCATCAGGTGGCGGCCCTCCTCGCCGAACTCGGTGCGGAGACCGCACTCACCGAATACACCACCATCGGCGATCGCATCCTCGATCGGCCGCTGTCCGCCATCGGCGAGAAGGGGCTCTTCACCGCCGAGCTCGAAGCCGACCTGCGCGCGCACCGCACCGATTGCGCCGTGCACTCGCTCAAGGACCTGCCCACCGCCGATCCCGACGGGCTCACGGTCGTGGCGCTGCTCGAGCGCGAAGACCCGCGGGACGCGTTCGTGGTCACGGCGGGCAGCACGGTGACGTCGCTGGCCGACCTGCCGCCAGGCGCGCGCGTAGGCACGTCGAGTCTGCGCCGCCGCGCGCAGCTGCTGGCGCTGCGCCCCGACCTCGACGTGCAGGAGCTGCGCGGCAACGTGGGCACGCGCCTGCGCAAGATCGACGAGGGGCAGGTGGACGCGGCGCTGCTCGCGGCCGCGGGCCTCAAGCGACTTGGCCTCGGCGATCGCATCGTCGCGCTGCTCGACCCGCCGTCGTGGCTGTCCGCGCCCGGACAGGGCGCGATTGCCGTGCAGGCGCGCGCCGACGACGAACCCATGCGCGCGCTGCTCGAACAGCTCGACCACGCGCCCACGCGCCGTGCGATCACCGCGGAGCGCGCGCTGCTCGCCGCGCTCGAAGGCGGCTGCCAGGTGCCGATCGGCGCTGCGGTCGTGCCCGAGGGCGACACGCTGATGCTGCACGCCTGCATCGCCGACCTGAGCGGTCGCACCGTGCTGCGCGGGTCGCACGCGGTGTCCGACGCCGCGCCCGCCGACGCCGGCGTGGCGCTCGCGCAGGAGCTGCTGGCGGCGGGCGCGTCCGACATCCTCGACCAACTGCGTGCGACGGGCGGAGGGCGCGCATGACCATGTCGTCGTTCGATCCGATCGCGGAGGGCACCGCGGCCCCGGCGCCGCTCGGTGCCTTCCCGCGTGTGCGTCCCCGCCGGCTGCGCCGCAGCGAGGCCATGCGCCGGCTGGTGCGCGAGACACGCCTCGACGCATCGCAGTTCATCCTGCCGCTCTTCGTGCGGCACGGCGAAGGGATCCGCACGCCAATCGGCTCCATGCCCGGCACGTTCCAGACCAGCGTGGACGAGTGCGTGCAGGACGCCGGGCGCGCCGCCGCGGCCGGCCTCGGTGGCGTGCTGCTCTTCGGCATTCCCGACACCAAGGACGCGAGCGGCTCCAGCGCCTGGCACGACCACGGCCCGGTGCAGGAGGCGGTGCGCGCGATCAAGGCGGCGCATCCGTCGCTGCTCGTGATCACCGACGTGTGCATGTGCGAGTACACCGACCACGGCCACTGCGGGCTGCTCACGCCATCGGGCGATGTGGACAACGACGCCACGCTTGCGTTGCTCTCGCGTGAGGCGGTGTCGCACGCGGCCGCCGGCGCCGACGTGATCGCGCCGAGCGACATGATGGACGGGCGCGTGGGGGCGATCCGCGATGCGCTCGATGCGGCCGGCTACCGCGACGTGCCGATCATGAGCTACGCGGCCAAGTACGCCTCCGCGTTCTACGGGCCGTTTCGTGAGGCGGCCGAGAGCACGCCGAGCTTCGGCGACCGGCGCAGCTACCAGATGGACCCGGCGAACGGAGCCGAAGCGTTGAAGGAAGTGCGCCTCGATCTCGCCGAAGGGGCGGACATCCTCATGGTGAAGCCGGCGGGGGCGTATCTCGACGTGATCCAGGCGGTGAAGCGTGACACGGGCGTGCCACTCTGCGCCTATCAGGTGAGTGGCGAGTTCGCGATGATTCGGGCGGCGGCCGAGCGTGGCTGGATCGACGGGGAGCGCGCGATGATGGAATCGCTGCTCGCCATCGTGCGCGCCGGTGCCGACATGGTGATCACCTACTTCGCGCTCGACGCAGCGGCCGTGCTCCAGCGGCGCTGAGTCGGCCCTCGGGGCCGCGAACCGCGCGGCGCCGGGTCCTCGTTCCTGCAATCGCATGTCCAATCTCTGGCACGACATCCCGCCCGGCCCGCATCCGCCGGAGCAGGTCACGGCCGTCATCGAGATCCCGTCGGGGAGTCGCAACAAGTACGAACTCGACAAGGTCACCGGGCTGCTCAAGCTCGACCGCGTGCTGTACTCCGCGGTGCAGTATCCCGGCGACTACGGCTTCATTCCGGGCACGCTCGCCGAGGACGGCGACCCGCTCGACGTGCTCGTGCTCATCAACGAGCCCACGTTTCCCGGCTGCCTCATCACGGTGCGTCCCGTGGGCGTGCTGCACATGAAGGACCGCGGCGAGCCCGACGAGAAGATCCTCGCCGTGCCGAGCGAGGACCCGTATCACAACGAGTATTTCGACATCGCGGACCTGCCGCAGCACTATCTCAAGGAAGTCGAGCACTTCTTCAGCGTGTACAAGGACCTCGAGGGGAAGCGCGTGGAAATCGGGGGGTGGGACAAGAGCATCGCCGCGCTGTCCACGATCCAGGACTGCATCGCGCGATACGAGGCGAAGTACCCGCGCTGACGTGCGCGCCTCCGATCTTGCCTTCTGGCGGCGCATGTCGCCGTCGCGCCTGACGGCCGGGACGTTCCTGGGGCTCATCGCCGCGGGCACGCTCGGCCTGCACCTCGTGCCCGCGTTCTACGTGTCCGGCCAGCCGCTGGGCTGGATCGACGCGCTGTTCACCGCGACGAGCGCCATTTGCGTGACGGGGCTCATCGTGGTGGATACGGCCACGCACTTCACGCGATTGGGTCAGGCGTACCTGCTGGTCATGATCCAGTTGGGCGGGCTCGGCATGATCACGCTCACCTCGTTGCTCATCCTGGGGCTCGGCGGCCGGCTGTCCGTGCGCGCGGAGTCTGCAACCACATCCATGGCCGGCACGCTCGTCACCGCGTCGGGCATCAACGCGTTTCGGCTCGTCCGGGACGTCGTGGTGTTCACGCTGGTGTTCGAGGTGCTGGGCGCGCTGCTGCTCTTCTCCAGCTTCTCGCGCCACCTGGGCGCCGGCGAGGCGCTCTGGCACGCGGTATTTCACGCGGTGAGCGCCTTCTGCAATGCCGGCTTCTCCACCTTCAGCGATTCGCTCATCGGCTGGCAGCGGAGCGCACCGGTGCTCGTGACCATCATGGGACTGGTCGTCATCGGCGGTCTTGGCTTCCTCACCCTCGAGGAGGTGGCGCTGCGCTGGCAGGCGCGGCACCGTCCCGATCGGATGCGCCTGTCGCTGCACTCGCGCCTGGTGTTCGCCGCCACGGCAGTGGCGCTGCTCGTAGGGGCCGTGCTCTTCACCACCTTCGAGTGGACCGGGCTGCTGCGCGACCTGTCCCCCGCGGCGCGCGTGATGGGGGGCACGTTCATGAGCGTGACCGCGCGAACGGCCGGATTCAATGCGGTGGACTATGCGCAGGCGACGGATGCGTCCAACTTCCTCACCATCCTGCTCATGACGGTGGGCGGCGCGCCGGGCTCCACGGCCGGTGGCCTGAAGATCACCACCGTGGTGGTGATCGGCCTGCTCGCGTGGGCGCGTGTGCGCGGCGATACCAGCGTGTCGGTCTGGTCACGCACCATTCCGGACGAAACCGTGCAGCGCGCGATCGGCGTGAGCGTCTTCGCGTTCACGGTGGTGGCCATCGCCATCTTCCTGCTCACGGCGCTCGAAACGCAGGAGGCGCCGGGCACGGGGTTCCTGCGCGTGGTGTTCGAGGCCGTGAGCGCGTTCAACACCGTGGGGCTGTCGCTCGGCACCACCGGTCACCTCGAGCCCGCCTCGCGCGTGCTCGTCACCATTCTCATGTTCATCGGGCGCGTGGGGCCGCTGTCGTTCGCGGCCGCGCTCGCGCTGCGCGCGCGCGAGGTGCGCCCGCGCTATTCGTTCGCGCGCGAAGACGTTTCCATCGGCTGACCAGCCACGGAGTCCGCATGAAGCGCATGATCGTCATCGGGTTGGGCAACTTCGGCATGGCGGTCGCCGAGAAGCTCGCGCAGAAGGGCGTGGACGTGATCGCCGTCGATCGCCGCCAGGACCTCGTGGACCGCGTGGCGCCGCGCGCGGCGCGCGCCGTGGTGGCCGATGGCACCAGCGAACACGTGCTGCGCGAGATCGGCTGCAAGCACGCCGATGCGGGCATCGTGTCCACCGGCGATGACATCACGGCGTCGATCCTCGCCGTGCTGGCGCTCAAGGACATCGGTGTGCCGGAGATCCACGTGAAAGTGATCTCCGAACAGCACGCGCGCGTGGTGGAGAAGCTCGGCGTCACGGGCACGGTGTTTCCGGAGCGCGACTCGGGGCGCCGCCTCGCCGAGTCGGTGGTCAGCCACGAGATCCTGAGCTACTTCCCCCTCGGCGACGACTTCGCCCTGCAGGAGATGGCCATTCCGGACAGCTGGATCGGGCACTCGCTGCGCGAGATCGACGTGCGCCGGCGCTTCGACATCTCGGTGGTGGCGGTGAAGGACATGCTCACCGGCACCGTGGCCGGCATCCCCGATCCGGACGCGCCGCTCAAGGACTCGGACACCCTCTTCGTGGCCGGCGGCCTCGGGTCCCTCGAGCGGGCGGCGAAGGTCAAGTAGCCGCGCCTGGCGCCTGGCACGCTACGCGCGCTTGAGCACCAGACTCGCGTTGATGCCGCCGAAGCCGAAGGAGTTGCTCAGCACCACCGACGCCGCCGCGTCACGCCCGCGCTGCGGCACGTAGTCGAGGTCGCAGGCCGGATCGGGGCGCTCGAGGTTGAGCGTGGGGGGGATCCACGCGCGATGGATCGCCAGCGCGCTGATCGCCGCCTCGATCGCGCCCGATGCGCCGAGCGCGTGCCCGTAGTAGCCCTTGGTGCTCGACACCGGCATGTGGTGCGCGTGCGCGCCGAACACCCGCTTGATCGCCAGCGTCTCGGTGGGATCGTTGAGCGGCGTCGCACTGCCGTGCGCGTTCACGTAGTTCACGTCGGTAGGTGCGACGTCGGCATCGTCGAGCGCCATCTGCATGCAGCGCGTGGCCTGCGTGCCGTCGGGGCGCGGTGCGGTCATGTGATACGCATCGTTGGTGGTGCCGTAGCCGGCGAGTTCCGCATAGATGCGCGCGCCGCGCGCCACCGCGTGCTCGTACGCTTCGAGCACCAGCACCGCGGCGCCTTCACCCATTACGAACCCGTCGCGATCGGCATCGAACGGACGCGACGCGCGCTCCGGCTCGTCGTTGCGCGTGCTCATGGCACGAATGAGCGCGAAGGCGCCGAAGCAGAGCGTGGCCAGCGGCGCCTCCGCGCCGCCCGCGAGCATCACGTCCACCTCGCCGTCGCGCACCCGCCGAAACGCTTCGCCGATCGCGATCGTGCCGGAGGCGCAGCTCATCGCGTTCGTGCTGTTCGGGCCCGTGATGCCGAACTCGATGGCCACGTTGCAGCTCGACGAACCGCCGAACACGGCCAGGGCGAGCGTGGCATCCACCGCGCGCAGCCCGCCGTGCTGGAAGCGGGCGGCCTGCTCCTCGGCGTAGGCCACGCCGCCGAGCGCGGTGCCCATCATGCTCCCCACGCGATCACGGTCCACCGTGTCGAGGTCGAGCGCCGCGTCGCGCAGCGCGAGCATGGACGACACCACGCTGAACGCGCCGAAGCGGTCCAGCCGCTTGACGCGCTTCTCGTCGAGGTAGGCGAGCGGATCGAAGTCCGGCACCGCTGCGTTGCAGCGGCTGCGGAAGATCGACGCGTCGAAGCGCGTGATCGGCGTGACCGCGCTGCGCTCCGCGCGCAGCCCCTGCCAGAGGCCGTCCACACCGGTGCCGATCGGCGTGATGCAGCCGATGCCGGTGATGGCGACGCGGCGTGCCGCAGGACGCGAGACGTGGCGGCGCGCTGCATCACGGCGCGACGCCGTCTCGGACGCTGCATCCCCGAGCGTGCTCACGCGCCCTGCCGTGGCGTGACGCGCGTGGCGTCGGCCGGCGCGGCGCCGCGCGCCGCCGGCAGGTTGCCGTCGCCGCGCTCCGCCGCTTTCGCGAGCCCCGCCAGCGTGCGCGAGGCGATGCCGTGCACGAATACGGGCCCGATCACGGCCGTCGCGGCGAAGGGGCCGATCAGCGGCCAGTGCGGCCCGTCCCACGTGTGCACGATGCGCACGCGCGTGCCGTCCGCTACGGGACTGAACTCCCACGCCACGTCCATGCGCGTGGTCACCCCCCCGACATGGCGGAAGCGCACCTCGGGCACGTCGTGGTTCACCTGCATCTCCGAGAGCCACCACGTGGGCCAGCCCACGGGGCCGAACGGACGATTGGCCGACATCTCCACCAGCCCGCCTCCGTCGGACGCGCGCTCGCGAAAGCGCACGAAACGATAGTGTGGCAGGTACACGGGCCAGTGCTCCACGCGCCACGCGATCTCGAAGATGCGCGCCATCGGGGCGTGCACGACCTGCTCATCGATGGTGACGAGGCGGCGCGCCATGGGCAGCGGCCCGAGGTCGTACGGCGCGCGAAGGGGACGCTCGGTAGAATCGGTCATGGTGAATCCTACGTGCGGGACCAGCGCGCGGTGACGCGCCACCCCAGTCGGTGCTGCACGGCGGGCCGGATGCCCACGGCGTCATGGACCATCCCCGACAGTTCGGCTGCGGTAAACCCGCGCAGAATGGAGACCATGCCGTCGTGCCGGCTCACCGGATGAAAGCTCAACGGAAACGACACGGCCCAGAGCAGTCCCACCGCCAGCCAGCTGCGGCGGAGGTCGCTCACGATCACGCCGAGGCGCGCCACGCGCGTCAGTTCGCGCAGCAAGGCCACGGCATCGTCGCCGTCGAGGTGGTGAAGCACCTGCGAGCAGGTGACCAGGTCCACGCTGCGGTCGGGGAAGGGGAGTGCGCGCGCATCACCCGCGACGGCACGCTGCGCACCGGCGCGGGCGGCGGCGGCAAGGGCGGACGTGACCTCGAGGCCGATCGTGTGCAGCGCCACTCCGTGCTGCCTGGCGGAACGTCGCGCGGCGCGCGGGATGTCGCCAAGCCCCGTGCCCACGTCGAGCAGCGTCAGGGCCGGCATGCCATCCGCGCGCGCGTGGACGAAGTGTCGCGACAACTCGGCCAGTACGGCACGACGGCCGCCGAAGAGCAGGTTGGCGCGCGCGATATCACGCAGCGAGCGCGTGGCGATCGTGGCGTCGAGCGACGGATCGTCGAGGAACTCCACGCCGCGCCGACGCGCGGGTGTCAGCACGTCGCGCCCGGACGGCGGCCCAGCGCGCGCGGCGACATTCAGCGCGCCAGCTGCGCGTAGCGGCCACGATGGTAGACCAGCGGCTCGCCCTCGGTCGTCTCGGCGTGCTCCACCGCACCCACCACGATCGTGTGGTCGCCCTCGACGTGGCGCGCCGTGATCCGGCATTCGAGCGTGGCGAGCGCGTCCGGCAGCCGCAGCACGCCCTGCTCGGTGCGCGTGACGTTGAGTCCGACGAAGCGTCCCTCGCGCTCGCTGGCAAAGCGCTGTGACAGCTCCTGCTGCGCCTCGGAGAGCACGTGCACCACGAAGTGCGACGAGTCACCGATCGCGCCGTGCCAGGTGGCGCGGCGATCGATGCACACGAGCACGAGCGGCGGCGTGAGGCTGAGCGACGAGAATGCGCTCACCGTCATGCCGTAGTCCTGGCCAAGGGCGTCACGCGAGGTGATGACGGTGACGCCGGAAGCGAAGCGGCTGAGCGCGGCGCGGAACTGCGCCGGCTCCACGAGGGGGGTGGAAGCCAAGGTCATGTGCGAAGAGGAGGAACGAGCATGCGCCACAGCACGCCGGGGCGCAGGACTTCGGTTGGAGGAACGAAGTCGCCGGTCACCCCGATGAGGAGGTCGGCGAGGTCGGTGCGGCGCGACAGCACGCGCGCCGCGTGATTCATGAGCGCAGGGAACGTCACCGCGAGGCCGATGAGCTTTTCCACGCGCCACTTGCCGCGGAAGGCCTGCAGGCGTGCCTGCTCATACGCGCGCAGCGCGCGACGTGCGGCGTCCAGGGTCGGCGCGCGCGCCGCATCGGCGGCGAACGGTGCGAGCAACTCACCGCCGCGGAGCGCGGCGTAGATCCCTTCACCCGTGAAGGGGTCGAAGAAATCGGCGGCGTCGCCCACGAGCGCGGCGTCGGGCCCCCACGCACGGCGCGCGTGTGACGCGAACGGTCCCGTGGCCTGCATCGGCGTGACGCGCTCGGCGTGGGCAAAGCGCGCCGTGAGCGCCGGATGGCGTGAGAGCCAGCGGCGCACGAAGCCGTCGGCGTCTCCCGCCGCATCGCGTGCCGTGTGCGCCGGTACCACCAGCGCTACGTTCGTGAGGCCGCCACCCACGTCGGCCAGTCCGAGGTACCCGTCGCGCCGCACGTGCATCTCGCCGCGCGCGCCGATGTCCTGCACGCCGCGCCAGTGTGCCACCAGCGCCAGCCGCTTCGGCCAGCGTGAACGGTGCGCCACTCCGAGTTGCCGCGCCACGCGTGAGCGCAATCCGTCCGCGCCGATCACGAGTGCGGCGCGGATCGCACGTGTCGCCGAGCCGTCGCGCACGGTCACCGTGTAGCCGCGCGAGCCGGCGTCCATCGTCTCGAACATGACGCCCTCGTGCACGGACGCGCCGGCCTCGCGCGCGCGTTCGAGCAGCAGCGCGTCGAGCACCGTGCGACGGAGCGCGAGGCCGCGGTCGCGAAAGCCGCGAAACCCGTGCTCCGCGGCGAAGGCACCCTCGATCACGTGTCCGTTCGGCGCGTGCACCTGCATGCCCGTGAGCTGCGCGGCACCGGCCCCTTCGACCGCGCTCAGCGCGCCGAGCGCATCGAGCACGCGCGACGCCTCGGGGCTCAGGTACTCCGCGCACGGCTTCGAGCGCGGGAATCGCGCTCGGTCGAGCACGGTCACGTCGAGTCCGGCGCGCGCGAGGAAGGTGGCGGTCGCCGAACCGGCAGGGCCGCCACCTACGATCAGCACCTGCGTGGACTGCGCAACGGACACGGATACCTCGGGACAGCGATCGAACGGACACCGGCTGGCGGACGCCGCCGGCGCATCGCTCGTCGGCGGCACCACCACTCGCCTAAGAGGGAGTCTCGCGCTCGGGTTCCCGAGCCGCAACCGGCCCACCATCCGGCCCACGGTCCGGCGCCCTGCCGGTCAGCGGATGAGCAGCATGGCCACGAGGGCGCCCGTCACGGTCGCGGCGAGGTTCACCGCATCGTTGTCGAGCCAGGGATACCCGCCCGACGCGCGCGTGCTCGCCCCGCACACATGCACCGCCTGCTCGGTCGCGCCGTCGCAGCGGTCGCACCAGCGGCGCGCCTGCCCCCATGCGCCGAGCAGCGTGTCCACGGTGGCACCGGCGAGTGCACCGGCCAGCACGGCGGGGATCGCTGCGGCCTCGATCACGCCGAGCCACGCGGCGGTGAGCGTCCAGAGCAGGGCCCCCACCGCGAGCCCCAGCGTGCCCGGCAGGCTGATGGCTCCCGACGTGCCGGCGGGCACGTGGCGTCCGGTGCGCAGCGACCACGCCGTGGCGCGCGCCCACGTCCCCACCTCGGTGGCCCACGTGTCGGAACCGGCCGCGGCGAGCGCGGCGGCACCGGCGGCGGCGAGCAGCACGTGCCCGTGCGCATCCGGCGCGAGCCACCAGGTGCCGAGTGCCGCGAGTGCGAACACGCCGCCGTTCGCGAACACCTGCCGGGCGTCGCGCGTCCCGCCCTTGGCTACGATGGCGGCCACATGACGCGCCTTGCGCGCGCGCCCGAGGCGGCTGAGCACCGAGGTGAGCGCGAACCACGTCACGAGGTAGCCGCCCCAGGGGGCACCCGTCGCCACCGCGATCGTGCCCACGACCAGCGCCGCCGTGGCACCGCGTCGGCTCAGTGAGCCCGCCGCGTGCGCGGCCCACGCAATCGCGGCCGACAGCGCGGCGGCGAGGAGGAGTGAGGAGAGCGGGGGCACGGAGACCGCGCCGATCGGCAGAGGGCCGGGCGAAGGCGCGGCGGCCGACCGATTACGTCGGTGAGCCGGGCGACTCGGTGGCGACGTCGCCTGCGGAGCTCGCCGGCGAGGCTGCCATCCACTCGCGCGCATCGGCGTCGGCGAAATGCTGGGTGATGCGCAGCCGCAGCCGGCGCGACGCCAGCACGGGCAACTGCGACCGCTGCACCGCCTCGATCAGGTGGCGCAGCGCGGCCTCCGCGTAGCCACACGCCTCGCACTGACTCACGTGGGCGAGCACCTCGGCGGCGGCACACTCGTCCACCTCACCATCGACGAACTCCTGCAACCGGAGGCGCGCGCGGGCGCACTCGGCCGACGGGTCGCTGGCAGACGACGGAGTGAGTGGGCGCTTGGCGGCTGTGGTCATGGCAGTTCCGGGAGGAGACGATCCGAGGCAGCGGTGCGATACCTGCCGGATGACCGACGCGCCATGACGTGCGCGGACGAGCATCCCTGCTGCCTACATAAACTCAACGATCGGGCCCGCGGCAGGTTCCAGTCCGGACCGGGCCGTGACGAATCCGCGTGCTGTACCGTGTCGGGCGGACCCGCTAGCTTGGGCGAGTGACACACATGTACCCGGACATCTCGCCCAGACTCACGCCGCCCACCGGCGTGACGCTGCTCCCGCTCACGGGCGCGCCCCTCGAGGCGGTCGTGCCGCTTTCGCTGCTCGAGGCGGTCCGCGCTCTCGACCTGCCCGCCGCCGACCTCGACATCGAGCTCGTGCACGAACTGCGCAACAAGCGCTTCGGCCTGAGCGACACGGTGTACATGCAGATCAAGCGGTATGGCGAAGCGGTACGGCGGCAGCAGCGCGTGCCCTTCGACGAGGTGCTCGCGCTGGCGCGGCTGGTGGGACGCCGCCCGGACGCCGACCTGGTCTTTCGTGATGCGGGCCGTCGCGTGGCCCGCGCCGCGCTCGAGACGGTGTCGGCCACCACCCGTCGTGCCGCGCGCTCGCTGCCGGGGCCGGTGGGACGGCCACTCGCGCTCCGCCAACTGCGCGCGCTCTGCCGGCGGTTCCTCGGCGGCGCGCTCGAGCGGCAGGGGAGCACGCTCCTGCTCGAGATCCCCAATCCCGTCACCGCCGATGCCGCCCCCGAGGGCGCGGGCTGCGGGTTCCAGGAAGCCGCGCTGCGCGAGCTGCTCTTCGGCTTCACCGGCGTCGACCACGCCATCCAGGCGGTCAGCTGCCTGAGTCGCGGCGACCGCACCTGCCAGTGGCGCACCGACTGGCGTCGCTGATCCCTCGCGAGGTTCGTGCATGCTGACCCCTGCCATGCTCCCGGCGCTGCAGCGCCAACTCGCCGCCCTCGACCTCGACGGCTGGCTGCTCTACGACTTCCGCGGCACGAACGCCATCGCGTCGGGACTGCTCGGCTTCAGCGGCCTCGTCTCGCGCCGCGTGTTCGCGTGGATTCCGCGGGACGGCACGCCTGTCGGCATCCAGCACGCCATCGAACCCGGGCCGTGGGCGCAGTGGCCGGCGGAGTGGCCGCGCGTCGTGTACAGCGGATGGCGCGCGCTCGAGTCGGAGCTGGCGACGCTCGTGGCCGGCAAGCGGGTGGCCATGGAGTACTCGCCGGGCGACGCGATTCCGTATCTCGATCGCGTGCCGGCCGGCGTGCTCGAGATGGTGCGCGCCACCGGGGCCACCGTGGTCAGCTCGGGCGAGCTCGTGAGCGCCGTGTACGCCACGTGGACGCCGGCGCATCGCGCGTCGCACGAGCGCGCCGCCGAGCACATCCGGCGCATCGCGCACGAGGCGTTCGCGATCGCCGGCGAACGCGCGCGCACCGACGCGCCCGCCGCCGAGCACGAACTGCAGCGCTACATCCTCGATGCGTTCGCGCGCGCGGGCCTCGAGACCGACCATGGCCCCGACGTGGCCGCGAGCGAGAACGCGGCCAACCCGCACTACGAGCCAAGTGCGGCGCACCCGCGTCTGGTGCGCGAGGGGGACACGCTGCTCATCGACCTCTGGGCGCGTGAGGTGGGCGGTGGGGTGTACGCCGACCAGACGTGGATGGCGTCCATCGGTGCGCCCTCGGCCCGTGTGCTTACGGTGTGGGAAGCAGTGCGTGACGCGCGCGATGCGGCGCTGGCCCTGCTGCATGCGCGGCTCGGCGCGGGCGACGCGGTGCGCGGGGCGGAAGCCGATGATGCGGCGCGTGCCGTGATCGAGGCGCGCGGCTTCGGCCCGTACTTCACGCACCGCACCGGGCACTCCATCGACGCGCGCGAACTGCACGGCTCCGGCCCGCAGCTCGACAACCTCGAGTCGCGCGACGAACGCCTGCTCGTGCCTGGTGTCGCGTTCTCGATCGAGCCCGGCATCTACCTGCCGGGCGAGCTCGGCGTGCGCAGCGAAGTGAACGCGCTCGTGACCGACGAGGGCCTGCTGGTGACGCCGGGCGTGATCCAGCACGACCTGCTCGTGCTGTAGTGCAGGCCGTTGTGCAGGCACGGCGCCGCTGGCTGGCGGTGGGTCTGCTGCTCGTCGCGTGCGGGGGCGAGGCCACCGACGACGCGCCGGAGGCGGCACCCGACCCGCTGCTCTCGGCGCCGCCGACGGCGCTGTCGCAATCGTTGGCCACCGCCGCTGGCCAAGGGGCGTACACGGTCGATTCGGCGGCGTCGGCGAAAGGCGGCTGGCTGCGTGGTTCCGTGTCGTATGGCGGGGTGCTGCCGCCCGATACGCTCGTGCGCCCCACGCACGACACGCGAACCTGCCGTCCCGTGCCGGACGCGCCGTTCGTCGGCACGGCCGACGCGCTCGGCGATGCGATCGTGTGGCTCGTGGGCGTCACGCATGGACCGGCTGACCGCGATGCGCGACGCGTGTCGGTGTCGCTCGCCAACTGCACGATCGAACCGCGCATTTCGCGCGCGCCGCTCGGTGCCACGCTGCTGGTGCGCAGCGCCGACGCGATCGATGCGCGGCTGCGCTTCGTGGACGTGGAGCACGAGCACGCGCGTCCGATCACCGGGGATTCCACGCCGGCACCGCGCGCGGCGGCCCCGACGGCGCCGCGCGCCCTCGTGCCGCTCGGTGACGCCGGGGCGGTGGTGCCGCTGACCGAGGTCACGGCGCGGCCGGGACTCGTGGAGATTCGCGACGACCGGCACCCGTGGGTGCGCGGCTGGATCGCCGTGGCTCCGCACCCGTTCGTCGCCCTCACCGATGGGAGCGGACGATTCGAGTTCGAGGGCGTCCCGCCCGGCCGCTATGTGCTGGTGACATGGCACGAGCGACTTGGCAGCGTGGCGCTGCCGGTCATCGTCGAGCGCGGCGTCGAGTCGCGCGTGACGGTGGTGCTCCCCGAGCGACGCTGAGCCGCTACTCCGCGCCGAGTTCGAGCAGTCCGGCGAACTGGCGCTGGTGCAGCGAGCGGTACAGGCCGTCGATCGACAGCAGCGTCTCGTGCGTGCCCTGCTCGATCACGCGCCCCTGGTCGAGCACGATCACGCGATCGGCGCGTCGCACGGTGCTCAGGCGATGCGCGATGATGATCGTGGTGCGTCCCTGCAGCAGCTCGCCCAGCGCGGCCTCCACGAGATGCTCGCTCTCGGAGTCGAGGCTCGAGGTGGCTTCGTCGAGAATGACGATGGCGGGATTCTTGAGGAACACCCGCGCGATCGCAATGCGCTGCCGCTGGCCACCCGACAGCTTCACGCCGCGCTCGCCCACGCGCGTGGCGAGCCCCTCCGGCAGCCGCGTGACGAACTCCCACGCGTGCGCCGCGCGCGCGGCGCGCTCGATCGCCTCGTCGCTCGCGTCGGGTTGCGCGTAGGCGATGTTCTCGCGCACGGTGCCGCTGAACAGCGTGGGCTCTTGCGGCACGATGCCGATCGCGGCGCGCAGGTCGTGCAGCGCGAGCTCGCGCAGGTCGTGACCGTCGAGCGTGATGCGGCCGCTGTCCACGTCCCAGAAGCGGGGCACGAGCGAGGCGAGCGTGGTCTTGCCCGCGCCCGAGCGTCCCACGAGCGCCACGACCTCGCCCGGCGCGATCGCGAGCGACACGCCGCGCAGCACCGGCGCCGCGTCGTCGCTGTAGGCGAAGGTGACGTCCTCGAGCGACACCGCGCCGCGCACCGGACGCTGCAGCACCGCCGGGCGCGGCGGGTCCTGCACGGTGGGCTCGGTGTCGAGCAGTTCGAACACGCGCTGCGTGGCCCCCACGGCCTCCTGGAAGTTGCCGAAGAGCGAGGCGAGGGCGCCCACGGCCGCCGCCACCGTGAGTGCGTAGAAGAGGAACGACACGAGCGCACCGGCGGTGAGCCGGCCGGCCAGCACCTGCGCGCCGCCCTGCCAGAGCACGGCCACGACGGACGCGAAGGCCACGAACCCCACCACGCCGAAGAAACCGGCGCGCAGCTTGGCGCGGTGCACTGCCGCCTGCACCACGCCGTCGAGCAGCGTGTGAAAACGTGCCTTCTCCACGGGTTCGCGCGTGAAGCTCTGTACCGTGCGAATCGACGCGAACGCTTCGTCCGCGGTGCCCATGGCGTCGGCGATGCGGTCCTGCACGCCGGTGGTCGCCTTCCGCAGTGCGCGCCCGAAAACGATCGCAGCCGCGACCACGATCGGCACCACGGCCAGCGTGGTGAGCGTGAGTCCCGGGTTCGTGACGGTGAGCATCACGATGCCACCCACGAGGAACAGCAGCTGGCGCGAGAGCTCCGAGATCCACGTGCCCAGCAGCGACTGCAGCAGCGCGAGGTCCGACGACAGGCGGCTCGTGAGCTCGCCCGTGCGCCGGTCGGTGAAGAACGCCGGGCTCAGGCCGATCAGGTGCGCGAAGGTGTCCTCGCGCAGCGTGGCCACCACGCGCTCCGTGGTGGAGGTGAGCAGGTAGACCTGCGCGAAGTTGGCGATCGCCTGCACGCCGAAGATGCCGAGCAGCGCGAGCGCGATGCGGTCGAGCGCACCGCGATCCTTGAGTTCGAAGGCGGCGTCGAGCAGGTAGCCGATCACGAGCGGGAACACGAGCCCCGCCACGGCGGCCACGACGAGGAACACGAACGCCAGCGCGAGGCGACCGCGATACGGCGCCACGCGCGGCAGCAGGCGCCCCAGCGGCTTCGGGGACGGCAGGCCGCGTGCGCGCGTGCTCGCGCCTTCGCGCCTCGGTGCGCCCGCGCTCACCGCGTCAGTGCCCGATCCACACCCATCGCGACGAACAGCAGCGCGAGGTAAAGCAGCGAGTACTTGTAGACCCACCAGGCCGGCCCGGTCCACGGCGCGCCGGCGCGGGCCGCGCGCAGCATCTGCACGATGCCGCCCAGCAGCAGCCCGCCGAGCACCAGCGCACTCGCGAGATAGAGCAGGCCGAAGGCGCCCACCCACCAGGGGAGCACGGTGAGCCACAGCAGGATGACCGTGTACCAGAGCATCTGGTGCATGGTCTCGCGCTCGCCCCACACCAGCGGTGCCATGGGCACGCCGGCGCGGCCGTAGTCCACCTGCTTGAGCAGCGCGAGCGCCCAGAAGTGCGGCGGTGTCCAGTAGAACACGATCAGGAACAGCGTGATCGCCACGATGTCGATGGAGCCGGTCACCGCGGCCCACCCCACGAGCGGCGGGAACGCACCGGCCGCGCCACCGATCACGATGTTCTGCGGCGAGGAGCGCTTGAGCCAGCGCGTGTAGATGAACACGTAGAAGTAGAAGCCGGCCAGGGCGAGCGCCGCCGTGAGCACGTTCACGAAGTAGGCCAGCATCCAGGTGGCCGCCACGGCGCAGGCCACGCCGAAGGCGAGCACCTGCTGCGGCGACATGCGTCCGCTGGGGATCGGCCGCAGGCGGGTGCGCGCCATCACGTCGTCGATGTCGCGGTCCAGGTACATGTTGACCGCGTTCGCGCCGCCGGCCATGAGGTAGCCGCCGAGCATGACCACGAGCACCAGCCACAGTGATGGCGAACCGGCCGCGTACATGGGCGCGGCGGTGGTCACCAGCAGCAGCGAGATGATGCGTGGCTTGGTGAGCGCGACGAGATCACGTCCGAGCGACGGGGCGGGGCGGGGCGGGGCGGCGGCGCCTACTGGCACGCCGCTCACGGGGCCACCTCCATCTGCACGGTCACCGGCCGCAGCGCGGACGGGTGGCGAATTTGCCACGCCCACACGAAGAGAAAGACAAGGCCGATCGCGGGCAGCACGGCCCAGGCGATCTCGAGCGGCCGCGAGGGGGGACGCAGGCGACCGGCCGCACGACCCGCCTCGGCCGGCGATCCGGCGGGCGCGGGCGCCTCGGGCGCGAAGACGGCACGCAGGATGAAGAACTGCGCGACCACACACGCGCCGACGGCGGCCCAGAACAGTCCGTCGATGACTACTGATGGCATATCGAAAGGGCGCCCTGCGCCGCCTCGGGAACAAGTCTGTCGGGAATGGTTCAAACTTCGCCCCCGTGCGGAGTTGCGGCAAGCGCAGTAGGTTCGCGTGCTTATGCCTTCTCCCGCCTCCTCGCCGGCATCGTCCGGCGCGTCCGCTTCGGGCGCCCCCGCCTCGACCGAACTCCCCCGCCAGCTCGGCCTCTTCTCGGCGATCGCCGTGCTCGTCGGCTCCACGATCGGCTCGGGGATCTTCCGCTCGCCCGCCGGCATCGCCGACAAGCTGCCCGGCCCCGCGCCCATGCTCATCGTCTGGGCGGTGGGCGGGCTGTTCGCGCTCTGTGGCGCGCTCACGCTTGCGGAGCTGGCCGGCGCGCTGCCCAAGACCGGCGGCATGTACGCCTACATCCGGGAAGGGTGGGGGCGGCTGCCGGCCTTCCTGTTCGGGTGGACGGAGCTGCTGCTCGTGCGCGCGGCCGCGCTCGGTGCCATCTCCATCACCTTCTCGGAGTACGCGCTGCGCGGACTCGGCTTCGACCCGGGGGTGGAGCCGTTCGCGACCTACGCGCGCTTCCTCGCGGCGGCGACGCTCGCGCTCATGGCCACCATCAACATCGTGGGGCTGCGCTACGGCTCGCTGGTGCAGAACGTGACCACCATCGCCAAGTATGGTGGCTTGATGGTGATCATCCTGCTCGCCTTCGCGCTCGGCCTGCCGAAGACGGGCGGGCACTTCACGCCGGCAGTGCCGCCCGGCAGCTTCTCGGTGGGCGCGTTCGGCCTCGCGCTCGTCTCGGTGCTGTGGGCGTTCGACGGCTGGGCCGACCTGTCCAAGGTGGGCGGCGAGGTCAAGGATCCGCGGCGCAACCTGCCGCGTGGCATCATCTTCGGCACCCTCGCGGTGATCGCCATCTACTTGCTGGCGAACCTTGCGTACCTCTCGGTGCTGCCGGTGGAGGAGATCCGCACGGCGCGACTCGTGGCCGCCGACGTGGCCGAGCGCCTGGTTGGACCCGTGGGGGTGACCATCGTGTCGCTGACGGTGCTCGTGAGCACCTTCGGTTCGATCAATGGCTCGATGCTGACGGGGCCGCGCATCTTCTTCGCCCTGGCCGATGACAAGTTGTTCTTCCCGCAGGTGGCCAAGGTGCACCCCACCTACAAGACGCCGTACGTGGCCATCCTGCTCGCGGCCACCCTCGGCATCGGCTTCGTGCTGCTGCGCTCGTTCGAGCAGCTGGCGGACATCTTCGTGACCGCGTCGCTCGTGTTCTACATCCTGGGCGTGTCGGCGATCTTCCCGCTGCGCCGGCGGCCGGACTGGGACCCATCGGTGCGGGTGCCCTTCTTCCCTGTGGTGCCGCTGCTCTTCATCGCGGCCACGCTCTTCCTGATCGTGAACGCGATCATGGACCCGGGGGCGCGGTGGGGCACGCTGGCCGTGCTCGGCGTGATCGCGGCGGGCATTCCCGTCTACCACATGACGGTTGGCCGGAAGGGCTGAGCCGCGCGAAGGAACGCCGTCGCCGCGCCGCTGACGCCGTCGCCACGATCAGGTCACGGCGCGTGACCGTCCGGTTACACGGTTTCCTTGCCCGTGTTCCAGGGGAGGTCTAGGTTTGGGGGGTCCCAAAGACCCGGCGCAACGGGTACGTCGACCCTGCGGCCGGTAGTCCGACGACCTCATTGGAGCATCCAAATGCAGCGTTCGTTACGTCGGTTGGCGGTTCTCGCCGTGACCGCGTTCGCAGGAATCCTTGGCAGCAGCAGCCAGCTGTCGGCGCAGGTCACCACGTCGTCCATGCGTGGTACGGTGGTGGACGACAAGGCCGCCCCGGTCGAGGGCGCGCGCGTCGAGGCGGTGCACACCCCCTCGGGCACCCGCTACGCCGCGCTCACGCGCGCCGACGGCCGCTTCGCGATCCCCGGCATGCGCGTCGGTGGCCCCTACGAAGTGATCGTCTCGCGCATCGGCTACCAGCGGCAGACGCGTGAGAACGTGTTCACGTCGCTCGGTACCGCGACCGACCTCTCCTTCGCGCTCCAGACCGTCGCCACGCAGGTGGCCGCCGTCACGGTCACCGGTGAGGCCGGTATCATCTCCCCGACGCGCACCGGAACGGCCACGGCCGTCGCGCGCGAGCAGATCGAGCAGCTCCCCACGATCTCGCGCCGCATCGGCGACTTCGTGCGCCTCACGCCGCAGGCCAGCGGCAACTCGTTTGCCGGCGTCGACAACCGCCTGAACAACATCACGGTCGACGGCTCGTACTTCAACAACTCGTTCGGCCTCGCCGGACAGCCGGGTGACCGGACCAACGTGGCGCCGATCTCGATCGACGCCATCGAGGCCGTGCAGGTGAACATCGCGCCGTTCGACGTGCGCCAGAGCAACTTCACCGGCGCCGCCGTGAACACGGTGACCAAGAGCGGCACCAACGAGGTCAAGGGCTCGCTCTACTACCTCACGCGCAACCAGGACTTCACCGGCACGCAGGCCGGTGCGACCGAGCGCGCGCGGCAGCGGCTCGACTTCCGCAACATCGGCGCGACGCTCGGCATGCCGATCATCAAGGACAAGCTCTTCTTCTTCGGCAGCTTCGAGGATGACAAGACGATCGAGCCGCTGATCAACTTCCGGCCGAACGAGGGTGGGCAGCCGGTGCAGGGCGACATCACCCGCGTGCTCCGCTCGGACCTGGAGCAGCTGTCGAGCTTCCTCGGACAGAACTTCGACTACAACACCGGCCCCTTCACCGGTTACGACGACGAGACGCCGTCGCGTCGTTTCCTCGGCAAGCTCGACTACAACCTGAACGACAACAACAAGTTCAGCCTTCGCTACTCGCAGCTCGAGTCGAGCACCGACGTGCCGCTCTCGAACTCCCGGTCGCTCGGCTTCGGCGACCGCGTGACGTCCTCGTCGCTCAGCTTCCAGAACTCCAACTACCAGATCCTCGAGAACATTCGCTCGCTGGTGGGTGAGTGGAACTCGACGTTCAAGGGCAACATGGCCAACCAGCTCATCGTCGGCTACAACTCGAGCGACGAGAGCCGGAGCACGCGCGGCGGCAGCACCCTCTTCCCGCTCGTCGAGATCCTGGAGGATGGCCTCCCCTACACGTCGTTCGGCTTCGAGCCGTTCACGCCGAACAACGAGCTGCGTTACAACAGCTTCCAGCTGCAGAACAACTTCACGATCTACGGCGAGAACCACGAGTTCACCTTTGGTGCGAGCCTCGAGCGGTACGAATCCGAGAACGTCTTCTTCCCGGGCTCGCAGAGCGTGTACGTCTACAACTCGCTCGAGGACTTCTACACCGACGCCAACGGGTATATCAGCAACCCGAACCGCACCACGTCGCCGGTGAACCTGCGCCGCTTCCAGGTGCGGTGGTCCAACATTCCCGGCCTCGACAAGCCGTTGCAGCCGCTGGAGGTCACCTATGGCGGGCTGTACGCGCAGGATGAATGGCGCGTCGCGGACAACTTCCGCCTGACGCTCGGCCTCCGGGTCGAGGCGCCGTTCTTCGGTGAGACCGGCTTCACGAACACCACCGCGGACGCGCAGGATTTCCGCAACCCGGCCGGTGAGACGGTGCGTTTCGAGACGGGCAAGCTGCCCAACGCCAACCTCCTCTGGTCGCCGCGCGTCGGCTTCAACTGGGACGTCACCAACGACGGCGTCACGCAGATCCGCGGTGGTACGGGCATCTTCACGGGCCGCCCGGCGTACGTCTGGATTTCGAATCAGATCGGCAACACGGGCGTGCTGACGGGCTTCGAGGAGCTCAACAACACCACCGCGCGCCCGTTCAGCCCGGATCCGGACACCTACAAGCCGGCGAACGTGACCGGTGCGCCGGCGTCCTCGTACGAGCTCGCGCTCACGGAGCCGGACTTCCGCTTCCCGCAGGTGTGGCGCTCGAACCTCGCCGTGGACCGCAAGCTGCCCTACGGCTTCGTCGGCTCGCTCGACTTCCTGTACGGCCGCGAAGTGAACGGCATCAGCTACTACAACGCCAACCTGCGCCCGGCGAACACGGCGTTCTCGGGACCGGACGACCGGCCGCGCTGGACCGGCACCAACCGCATCAACGGCAACGTCTCGAGCGCGATCGTTCTGGCCAACCAGAATGACGGCACCTCGTACAACATCGCCGCCTCGCTGGAGCGCGCCTTCCGCGGTGGCCTCTTCGTGAAGTCGGCCTACAGCTACGGCATGTCGCGCAACACGGTCGACGCCGGCTCGATCGCCTCGGGCAGCTGGTTCAACAACCCGATCTCCGCCGACCCGAACAACCCGGCGAACGGCATCTCGGCCAATGCGGCGGGTCACCGGTTCTTCCTCGCCGCAACCTACAAGAAGGATTGGTTCTCCTTCGGCGGCACCGGCTTCTCGCTCTTCTACGAGACGCGCAACGCTGGCAACGGCAGCCTGATCTTCTCGGCCGACATGAACGGCGATGGCGGGACCAACGACCTCATCTACATCCCGCGCAACGCGGCCGAGATGAACTTCGAGCAGTACAGCTCGGGCTCGACCACGTTCACGGTCGAGCAGCAGCAGCAGGCGTTCGAGCGCCTCATCCAGAGCAGCAGCGACCTGAGCGGCAACCGTGGCTCGATCCTCGAGCGCGGCGGCGTCTTCCTGCCCATGCAGCACCGGGCGGACTTCAGCGTCACGCAGGACGTGTTCCGCAACGTGGCGGGTCGGAAGAACACCATCCAGGTGCGCCTCGACATCCTGAACGTCGGTAACCTGCTGAACTCCGACTGGGGGCAGAGCTGGCAGCTGACCACCACGCGTCCGCTGATTCCGCGCGGTACGAGCGCGGACGGACGCCCGCTGTACCGGATGGCGAACCTCGCCGGAAACCTCGTCGATGACGCCTTCCTCCGCACGGCGAATCCGAACGACGTGTGGCAGATGCAGCTCAGCCTGCGCTACAACTTCAACTGAGCCTCGGCCCGGTCGAAGAGAGATTGAACGAACCGCCCCCCGTCCTCGGACGGGGGGCGGTTTTCGTTTGCGACCGTCTGCTCCGGCCGTTACCGTCCCGTGACATCGATTCCGAGTCGCCGCCAGGTGCCTCGGCATTGATTGCACGTATTCCGGCGACCGGGTCTGCCGTCGCCATTCGCTTCCTCCCGCACTCGCATGCCACCGCTCCGAGCACAGCCAGCGGCGCGGGCAGCGGCGAGCCGATCGCGCCTTGTGCGCATCGCTTCGACTGCCGCCGCCCTCGCCCTCCTCGCCGCCTGCGACGAAGCCGTCGCCCCGCCTGGCCAGTCGGCCGACGTCGCCGTTCGCATCTACCTCGATCGCGACGCGTCCGGCACCCTCACCCCGGCCGATTCCGGCCTCGCCGGCCTCGAACTGTCGCTGGTTGCCACCGATGGCCAGGGCGCCTCGAGCGCGGCCACCAGTGACGCGCAGGGGGTGGCCACCTTCCCGGACGTTGCCCCCGGCGCCTACACCATCACGCTCCCCGCCACGGCGCCCGCCGGCACGGAACTCACCACCGCGAGCGCCCCGCGCGTCGTGGTCAGCGCCATCGGTGAGGTGCAGACGGCCGAGGTGCGCTACGGCTGGCGCCCGGCGAGCGTGGACGGCGTGATCTACCGCGACGAGGACGGCAATGCGGTCTTCTCCGAGGGGGACACCCCGGGGGCCGGCCTCGCCGTGGCACTGCTGCGCGGCAGCACGGTGGTGGACTCCGTGACCGCCGACAACGCGGGGCGCTTCGCCTTCCCGTACCTCACCCCCGGCAGTTACGTGGTCCGACTCGAAAACCCGGGCACCATCGACTACCCGGGTGGTGCCACGCGTCCCGCCACCCTTGGCCCGGGCGACCGCTTCTCGGTCAATGGTCTCTTCACGGGGGCGCTCGTGATCCCGATCGCCGAAGCGCGCTCGCGTCCTGTCGGCGCGGCGGTCGCGGTGATCGGCAACCTCGTGGTGCGCCCCGGGCGCTTCACCTCCGGCTCGGGCGGCGTGAACTCCGAGATCTGGGTGCAGGACAACACCGGTGGCATCGCCGCCTTCTCGGTGCCGTCGGCCGACAGCGCGCAGTATCAGCTCGGTGACCGGCTCGAGATCGGCGGCGTGCGCAGCGCCTTCTCGCAGCAGGCGCAGATCACGGTCTCGCGTGTGCGCAATCTCGGCACGGGCACGCCGGTCGCCGCGGTGCTGCAGAGCGTGGCCCAGGCGCGCACGCTCATCCGCGAAGGGCAGCTCGTGCGGATCCCGAACGTGACCGTCGTTGCGGTGCCGGGTGGCACCGGCGCGGCCTTCACGGTGCGCGTGGCCGACGCCGCCAACGACACCATCGACGTGCGCATCGCGGCCGCCGGCACCGGCCTCACGCGCGCCGATTTCGTGTTGGGGCAGCGCTACACCATGACGGGCGTGCTCTCGCGCTTCAACGCCACGCCGCAGCTCAAGATCCGCGACCGCGACGACCTCGTGCTCGGTACCCCGGTCACGCCGATCGCGACCGTGCGGCAGACGGGCACCAACGGGACCAGCTACACGATCACCGGACGCCTGAGCGTGGCGCCGGGTGCCTTCACGAGCGGCTCCGGCAACGTGAACTCCGAGATCTGGGTGCAGGACGCCACGGGCGGCATCGCCGTGTTCTCCGTGCCGACGGCCGATTCGAGCACGCTCGGCCTCGGCGATCTCGTCGAGGTGACGGGAGCACGCAGTGCCTTCAGTGGCCAGCTGCAGCTCGGCTCGCCCAGCCTCGCGCGCATCGGGGCGGGCACGCTCGTGGTACCGACCACGGTCACCGTGGCCGAGGTCGCCGCGCGCGGTGCGCTCGAGGGACAGCTCGTGACGCTCCCCGGCTTCACGGTCACGAGCATCCAGACCGGCACCGCCCCCGCGTTCACGGTGTTCGGCAACGTGGGCGGAACGAATGTGCAGGTGCGCGTGGGCGGTGCCCTGCGTGGCCTCTCGCGCGCCTCGTTCACCGTCGGCAGCACGTACACCGTGACCGGCATCCTCACCCAGTTCAATGGCACCTCGCAGGTCAAGGTGCGCTTCGCCAGTGACGTGACGCCATGATGACCACTTCCCGACTTTCCGCAGTGCGTGTCGGCCTGGCGCTGCTGGCCGGCGCGACGGTCACGACCGCCTGCATCGACGATCCGCAACCGGTGACCGCGCTGGACGAGCGCGGTCGCGTGGCCGGCATCCTCTTCTTCGATCGCGACAACAACGACGCCTACACGCCCACCGCCGGCGACTCGCTGCTTCCGGGGGTCACCGTGCGCCTGCTCGACCGCGGCACCACGACGGTGCTCGGCAGCGCCGTGACCGGCACCGATGGGCGCTACGCGATCGACGTGCCGGTGGGCACGCACGACCTCGACGTGGTGCGCAGTTCGTCCATCATCGGCGCCAACTTCATCTGGTGCGGCGCGCGCCCCAGTGTGTACCGCAATGAGGAGACGTTCGTCGCCACGCCGCTCAAGTTCGGCTGCGTGATCCGCATCAACGCCGCGAAGCAGCAGACGCAGGGCACGTCGGTCACCATCGCCGGCGTGGTGACGGCGCAGCCGGGACGCTACCGCTCCGCCAACGACAACCTGTACATGCAGGATGGCACCGGCGGCATCCAAGTGTTCGGCGTGCCGGCAAGCCTGGGGCTGCTCGAGGGCGACAGCATCGAGGTCACCGGCACGCTGGGTGCGTTCAGCACACAGCTGCAGATCACCTCGCCACGCGTGGCGCCCAACATCCGGCGCGGGGCGGTCATCCCCGATCCGGTCGCGCTGACCACCGCGCAGCTCGCGGCCGCGACCAATCCGCTCTCGGCCACCGTCGGCCGCCTGGCGCGCGTGCGCAAGGTCACGGTGGGCTCGTTCGCCAGCGGCAACGCCCCCATCAACGACGGCTCTGGCGCTGCGACCGTGCGTCTCGACGGCAATGCCAACTCCACCATCGGGACCGGCCGCTTCACCGCCGGCACCTGCTACGACATCACCGGAATCGTGGGCTTCTTCAACAACGCCACTCAGCTCCAGCCGCGTGGTCCATTCGACGTGACGGAGGTTCCGTGCTCGTGAGTTCCACTCAGTCCGGCCGGCGCACTGCGGCCGCCGCACTCCTTGCCGCCGTGGCGGTCGTCGGTGCGCCCGCCGTCGGCGGCGTGCTCGGCTCCCTCGCGGGCTCGCATGCGCCTGTGGGAGCGCTCCACGCGCAGGCCACCACCGGTGCCATCCGTGGAACCGTCACCGGTGCCGATCGCGCGCCGTTGACGGGCGCCGTGGTGACCGCCACCAACACGGAGACCGGCCTCGTCCGCAACGCCACCGTCGGTGATGACGGCACCTACACGCTGCGGCTGCTTCCGTCCGGCACGTACCGCGTGACCGTGCGCCGCATCGGCAGCCAGCAGCAGGAACGGGCCGGCATTCGCGTGGTCGTGGGATCCACGACGCCGCTCAACTTTGCGCTCGCCGACGCGGCCACACAGCTGGGCGCGGTGGCCATCACCGCCACGCAGAAGATCGACGTGGCCGACGGTGGCGTGAAGCAGGCCGTGACGCAGGAGGAAATCCAGAACCTGCCCACGCTCGGCCGCGACTTCACCGACTTCATCGCGCTCTCGGGTCTTGTGAGCCCGACGCCCGAGGCGACCACCGGTGGCCAGTTCTCGATCGCCGGTGCGCGTCCGTCGCAGACGAACGTGCAGCTCGATGGCGTGGACGCGAACAACACCTTCTTCGGTGAGAACCGCGGCGGCAGCCGGATTCCCTTCAACTTCTCGATCGAGTCGGTGAAGGAGTTCCAGATCATCACCAACGGCTTCGATGTCGAATACGGCAACTATGCCGGCGGCATCATCAACATCATCTCGAAGGGCGGCACCAACCGCACGCGCGGCACGGCGTACGCCAACTACCGCGGCGATGCGTTCACGGCGCAGAACTTCAACGGCACGCCCGTCAACAACTTCGAGGTGCAGCAGTTCGCGCTGCAGGCTGAAGGTCCGCTCATCCAGGACAAGCTCTTCTGGCTGGTCTCGGTGGACGGCCAGCGTCGTCGCGAGCCGTTCGTGCCCAACGGGCCATCGGCGCTGCGCACGCAGGCGGCCGACCTCGAGCGGCGTGCCGATGCCGCCGATCCGTCCGAGGCCGGCGCGCTGCGCGCCCAGGCCGCGCGCGCGCTCGCGACTGCGGATTCGCTCGGCCGGTTCTTCGACATCCTGTCGAACAACTACGGCATCAGCAACCCGGCCGCCGCGTACGACGAGTTCGCCACGCGCAACGACGTGCTCACGCTCTTCGCGCGTCTCGACTGGAACATCAACGACCGGCATCGCCTCTCGCTGCGCAACAACTGGTCCGACTACGACAACGGCAACGAGACGTTCGGTGGCTCGGCGATCGGCGGCCTCTCGCAGACGGAGTCCTTCACCAACCGCACGAACTCCCTCGTGGGCGAGCTCACGAGCGCGATCGGTGAGCGCGTGTCGAACGTGCTGCGCTTCCAGTACTCGGCCGAGGACCGGCCGCGCGTGGGCGCCGACCTCAAGCCGCAGCTGCGCGTGAACAACGTGAACGGCGGCACCGCCTACGCGTGGGGTGGCAACAGCCTCGCCTTCCGCAACCGGCTGGTGGAGGACAAGGTGCAGCTCGTCAACAACACCACCGTCGAGCTCGGCGCGCACACCCTGAAGTTCGGCACCAACAACATCTTCTCGCATTACGAGAACGACTTCTGGAACCAGGGCTCGGGCTTCTACACCTTCGACAACCTCGAGGCGCTGGCCGAGTTCCGTCCGCTGCAGTACACGCGCAACGTACGCTCCGATGGCAGCGTGCCGCGCGCCGTGTTCGACGTGCAGGAGTACTCGGTGTACGCGCAGGACCAGTGGCGCGTGACGCCGCGCCTGCTCGCCACGCTCGGCCTGCGCTACGACTACGCCCGCTTCGGCGATGCACCCGGCCGCGTGATCGACGCCGAGCGCGCGTTCGGCATCGAGACGGGCCTCGCGCCCATCGACAAGAACAACATCTCGCCCCGCGTGGCGCTGGCGTGGGATCGCAAGGGCGATGCGACGGAGGTGTGGCGCGCGGGCTTCGGCCTGTTCTACGGACGCCTGCCGGCGGTGCTCGGCTCCAACGTCGGCATCACCGATGTCCCGCTGCAGAACCTCGCGTGCACCGGCAGCGCCGCCGAGGGTGATGCCAACGCGCCGCCGGGCGTGCAGAACTATCGTGATTGGGCTGCTGACGGCAGCGACAATCCGTTCAACTGCGCCGGCGCGGCCGGCATCGGTGGCATTCCCGAGTTCTCCTTCTGGACGCGTGGCTTCGAGATCCCCGAGACGTATCGCGGCAACGTCGGCTACGAGCGGGAGCTGGGCCGGCGCACGCGCTTCTCGGCCGACTATCTCTACGCGTTCACGAGCAACCTGTACACGGTGCGCAACCTGAACCTGCGCCAGCCGCTCTTCTCGCTCGCGAACGAGGGTGGTCGCCAGGTCTTCCAGCCGGTCGCCGACTTCCGGCCGAACGCGGCGGGCGGCAACCAGCGCCTGCTCAACACGGACTTCGGCAACCTTTTCCAGAACTTCTACGATGGCCGGTCGCGTTCGCAGGCGCTCACGCTCAATCTCGACCACCGGCTTGGCGCCGAATCGTCGGTGCGCGCCTCGTACACGTGGACGTCGGCGGAGGACAACAGCTCCTTCTCCTGCTGCACGTCGTTTGCCGGTTGGAGCGACACGCGCGTGGGCGCCACGGGCCCCAATGACATTGGCGGCATCGGCGACACCGATCGGGCCTGGGGCCCCTCGGGCTTCGTGCGCAACCACACGTTCATCGTGTCCGGCTTCACGCGCCTTCCGCTCGGCTTCCGCCTCAGCGGCATCTGGCGCCTGCAGAGCGGCACGCCGTGGAGCCCCGAGCAGGGCGGCGACCTGAACGGTGACGGGCTGAGCTTCAACGACCGTCCGTTCATCTTCGCGCCCGAGGACTTCCCGGTGAACGTGCCCACCAGCATCACGGGCGCGCAGGCGCAGTCGGAGTACATCGCGCAGCAGCGCGAGATCTACCGCGGCTACCTGAACGACAACGCCTGCATCGGCGACTACGTGGGACAGATCATCCCGCGCAACACCTGCCGGCAGCCGTGGTTCAATCGCCTCGACCTCTCGCTGCGCAATCGGATCCCGACGCGCGCCGGCCAGAACGTCGAGATCTCGCTCGACTTCTTCAACGTGCTCAACGGCCTGAACAAGAGCTGGGGGCGCTACGAGTCGGTGTCGGCCGCGCGCCGCAACCTCATGGTGCCCGTCTCCTACGACGAGGCCAACGAGACGATCCGGTACAACCTGACGGACTTCTTCGGCGACCGCACACCGCTCGGTGCGGGGCTGCTGCTCCAGTTCAGCGCGCAGCTCGGCATCCGCTACACGTTCTGAGCCGGGCGCCAGCCCGGAGGCAGAACGCCCCCGTCGCGCGAGTGCGCGGCGGGGGCGTTCGCTGTCGGTGGGCGTCGCGATGCACCGGATGTGCGTCGTGCCGGTGGTCGCAACCGCACCGTGCGCGCCTCAGTTGAGGGCCGGCGCCGGCAGCAGCTCGAGCAGTTCCGGCCAGTCGATGAACGGGTTGCGGTTGCCCTGTGCCCGCTGCACGCCGTCGTTCCGCGCGCGCTCCCAGCCGTCGGGCGGATCCTCGCGCGCCCAGGCGAGCAGCAGGTCGCGTTCGAACGAGAAGTTCTGCACGCTGTAGCCGGCCGGCCGCTCGGGGTGGTAGCGCAGGTGGAAGTACAGCAGCGCCCGCGCGATGTCGCCGCGCACGCCCGGCCGCGGTTCGAACACGAGCTGTCCGCTGTTGCCGTTCGCGTAGCCGAGCCGGCTCACATCGCCCGGCGTGCGCGGGTTCGGGCTCGTCCACAGCACCGTGCCGCGCACCAGCCCGAACGGCACGTTCGACCGCTGCGAGTTCGCCGACTCGTCACTCGAGAAGAGGTGGTGCAGGTCGCTCAGCGCCGGGTCGTTCTCGGCGCCGCGGCTGCGCGGCCAGAGGTGTTCGGTGTTGATGCTCGCCGCCGCTGCCGTGGCGCGTGTCGTCACACCAACGGCTTCACGACCCGTGTAGGCGTCCACGATCCACGGGCGATCACCGCGGTCCACGAACGCGTACAGGGAGTCGCGCGCGGCGGTGTAGCCGAGCAGTCGCTGGCCACGCACGGTCTGGTGCAGCGCCGTGAACAGGGCCGCGCCGCAGCGATTGCGCGCGGCGGCGTAATAGGTGGCGACAGCCGATGGCGGTGCGGTGGTGCAGCTGGACGGCGGCGGTTCGATGGGGCCGGCAGCGCCACCGCCGCCGCAGGCGGCAAGCGCCGACGTCGCGAGCGCCGCCGTTGCGAGGAGGAGTGCATGGCGCGTGGATCGCGAGGCGGGGGCCACGCGGAGCACGGGAGGACCACCCATGTCAGAACACGCGCAGGTTGATGTACCGGCGCGGGTTTGCCTTCACGTCGATGGCCAGCGAGTCGAGACGCATGAGCAGCATGTCCAGCCGCGCGTACACGCTCGGGTCGTTGAGCAGCTTGCCGGCCGTGCCGGTGCCATTGTCGAGCTTGGTGAGCATCGAGCGCACCTGCGCCTGGGCCACCTGCAGCTCCTCGGTGATCGCCGCCACGTTGGCCGTGCTCGTGCGAATCGAGCGCATGGTGGAGTCGACGACCGCCGAATCCACCGCCGCGAGCGTCGCGCGCAACTGCTGCTGCGTGATGGTGAGTTCGCGCGACTGCGCCGTCGCGATCTGTCCGAGCTCGGCCACCAGCGCGGCCATCTCGCCGGTCACCTTGCGCAGGTCGGCAATGCCGCCGCCCGACACGAACTCGGCGCGCAGCGCGCCGGTCAGCGCCTCGACGTCCCTGGCGATCGAGTCGCCCTTGGCCAGCAGGTCGCCGGTGGTCGGTGTGCCCGCCCCCGTGGGGATCGTGTCCCCGGCGGCCATGTACGTGCTCGCGCCCAGAGTCGGCGTGAGCGCGATGAGCTGGTCGCCGAAGATGCCGTTGGGCTCCACGGCCGCCGTCGTGCCGTCCGGCACGCGATACTCCTTCTGCACCGCGAGCGTGACCACCAGCGATCCGGCCGGGTCGAGCTTCACGCCCTTCACGAAGCCCACGTTCACGCCGGCGAGCAGCACGGGCTGCCCGTTCTTGAGGCCGGCGCCCCACGGGAAGCGCGCGTACATGTCGTAGCCGGCGGAGAGGCCGCCCCGGGCAAGCCACACGGTCCCCGCGACGCCGGCGGCGACCGAGACGATCAGCAGCAGGCCCACGAGCACTTCATCACGACGTTTCATGGCGTCCGATCCGTTGAAGTCACTGAAGAAACCACAGGGTGCGGCAGCGCCGCGTCAGGCCTGCACGAACGGGGCGAGCACGGCCGCCACGATCGCGTCGAGGGTGAGGATGGCGACCGACGTGATCACGACGGCGCGCGCGGTGGCCTTGCCCACCCCTTCGGCGCCCGCCTGCGCGATGTACCCCTGGTAGGAGCACACGAACGCGATCGCGCCGCCGAAGGCGGTGGCCTTGACCAGGCTGTACACCACCTGGAAGGGAATGAAGGAGAGCCGCAGGCCGTCCACGAAGTCCACGGTGCGCACGTCGGTGGCGAGGATCAGCGTGAGCCACGCGCTCACGATGGCCGACACGTTGGCGAGCATCACGAGTGCCGGCAGCATCACGAGCGCGGCGAGCAGGCGGGGCAGCGACAGGAAGGCCACCGGGTCGTACGCCAGCGTCTCCAGCGCGTCGATCTGCTCGGTCACGCGCATGGTGCCGATCTCGGCCGTCATGCGCGCGCCCACGCGTCCCGTGAGCACGAGCGCCGTGAGCAGCGGGCCGAGTTCCAGCACGATGCTCTGGCGCGCGATGAGCCCCACCGCCGACAGCTGCACCCCGGGAAAGAGCTGGAAGCGCGTCTGGAAGGCGGTCACGCCACCCAGGAACGCGGCCACGATCACGGTGAGCAGCAGCGACTCCACGCCGATCACGCGCATCTGGCGAATGGTCTCGCGCGGCCACGTGTCCGTTTCGCGCGCCGCGCGCATGATGTCGCGCAGGTAGTAGCCGTGCTCCCCGAACTGGCGGAGCACGGAGCAGAAGCCCTTGTGCAGGGTGCGCCAGCTGGCGGCGATGGGCATCAGGTCACGTCCGCACGCGGGCCAGCAGCACGAGGGCCACCGCACCGACGAGGATGTTGGGGAACCACGCGGCAAGCTCCGGGGACACGACGCCGGACTTGCCGACGGCCTTGGTGAGCTGGATGAGCAGCAGGATGAGCACGGTCGTGCCCAGGCTCACGCCCACGCCGAACGCGGTGCCGCCGCGCTGGGTGCTCGTGGCGAGCGGCGCGCCGAACATGGCAATCAGGATGCAGGTGACCGGGATCGCCACCTTGAGCATGAGCTCCACGCGCAGCCCGCGCACTTCGGCCCCCGCACGCTCGAGCGTGGCGATGAAGCGCGAGAGCTGTCCGTAGGTCATCTCGTCGGACGTCTTGTCGGAGGCGCGCAGCTCCTGCGGCGTCTCCACCATGCGGCGGTCGATCAGCGAGTCGAACGCCATCACCATGTCTTCCTGCGCGTCGGGGATCATGTGGGCGTGGCCGAGACGCAGCATCCACCCCTGCTCGGAAGTCCAGGTGCCACCGCTCGCGGCAATGAGCAGGGTGGGGCGCAGCGAGTCGCCGCGCACCTCCGTCTCCACTTCCTGCAGGCGCGCCTCGCGCACGTTGAGGAAGGTGGCGCGCACCACGCGCCCCCCCTCGCCGCCGAACACGAAGTTGTAGCGCGTGACCGTGGACTCGTTGCACACCACCAGGCCGCCCGATGGCGCCGTGGACGTGAGGCACGACTCGCGCAGCAGCGCCAGCCGCTTGGAGTTGGCCGGCGGTGACAGCTCGCCGATGATCAGCGCGAGCACCGCCGCGAACGCCGACAGTACGAAGATCGGACGCACCACACGGTGGAAGCTCATGCCCGACGCCTTGGCGGCGGTGAGCTCGGCGTGGCGCGTGAGGTTGCCCACCGTGAACACGGTGGCGAAGAGCACGGCGGCCGGCAGCACCTTGTACATGGTGTCCGGCACGAAGTACACGTAGCTCAGCGCGATGTCGGCCATCGGGATGTTGCGCTCGGTGTACTTGCGCAGGTTGTCCACGAGGTCGACCACGAACACGAGCAGCGGGAAGCCGAGACTCGTGACCAGGAAGATGCGCAGGAACTCCACCGCCACGTAGCGATCGAGTGGCCGGATGAGGTGGCGACGGCGTGGCGCCGCGGCGGTGGTCCCGCTCATGACGACGCCCCCGGGACAGCGCTCGCCGGCGCGGCGCTCCGCAACGCGCGCCGCGCCTTGCGGTCCATCCACCAGTCACGCAGCCCGCCGCCACGCGAGCCGTCGGTGGTCTTCTCCACGCGGGAGAGCAGCACGAGGCCGGCGAGCGTGAAGATCACGTTGGCCGCCCACATGGCCACCACCGGGTCCACGCGCCCCTTGTCGGCGAGCGTTTCGCCGGCCATGAGGCACACGTAGTAGGCGCCGAACACCACGAGCGACACGCCGATCGTCACGCCCACGCCGCCGCGCGGGAAGCGCAGTGCGATGGGCGGTCCGAAGAGCACGAACACGAAGCAGGCCAGCGAGAGCGCGAACTTCTTCTGCACTTCCACCGCGTAGGAACTCATCTGGTACAGCGCTTCGGCCAGCGCCTCGGGCGTCACCGCGAACATCGCGGGCGGCGGCAGGTTGTCGAGCTGCACCGTCTGGCGCCGCGCCGCGGCCGCCACGCTGTCCTCGGCGCGGCGGATGCTGTCGCGCTGCAGGCTGTCCCGCGCGGCCGTCGCGGCCATCGCGGCACTGTCCTGCACCGAGTCCTGGACGCCCGCCGCCGCGCTGACCACCGCCGCCTCGGCCACCTTCGGGGTGAACCAGCCGGGGATCGTCTCGCAATACAGCTTGGCCAGCCCGCCGTGCGCCGGCCGCGGGCGCGGCACCACGATCACGGAATCGGTGCCCTGGTACTCGGAGCGCAACTGCGCGATCCAGCGCTGGCGCCGCGTCTCGTACTCCTGCGCGCGCGCCTCGTACTCCCGCTGCAGCTCGCAGATGCCCTGCTCGCGCTCGCCCTTGTACTGCCCCTGCGCGCCGGTGGCGCTGAAGCCGCGCGCCATGCCCTGCACGCGCAGCACCTGCTCGCGGAACGCGGTGCGCTGCAGCTGGCGCGAGTCCCCCTGCGGGAACTGCAGCTGCTCGCCGTCGTAGAGCACGAGCTGCAGGTCCACGCTGTCGGGCGACAGGGTGAACGTGCCGCTGTCGGCGTACACCGACTTCCGCTCGGCACTGTTCTGCAGGTCGTAGATCTCCACGTCCCGCATGCGGTTGGAGGTGTCGTCGATCCACCCCACCTTCATGTAGAACGTTTCGGTCACGCGCGTGAGCACCTGCTCGCGCAGCCCCACGGTGGGGCGCACGCTCACGATGTCCGAGAGCAGGATGCTGAGCCGATGGTTGGCCCGCGGCAGCACCTGGTCGTTGAACCCCAGCATGAGCAGGGAGAGCACCGCCGAGACCGCGAGCACCGGCGCCATGAGCGAGCGCACGCGCACGCCACTGGCCTTGAAGGCGGTGACCTCGTGCTCGGACGCGAGCCGCCCGAACGCATGCAGCGTGGCCACCAGCACCGCCATGGGCAGCGTCATGGCGATGGTGAAGGGCAGCGAGAGCAGGAGGAACTCGCCGATCACACGCCACGGCAAGCCCTTGCCCACCAGCTTGTCGAGCTGGCGGGCAACGTATTGCAGGAGCAGGAGCGAGGTGAGCGCCGTGAGCGAGAACACCAGGGGCCCGAGGTGCTCGCGCACGATGTAGCGGGAAATGATCCTCACGACGTGGGGTTCGGTGTCTCGAAGGCGGCGCGGCCGGACGACCCGCCGTCGTCGACAACCATGCCCCGGGGGGACCGCGGTGGCTTGAGCCCCGAGGCGCGTCCCGTTCTATTCATCTAAATTCCCCCGGTATCCACTGCATAATCAAGGGACCACGTCGGTCGTCCTTCCCGCCGTCACCCTGGAGCACGTCGTCACGGCCCCGCACGCCACGCTCGTACCCCGCGAACGCCGAACCGTGCGCCGCCTCGCGCGCGGCCCGGTGGCCCGGGTCGCGCTGCTCCTCGGGGCGCTCCTTCCGGGCGTGCCCGCCATGGCGCGCGCCCAGGCCACGCCGCCTCCCGCGCGGGACACCGCGCCCCTGCCGGGGCCTCGCCGAGACCTCGCCGACCTCGACATCGACCTCTCCGCGCGCCTCGAGAGCAAGGTCGTGCGCTCGCGCAACGAGATCTGCACCGCCGCCCAGCGCGTCACCTTCGGCTCCAACTGCGTCGCCAACTGGCTCCCGGGGTTCGACTTCCAGGTCAACCTCACCTCCAAGGGCAGCGTGGCCGACCGCGTCTTCGTGGACGTGCGGTACGACTCGCAGAACCAGTTCGACGCCTCCAACAACATCTCGCTCTTCTACACGGGCAAGCCCGACGAGGTGATCCAGCGCGTCGAGGTGGGCAACGTGAGCTTTCGCGCCCCCAGCTCGCGCTTCCTCACCGCCGGCATCCCCTCCAACAACTACGGCATCCAGGCCAGCGGCCAGCTCGGCCCCATGTTCTTCGAGACGATCCTCGCGCGCCAGCGCGGCAACGTCTCCCGCAACAACGTATTCACCGTGGGCGAGACCGCGGTCCAGCAGGTGGACCGCGTGATCGAGGACATCCAGGTGGAGTCGCGGCGCTTCTTCTTCACCGTCGACCCGCGCCAGCTCCCCAACTTCCCCAACGTCGACATCCTGAACCGGCAGCAGATGCTGCAGGCGGCGTCGGCGCTCCCGGACTCCATCCGCCCCGCGCGCGTGTACGTGTACCGCCAGCTCATCGGTGCGCAGAACCAGAATCCGCTCGGCCCGCAGTTCGCCGTGCGCGGCGCGCGCAACCCCACGCGCCAGATCTACGAACTGCTGCGCGAGAACGTGGACTACTACCTCGATCCCTCGCAGCTCTGGATCGCGCTGGTGCGTCCGCTCGGCCTCAACAACGAGCGCCTCGTCGTAGCCTACGACGTGCTCGTGAACGGGCAGCCGGGGCGCAACCCGAACACCGGCGGCACCCCCGACATCCAGTTCACGCCGGAGCCGCAGTTCGCGAACCTGCTCTGGGAGCCCGAACTCCAGCCCACCGACTCGGCCTACTTCCTGCGCGAGATCAAGTCGGTGTACCGCCTCGGCGGCGAGGAACTCCGGCGCGAGACGGTGGACGTGCGCATCGTGACGAATACCAGCGGCGACCAGGAGCAGCCCCCCGATCCGTCGCGCGGGCTCACCTACCTGCAGCTCTTCGGGCTCGCGCAGGCCACCAATGGTGCGCAGTTCGACGTGGAGAACCGCCTCTGGCCGCGCCCGAACGACGCGAACCGTTCGGCCGCTGGCACCGCCGGCCAGCTGCTCATCCGCGACCACTTCATCGTCTTCCCCTCGCTGCAGCCATTCGCGCGCGCCGGCCTCGCGCAGCCGCTCGCGAACCCGGCCAACGACACGCTCTACAGCTTCCCCAACGAGTACCTGTACTCCGCGCAGCGCCCGCAGTCGATCTTCCGGCTGCTCGCCAAGTACGAGTCGCGCAGCGATGGGGCGAGCGGCGGCATCACCCTCGGCACCACGCAGCTCCGTCCCGGCTCCGAGCGCGTGGAGCTCGACGGGCAGCTGCTCGTGCGCGACCGCGACTACACCGTCACGTACGAAACGGGGCGCATCGCCTTCAACCGCCCGGACACGCTCTTCCTGCGACCGCGCACGGTGAACGTGCGCTACGAGGAGAATCCGCTCTTCGCCCTCGCGGCCACGCCCACCACGATCCTGGGGCTCACCACCCGCTTCCCGGTGGAAGCGGGGCAGTTCACGATCACCGCCATCTCGCAGGAGCAGCGCTCCGTCTCCAACCGACCGGCGCTCGGCTACGAGCCGGTGGGGTCGTTCGTGGCCGGCCTCACCAGCGACCTCGCGTGGGAAGCGCCGCAGCTCAACCGCCTCGTGTCGCGCCTTGGCCTCGCCGCTGCGCAGACGCCCTCGCGCGTCGCGCTACAGGGCGAGTTCGCGATGAGCCGGCCGCGCCCCAACGCGGCGGGACAGGCGTACGTGGAGTCGTTCGAGGGCGACGCGGGTGCGCAGGTGCAGCTGGGCGACGCCCTCTGGTACTTCGGCAGCCGCCCGCAGCGCACCGATCGGCTCGCCGGCTTCCCGGCGAACGCATTCGCGCTCGAGCGCGCGTCCACGCTCGCCTGGCAGAACACTGGACGCACGCGCAGCGGCCAGACCATCGCGTACACCATCGACCAGATCGATCCGTCGGCGCGCTTTACCGCGGGAGGGCTGCAGCCGCCCGAGCAGGTGCTCTTTCTCACCCTCTACCCACAGCGCGCGGGCGGCGGGCTCTCCTACGAGCCGGCCACGGGCGCGCCGCAGCTGCAGTGGAACGTGGACGGACCCAGCGTGCCTACGGGACGCCGCTGGCGCTCCATCCGCACGGTGCTCAATCCGAGCGGTCGCGACCTCTCGCGCGTGGAGAACCTCGAGTTCTACGCGCTGGTCTACACCGACCCGGTGCGCGCCGCGCGCAATCCCACCCTCGTGTTCGACTTCGGCGAGCTCAGCGAGAACAGCGTGGCCTTCGCGCCGGACACGCTCATTCTCCGACCGCACGCCACCATCCCGGGACGCGTGGACTCGCTCTTCCGCGGCAAGCGCCTCGTGGGCTACGACCGCCTTGACAGCGAACGCGACTCGCTCACGCGCGCCTTCAACGCGATCGTGAACGACACCGGGCTCCCCGGCAGCCTCGCCGATTCGCTCGTGGTGATCGACTCCACGAGCTCGAATCCGGTGCCCGTGCTGCAGACGGGGGTGACGCTGTGCAACGGCACCACGCAGGTGCAGCAGCTGCTCGGCGACAGTCGCGCCAACTGCACGGCGCGCAACAATCGGCTCGACGAGGAGGACATCGACCTCGACGGGCAGCTCAACATGACCGACGCCTCGGCGGCGGAGCAGGAGCGCTTCAAGCGCTTCGTGGTGGACCTCTCCGATCGCAGCACCTGGACGCGCGTCGGCCGCTGCCAGCGCGGCGCGTCCATCGAGGCGCCGGCCGATTCCGCCGAGCAGTGCTGGGTGCAGGTGCGCCTCAACTGGCGCACGCCCACCGACTCGGTCGGCGCGCAGAACGACCGCCGCGTGCGCGCGCTGCGGCTTTCGCTCGTCTCGGGGCTCGGCGCCCCCGACACCGCCTTCGTGTCCACCGCGCTGGCGCGTCTTCGGCTCGTGGGCGCGCCCTGGCTCAAGCGCACCGAGCGCCCCATCAGCGGCGTGGCCGGCGACTCGCTCGGCTCGCTCACGGGCGGCTACGTGATCGCGTCGGTGATCGGCTCACTCGACTCGAGCGGCGTGATTCCGTACCAGCCGCCGCCGGGCGTGGCCGAGGTGCCCGAGGACCGGCAGACGGGGCTCGAGGCGAGTCGCGTGCAGGTGAACGAGCGCGCGCTGCGGCTGCTGGCCGGTGGCGCACCGGGGCAGCTGTTCCGCCCCTTCGACCGCGCCGAGGCCTTCCTGCGCTTCCCCGAGGGACTCAAGAGCTTCATGGGCTACCGCACGCTCCGCCTCTGGATGCGCGGGCGCGGCAACGGCTGGGGCCCGGACGGCGAGCTCAACGGCTTCGTGAAGATCGGACGCGACGAGCACAACTTCTACGCCTACCGCACGCCCGTGAACACGGGCGCGTCGCAGAACGCGTGGGAGCCGGAAGTGCGCGTGGACCTGCAGCGCTTCCAGTCGTTGCGCGCGCGCCTCGAGAACCTGTTCCTGCAGGGCGGCGCCGATTCCATCGCCTGCACCGGCGCCGATCTCGAACTCGTGCGCCGCTCCGGGCTCCCCACCACGAGCACGGTGCGACGCTTCGCCGTGTGCGAGGACGGGTACATCGTGTACACCACCGATCCCACCGTCACGCCGCCCAACCTGGCCGGCGTGCAGGAACTCGCCGTGGGCTTCGTGCGCGTGGACTCGGTGCCGCGTAGCGCCACGGCGATCGCGCCCAACGACACGCTCGAGCTCTGGATCAACGACATCCGGCTCAGCGACGTGGTGAGCGACATGGGGCTCGCCGGCGAGCTTGGGCTCACGCTCAACGCCGGTGATTTCATGGACGTGCGCGCGGCCGTGCGCCGCCGCGACCCCAACTTCCGGCAACTGGGCGAGGCACCGAGCTTCCTCACCGAGAACGGCTATTCGGTGGGCACCACGGTGCACCTCGAGCACCTCATGCCGCGCCGGCTCGGGCTCGCGATGCCGCTGTCCATCGACTACACCGGCACCGACGTGGAGCAGCTGTTCGTGAACCAGACGGACATTCGCGCCGACGGCATCACGGGGCTGCGCAACCCGCGCGCCGGCCGCGTGAACTACGCGCTCAGCCTGCGCCGCGCCGAGCCGCTCGAGGGACGCTGGTACGCGCCGCTCGCGAACGGCTTCGCGCTCAACGCGGCGTGGGGCAGCGGCGGCACGCAGAGCGCCTTCCAGGAAGGTCGCTCGTCCACGTACCTCGTGAACGCGGCGCTCGACCTCGCCGGGGGCGCGCGTCGCGCGCCGATGCCGGGGTGGTCGCTCGCGCCGCTCAACCTGCTCCCGGCGTCGTGGCAGCGCTCGCGCCTCGTGCGTGCGCTGCGCGAAACGCCGCTGCAATGGTCGCCCTCCACGTTCCGCGTGGCGAGCGGACTCTCGCGTCAGGCGGCGCGCACCACGTCGTTCCTCAAGCCGGCGTTCGCGCTCGGCGACACGGGGCAGGTGGCCACCGCCATCCAGCACGTGTGGCAGAACAGCGGCGTGCTCGAGTTTCGCCCCGTCGCGGGCATGAGTGCGCGCGTGGATGCGCGGCAGGTGCTCGACCTGCGCGACTACGGGGAACTCGCCGCGCTCGCCGACAGCACGGAGCGTCGCGCGGCGACCGAGGCGGAACGCCATCGGCTGCTGGGCGCCGATGTCGGCCTCGAGCGCGAACGCTCACTCACCAGCGCCTTCCGGATCGAGCCGTCGTTCTGGCCGTGGTTGCGTCCGCGTGCCGAGCTCGTGACCGGCTTCTCGCTCGTGAAGGACCCGAATGCGCGCGTGCTGCTGCAGCTCGACGACTCCACCGGCGCGTTCCGCCTGCCGCGACGCCTCGGCGCCACGCAGAACCTCATGGGCGGCCTCACCCTCGACTTGCAGCGCCTCACGCAGTCGCGGCTCTCGCCGACGAGCTTCGCCGGCTGGTGGGCCCGGGCGCTGCAGCCGGTGGACGTGACCTGGACGCGCACGCTCGACTCCAACTACGACAACACGGCGCGCACGCCGGGCGGTGGCTACCAGTTCGGCTTCGGCGGCATCGATCTCTTCCGCGGCCTCGAGGGACAGCTGGCCACGGCCGCCGGGCGGTCGCGCCGCCTCGTGCTCAGCGGTGGCCTCACGCTGCCGCTGTCGTTCAGCATTTCCTCGCGGGCCGAGGTGGGGCGTACGGAAACCTGGTCGCGCCGCACGCGAGACGGCTTCCAGGCGCTCATCACGAGCGAACAGGATGTCTACCCGGACGTCACCGTGCGCTGGAACTGGCGTCCCATGCGCCCGCTCGGCGTGTTCGCCGGCATCGGGGCGACGGCCGGCTACGCCGTGAACGCGCAGCGCACCGACGCCCCCAACGAGCTGGGCGGCTTCGCCGACCGCAGCCGAGGACACGCGGAGCGCGTGCCGGTGTCGGCGAGTGTCACGTGGAACGTGTTCGGCCCGCTCATCACATCCGTGTCGTGGAGCCGCACGATCCGTGACGACGAGCGACCCGGCGCGCTCACCGAGAGTCGCGCCGACGACCTCTCGCTGGGGCTCTCGCGCACGTTTCCGCTCCCCGCCGAGTGGAAGCAGAAGAGCGGCTTGCGCACCCAGCTGAGCTGGCAGCGGCAGGGGTCGCGCAGTGTGGTCACCAACGCCGTGGGTGACCTGGCGCTCGGCGCGCTCGATGCCGCCACGGCCAGCGTGTTCTCGCGCGTGCTCGCGGACAACGGGCGCGAGGCGATCAGCCTCAACGCCGACACCGACCTGTCGGAGACGATGACCTTCTCGCTCTCCGGCTCCCGCGTGGTCACCTTCGACCGCACGTTCAACCGGCGCTTCTCGCAGACCACCTTCAGCGCCGTGCTGCAGCTGTACTTCTTCGGGGGCGAGGTGCGGTAGCGGGCGCGCGCGGCAGGGTCGCGGCAAGGAAATCGTGCCGACCGCATCGTTGCGGTGACGCGTTCCCCGCGGGTCGGCCGCATCATGCGCCATGCCGACCGCCGCCGAACGCCAGGCCGTTGCCTTTCTCGCCGCCGTCGCCGTGCTCGGCGGCGGGGTGCGCCTCGTGCAGGGACGCGCCTTCGAGCGCGCCTTGCAGGCCGCCGAGGCGCCCGCGCCGGTCGAGGCGATCGAGGCGCAGCTGGCGGCCGTGGACAGCGCGCGCGCCCGCAAGCCCTCGCGCGGACGGGCGCGATCGGCCGCGTCCGAGGTGCCGGCCGGACCGATCGACCCGGACGTGGCCACGGAGGAAGAGCTCGACCGGCTGCCGCGCATCGGGCCCGCGCTCGCCCAGCGCATCGTGGCCGATCGCGATTCCCTCGGTCCGTTCGGCTCGCTCGAGGCGCTGCAGCGCGTCCGGGGGATCGGCCCCGCGCTGGCCGCCGGCCTCGCCCCGCACGTGACGTTTTCCAGCGGGTTCCGTCCATTACACGGCGAGTCCCGATCCCGTCGCGCTCCCTGACAGCACCAGGGACGCGTCGGACTCGATGTCCGCGTTGCTCCCCACCGTTCCGCCCCGCACCCGTTCATGGCCGCACCCGTCATTCCCAAGCCGGTGATCGCCTCCGACCGTCTCGGAGAGCTGCTCGTGCGTGAGGGACACCTCACCACCGAGCAGCTGGGCAAGGCGTTGCAGGAGCAGTCCACGAACGGCACGCGACTCGGCCTCACGCTCGTCAAGCTCGGGATCGTCCCGGAGACGACCGTGGTGAAGATCCTTGCGCGGCAGCACCGCATGCCGGCCGTGGACCTATCGCGCTTCGACGTGGACCCGCGGCTGCTCAAGCTGATTCCCGCCGACCTCGCGTCGAAGCACACCGTGCTTCCGCTCAAGCGGGAGGGGCGCCAGCTCACCGTGGCGATCGCCGATCCCACGAACCTCGGCGTGGTGGACGACCTGAAGTTCATCACGCGCTATGACATCGTGCCGGTGCTGGCGGGCGAGTATTCCATGCGCGCCGCCATCGAGAAGCACTACGAGGGCACGGAAATCCAGATGCAGTCGCTCCTCCAGGACATCACGGGGGGCGATGACGACGTCGAGCTGCTGGAGTCGCAGGAGCAGGAAGCCGACGTGTCCGTGCTGGCGGCGCAGGTGGAGGAGGCGCCGGTCGTCAAGCTGATCAATGCGATCCTGATCGATGCGGTGCAGAAGGGCGCCTCCGACATCCATTTCGAGTCGTTCGAGCACGAGCTGCGGGTGCGCTACCGCATCGACGGCGCGCTGCAGGAGATCATGAAGCCGCCCGTGAAGATGAAGGCGGCACTCATCTCCCGCTTCAAGATCATGTCGTCGCTCAACATCGCCGAGCGCCGCGTGCCGCAGGACGGGCGCATCAAGCTCAAGGTGGGCAAGAAGGTCATCGACTTCCGCGTGAGCACGCTGCCCACGCTCTTTGGCGAGAAGGTCGTGCTCCGCATCCTCGACAAGGGCAACCTCGCCCTCGACCTCGAGACGTTCGGCATCGAGCCGCGCGCCGAGGCGGAGTTCATGGAGGCGATCTCCAACCCGTACGGCATGGTGCTGGTCACGGGCCCCACGGGCTCGGGCAAGACCACCACCCTGTACTCGGCGCTGTCCAAGATCAACACGGTGGACACGAACATCATGACCGCCGAGGACCCGGTCGAGTACAACCTGTTCGGCATCAACCAGGTGCAGGTGCGCACCGAGATCGGCATGACGTTCGCGGCGGCGCTCAAGGCGTTCCTGCGCCAGGACCCGAACGTGATCATGCTCGGCGAGATCCGAGACCTCGAGACCGGCGGCATTGCCGTGAAGGCCGCGCTCACGGGGCACCTCGTCATGAGCACGCTGCACACGAACTCCGCGCCGGAGACGCTCACGCGCCTGCTCGACATGGGGCTCGAACCCTTCAACGTGGCGTCGGCGCTGAACGTGATCCTGGCGCAGCGCCTCGTCCGGCGCATCTGCCCCAAGTGCAGGATCAAGTACGAGCCCGACGACGCGGAGCTCACGGGCGCCAAGGTGTCGCGTGACACGACCATGCGCGACCTGCGCTTCACCGAGCGCGCGCTGGCCGACGCCAAGGCGCGGGCCACGAAGGAGGCGCTGCCGTTCCTCGAGCACCTCAGCCTCGACACCTGCGTGGGCGAACTGCCCTTCTTCAAGGGGCACGGCTGCGACTCGTGCAACGGCACCGGCCTGCGAGGCCGTCAGGGCCTGTACGAGGTGATGTACATGACGAACCACCTCAAGAAGCTCGTGGTGCAGAACGCCGACTCGCAGGTGCTGCGCGACGAGGCGATCAACGAGGGAATGCTCACGCTTCGCATGGATGGATGGCTCAAGGTGCTGAAGGGACTGACCACCCTGGAACAGGTGATCCGCGAAACCAGCGCCTGATCCGGTCCGCTGGGCCCCGGGGCCGTCGGGCGTCACTGCGCCGGACGACCCCGTCACAACCGCCGCCAGGCGGGCTGCGCCGTCGTTTCCCCGCCTGCGACCGCTCGTCCTTGACTCGAACCTCCGGTGAGGCCTCCCTCACCGCTCCCTCACGCCCATGACTGCTGCCACGACCGTTCCCGCTGTCTCGCTCCGGATGCTCCTCGACGAGATGATCGAGCGGGACGCCTCCGACCTGCACATCACGGCCGGTGACCGTCCGAAGCTCCGCATCGACGGTGACATCGTGAACTCGGCGGTGGATCACGTGCTCCAGCCGCGCGACACGCTGCAGCTCGCGTACTCGGTGCTCACGGAAAACCAGAAGAAGCGCTTCGAGATGGAGGACGAGCTCGACTTCTCGTTCGGCATCCAGAACCTGTCGAGGTTCCGTGGCAACGTGTTCCGGCAGCGCGGTTGCGTGAGCATGGTCATCCGTCAGATCCCCTTCCAGATCAAGTCGTTCGAGGAGCTCCAGCTGCCGGGCGTGATCGCGTCGATGGCCGAGAAGCCGCGCGGCATGGTGCTGGTGACGGGCCCCACCGGCTCAGGCAAGTCCACGACCCTCGCCGCCATGATCGACAAGATCAACAACGAGCGGCGCGGGCACATCATCACGGTGGAGGACCCCATCGAGTTCATCCACCGCCACCGTTCCTGCATCATCAACCAGCGCGAGGTCGGGGCGGACACCAAGAGCTTCGCGACGGCGCTGAAGTACGCGCTGCGCGAGGACCCGGACGTGATCCTCATCGGCGAAATGCGCGACCTCGAGACCATCCAGGCCGCGCTCACCATCGCCGAGACGGGGCATCTCGTGTTCGCCACGCTGCACACCAACAGCGCGGCCGAGGCGATCAATCGCATCATCGATGTCTTCCCCAGCCACCAGCAGAGCCAGGTGCGCGCACAGCTGGCCTTCGTGCTCGAGGGCATCGTCACGCAGACGCTGCTCCCGAAGCTCTCCGGCCGAGGACGCGCGATGGCCGCGGAAATCCTCGTGGTGACGCCCGCGATCCGCGCGCTGATCCGCGACGACAAGGTGCACCAGATCTATTCGCTCATGCAGTCGGGCAAGAAGTTCGGCATGCAGACGCTGAATGACTCGCTGTACCAGCTGTACGTGTCGCGACAGGTGAGCGCGGACGAGTGCGTGCGCGCCTCCAGCGACCCGAACGAGTTCCTTCGCATGATCGGCAAGTCGCCGGCCGACGACCTCGCTGCGCCGGGCACGCGTCCGGCGGTCGGCGCGGCGCTGGCCGGCGCCAACGGTCGCCGCTGACCCTCACCAGGTAGTCTCGAATGCCCACGTTCACGTACACGGCCCGCACCAGCGGTGGGGAACTCCGGTCCTCCACCATCGACGCCGCCTCGCGCGACGACGCCGTCAACCAGTTGCGCCGGCAGCGCCTCACGATCGTGAAGGTGGATGAGAACCGCCCCACGAAGGCGCGCGGCAGCATCGGCATGCGCGACATCGTGATCTTCACGCGGCAGTTCTCCACGATGATCAACGCCGGCCTGCCGCTCGTGCAGGCGCTCGACATCCTGGCGCGGCAGAGCGAGAACAAGGCGCTGGCGCAGACCGTACGCGAGGTGGTGTTCGAGGTGGAGAGCGGCCACACCGTGGCCGACGCGATGCGGAAGCACCCCAAGGCATTCAGCGAGCTGTACACGAACATGGTGGCGGCCGGTGAACAGGGCGGCATCCTGGACACGATCCTCGGCCGCCTCGCCGTCTTCCTCGAGAAGAACGACGCCCTCGTGCGCAAGGTGAAGGGCGCGATGATCTATCCCTCGGTGATCATGGGCGTGGCCGTGATCGCGGTGGTGGTGCTGCTCTGGAAGGTGATTCCCGTCTTCCAGGACATGTTCGCCAGCGTGAACATGGAGCTGCCAGGGCCGACGAAGTTCGTGATCGGCCTCTCGGACCTGCTCAACAACTACTGGTGGGCGATGCTCGCCGGCCTCGCGGCGGCCGCCTTCATGATCAAGCAGGCGTACGGCACCTCCGGTGGCCGTCTCGCGATCGACAAGTTCCTGCTGCGCGTGCCCGTACTCGGTGACGTGCTGCGCAAGTCGGCGGTGTCGCGCTTCACCCGCACGCTCGGCACGCTCATCTCGTCGGGCGTGAGCATTCTCGACGGCCTGGAGATCACCGCCAAGACGTCGGGCAACCGCGTGATCCAGGACGCGATCATGGAGTCGCGCGCCAGCATCGCCGGCGGTGAGAGCATCGCCGCGCCGCTGCAGAAGAGCCAGGTGTTCCCGCCCATGGTGATCAGCATGATCTCGGTGGGCGAGCAGACCGGTGGTCTGGACGAGATGCTGAGCAAGATCGCCGACTTCTACGATGACGAAGTGGACGCGGCCGTGAGCGGCCTGCTCAGCCTGCTGGAGCCGATCATGATCGTGTTCCTCGGCGTGGTGGTGGGCGGCATGATCGTGGCCATGTACCTGCCGATCTTCGACATGGTGAACGCGGTGCAGTAACGGCACAGGCAGTGAACAGACACGGGGCCCCGGATCGACGATCCGGGGCCCCGTGTCTGTTCGCGGACCTACCTTTGGACCTTCTGCACAGCCCGCGCCAACTTCTGCAGCACCGGCCGGATCTCGGCCTCGTTCGTGTGCACCTCTTCCATGATGCGGCGCGCATCGGCCTGCGACACCAGGTGACGGCGCGCGTGGAGCGCGTCCTGGAGCTTCTCCGCGTCCGTCTCGATGCGGAGCCCCTTGGCCGCAGTTGGTACCACGCCGATCGTGAGTGTGCCCAGTAGCTCGATCGCGGTCCGGAAGGCGATCCAGCGCCCTGGCTTCTGGTCGAGAATGCACCCCACGATCTCACCGACCAGGCGCGACTTCCGGAGCGGCTGCATGGCGACCGCGTCCGGCTCGTAGTCGAACAGCTCGGTGGGGCGGAAGAGGAGCGTCTCCACGATCACTCGCCACAGCGTGGGCGCGTGGCGCTTGAGCACGGTGCGCACCTCGAGCACCGCGGAGACCAGGTTGAGCGTCGCATGCACCAGGTGCTGGTGGTCCACGTACACCTGGAGCACGTGCAGCCCCTTGAAGATCCACTTCGTCGGCCCGATCGCCGAGGCGATCCCCATGATGATGGCGGCTTCATGCTCCGCCAGCAGCACCATGCCGCGCGCGCCCTTGGCGGCCTCGATGTAGCCGGAGTACCGCACGGTTTCCCGGAAGCCGGTGCGGGTCTGCGCGAAGAAGGCGTTGCGGCGCGGTCCCTCCAGTTGCAGGTACACGACGGCCTGCGCCAGCACTTCGTAGATGAGGCGCACGTCCGCGCGACCGAGCGTCCACAGCTGGCCCGCGCGCACGGGTTCATCATCGCGCTGGGCATCCACGCCCCAGCGGTTGTGCGTGCCGAAATGAATGAGGTGGTACTCGGCCGGAGGAATCTCACGCGGCTCATGCGGGGAGCCGCGCTGCTCCGGCGGCAACTCGCCCTGCTCAGGCTGCGCCGCCGGCTCCACGGGGGCGGTCGCCGGCGCTGACGTCGTCGCGGGGGGGGCTGGCGTGGGCGCGGTCGTGGCGAGCGCCTCGCTCAACGTGGCGCGCGTCACGGGGCCAGCGACGCCATCCACCTGGATCCGGGCGCGGGTCTGGAAGGCACGCACCGCCTCGGCGGTCAGCGGGCCGAAGGCGCCGTCCACCGCCAGCACCGGCATCGTCGGCGTGCGCCAGGAGGCGGGCAGCGCGTTGAGCGACTGCTGGAGTTTCGTGACCTCAGGGCCGCGCGAACCGCGGCGCAGCTGGGATTGGCTGGTCGTCATGGGTCGGCGCGCGGAAACCGGGGGAGGGGCGGACGCTCGCAGGCGTCGAGCGCGAGCCGCCACTCGGTCAGGCGCGACATCACGGGGGAAACCGCCACCCATGCAGCCGACAGGGAGCCGAAGTGGACGGGGCCGTGCCTTGCTCACGGACGGTGACGCTTCGTAAGCTGCGGGGTGGCGCCCCCGCGAGGGTCGCCGCCCCGTCCGGACGATCCTCACTCCTCGACCCACCGGTATCCTCGATGGATCTGCGCCACGCCGTCGTCGGCGGTCTCGCCGCCGCGCTCCTCACGCTGTCGCCTGCCGCGCCCCTCGCCGCCCAGACGCCGCTCCCCTCTCAGGAGTCGCCGGTCATCCACGACCTCGTCGCCGCCGCGTCCCCCGCGCGCATCGAGGCCGACATTCGCACCCTCGTAGGCTTCGGCACGCGCCACACGCTCTCCGACACGCTCTCGGCCACCCGCGGCATCGGCGCGGCGCGGCGGTGGATCTTCGCCGAGTTCCAGCGCATCTCCCAGGCGTGCGGCGGCTGCCTCGACGTGCGCTACGTGTCCGAGGTGAAGAAGGCCGAGCCCACCGGTCGCATTCCGGTGGACGTCGAGATCGTCAACGTGGTGGCCGTGCTGCGCGGCAAGGTGGAGCCGAATCGCTACGTGCTGCTCGCCGGCGACATCGACTCGCGCGTCACCAACGTGCTCAATGCCAAGGACTCGTCGCCCGGCGCGAACGACAACGCCAGCGGCATCGCCGCGCTGCTCGAGGCGGCGCGCCTGCTCAGCAAGCACCAGCCCAATGCGAGCATCGCCTTCGCCGCGCTCTCCGCAGAGGAGCAGGGGCTCTTCGGCGGTGAGATCCTCGCGCGGCACGCCAAGGCCAACGGCTGGCGCATCGACGCGATCATCAACAACGACATGGTGGGCAACATCGCCGGCATCGACGGCGTGATCGAGAACACCAAGGCCCGCGTGTTCGCGCCGGGGTTGCCGGCCGACACGCCGCCGGCGGAGCTCCGCCGCATCCTCACCAACGGCGGCGAGCTCGACACGCCCTCGCGCCAGCTCGCGCGCTACATCGATCACGTCGCCGATCGCTACTTCCCGAACCTGGACGTCGAGATCATCTACCGCCTCGATCGCTACGGCCGCGGCGGGCACCACACGCCCTTCTTCAACGCGGGCTACCAGGCGGCCGTGCGCCTCATGGAGTCGCACGAGGACTACAACAAGCAGCACCAGGACATCCGCACCGAAAACGGCATCGCCTACGGCGACGTGCTCGAAGGCGTGAACTTCCCGTACGCCGCCAGCATGACCGCGCTCGACGCGGCCACGTTGCTGTCGCTCGCCTGGGCGCCTGCCGCGCCCGACTCGGTGCAGATCCGCGGCGCCGTGCGTCCCTCGCCCACCTTCCGCTGGAAGCGCTCGCCGTCCCCCGACGTGCTCGGCTACCGCATCTACTGGCGCAAGCCGAGCGAGGTGAACTGGACGCAGAGCCGTTTCGTGGGGGACGTCACGGAGTACACGCTGCCCAACGTGATCATCGACAACTACTTCTTCGGCGTCGCGGCGGTGGGGCGGAACGGGCAGGAGAGCCTCGTCGCCTTCCCGCGCTGAACCGTCCACACGCGGACACGTCGTCGCGGCATGACGCCATGAGGCGCGCGGTCGTGGCAACGTGGCTGCTGCTCGTCGCGCACGGCGCGAGTGGTTGCGCGGCCTCGTCCGGTCCGGGCAACGCGGGGCGCGAGGAGGCGGCGATCCAGCAGGCCGCGCTCACGGAACTGTTCCTCGTGCGTGAGCGGGCGCGGTCGATCGTGTTCTGGGCCGACTCCGCGCACGTCGGCCCGGTGTTCGATTCGCTGGGGGTACCGGCGGGGCCGGTCGGGTCGCTGCCCGCCGCGCCCCCTTCTCTCGCGTCGTACGGCGTCACCCTCGCGGACATGCAGGCGCTCTTCCGCGAGCACCCCGACGGCTGGGCCGAGTTCTTCGTCCGCTACCCCGGCGCGCCGGGGCTCGTCGAGGTGGGCGTGGTCGAGCGGGACGCCGACGGGCGACGCGCGCGTCTCGCGATCGGGCGGTCGTGCGGTGAGCACTGCCGCATGGCCTGGCGCGTGGAGGTGACGCGCGATGCCACCGGGGACTGGCGCGTCGCGTCCGTGGGTCGCATCTCTCCGTCATGACCCGTCCCGAGGAACTGCCGGCCACGACCTCGCTCGGCGCCGTCGAGCTGCAGGTCGCCGACCTCGACCGCTCCGTGCGCTGGTATCGCGACGTGCTCGGCGCGCGGCTGCTGCACCGAGAGGGGGCAGGCGCATTGCTCGGGGCGATGGCGTCCGATGAGCCACTGCTGCGACTGCACGAGCACCCTGGTGCGGTCCCCATGCCATCGCGCGGCCGGCTGGGGCTCTTTCACGTGGCCTGGCTGCTCCCGGATCGGGCGTCGCTTGGTCGCTTCCTCGCGCACCTCACGGAACGCCGCGTGCCGGTGGGCAGCGCCGACCACCTCGTGAGCGAGGCGCTCTACCTGCAGGACCCGGACGGGCTTGGCGTGGAGGTGTACGCCGACCGGCCGCGCGAGCGCTGGTCGTACGATGGCGCCTCGGTGCAGATGGCGTCGCTGCCGATCGATGCGCCGGGACTGCTGCTCGAGGGACGGCGCGCGCGCTTCGACGGACTGCCGACCGACACCTGCATCGGGCATGTGCACCTGCACGTGGGCGACCTCGACGAGAGCACGCGCTTCTACCGCGACGTGGTTGGGCTCGGGGTCACGAACACGGCATACCCGGGCGCCGTGTTCCTCGCGGCGGGCGGCTACCACCATCATCTGGGCACCAACACGTGGGCCGGCCGGACGGCCGTGCCGCCGGGTGAGGGCGATGCGCGGCTGCTGCAGTGGGAGCTCGTGGTCCCGCTCGCGCGCGACCTCGAGGCCGTAGCAGCGCGCGCCGCCGCGCACGCGGTGTCCGTCGTGCGCACCACCGATGGGGCGCTGACCCTCGACGATCCGTGGGGCACCACCGTGCACGTGCGGCCGGCGTAGCACGCGACCATGACCCGCGGCCGCGTGCCGTGCGGTCGCGTCAGCGCGGTCGCTGTCCCACCACGATCGTCGGTGCGACGTGCCGCGCGACGGCCGTCGATTGCGTGCCGTTGCCGAGCTGGCCCCAGTCGTTGCGACCCCAGCACCACGTGGTGAGACGATCGGTGCTGATCGCGCACGTGAACCCCGCCGCCCCGGTGGCGATGTTCGCCACGCTCACCTCGCTGGCGCGGACGGAGCCGGCGCGCACCGGCGTCACGCTGCCGTCGGTGAGGTCCGCGCCGAGCTCGCCGTTGGCGTTCTCGCCCCAGCAATACACGTCGAACGCCATCGTCAGGCCGCACGCATGCCGCGCGCCGGTGGCAATGTGGCGCCAGCTGTGGTTGCCACTGATCGCGCGCGGTGTGGACGTTTCGGCGCCGGCGCTGCCGAGTCGACTGCCTGCCGTGGTGCCCCAGCAGTGGCCGATGTGGGTGAGCGTGACACCGCAGGTCACGCCGTTCGACGCGGAGAGCTGCAGCCAGAGCGCGGTGCCCGTGACCGGCCGCGGCGTATGCGACCACGTGTCACCGTGGGAGATCGGCAGTCCGGTGCCGTGCTGTCCGGCTCCATCGGCCCCCCAGCACCACCCCTCGCCCATCACCGATGTGGCGCATGCGTAGGAGTTGCCCGCCGTCACGCTGGCGTACTGGAAGGACGCGATGTTCACGGTGGGAATGTGCGAGCTCGCCGTGTTGCCGGCGCCGAAGTTCCCCCACCGGTTGTCGCCCCAGCAGAAGATGCGATTGTCGTTGCCGAGGCTGCACGCATGCTCCGCACCGACCGAGATCGACTTGAAGCGCAGGTAGGTGGACACGAGCGCCGGCGTCGTGGTGTGACCGGTGGTCTCGGGCAGGCCGGCGATGCCCCGACTGTTGTCACCCCAGCAGAGCACGCGGCTGTCGATGCGGATGCCGCAGGTGGTGCGTCCGAACGCGCTGAGCTCGACGAAGCGATGGCCGCCGGGGACCATGACCGGCTCGGTGCTGTGCGCGTCAGCGCGCACGTCGGGCAGTCCGATGCGGCCCTCACGTCCATTCAGTCCCCAGCACCACGCGATGCCGCCGCTGGCGATGTTGCAGGCGTGCGCCGCGCCCGCCGAGAGCGACCAGTACTTGATGACGACCTCCTTGTGTGCGGTGGCGCTCCGGCCTTCCGACGTCGCGGTCACGCGCACCGTGCCGCGCGCGCGTCCGGCGAGCACGCCGGTGACGCTGTCGATCGTCGCGATCGTCGTGTCGGACACGCGCCAGCGCACCGCGCGCCCGAGCGGCGTTCCGCGCGCATCGCGGGTCGTTGCGGTGAGGGGCAGGGCGTCCCACGCTTCCAGCGTGTCGGCCGCGGCATCGATCGTGACGCTCGCCACCGGTCCCGGTGGGGGCGGATCCGGTCGTGGTCCGGTGGCATCGGAGGCGCCGCAGGCGGCGAGGCCGACGGCGAGCAGCAGTGCCGTGGCGGTGTGACGCGTCGCGGGCGCGTCAGGCAGGATGGAGGTGTGCGGCATGCGTCGGGGGGCGGGGCGGAGGTGTGGTGTGTCTGCGGCGCACCCTACGCGTGGCGCCCCCGCGCGCCGAGGGTCGAATAACCCTGGTGCAGCTGACCCGGCGGTCCCGGGCCCGTTCCTGCGCCTGTTCACAGGTGAAACAATCGGGGGGCGCGTCGCGTGTTGTGACGAGGCGCCGCATTGCCCGACGCCAGCCAGCGCCCTAACATCCCGGGTGTCCGGCGCCCTCATGGCGCCTCGCCGCCCCTCGCCCTCCCAGGAGGCCGCACATGCCGTTCGGTTCGTTCCTCAAGAAGCAGTTCATCGACGTCATCCACTGGACCGAGGAAGGTCCGGGCGTGCTGATGGAGCGCTTCCCCATGCAGGACATGGAAATCCAGAACGGCGCCGCGCTCACGGTGCGCGAGTCGCAGATGGCGCTCTTCGTGAACGAGGGGAAGGCGGCGGACGCGTTCGGCCCCGGCCTCTACAAGCTCACCACGAACACGCTGCCGCTGCTCACGAACCTCAAGAACTGGGACAAGCTGTTCCAGTCGCCGTTCAAGAGCGACCTGTACTTCTTCTCCACGCGGCTGCAGACCAACCAGCGCTGGGGCACGCAGCAGCCGATCACGATCCGTGACAAGGAGTTCGGCGCCGTGCGTCTGCGCGGCTTCGGCGTGTACAGCTATCGGCTCGCCAATCCGCTCGCGTTCCACCAGAACGTGGCGGGCACGCAGGCGCAGTACAGCGTGTCCGAACTCGAGCCGCAGCTGCGCAACGCGGTGATCACGTCGTTCACCACGGCGTTCGCGAAGTCCGACGTGCCGTTCCTCGACATGGCCGCCAACCAGGCGCACCTCGCCACGCTCATTGCGGCCGAGCTGGCGCCGCAGTTCCAGCAGTACGGCCTCGAGCTCGCCAGCTTCACGGTGGAGAACCTCTCGCTCCCCGACGAGCTGCAGAAGCGCCTCGACGAGCGCATCAGCATGAACATGGTGGGCGACCTGCGGCAGTACGCGGCGTACCAGGCCGCCACGTCCATCCCGATCGCCGCGGCCAACGAGGGCGGCATCGCGGGCATGGGTGTGGGACTGGGCGCCGGGGTGGGCATGGGTGGCCTCATGGCCGACGCCATGCGCGGCGCGATGGCGCCCAATGCTCCCGCGGCGCCCGCAGCCCCGGCGGCTCCGGTGGCCGGCGCCGCAGCGGCGGGTGCCGCTGCAGCGGGTGCCGCCGCGGTGAGCGGCGAGACCAAGTTCTGCATCCACTGCGGCAAGTCCATCGCCTCCGTGGCGAAGTTCTGCTCGGAGTGCGGCGGCGCGCAGGGCTGACGGGCGCGTGAGCGCGCGTCCTGCAGGGTGCTGCCGTCCATGACCGTGGACGCGTCCGTGACCGGACGGGAATGGCTGGTGGAGGCGTTCGGCTGTGATGCCGGACGTCTCACCAGCGTGCCCGCGCTGCAGCGGCTCTTCGACGCCGCGGTGCTCGACCTCGGGCTCAATCCCGTGGGCGCTGCCGTGTGGCATCAGTTCCCCACGCCCGGCGGCATCACCGGGCTCTGGCTGCTCGCCGAGTCGCACCTGACCGTGCACACGTTTCCCGAGTTCGGCTCGGCGTGCGTGAACCTCTTCTGCTGCACGCCGCGTCGCGCGTGGGAGTGGGACGCGCGTCTCGCCGAGCTGCTCGGTGCCACCGAGGTGCGCGTGCGCAGCGTGGAGCGCGCGTACGGCGGGATCATCGCGCCGGCCATCGCAGGCGCGCGCGCGTGAGGTCCATGCCCCGCCACGTCGAGCCGACACATGCCGGAGCGCGCACATGACCACACCCACCACCCCGCGCGCCGCGTGCCCGAGTTGCGGCGCGCCGATTTCGTTTCGCTGGGCGCAGGCCGTGCAGACCACGTGCGACTTCTGCAAGGCGGTGCTCGTGCGCCGCGACCTCGATCTCGAAAAAGTGGGGCAGCAGGCCGACTTTCCGGCCACCGCGTCGCCGGTGCAGCTCGGCATGCAGGGGCGCTGGGGGAACCGCACCTTCACGGTGGTGGGACGCCTCACGTACGAGTGGGCGCGCGGCCGCTGGAACGAGTGGTACCTGCGGGTGAGCGACGGCAGCGGCGCGTGGCTGAGCGACGCGCAGCTCGAGTACGCGATCACCACCGAAATGGCGCCCGGCCGGCCGCTCCCCGATCCGTCCACGCTGCGCGTCGGCGACACGGTGCAGACCGATCGGCATCGGTTCATGGTCACCAGCATCACGCAGGCGCAATACCTGGGCACGGAGGGCGAGCTGCCGTTCGCCACGGCCGACCGGTCGTTGTGCTGGTTCGTGGACCTGCTCTCGCCCGACGGCACCTTCGCCACCCTCGACGGCAGTGAGACGCCGCCGCTGCTCTTCTCCGGCGACTACGTGACGTGGGACGAGATGGCCCCGGTGGGCGCGCGCGAGTTCGACGGGTGGTGATGCCATGACCAGGGTCGCGGCCTTCAGCTGCCCGAACTGCGGGGCGTCCATCACGCTGCAGGCGGCGGGGTGGTCGGTGACGGTGGCCTGTGCCACCTGCGGTTCGGTGCTCGACGCGCTCGATCCCAACCTGCGCGTGCTGCAGGAGCACGCACTGCGGGTGCCGATCAAGCCCAGGATTCCGCTCGGCACGCGCGGCACGATCGAGGGCCGCGCGTACGACGTGATCGGCTGTCAGAGCGTGACGATCGTGGTGGATGGCATCGACTACTCCTGGATGGAGTACGTCTGCTTCAATCCGTACCACGGCTTCGTGTACCTGTCCGAATACAACGGACACTGGAACGTGATCGAGAAGCTGCGTCGCCGCACCACCGAATGGGCGGGTGGCAACTCGCCGGTGCGCCTCGGGGACCGCACGTATCGTCACTTCCAGAGCGCGCATGCGCGCACCTCCTTCGCGCTCGGCGAGTTCCCGTGGGAGCTGCGCGTGGGTGACATGGTGAACGTGCGCGACTTCACCTCGCCGCCGTACCTGCTGAGCGCCGAGGGCACCGACCAGGAGGTCACGTGGTCGCGCGGTCGCTACACGTCGCCGAAGCAGATGGCGGCGATGTTCAAGCTGCCGGCGCTCGATCGCGCGCCGGAGGGCGTCTTCGCGAACCAGCCCAACCCGCACCTGGGCGCGGCGCGCCGCGTCGGGCGGATGTGGCGGTGGCTCATGCTCGGTTGGGTGGCGATGCTGCTGGCCACGATGCTGTTCACGGCCAAGTCCGAGGTGCTCACGAGCCGGCAGCAGTTCAGGCGCGGTGTCGTGGAGGGCAACGCCGTGGTGCTCGGCCCCTTCGAGCTCACCGGGCGCCCGTCGAACGTGCGCGTGCACCTGCAATCGGAGGTGTCGAACGACTGGCTGTGGTTCGGCCTCGCGCTGATCGACGAAGCCACCGGGCAGGCGCGCGATTTCAGCGCGCAGACCAGCTACTACTTCGGTACGGACAGCGACGGCAACTGGTCGGAGGGTTCGCAGAAGGACGACGTGACGCTCTCTGCCGTGCCCGCGGGGCGCTACCTGCTGCGCGTGGGCCCGGAGGGTGAAGCCACGGGGGCGCAGCAGATCGGCTACGAGGTGCGTGTGGAGCGCGACGTGCCGTCGTACGACTTCTTCTGGCTGGCCGCGCTCGCGCTGCTGGTGCCGGTGGGGCTCACATGGTGGCCGGTGATCGGGTTCGAGAACCGGCGCTGGATGGAGAGTGATCACGAGGGCGTCGTGCTCTCCTTTCCCCCGGAGGAACCCGACGCATGATGCGTGCGGCGCTGTATGCCATCTACGGCGTGGCCGTGCTGGGCCTGCTCGGCACGGCCCAGTATCGCGGCTGGAGCTTCACCCGTGGTGACGCCTCCGTGGTCGATCCCAAGTCGGTGCGCGCCAATCCCGGTGCCTACCGCTCCCCGTACTACATTCCGGGGCGCACGCTCCGAGGGAAGTAGAGGAGAATCGCCGTGCAATACACCCTGTGGGAGAATGTGACCGCCGCCGCCCTCTTCGCCGGACTCGGCGTGGTGCTGTTCGTGGTCTCGTTCATCATCCTCGACCTGCTCACGCCGGGCAAGCTGTGGCATGAGATCAGCGAGAAGAAGAACACGGCGGCCGCGATCCTGATGGGATCGGCGGCGCTCGCCATCGGCATCATCGTCGCGGCTGCCATTCATTGAACGCGGCGCTCTTCGCCACCGTCTGCCTGATCGCCGCCTGCGGGCTCATCTACGAGCTCGTGGCCGGTGCGCTCGCGTCGTACGTGCTCGGCGACAGCGTCACGCAGTTCTCCACGGTCATCGGCACGTACCTGTTCGCGATGGGCATCGGGAGCTGGCTCTCGCGCTTCATCGTGCGCGGCGTGGTGACGCGCTTCGTGATGATCGAGCTGGTGGTGGGGATCGTGGGCGGCTTCTCCGCGCTGCTGCTCTTCCTCACGTTCACGTGGACGAGTGCCTTCCGGCCGGTGCTCTACGGCGTGGTCACGCTGATCGGCATCCTGGTGGGACTCGAGATCCCGCTGCTCATGCGCATCCTGCGCGACCGCTTCTCCTTCAAGGACGTGGTCGCGAACGTGCTCACGTTCGACTACGTGGGCGCACTCGGCGCGTCGCTGCTCTTTCCGCTCTTCCTCGTGCCGCGCCTCGGCCTCGTGCGGTCGGCGCTCGCCTTCGGGCTCGTGAACGTGCTCGTGGCGTTCTGGAGCACTCACCTCTTCCGTGACGAACTGCCCAACCGTCGCTGGTGGCAGGGCGCCTCGCTGCTGTCGGCGCTGGTGCTCGCGATCGGCCTGTGGAAGGGGCAGGCGATCACCACGCTGGCGGAGGAAGGACTCTACGCCGATCCCGTGATCCTCGCGCGCGACACGCGCTACCAGCGCATCGTGCTCACGAGCTGGAAGGACGACCTGCGGCTGTACCTGAATGGTCACCTGCAGTTCGCCTCGCGCGACGAGTACCGCTATCACGAGGCGCTCGTGCACCCGGGGCTTGCGGCGCTGCCTCGCGCGCAGCGCGTGCTCGTGCTCGGCGGCGGTGACGGGCTCGCCGTGCGCGAGATCCTCAAGCACCCCGGCGTGCAGGAGGTCACGCTCGTGGATCTCGACGAGGGCATGACCTCGCTCTTCGCCACGCACGAACGCCTCACGCCCCTCAACGACGGGGCCCTGCGCGATCCGCGCGTGCGCGTGATCAACGCCGATGCGTTCGTGTGGCTGGACCAGCACGAGGGACGCTTCGACTTCATCGTGATCGACTTTCCCGACCCGAGCAACTACCACGTGGGCAAGCTGTACACGAGCGCCTTCTACCGGCTCGTGCGGCAGCACCTGGCCGACGACGGGTTCCTCGCGGTGCAGGCCACGTCCCCGCTGTTCGCGCGGCAGTCGTACTGGAGCATCGTGGCCACGCTGCAGGGCGCGGGGCTGCGCACGTTTCCGTATCACGTGTACGTGCCGAGCTTCGGCGAGTGGGGGTTCGTGATCGCGGGTACCGTGCCGTACCAGCCGCCGCACACCCTCCCTGACGGGCTGCGCTACCTCACGGTGGAGGGCGTGCCCGCGCTGTTCGACTTTCCGGCCGACATGCAGCCCGTGCCCGCCGAGCCCAACCGGCTGAACGACCAGGTGCTGGTGCGGTACTACGAGCGCGAGTGGGCGGCCATCAACCGCTGATGGGCGACGCCTCACGCCGCGCCTTCCTGCGGCAGCTGCTCGCGGCGCTCGCGGTGGCATCGCCCGCCGGAGCCGTGGGCTTGGGTGGCACGGGCGCCAGTGGCGCGCCGGCGCTGCACGGGCTCACGCGCAAGGGGCGCGCGATCACGGGCGGCTTCGCCGACACCGACCAGGCGGTGGGACACGCCCTGCGTGATGGTCGGATCCCCGCCATTGGCGCCGTAGCGACGCGCCGCGCGCGTGTGGCCATCGTGGGTGGCGGCGTGTCGGGGCTCTCGGCCGGCTGGCACCTCGACGCGCTCGGGCTGCGCGACTGGCTGCTGCTCGAGCTCGCACCGGAGGCGGGAGGCAACGCCCGCGGCGGTCGCAACGCCGTGAGTGCGTACCCGTGGGGTGCGCACTACCTGCCGCTGCCGGCTCCAGACGCCGTGCACGTGCGCGCGCTGCTGCGCGAGGTGGGCGTGCTGCACGCCGACGGCCGCTTCGACGAGCGCACGCTCTGTCACGCGCCGCAGGAGCGCATCTTTCAGCACGGGACATGGCACGAAGGGCTCGAGCCGCTCGATGCTGCGCCGGCGTGGGAGCTCGCGGAGTGGGAGCGCTTCGACGCGCAGGTGGCGGCGTGGCGCGAGAGTGGGGCGTTTCGCGTGCCGCTCGCCGGCGCCCCGTTCGGGGGCAGTGCCGCACGCGAGACGCACGCACTCGACGCGATCACCGCCGATGTGTGGCTGCGCGCGAATGGCTATCGCTCCCCCACGCTGCGTTGGTGGCTCGAGTACGGCACGCGTGACGACTACGGCGCGTCGCTCACGCAGGTGAGTGCGTGGGCCGCAGCGCACTACTTCGCCGGCCGCCCCGCGGACGAAGGCGGGCCGCTCACCTGGCCCGAGGGGAACGCCTTCCTCGTGCGTCACCTCACGCGGCGCGCCGGTGATCGGCTCATGCACTCGGCGCCCACGGTGCGACTCGAACGGGTCGGCACGCGATGGCGCGTGCATACGCCGCGCGCGGTGGTGGAGTGTGACGCCGTGATCTGGGCAGCTCCGCTGTTCGTGCTGCCGCGGGTGCTGCCCGGTGTCGCGCTGCCGGTGACCACGGAGTATGCGCCGTGGGTGGTGGCCAACCTCACGCTCGATCGGCGTCCGCGTGAACGCGGCGCGCCACCCGCGTGGGACAACGTGCTGTACGGCAGTGCGTCGCTCGGCTACGTGTCGGCCACGCACCAATCGGTGGCGCAGCCGCGTGACGCCACCGTGTGGACCTGGTACCACGCGGTCGTGGACCGGCCCGCGAGGGACGCACGCGCGTGGCTCGAGCAGCGTCCGTGGAGCGGCTGGCGTGACGAAATCCTCGCCGACCTCGCGCGCGCGCATCCCGACGTGGCCGAGTGCGTCACGCGACTCGACGTGTGGCGCTGGGGGCACGCCATGGCACGCCCGGTGCCGGGGTTGCTCGCGCGCACGGCGTCGCTCGACGAGTGGCGTCCGGCGCCCGGCGTGCTCGTGGCGAACGCCGACGTGAGCGGCTTCTCGATCTTCGAGGAAGCACAGTGGCAGGGCGTGCGCGCCGCCGAGCGCGCGGCGCGCCTCATCGGCGGCGGATGACGCTTTCGGTGCGATGCAGCGGCGCGGCTGGCTGCGCGCTCTGCACGGTCGTGCTCAGCTCGAGTAGTACGCCGCGTTCTCGTCGATGTAGCCTTTGGTGAGGTCGCAGCCGAAGGCCGTGGCGCGCCCCGTGCCCACGCCGAGCTCCACCTCGAGCTCCACGAGGTCCACGCTGAGCGCTGCGCGCACGGTGCCGTCGTCGAACGGCAGCCGTTGCCCGCCGCGCACCACGGGGAACCGGTTGATCCAGGCGTCGGTGGTGCTCGGCTGGATCGTGCAGTCGAAGCACTTGCCGACGGCCATGAGCAGGCGACCCACGTTGGGGTCGGCGCCGTGCACCATGGTCTTCACCAGCGGTGAGTTCACGATGCTCTTGGCCACCACGCGCGCCTCGGCGTCGTTGAGCGCGCCACGCACATGCACCTTGAGCAGATGCTCGGCGCCCTCGCCGTCGCGCGCGAGGATCTCCGTCATGCGCGCGCAGCCGGCGCGCAGGGCGGCCCGGAAGGCCTCCTCGTCCACCGCGCCCGCCATGCCGTTGGCCATGAGCACGCAGGTGTCGGAGGTGCTCGTGTCGGTGTCCACCGAGAGCATGTTGAACGAGGTGGCCACCGCGTCGCGCAGCATCGCGTCGAGCGTGGCCGCATCGAACGCCGCGTCGGTGAAGATGTAGGCAAGCATGGTGGCCATGTTCGGCTCGATCATGCCCGAGCCCTTCGCCACCCAGGTGATCGTCGCGTCGCCCACGGCGATCGAGAGCGCCTTGGGGTGCGTGTCGGTGGTCATGATCCCCTCCGCGCCCACGAGCGGATCGGCCTGCAGTTCCGCGGCGATGCCCGGAATGCCGGCCTCGATCATCTTGATCGGCAGCGGCACGCCGATCACGCCGGTGGAGCTCACGAGCACGCGGTCCGGGGTGGTGCCCACCTCGGTGGCCGCGGCCTGCGCCATGCGGCGCGCGTGCTCCACGCCGATCGCCCCCGTCGCCACGTTGCTCACCTTGCTGTTCGCGATGATCGCCCGCAGGGTGCCGCCCTTGATCGTTTCACGCCCCAGCACGATCGGCGCGCCCGGGAAGTGGTTGCGGGTGAAGACGGCCGCGGCCGCGGCATCCACGTCGCTCGTGAACAGGGTGAGATCCTTGGCCGTCGGCTTGAGGCCGACGTTGCGGCTCGCGCAACGGAAACCGCGTGGGAAGACGGGCGTCTCGTGGAACGACATGGGGCACAGGGGAAAGGGGACTGGTGAGGCGAGCCGAAAACTAGTCCGCCGCCGCCGGAGGAGGTGAGGGGCGCCCGACGGCGGGCTGGCGCCGGGTACGGCGATTACAATGGGTTCATGCACACTCGACGACCCGCCGCGCCCCACGGCCGGATTCGCCGCGTGTCGGGGTGGTCGCGCAGCCTCGCCCCCGTCGCGCTCGCGCTGCTCGCCCTCCTGCTCGGCTCGCCAGCCGCGCTCGAGGCGCAGCGCCCGCCCACCGAGCGGGCGCGCGCCTCGATGCGCCGCGTCTCCGCCCCGCGCAAGCAGACCATTGCCGCCGACCTCGGCTATGTGAGCACCACCGGCAACACCGACGTGATGACAGTCAACGTGGGCCAGCGCTTCAACCTCGTCACGGGACACTGGCGCTTCGAGGAGTTCGTCCAGGTGGTGTACGGCGAGAGCGAGGGAACCGTGAACAGCAACTTCATCCGGGCGGCGGTGGGCGGGGAGTACGCGGTGCGCTCCTCGCTGGGGGTGGCCGCCGGCCTGCTGTTCGACCAGAACCGCTTCTCCGGCGTGCTGCGTCGATCGGAACAGTATCTCGGACTCGTGTGGCGCGTGGTGGAGGGGGAGCGGGATACGCTGCGTCTCGACGCGGGCGGCTCGTTCACACAGCAGCGCAACGTCGATGGCACGGCGCGCAGCTTCCCGGCGGCGCGCACGGCGCTCTGGTACAAGCGCGGCCTCGCGCCCAAGGCGTTCGTCATGCAGACCGTCGAACTCGTGCCCAACATCGAGACCTCCGAGGACTACCGCGTGAACGCCGTGGCCTCGCTCGTCTCGCCGGTCATGAAGTCGCTGGCGCTGCGCGTGGAGTACCAGGTGCGGTACGACAATCTCCCCGAGCCCACCTTCCGCGCCACCGATCGCATCTTCACCACCGGCATCCAGGTTTCCTTCTGAGTCTCTCCCACTCCTCCATTCGTCGAGAGCATCCCGTGACTCGTCTCGCCGCCATCGACCGCCGCGCCCGGTGCGTCGCCCTGCTGGTTTCCACCACCCTCATGGCCGGCACGCTTGGCGCGCAAGCCGCGCCCACCGCCGCGACCGTGCGGGCAGCATCCGCGGCCGCCGCCGAGTCCCCCACCACGAGCTTCACCGCCGACCTCGGCTACGTGGCCACGTCGGGGAACACGCGCGTCTCCACGGTGAACTTCGGCGAGCGCATCGTGCACTCGCGCGGCTTCTGGCGCTTCGAGCAGACGCTCGGCATCATCTACGGCGAAAACGACGGCGTCGAGAACGCCAACCTGCTGCGGGCCGGGCTCGGCGCCCAGTACGCACTGCGGCCGTGGGTGTCGCTGGCTACGGGCGCGCTCTACGACCGCAACCGTTTCGCCGGCATCGCACGCCGCACGGAGGAGTACCTCGGGCTCGTGTTCCGCGTGCACCAGTCGGCGCGCGACACGCTGCGCGTCGAGACGGGCGCCTCGCTCACCCAGCAGCAGGGCGTGGACGGGCTCGCGAACAACTTTCCGGCCGCGCGCGCGGCCGCCTGGTACAAGCGCACCTTCGGGGCCAGCGCCTTCTTCCTGCAGACCCTCGAGGCGATTCCCAACCTCGAGGTGCGCGAGGACTATCGCATCAACAGCGAGTCGGCGCTGGTGGCCCCGCTCTCCCAGAAGGTTGCGATCAAGCTCGGCTACATCGTCCGGTTCGACAACCTGCCGGAGGCGGGCTTCTTCTCCACCGACCGCATCTTCACGTCGGGGCTGCAGGTCTCCTTCTAGCGCGGGCCGCGGTTCAGGGCCGCGGCATCGGTGCCGACACTTCTCGGGGCATGCGGTTCCATCTCCCGAGGAGTGCCGATCCCCGATGTCCGTCGCCACGCGCCCGTGTTCTCCCGATCTCGCCACGTCGATCGCCCTCCTGGGGGCGGTCGAGGACGTGGTCGTGCTGCTCGACCGGGAGGCGCGCCTCTGTTGGATGAACGCGGCGGCCGTCCGGCAGGCCGTGGCGACGTGCGATGCGGATCCCGCGACGTTGCTCGACCGGTCGCTGCGCGATGCGTGCCCGGCGTTCGCCGACGTGACGCTCGACGCCGCGATCGCACGGGCACTCGCGGCGACGGACGCCGCGCAGGTCGAGGTCGTGTTCGTGATGCGTTCCGGCCCCGAGCCGCTGCAGACGCGCGTGCGCGTGATGCCGGTGCCCCACGGCGTCGCGCTGGTGTTCCACGAGTTGGGCGACACCACCCCGCTGCGCCGAGCCGAAGCCGAGCGCTCGCTCCTGCGAGCCGCCGTGGCGTGCATCAACGACCTGCTCGTGATCACGAGCGCGACGCCTGGGCCGGACGGCGCGCCGCCGATCGTGTTCGTGAACGAGGCCTTCGAGCGCCACACCGGGTGGCATCGGGACGACGTGATCGGAAAGCCGAGCACCCTCCTCGATGGCCCGGGCACCGACCCGGCGCTCATCGCGCGCGTGCACGAGTTCCTGCGGCGCGGCGAGTCCGTGCGCGCGGAGCTCATGCACTACACGCGCGAGGGGCGCGAGTACTGGGTGGAGATGGTGATCGTGCCGGTGTACGATGCGGACGGCGTACACACGCACTGGGTGGCCGTGCACCGGGACATTTCCGAGCGCAAGGCGCTCGAGGAGCAGCTCTTCCAGGCGCAGAAGATGGAGGCCGTGGGGCGACTCGCCGGGGGCGTGGCGCACGACTTCAACAACGTGCTCACGGCGATCAGCGGCTTCAGTGAACTGCTGCTCGAAGAGCTGCCCGCGGGGAGCGGGCCGCACGAGGAAGTGCAGCAGATCCGCGCGGCGGCCGCGCGGGCCACGGCGCTCACGCGGCAGCTGCTGGCGTTCAGCCGCAAGCAGATCATGCGGCCGCGCCTCGTGAACGTGGGGGGGCTCGTGCGCGACATGGAGCGTCTGCTCGAGCGCACGGTCACCGAGGAGGTCACGATCCGCATGACGGTGGCAGCATTCACGTCACCGGTCCTGGCCGACCCCACGCAGCTCGAGCAGGTGCTGCTCAACCTGGCGGTGAATGCGAGCGAGGCCATGCCGACCGGCGGCATGCTCACCATCGAGGTGAGCGATGTCGCGCTCGGGCAGTCGTACGCGCACCGGCACCACGGCGTGCAACCGGGGCACTACGTATGCCTGACCGTGACCGACACCGGCGTGGGCATGGACCGCGCCACGCGCGAGCGCATCTGGGAGCCGTTCTACACGACCAAGGCGGGCGGCACCGGCCTCGGCCTCTCCACGGTGTACGGCATCGTGCGGCAGAGTGGCGGCTATGTGTGGGTGTACAGCGAGCAGGGGATCGGCACCACGTTCAAGATCTACTTGCCCGTGGCCACGCACGACGTGCCCGAGTTCGAGCCGGCGGTGACCGACGTCGGCGCGCTCGGTGGCACCGAGACGGTGCTGGTGGTGGAGGACGAAGCGCTCGTGCGCGACGTGACGCGGGCCATGCTCGTGCGGCGCGGCTACACGGTGCTGCTCGCCCACGACGGCGATCATGCCGTGCGAGTGGCGGCCGATCACTTCGGCACGATCGATCTCCTGCTCACCGACGTCGTGATGCCGAAGGCCAACGGGCGTCGTGTGGCCGAACGGCTGCGCATGATGCGTCCGGAGCTGCGCGTGGTGTACATGTCGGGCTACACCGAGGACGCGATCGTGCACCATGGCGTGCTCGAGCCGGGCATCGTGCTGCTCGAGAAGCCGTTCACCGACGAGGATCTCGCGCGCACGGTGCGCGCCGCGCTCGACGCCCCGCCCGCCGTCGTGCCGCCGAACCGCTGACGGTGCGCCATCCACGCGGTGCGCGCGGCGCTCAGGGCGCGCCGTGCTCGCCGCGGGAGATCGGCAGCCACACCACCACTGTCGTGCCGCTGCCGGCCACGCTCTCCACCGTGCAGTGCCCGCCTGCCTGCGCGACGATGCCGTGCACCGAAGCGAGGCCGAGTCCCCGACCGCGGCCGACCTCCTTGGTGGAGTAGAACGGGTCGAACAAGCGACCGATCTCCGAAGCGGGCACGCCGATGCCGGTATCCTGTACCGAGAGCGTGAGCCATTCGTCAGCGGCGCCATTCCGGCCGTCACCTCCGGCCGTGGTGCGAAGCGCCGTGTGCAGCCGCAGCACGCCGCCGTCGGGCATGGCATCGGCCGCGTTCGACACGAGCGCGAGCAGCGCGTGCTCGAAGTGCGCCGGGTCCAGGCGCACATGCGAGCGCGGGGCGGTGAGTGCCATCTCGAGCGCGACGCGGTCGGGCAGGGCGGAGCGCACGCAGCCGTACAGCGCGCCAAGGGTTTCGTGCAGGTCGAGGTGCACGGGCTCGAGTGGTAGCTGCTGCCCGAAGGCGAGCAGCTGCCACGTGAGCTCCGACGCATCGCCGGTCGCCCGCTCGATCTCGTCGAGTTCGCGCGTCACGAGCTCGCGCGGCACGCGCTCGTCGAGCACCTGGCGCAGCAGTTCGGCGTTGGCCGAAATGACCGTGAGCAGGTTGTTGAAGTCGTGGGCCACACCGCCGGCGAGCTCACCCACCGCGCGCAGGGCCTCCCGTGACTGTCGCGAGGGCGATCCCTCGGTACGAACCGCCGCTGCGGGCGGACGCGCCGCCGGCGGCGCGTCGACCGACGGCGCGTCGACCGACGGCGCGTCGACCGACGGCGCGTCGACCGACGGCGCTTGCACCGATGGCGTCCCGGGCGCGAGCAGTGCGGCAAACGCCTGCGCGATCGACGCCGTGAGCGCAAGATCGCGCTCGCTCCACCACCGCGGCACCCCGTCGAGCGCGCAGAGCACCGCCTGCACCTTGCCAGTGGCATCGCGCGCCGGCACGGCGAGACAAGCCATGATGCGGAGCGCGCCGATGGTCGCGGTGCCGCGCAGCGGCGGTGCAGCGCGCGTGTCTTCGATCGCGAGCGGCCCGCCCAGCTGCTCGACCTCCGCGAACAGCGCCCGCCCGACCGGATCCTCGGGACCAAACCACGGGTCGAGCGGATCCGGCGCCGAATCCGGCACGTCCGCCGGCCGGGCCGCCGTACCATCCGAGGGGAATGCCACCCGCACCAACGCCACGCCGAGCGCCTGCCGCACGAGTTCCGCGAACGCACCGAGAGGACTCGCCGAGGCCGCTGTGGTGACAGCGTGTGTGGCAAGCGTGCGCGGTGCTTGAGCCGAGGTTGTGACACTGGCGCGCGACGGGGCGAGCGAGACCGGAATGTGACTCACGGGACGTGGTGGAGGGCCGCGTCGCGTTCAGGCGCGCGGTAGCTTGAGGAGGTGCCGCGAATACTACCGCGCGCGCTCTGGGACGGCCATCGACACGGCGGCTCATGGCGCCCGTCGCGCCGACCGGTAGTTTGGGAAGGTCCGCCATCGGCCCGTGGCCGGTCCGTCACTTCTGCGCCCTTCGTCGTCACTCGCATGGTCCGACTTCGCGTGCCGTCGCAGCCCACCTTGCGGCCCTTCGATGTGGCCGTCGCCCTTCGGCTGCTGCTCGAGCCGGAAGACCGCTATGAACCGCTGGCCGAGGCGCTGGCGACGAGCACAAGCGCCGTGCATCGCGCGGTGGCGCGGCTGCAGGGCGCGTCACTGCTGCGCCCGCGCAGCCGCACGGTCGCGCGCCCCGCGCTGCGGGAGTTCCTGCTGCACGGCGTGCGCTACGCGTTCCCGCCGGTGCGCGGACAGGAGGTGAGCGGCGTCGCCACGGCGTGGTCGCTCGGCCCCATCGGAGACCTGCTGCAGGCCGAGCAGGTGCCGGACCTGTCGCACGGTGTCGTGTGGCCGGACGAGGGCGGCACGGCGCGCGGGGAACTGCTCGTGCCGCTCTTCCCCGGGGCGTCACGCGTGGTGCAGCGCGACCCGCGGCTGCATGTGCTGCTCGCCGCCGTGGACGCGGTGCGCGCCGGCTCCTCGCCGGTGCGCCGCGTGATCGGGGACTATCTCGCCGAACGCATTCTCTGGGGCGCCGACGGCACGCGCTGACTGCGCACGGCGTGCCGTCGGGGACGAGGAGGTGACGGCCTACCTCGGCAGCAGTGCGCGCTCCTGCGCCTTCACGTCGCGCGTGACGCGACCGCACATCAGGTCACACAACGTCATCACGTCGTGGTCGGAAAGGCGGTAGTACACGAACAGCCCGTCCTTGCGGCGCTGGATGAAGCCGGCCGCGTGCAGCTGCTGCAGCTGCTTGGACGCATTCGCGAGCGAGATCCCGGTGCGCGCCACGAGGTCGCCCACGGCCAGTTCACCCTCCTGCATCGCCTGCAGCAGGAGCAGGCGGTTCGGTTCGGCCAGCGCCTTGAAGCGGTCGGCGACCTGGTCGAGCATGGCAGGCGACAGCACCTTGGGGGGACGACGCTTGGTGGTGGTCATGCGATGGCCCTCGGAGTGCGATCCACCGGCAGCCCGGCGTCGCGCCATGCGACGAAGCCGCCCGTGAGGTTCTGGATGTCGAGCCGCCCGGCGCGCAGCAGGACGCTGCTGGCGATCATGGATCGCGCGCCGCTCTGGCACTGCAGCACGATCGGGCGCAGCGGATCGAGCGATCGTGCGGCGTCGGCGAGCAGGCCCACCGGAATGTTCTGCGTGTCAGGCAGGTGTCCCGCTTCCCACTCCGTCGCACCGCGCACGTCGAGCACCTGCACGTTCTCCCGGATGCGCAGTGCGGCCAGGTCGTGGGCGCCCAGTTGCGGCACGTCGCGCCACTCGAGGCCACGCGCCTGCCACGCCTCGAACGCCGACGCGTCGAACCAGCCGGCCACGCGATCGAGGCCGATGAGCGCGAGGTCCCGCACCGCCTCGCGGATGACGGCGGGCGTGCTGCCGTCCGCTCCCGAGGCGTCGGTGAGCAGCCACACATCGGCGTCGTACGGCAACAGCCAGCCGGCCCACGTCGCGAAGCTGCGGTTGTAGGGAATGGACAGCGTGTCGGGCACGTGACCGCGCGCGAAGGCGTCGGCGCTGCGCAGGTCCACGATCCAGGCACGCTCGTGCACGAGCGGATCGAGCGCGGCCGGCTCGCGACGCGCGGGCACCGTGAGACCACCGAGCACGCGCGGCCCTTCGCGGTTGATGCGCTTCATCTGTGCGAAGTACGCCGGCGGTTCCGGCTGCCCGTCGAGCACCATGCGCACGAACTCCGCTTTGTCGGTGGTGGCCACGCCCCAGTTTGCGCGCTTCTCGTAGCCCACCGTGGACGACGGCACCGCGCCGAGCGCCTTGCCGCACGCGGAGCCCGCGCCGTGGCCCGGCCACACCTGCAGGTGATCGGGGAGCGCGCGGAAGCGCTCGAGCGAGTGGAAGAGCGTGCGGGCGCCGGCCTCCATGGTGCCGACCACCTTGGCGGCCTTCTCGAGCAGGTCGGGACGGCCCACATCGCCCACGAAGACGAAGTCGCCCGTGATGATCCCCATCGCGCCGGCGGCGGCCGGCTGGTCGGTGACGACGAACGACAGGTGTTCCGGCGTGTGGCCGGGCGTGTGCATCACGTCGAGGCGGATGTTGCCCACCATGATCACGTCGCCATCGCGCAGCAGTGTGGCGCCGTCAGCCTGCGCGAAGGCGTACTGCCAATCGGGCCCGCCCTCGGCCGACAGGTAGAGCTGCGCGCCCGCGGCGGCCGCGAGTTCCCGCGCGCCGGACACGAAGTCGGCGTGGATGTGCGTCTCCGTGACGTGCGTGATGCGCAGCCCTTCGCGCGCGGCCACGTCGAGGTACTGCTGGATGTCGCGCAGCGGGTCCACCACGATGGCGTCGCCGGTGGCCTGGCAGCCGATCAGGTAGCTGGCCTGCGCGAGGGGCTGGTCGTAGAACTGCTTGAAGAACATCTCACGCCTCCGGGGTCGTGGTGGTGGTGTTCGAGACGGGGGCCGGCGTGGACGCCGACGCCCAGTTCTGGCTGAGGATGAAGGCGGCCACGAGGAGCAGCAGCACGGCGAAGGCGCGGCGGAGCGCCGCATGCGGCACGCGGCGCGCGGCCACGCTGCCGATCAGGATGCCGCCCACCGCGAGCGCGGTGAACGGAATGAGCAGGGGGAAGGGCAACGCGACCTGCCCGAGGTAGCCGAGCGTGCCCGCGAACGAGTTGAGAGCGATCACGAGCAGCGACGTGCCAACCGCGCGGTGCATGGGCAGGCCGCCCAGCTGTGTGAGTGCCGGCACGATCAGGAAGCCGCCCCCCACGCCCACCAGCCCGGTCAGTGCGCCCACGCCAAGGCCGAGCGGCAGCAGCGTGCCGAACTTGAGCGACACGGGCTCGGCGTCCGCTGCACGTTCCCGGCCGGCGCGCAGCATCGAGACTGCCGCCACGAGCATGATGGCCGCGAAGATCAACAGCTGAAGGCGACCCGACAGCAGCACGGCCAGTCGCGCGCCGGTGAACCCGCCGAGCATCGTCAGCACCCCGAACACCAGCGCCGTGCGCACCTGCACATGTCCCGCCCGCCAGTGCCCGAAGGCCCCCACCGCGCTGATCACGGCGATCACGGGTAGCGAGGAGGCAATGGCGACTTTCGGATCGAGGCCGGCCACGTAGGTGAACACGGGCACGGTGAGGATCGACCCGCCGCCGCCGAGCATGCCGAGGGCGACGCCGATGACGATGGCGAAGGCCAGCGTCAGCATGCGCGGCGGAAGATGTAATGATCAACCATTCGGAAGAATACTACGCCTGTCGAGCGCGAGCAAGGGGCGCGTCGCGCCGTGTCACGCAACGGGCGCAATCCATCAGCTCGGTGGCACGGCGGCGCGCGTTCTCGGTACCGCGACCGAGACTCGCTGGCACCATGGTTCCGGATTCCTCCTCACGTCGCCCGCCCGACGGGCCGGCCGGCGCGCCGTCGGATCGCACGCGACAGGCCCGCGCGCGCGGCGAGCAGCGCGCCGTCGCGGCGCTGCTGCTCGCGCTCACCCTGGCCGCGCTCCTGCTGGCAGGGGTGAGTGTGCGCGCCACGGTCGTCGCGGGCAACGTCGAAGCGCGCGCCGGCGGTGCCATTGGCCGCGCGTCGCTCGCCCAGATGGAGTTCCAGGCGCGCCATCGCCGCTTCGCGCTCTGGGACGAGCTGCTGGTGCACGGGGTGCGGCTACCGGCGGCGATGGCGGTGGATGCCTCGTCCGCCACGCCCTCGCACTGGTACCTGCGGCTCAAGGACAGCGCGACCGGCATCACCTGCGACGGAATCGGCACCCTCACCGATGAGCCGGGTGCGCCGGTGCGCCCCACCTGCCGACGGCCCTGAGGCGTTCCTCAGGCCACCAAGTCACGGGGGGCCGTTGCCTCGCGCGGCGTGTCGCGCTTGAATCCGGGGTGGATTGCCTTCGACTCCTGCCCGCCCTGCCGTGACGCGCGTTTCCTTCGCTCCGCTTCTTCTCCCGCTCCTCGTCGCGCTGGTCGCGGCCCGTCCGCTCGCGGCACAGGCCGACACCGCGCGCCCGCCCGCCCCCACGATCGAGGCGGTGCGCGTGGAGATCGCGCGCGATGCGCAGCGCTCCGTGCTGACGCTCCCCTTCGCGATCAGCCGCATCACCCCGGACAGCCTGCGCCCGCAGCTGCGGCGCGCCGGCGTCGCCGACCTGCTCTTCGGCATCCCGGGCGTGCAGGTGCAATCGCGCAACAACCCTACGCAGGACGCGCGCATCGCCGTGCGCGGCTTCGGCGCGCGCGCGGCGTTCGGCGTGCGCGGCGTGAAGGTGCTGCGCGACGGCATCCCCATCTCGCTTCCCGACGGCCAGACCCCCATGGACTGGCTCGACCTCGAAACGGTGGGCAGCGTGGAGGCGATCCGCGGCACCGCCGCCGCGCTCTACGGCAACGCGGCGGGCGGCGTGCTCGACTTCCGTTCCCGTGAGGCGTCGCCCGAACCGCTCGCCACCCAGGCGCGATTCTGGGATGGCGGATCGGCGCGCCGCGCGCAGCTCATGGCTTCCGGCTCGCGGCAGGGCGACGCCGTGGCGCCCGCCAGCTGGCTCGCCAGCGTGACGCACACCCGCACCGACGGCCCCCGCACCTACGCCGCGCAGGAGGCCACGAGCGCCTTCGCGCGCGCCGACGCGACCATCGGTCGCAACCGGCTGCGCCTCTTCGCGAGCGCGTTCGACATGCCGCGCGCCGAAAACCCGGGCGCGCTCACCCTCGCCGAGCTCGATCGGGACGTGCGCCTCCCCGACTCGCTCAACATCACGCGCGGTGCCAACAAGGTGGTGCGCCACGCCCAGCTCGGCCTCGTGGCGGAGCAGGGCACCTCCGATGACGGCGTCGCCGGCGCCGTGTGGCTGGGGGCGCGCGATCTCGACAATCCGCTGCCGTTCGCCGTGGTCACGGTGGACCGCCGCAACATGGGGCTCTGGGTGCGCGGCACGTCGAGCTACCAGTTCCGCGGGCTCACCGGACGCATGTCGGCCGGCCTCGACGTGCAGTCGGTGCGCGACGAGCGCCGCAACCTCGCGAACTGCGTGGGACAGCCCACGACGGCGACGTGCCCCGTCGCCGGCTCCGACCGCGGGGCGCTGCGCCTCGACCAGCGCGAGGTGGTGCAGTCGGAGGGCGCGTTCGTGCGCTACGAACTCGCCGTGCCGCGCCGTCTCGACGTGAGTGTGGCGCTGCGCTGGGACCAGGTGCGCTTTCGCGTGACCGACCGGTTCACGACCGCCACCGACCGTGATGACAGCGGCGAGGAAGGGCAGACCGCGCTCAATCCCATGTTCGGTATTGCGTGGCGCGTGCGTCCGTCCATCTCGGTGTACGCCACGGCCAACACGGCCTTCGAGACACCCACGGTCACCGAGCTCACCACGCAGGCGGACGGCAGTGCGGGGCTCAACGGCGCGCTCGCGCCGCAGCGCACGCGCACGCTCGAGACCGGCGTGCGCGGCGTGGTGGGCACGCGCACCTGGATCGACGTGGCCGTTTTCGATGCGCGCAGCACCGACGAGCTCGTGCCCTTCGACGTGCCGGGCGCCCCCGGTCGCCGCGCGTTCCGCAACGCCGGCCGGACTTCGCGCCGCGGGCTCGAGGCCACCGCGCGCACGCTGCTTGGCCGCGCCGACGCCGTGCTCGGCGACGTCGGCGTGTCGTGGACCGCGTCGCGTTTCCGCTTCGTGGACTACCAGGTGGGCGCGGTTTCGTTCGACGGCAATGTGGTGCCGGGCAGCCCGTCGCAGCAGGCGCAGGCCTGGATCACGCTGCGCCGATCGCACTGGTTCACCACCCTCGACGCCACGGCCGCCTCGAGCGTGGTGGTGAACGATGCGGGCACCGAGCGCGCGCCGGGGTGGCACGCCATCAACGTGCGCCTCGGCAGCGAGGGAGTGCGCCTGCGCAGCGGCTGGTACGCGGCGCCCATGATCGGCGTGGAAAACCTGTTCGACGCGCGCTACGCGAGCGCGGTGCTCGTGAACGCCACGCGCGGCCGCTTCTACGAGCCCGCGCCGCCGCGCACGATCTTCGCGGGCATCCGCTTCGAGACACGTTGAGCGACCGACGACCGATCGCGTCGCGCATCACGTGCGGTGCGCGCCCGCGACGGCGTCACGGAAGCATCACTGGTACTGGATGTACAGCGGCACCGGTGTGAGCGCGAGCAGGTCGGCCGGCGTCATGAGCGGGTTGCCGCCGCGCGTGTCGTTCTTGTAGAAGATCTTGAAGCCGGCGAACTGCACGGGTTCCTTGTAGATGAACGCGCGGTAGCTGTCGCGCTTGAGGCGCGGTCCGCCCCAGCCGTCCATGTGCATGACCACCTGCACGCGCGGATCGCGCTTGATCCGCTCGGTGTCGCGCACCATGCGCTGCGTGAACCGATGGATCACGAGCACCTTGGGCGGCAGGTTGTGCTTCGTGACCAGGGCGGCGAGGTAGTCGATCGTCCAGTTGATGTCGTCGGCGGTGTACCAGCCGATCTTCTTTCCCGGCGGCGTCCCGTCGTGCATCGCGAACTCGGGGTCGATGCCCAGGTGCACGTCGGGGCGCGCGAGGAACGTCTCGAAACGCGGCGTCTCGGCCTGGATCGTGCTCAGCCCCACCTGCAGGTCGAGGAAGAGCACGGCGTCGCGCCGTCTGGTCCAGCCGTACACACGCTCGATGAGCGTGTCGGCCATCTTCGCGCGGTACTTGCCGTCGCGTCCCTTGTCGCCCTGTGCGACCATGGCAATGAGGTGCAGCGCCGGCTGCACGGGCGTGGCCGGATCGGCCTTGCGCCACGCGTCCACTTCGCGATCGAGCCGGCCGAGCATCTGGTCCACCGGCAGTTCGCCGAGAATGCCCATGCGCTTGGACAGCGGATTGCCGTAGTAGGCGATGATCCGCCGCTCCGGCAGCAGCGAGCCGGGCAGCGGGGCCGGGCCGGGCACGGGCCACACCGGGTCGGGGCGCGCCTCGGCCGCGGGTGGTGTGGTGGGCGTGTCGGGCTGCGCGGACAGCGGCGCAGCCGCGACAGCGAGCAGCGCGAGTGCGGCCAGGGCGGAGAGTCGGGGCGAGGTCGGCATGCCGAACGATACCTCGCCGACACGCCGGCGCGCAGGAACGGGCGTCACGATCGACCCGTTCCACTCTCAACCGTGGCGCCGAGATGCGGCGTCCGCGTGTCCCGAATGGAGAAACCGATGCTGTTCCCCAACGAGAAGTTCTTCAACGTGTACGACGGCGTGCTCGGTGCGATCACCATCGACGACGAGAAGCCGATGGCCATCTGGAGCCACTACCACGCCGACGCGCTGGCCGCCCGCATGACGGAGTTCCGCGAGCGCCTGCGCGTGGCGGAATGGACGGTGGCCGACACGGCGGCGCGCCTGGCCGCCAACGAAGGAGCCAGCGAGGCCACGCGGTCGCGCCTCGCGGCCTGCGCGAGCCACGCCGTGGCCGAGCGGGATGCGATCCGCGCACGCCTCGCTGACCTGGTGGCCCGCGCGCGGGTCATGGAGGCCGCGCGCGTAGCCGACTGGTACGCCATCAAGACCAGCCCGTTCGACTTCCCGCAGGAAGTCTGACGAGAGGTCTCGGCCCGTCAGGGCAGCTGCAGCGCGTAGGGCACGCGCGCGTAGAGCCCGCGTGGGTCGTTGAGCTGGAGCAGGGCGCCGAACTCGCGTGAGAGCGCGCGCACGGCGTCGGCGAGCGGTCCGGTTTCCGGCAGCGCCGCCGTCGTGGCCGCGAGCGGCAGGGCGGGGGCACCGAATCCGAGCGCGGCCCGCAGGCGGCCGACGAGGGGCGGCGGCGAGTCGTCGAAGAACTCGCCGAGCATCTCGCTGGCCCCCTTCACCCGCGGCACCTCGAGCAGGCCGTAGTCGCCCTCCGCGAGGTTGGCGAGCGTGGCCGCGTGCCGGATCGCATCGTCGAGGTCGCCCATCTCGTCCACCAGCCCGAGCGCGAGCGCGTCGTCACCGGCCCAGACGCGTCCTTCGGCGATCACGCGCACCGAGTCGAGCGGCAGGTTGCGGGCGCGCGCCACACGGTCGAGGAAGGCGTCGTACACCGCGTCCACGCTGCGCTGGATGAGCGCGAGCTCCGCGTCGGTGCGCGGACGCGACAGCCCGAACAGGTCGGCGTAGCGCCCCGTGGTCACGGTGTCGACGGTGATGCCGTTCTTGCGCGCGATCCCCTGCAGGTTGGGGAAGATGCCGAACACGCCGATCGAGCCGGTGAGCGTGCTCGGCTGCGCGAACACGCGACGCGACGCGGTGGCGATCCAGTAGCCGCCAGAGGCCGCGAGCGTGCCCATGGACGACACGACCGGCTTCTCGCGGTTCATGAGCGCGAGTTCGCGGTGGATCTGCTCCGACGCCACCACGCTGCCACCGGGGCTGTTGATGCGCAGCACCACGGCGCGCACGTTCTTGTCGTTCCGCAACGCGCGCAGTTCGCGCGCCATCGCGCGGCCGCCCACCGCGTCCACGCCGCCCTCGCCGTCCACGATCTCGCCCTGCGCGTACACCACCGCGATCTTGCGGCGCGCCGTGGGATCGTCGCTGCGCCCCACCGCGATGCGCGCGTAGTCGCGCAGCATGACCTGCGGCATGGTGGACGGGAGCTGATCGATCAGGTCGGCGGCGCTCGCGGTGTCCTCGAGGGCCGTCGAGTCGGCGGCGAGCGCGGGCACCGCGGTGTCCGACGGCTCTCCCGCCGGCAGCGCCGCCGGGCTCGCGGTGCCGAGCGTGGCACGCCGCAGGTCCGCGAGCAGCACGTCGAAGTGCGCCACGCGGTCCACCAGCCCGAGGCGCTCGGCGTCGGCGGGGAGGAAGAGTGCGACGGAGTCGGCGAGACGTTGCAGCTGCAGCGTGTCGAGGTTGCGCGAGGCGCTCACGCCGCGCTTGATCGTGCTCCAGGTGGACCCGAGGTACTGCAACGTCTGCGCACGATTCTCCGGACTCCGGTCGGCGCGCGTGAACGGTTCGACGGCGGCCTTGAACTTGCCCACGCGGCTCACCTGCACCCCGATGCCGTACTTCTCGAGGAAGCCGGCGAAGTGCAGCTGCGTGGCCGAGAGGCCGCCAAAGGTGAGCGTGCCGAACGGATCGAGCGTGATGGTCGACGCGGCGCTGGCCACGTAGTAGTCGCGCACCGTCGGGTTCACGAGCCAGGCGTGCACCGGCTTGCCGGCAGCCGTGACGGCGTCGATCGCCTCACGGAACTCCACAAGGCCGCCGTAGCCGGAGGAGAGACCGTCGCTCACCACGTTGCCGCGCAGGAGCACGGCCGAGATGCGCTCATCCTGCGCGGCCTCCTGCAGCGCCACCACGGCGGCGCGCAGCGAGAGCCGCGACCCACCTGGCTCGGTGAGGGCTCGGTCGATCGCGCTCGTGGGTGCGCGCTCCGCCGGTCGGTCGGCGAGCGGCATGGACAGGTCCACCACGAGGACCGCGTTCTTGGGCACCGTCGGTCCCGACGTGCGCGCGGCGGAAGCGAACAGGCCGATGATCAGCACGACGCCGACGAGGACGAGCAGCGCCACCGTGGCGAGATTGGCGGCGACGTTGGTGAAAAACTGCTTCATCAGGGCTCCAATGCGGGAAAACTCAGGCTTGTGGGGAGTCTAACGCGCCGGGAGGCCGCCCGGTGCGCGTCGCCCGGCCCGCGGGCGGGAAGCGGCGAGCCCGTACGGACCCCGACGCTGGAGCCCGGGGTGCAAAAAACATGACGGCACCGTCGTGATTTGCATCTTGTCGGCGTTCGTGCCGACCCCCAGTTTGCAGGAGAGTTGCCGGAATGTCCGGCCGACCCCCGCGCGAGGGCGCGGCGGCGTCCGGCGTTCGAACGCCCCACCCTCGAGGTGCTCCCATGCCGACGTATCGTGCTCCGCTCGATGACATCCGTTTCGTGCTCCACGACGTGCACGGGGTCGGCAAGCTCGCCGAGTTGCCCGGTTTCGAGGAGGCGACGCCCGACGTGGTCGACGCCGTGCTCGCCGAGGGAGCCAAGCTGTGTGAGGAGGTGCTCTTCCCGCTCAACCAGTCCGGTGACGCCGAAGGGTGCACCTACGATCACGGTACGGTGCGCACGCCCGCCGGTTTCATCGACGCCTACCGGCAGTACGCGTCCGGTGGCTGGACGGGCATCTCCGCCGACCCGGCGTTCGGCGGACAGGGGCTGCCCGAAGCGGTGCGGTTCGTGTTCGAGGAGATGCAGTGCTCCGCGAACCTCTCGTTCAGCATGTATCCCGGGCTCTCCCACGGCGCGTACAGCGCGCTCATGAGCCACGGCAGCGAGGAGCTCAAGGCGCGCTACCTGCCGAAGCTGGTGAGTGGTGAGTGGGGCGGCACCATGTGCCTCACCGAGGCGCACGCCGGCACCGACCTCGGCATCCTCACCACGCGCGCGGAGCCGACTGCCGACGGGTCGTATCGCATCACGGGCTCCAAGATCTTCATCTCCGCCGGTGAGCACGACCTCACCGACAACATCGTGCACCTCGTGCTGGCGCGGCTCCCCGACGCACCTGCGGGCACCAAGGGGATCAGCACCTTCGTGGTGCCCAAGTTCCTCCCCACCGAGGACGGGCGCCCCGGCGCGCCCAACGGTGTGTCCTGCGGCTCCATCGAGCACAAGATGGGGATCAAGGGATCGGCCACCTGCGTGCTCAACTTCGACAACGCGATCGGGTACATGGTGGGCGAGCCCAACAAGGGCATGCGCGCCATGTTCGTGATGATGAATGGCGCCCGTCTGGCCGTGGGCATGCAGGGGCTCGGGCTGTCGGAGGTGGCCTACCAGAACGCGCTCGCCTACGCGAAGGAGCGCTTGCAGGGGCGCGCGCTCACGGGCACGAAGAACCCGGACGGTCCGGCCGACCCGATCCTCGTGCACCCCGACGTGCGCAAGGGGCTGCTGCGCATCAAGGCGTTCAACGAGGGGGCGCGCGCGCTCGCCTACTGGGTGGGCATGCTCATCGACACGGAGCACCGGCATCCTGATGAGGCCGTGCGACAGGAGGCGGCCGACCTGGTCGCACTCATGACGCCCGTGATCAAGGCCTTCTTCACCGACCTCGGCTTCGAGTGCACGAACATCGCGCTGCAGACGCTGGGCGGACACGGCTACATTCGCGAGTACGGCGTGGAGCAGTACGTGCGCGACGCGCGCATCGCGCAGATCTACGAGGGCACGAACGCGGTGCAGGCGCTCGACCTCGTGGGGCGCAAGCTGCCCATGGAAGGGGGGCGGCTCGTGCGCCGCTTCTTCTCGCTCGTGAAGGCCGACGTGGACGCCGCGGCCGACGACGACGTGCTCGAGGCGCTGGCCAAGCCGGTGGGGGAGGCGCTCGGACGCCTGCAGAAGGCCACGATGGTGCTGGCCGAAAAGGGCTTCGCCAATCCCGATGAGGCGGGTGCCGCGGCCACGGAGTACCTGCACCTCATGGGGTACACGGCGATCGGGTGGCAGTGGCTCAAGATGGCGCGCGTGGCGCAGGCGAGGCGCGCGGCTGGTGAAGGGGACGCGGCGTTCCTCGGCGCGAAGCTCAAGACGGCGCAGTTCTACATGGCGCGGCTCATGCCGCAGACGGCGGCGCTGCTCGCACAGATCCAGGCCGGCGCGGGCACGATCATGGCGCCGGCGCCGTCGGAGTTCTAGCGCGCGGGAGCGCCGTCGCGTCCTGTGCCGGGCGCGACGGAGTCCGCCAGCGGAGGCCCGATTCAAGCGGCGGGGGGGAGGTGACGATACCTCACCGGTAGCAACCCTCCCTCCTTCCGCTCATGTTCTTCCGCAAGTTCACCCTCGATCGTGGCCCCGCGAAGCCGGCGTCGCCGTCGACGAGCGGATCGGATGCCCGCCCTTCGACCGCACCCACGCTCACCGCCATTCCCGGTGGTGCCGCGCGGTCGCGCCCCACGCCGGCGCACGGCCTCTCGTTGCGCACGGTCGACGGCCAGGTGGACGAAGTCGGGCTCGTGCTCGACACCCTCGGCAGCATCCTGACCGCCCTCACGCGGCACACCTTCGACCTCCCCGATCGCTCGGCCGAGCAGATCACGGCGGAGTTGCAGCGTTGGCAGCGTCACGCCACGTTGGGCGTGCCCGTGCACGAAGCGTCGGGCAACTCGATGGGCGTGCGCGATCGCGATTGGGACGGCGTGGCGCGCACCTTCACGGAGCATCGGCGCGAGGAGTCGCGCTACGTCGACACGGCCGTGTCGGAGCTCCGTGACGCGCTCTGGGCGGTCGTGGAGACGGTGCACCACGCGGTGCGCGCGGAGCAGTCGGCCGATCGCGTGGCCGACGTGCAGGTGCATCGCGCGCGCACGGCGCTCTCGCGGCTGCAGACGGGGCAGATCAAGCAGGAGGTGCTCGGCGCGCTCTCGGCGATCGAGGAGGCGTTCCGGGTGCGGCAGCAGCAGATGCAGCAGCAGTACACCACGCTGGCGGGGCGCATCGAGAAGCTGGGCACGCAGCTGGAAGAGGCGAAGCGGGAGAGCACCACGGATCCGCTCACCGGGCTCGGCAACCGCAAGCTCTTCGACGCCATGTCGCAGCGCGCGGTGCATATGCACGCGCTCTCGCGTCAGCCCGTGGTGCTGCTCATGGTAGACCTCGACAAGTTCAAGCTCGTGAACGACATGTACGGCCACCAGGCAGGCGACCAGACGCTGGTGACTGTGGGCCGCTGCCTGTCGAAGGTGTTCATGCGGCAGACGGATGTGGTCTGCCGCTACGGCGGCGACGAGTACGCGGTAGTGCTCAACAACACCGACCTCAAGGTCGCGCACATGCTGGCGCGTCGGCTGCTCGAGGCGGTGGCCACGATGCCGTCGCCGCATCCGTCGATGGAGTTCGCGGTGGGTGCGTCGGTGGGGATCGCGGAGTACGACGGCGAGGAGCAGCTGGACGCGTGGATCGCGCGTGCGGACCGGGCGCTGTACACGGCCAAGCACTCCGGGGCGGATCGGATCGCGGTGGCGGAGTCGACGGTGGCGTCGAGCTGATCGCGATTGGGAGTTGTGGGGGAGGGGGTGCGGGCGGAGCTTTCCGGCGGAGAGCTGCGCCCGTGATGCGTTCGGGCGCGACCGGGACCACGAATGCGGGGGACGGATGACGGAACGTGCATGGGCAGCGCCGCGGCGCTCGAGGAGCTGGGTGCGCGGTGTCGCGTCGGTGGCGCTGGCCGTGGGGGCGCTCTCAGGGTGCTCGGTGATCAGCGCGGTCGGCGGCGGCGGGTCGCCGGCGCCGCCGGCCGGCCCCTATGAGGCGGTGCGCCGTGGGGGCGGGCTGCTGTTCCTGGCCGGGCAGCTGGGCACGCGGGACGACGGCACGCTGGTGCCGGGCGGGATTCAGCCTGAGACGCGCCGCGCGCTGGAGAAGATCCAGGCGCTCGTGGAGAGCGAGGGAAGCACGATGGACCGGGTGGTGAAGTGCACGGTCTTTCTTGCGGACATCGCGGAGTGGGACGCGATGAACGTGGAGTACGCGAAGTTCTTCCCGGGTCGGAAGCCGGCGCGCACGGCGGTGGGCGGGATCGGGGTGCCGCGGATGGGGCGGGTGGAGATCGAGTGCATCGCGTCCGTGGGGTGAGGGGCCGGCAGGGCGCACATCACGAGTCGGCGCATTGCTTGACTTGCGATGCGATACTGGCCGCTCCATTATGTACGGAGGCGGTGTGGGTCCGTGTGCGTCAGGAGCCGCTCAGGTGCATGATCTGCTTCGCGATCTGACGTCGTGCTGCGCGGCGGTGCCTCTGTCAATCTCGTACGCCTTCCGGAGCACCAATATGCGTCCCTCCCATCTGCTGGCCGTCGTCGCCCTCACGCTGGTGGTCGGTCCATTCTCGGCGCTAGACGCGCAAGGACGGTCGCGTGACCTGCCGTCCCACGTGTGTTCAGGGCCGGCTGGTGCGAGAAACCCGCACTGTGGCGGTGGTCCGAGTCCCGTCGAAGTGCCCGAGCCGACCTCGCTTGCCCTGCTGCTTGCCGGCATGGGCGCCGTGGGTGTGTCGGCCCTTCGGCGTCGGTCCTCATAAGGGCCGAACGTATCCCATCGCTTTCCAGAACGCCCCGCCACCCGGCGGGGCGTTGTCGTTCAGGGGTCACCGCGCCGCTCTGAGCGCGTTCACGATCACCGCCACGTCGATCACTTCCTGCGCCAACGCCCCCATCGTGGGCGGGAGCACACCGGCGAACGCAAACCCCATCCCCACCACGCTCAGCCCGATCCCCACACCGATGCTTTGCCGCGCGATGCGCATGGTGTAGCGCCCGATCTCCACCGCGTCGGCCACTCGTTGCGGCTCGTCCACCAGCAGCACCACATCGGCGGCCTCCGCGCTCACGCCGCCTCCGTGCCCTGCCAGCGCCACCCCCACGCGCGCCGTGCTCAGCGCCGGCGCGTCGTTGGTGCCGTCGCCCACCATCAGCACGCGCGCGCCCTCGTCCTGCAGCGCCGCCACCCGCTCCACCTTCTGTTCCGGCGTGAGGTCGCCCGCGAACTCGTGAATGCCGAGCTCGGCGGCCGTGCGCGCCACGTTCGCCGTCTGGTCGCCCGACAGCAGCAGCGTGCGCTCGATGCCGAGTGCCGCCAGCCGCGAGAAGAGCCCCGCCAGGTCGGTGCGCAGCGCGTCCGCGAACGCGATGCGCCCCAGCGCGCCCCCGCTCGTGCCCACGTACGCGCGCAGGCCGTCGTGCCCGGCATCCCACGCGTGCAGCCGGTCGGCCAGAGCCGGCATGGCTTCGGCCACGAAGCGTGGCGAGCCCACCGCCACGTGCACCCCGTCCACCTCCCCCTGCACACCGCGCCCGGCCTCCTCGCGCAGCGAACGCGCCGTGGGCACCGCGATCCCCTCCGCCTCGGCGTGCGCCACCACGACGCGCGCCAGCAGGTGCCCCGACCCCTGCTCGATCGCCGCCGCCTGAGCCAGCAACGCCCGCGGTTCGACGCCGTCGTCGACCGTGAACGAGGCCACGCTCGGCTTGCCCACCGTGACCGTGCCCGTCTTGTCGAACACCGCCACGTTCACGGTGGCCAGCGCCTCGAGTGCGCCGCCGTGCCGCACGATGATGCCGCGCCGCGCCGACCGGCTCACCCCGCCAATGAACGCGACGGGTGCGGCGAGAATGAGCGGGCAAGGGGTGGCCACCACCAGCACCGCCAGCACGCGGGTCAGGTCGTGCGACACGAACCACGCGGCGGCACACACCAGCAGCGTGAACGGCGTGAACCACACGGCCCAGCGGTCGGCCAGCCGCTGGAGCGGACTCTTGCTTGCCTGCGCCGATCGCACGAGTTCCACGATGCGCGCGTACTGGCTCTCGGCTGCCAGGCGCACCGCAGTCACCGTGAGCGCGCCGGTGCCGTTCACTGCGCCCGAGGGGAGCGGAGTGCCCGCCACGGCGCGCACCGGCAGCGGCTCGCCCGTGAGACGCGAGGTGTCCACATGCGACGCGCCGTCGATCACCCTGGCGTCGCAGGGCACGAGTGCGCCCGGGCGTACCAGCAGCGTGTCATCGGGACGAATGGCCGCCGCCTCGATCTCCTCCACCCGTCCGTCCGGGAGCACCCGGCTCGCAGTGCGCGGCGCGTCGGCCTCGAGTGCGGCCACCGCGTTCGAGGCGCGCGCCACGGCCCACTCGTCGAGCGCCTCACCGCCCGTCTGCATGATCACGACCACCAGACCGGCCAGCGGCTCGCCCAGCAGAGCCGCGCCCACGATCGCCAGTGACGCGACGATGTCGGCGGCGAACTCGCCGCGCAGCATGCCGCGCACGGTCTTCCACACGACGGGCGCGCCGGTGCCGAGCAGTGCGAAGAGCCATACGCGGCTCCGCAGTTCAGCATCACCGGTGCCCACCCCGATCACGGCGCCGAGCAGCAGCGCGGCGGCAGCCACCACGGGGATCACGGGCACTCGGCGTCCATCACTCATAGTGAATGCGGCTGGTCGGGGAAGGGTCAGGCGGTTACACTCAGGCGAGTCGATTCCTGCCGACGCCGGCGCGACCAACGGAACGCTACGCAGCGGCAGTCCGACACGGAATGGCATGAGCGAACGACACTCGCAGGCAGCCCTCGAAGCGATCATCGACATCGCGCCCGACGGCGTGATCGTGCTCGATGAGGCCTTTCGCATCGTGCGCTACAACCGCGGGGCCGAGCGCATCTTCGGCTGGTCCGAGGCCGACATGCTCGGCGAGCCGCTCGACCGGCTGCTGCCGCTGTCCATGCGCGCGGTGCACCGCGGCCACATGCGCGGCTTCGCCTCCGGCCCCGAAGAGGCGCGGCGCATGGGCGAGCGCCGCGTGATCTCGGGACTGCGCCGCAACGGCGAGGAGTTTCCCGCCGACGCCTCGATCTCTCGCGTGACCGTGGCGGGCGAGCGCACCTTCATGGTGATGATCCGCGACGTGAGCGAGCGCAAGCGCGCGGAGGATCGTCAGCGCATGCTCGCGATGGCCGGGTGGGTGCTCGCCGGCTCGCTCGACGTCGAGTCCACGCTCGCGACCATCGCCGAGATGCCGTTGCCGCTGCTCGGTGACTGGAGCGTGGTGGAGCTCTTCACCGACGACGGCCGGGCGCGCCGCGCGTCCGCGGCGCACGCAACGGCCGGCGTCGACCTTGCCGGACTGACCTCCGCCACGGCGTCGGCGCTTCCCGACGATCTGCGCTACGGCAGCACCGCGCGCGTCGCACATGAAGGGGCGCCGACGGTCATCACCGACGCGGCCAATTGGCTCGACACCACGTTTCCCGAGGCCGACGCCAACGCGCAGGCGCGCGCCTTGGGCGCGAGCAGCGTGCTCGTCGTGCCGTTGCGCGCGGGCGGACGGGGCTTCGGTGCGCTCAGCCTGGTGCGCGTCTCGCCGGGCTCCGGTCACACACCGGAAGAGCTCACGGTGGCCGAGCAGTTCGGCTCGAGCGCAGCGCTCGCGTTGGAGAATGCGCGGCTCTACCAGGAAGCGCGCGCCGCGGTGCGCGAGCGCGACGAACTGCTGGCCATCGTGTCGCACGACCTGCGCAATCCGGTGAACGCGATCGTGATGCTCACCGGCGCGCTCATGGCGCGCAGCGACGCCGGCGCGGCCGTGCCGGTGGAGCTCGAACAGCTCGAGGCGATGCGTGGCGCGGCGCGCCAGGCCGATGGGCTCATTCAGGACCTGCAGGACGTGTCGCGCATTTCCGCCGGACGCCTGCGCATCGACGCGCGCCCCACGGCAATCGGCGATGCGATCACGCAGACGGTGGAGCTGTTCGAGCCGAGCGCCGAGGCGGCCGACCTCGAGCTGTCGTGTGACGTACCGCGCGAGTTGCCGCGCGTGATCGCGGACATTCCGCGCGTGCAGCAGGTGCTGTCGAACCTGCTGGTGAACGCGATCAAGTTCACGCCGCCAGGCGGACGCGTGCACGTGGCCGCGGCGCTCGACGACGAAGGGCAGTACCTGCGCGTGAGCGTGTGCGACACCGGGCCTGGCATCGCGCCAGACGATGTGCCGCGCCTCTTCGAGCGCTACTGGCAGGCGCCGCGCCTGCTGCGCGCCGGCTCGGGGCTTGGCCTCTTCATCGCCAAGGGCATCATCGAAGCGCATGGTGGCACGATCGAGGTGTCGACCACGCTGGGCGAGGGCACAGCCTTCACGCTCACGCTGCCGGTGGCCTGACGAGGTCGTCGCGGCGCGTGCCAGCGTCCACGACGAAAACGCGCCACACCCCGCAGCAGGGGGTGTGGCGCGTTCGTTCGTTCAGGGCCGTGCGCGATCAGTGATCGCTCTTTGCCTCGTCGTGCGACTCGTCGGCGTGCTCCTCGCCCTCATGGGACTCGCCGCCCGCATTCTTCACGGAATCCTTCTCGGCGTACACCTGCTGCATCATCGGATTGCGCGGATGCAGGTAGTTGGCGCTGTGCACGCTGTAGGCCCAGCCGAAGAGGCCGGCGGTCATCGCACAGACGACGAGGGCGAAGCCCCAGCCCTGCGTGTTCGGATTGTATGGCTTGCTCATGCGCGGAAATGTGCAGGGGCGAAGGTCACGATGACGTGTGGAGCGGTGCCGATCCGGGACGACGGCGCGGGAGCGCCGACGCCGTCCACGTCCATTCCTGCAAACTAACATCGCCGGCGCTTTGGTTCCACTGGCAGTTCACGCCGGGTCCTCCTCCACGCGCGGCCCCGGATCCTGTCGGCGGTCCACGAGGCCGGCCGGCAGAATGGCGGCCGCCCCGAAGCGGGCCCGGATGCGGTCGAGCGCCTGCGTGAGCGCCCTGTCGCGCACGTCCTCCCGGGCGTCGTCTTCCGGCGCGCGGACGGCGTCCGCCGGGCCACCGCCCACGCCCCGCGCCGCCCCGGCCGCCGGCATGTCTTCGAACAGCCCCAGTTGCGTGGCCTCGGCGTCCCTCCCCTCGAAGTGCGACAGGCCGATGCCGAGCAGCCGCACCGGGGTCCGGTCGCTGCGCCGCAGCTTGCGCAGCAGGGTGCGGGCCACGCGGAAGACGGCCTGCTCCGTGGTGATCGGCAGCGGCAGCGAGCGCTGCGCCGAGCGGGTCTGGAAGCCGCGGTTGCGGAGCTTCACCGTCACGGTGCGCGCCTCCAGGGCCTGCCCGCGCAGGTCGGCCGACACGCGCACGGCGAGGCGCAGCAGTTCGCGTTCGAGCAGCGCCTCGTCGTCGAGGTCGCGGGCAAAGGTGTCCTCGCGGCTCACCGACTTCTGCCGCTCGCGCGGCTCCACCACGCTGGGGTCGACGCCGTGCACGCGCGCGTGCAGCCACGTCCCCGCCCGCTCGCCGAGCGCGCGCACGAGCCGCGCCTCGCCGGCCTGCTGCGCTTCGGCCACCGTGACCAGCCCCGTGCGCTCGAGGCGTTCAGCCAGCCGCGGCCCCACCATGGGCAGGTCGGCGAGGCGGAAGCGCGCGAGGTACGCCGCCTCCGTGCCGGGGGCCACGCAGTGCACGCCGCTGGCGCCTCGTGAGGGCTTGGCGTCCTCCACCGCCATCTTGGCCACCAGGCGCGACGTGCCGCCCCCGATGGACACCGTCAGGCCGGTTGCCTCGCGCACGGCCTCACGGATGCGCGCGGCGGTCACGGCCAGCGGCTCGTGATGGTAGAGCGCCTCGGTGCCGGAGAGGTCGAGGTACCACTCGTCGATGCTCGAGGGCTGCACCACCGGAGCGAACTGGTGCAGCACGGCGGCGATATCCCGGCTACGTCGGCTGCACGCGGTGCGTGGCACCGGCACGCACAGGGCGTCAGGGCAGAGCTGCAGCGCGCGCGCGATGGGCATGGCCGAGCGCACGCCGTACGCGCGGCACTCGTACGAGGCGGAGCACACGACGCCTCGGCTGCCGGGGCGGCCGCCCACGATGAGCAGCGCGGCACGGCCCGCGCCCTCGGGATCTTCCTGGCGCGCGACGGCCACGAAGAACGCGTCGGCGTCGGCGAGCAGGATGCGGCGTTCGGCGGCAGGCATGATGCCGGAAATTACGTGCAACCACTCTGCGGCGGGTCCCGTTGGTTGCACGTGAAACCGACACGGGTGATCGCTGTGGACTGGTCCGGGGCGCGCACGGGTGCCGAGCGGAAGCTCTGGCTGGCCGAGGTGTCCGGCGGCGGCGTGCAGCGGCTGGAGGACGGGCGCTCGCGCGCGGCGATCACGGAGGAACTCGTGCGTGTGGCCGTCGAGGCGCACCGTGCCGGCGAGCGCGTGGTGATCGGGCTGGACTTCAGTTTCGGCTTTCCGGCGTGGTACGTGCGATCGCGCGGCTGGACGTGTGCGCACGAGGTGTGGCGCGAGTTCACCGACCCCGTCGTCGATGCGATGCTCGCGGCACCAGCATTCCCGTTCTGGGGACGCGGCGCGCTGCGCACGCGGCCGGCGGCGCTGCGTGAGGACTCGGACACGCCGCCACTGCGAGAGACCGAGCGGCGACTCGCGGGGCGGGCGCGTCCGTTCTCGGTGTTTCAGTTGGTCGGTGCCGGCGCCGTCGGCACGGCCTCGCTGCGCGGCATGGCCACGCTGCACGCGCTCTCGCGGGCGGGCGCGCGCGTGTGGCCGTTCGACGACGACGCGGGCGGGGCGGGCGCCGTGGTGGCCGAAGTGTGGCCGCGGCTCGCCGCGCCGCAGGTGAACAAGTCGAGCGCGGAGGAGCGGGTGGCGCACGTGCGATCGCTGCTCGAGGTGGTGCAGGGGCTCGCGGCGTGCGAGCCCGCCGTGCGTCGGAGCGACGACGCGTTCGACGCGCTCATGGCGGCGGTGGCGCTGTGGCGCGCGCGAGACGCGCTCGCCCGCCTGCCCGACGACAGCTCGACGGCGGAGCGGCTCGAGGGGCGGATCTGGCAGGCTGAAGCGCGCTGACGCGACGTTCTGCGCGCCGTCCGCTACGCGATGCGGGGCCGTCTCGGGCCGCTGTCCTGCGTGAGCGCGATCGCGCCACGTCCGCGCGCTGCCACCGGCCACGACGTTTCCACCCAATCCCCGCGCACGCCCACGACCTCGTCGAACTGCTGCACCACGATGCACACGTGGTTGGGCACGAGGCGCACGCGGTCGCCTACGCGCGGGCGCCAGTCGGAGTGCGAGAGGTCGAGCACGCCGTGCTCCTCGCTCATGCGCGTGACCACGACCTCGGGGCGGTCGAGCACCGCGGCCCACCCGTCGCCGTCGCCACGGAGCGGTTCGCGCGCGAGCGCCTTCGTGCCGGCGTCCACCACCGCCTGCCCCGGCACGGCGGTGCTCACCACGGTGGCGAGCACCGTGAGCGCGCAGTCGTCCCAATCGCAGGCGTTGATCGCGGCGGTGGTGCGATCGTTGTACACGTAGGTGCCGGGACGCACTTCGGTCACCCCCGCCACTTCATGAATGCGCCAGGCGAGCGGCGTGGAGCCACCGCTGATCACCCGCGGCGCGAGGCCGGCGTCGAGCAGCGCTTCCTGCAGCTCGGCGAGCGCGGCCGACAGCTGCGCGATGCCGCGTCCCTGTTCGTCCACCGGTTCGCGCACATGGCCGGGATAGAAGGTGATCCCGGCGAAGTCGAGCCCGTCGGTCTCGCGCACCGCTCGCGCCAGCGCCACGGCGGCGGCCGAGGACGGCACACCCACGCGCTTCATGCCGACGTCCACCTCGACGTACACCTCCACGTCGCGCCGGCCGAGCCGCGCGGCCATGCCGAGGGCCGGCAGCGAGTCCACATGGTCCACCGCCACGGTGAGGCGCACGTGCTCGGGGAGGCGCATGAGCCGCTCCAGGCGCGCGGCCCCCACGGGCGGATACGCGAACAACAGGTCGTCGCACACCTCGGCCATGACCTCGAGCTCCTGCGTGGTCGCGCAGGTGAGCCCCACGGCGCCCCGCTGCAGCTGTTCGGTGGCGATGCGCGGCGACTTGTGCGTCTTCACGTGCGGACGCAGGCGCAGGTCGTGCAGGGTGGCGTAGGCCGCCATCCGGTCCAGATTGTGTGTCAGCCGATCGAGGTCCACGATCGGAACCGGCGTCTCGAGCGTTTCGAGGTGCGTCGCCACATGCTCTCCCGGGCCTCAACCCAGCCATCATGTCAGAATCAACCCGCCGCTGGACGCCGATCCAGCCGTCCGATGCGCCACCACCTGCGGGAGCCTACAGCCCGGGGGTGCGGGTGGGCAACCTGCTCTTCGTCTCCGGTCAGGTACCGCGCGATCCCGTCACGGGCGAGCTGGCCGGTGACGACATCGAGACGCAGACGCGCCGCACGATGCAGAACCTGCAGCGCGTGCTGCACGCCGGGGGCGCCACGCTGCAGGATGTGGTGAGCGTGACGGTGCACCTGGCCGACGAGAGCGACTGGGGGGCGTTCGACCGCACGTACCGCGAGTTCATGACGCCGCCGTTTCCGACGCGCACGGCCGTGGGGGCGCGGCTACGCGGCATCAAGGTGGAGATCACGGCGATCGCCGCGGTCGGCGGGTGAGCGAACGGGGCGAGGCCACCGATGCCAACGCGGAGGTGTCGGTGGCGGACACCGCGCCGCTGCCGATGATGCACCGCGTGACGGTGGCGCGCACCGCGCGCTACGCCACCGTGGGCGCGGAGCCGGCGCAGTCGGCGCACCTGTGGGTCGCGTTCCACGGCTACGGACACCGCGCCGCCGACTTCATCGCACCGTTCGCGTCCGTCGTGCCGCCCGACGCGCGTGTGGTCGCGCCGGAAGGGCTCTCGCGCTTCTACCTCGAGATGCCGCGCCCCGATGGCGGCCACCTCGCACGCACCGGGGCCTCCTGGCTCACGCGCGACGATCGCGACGATGAACTGCGCGACGCGCTCGGCATGCTGCAGGCGGTGGTCGCGCGCGAACACGCGGCCATCACCGCGGCACGCGGCACTCCGCCCGCGCTGCACGTCCTGGGCTTCTCGCAGGGCGTGGCCATGAGCATGCGCTGGGTGGTGCAGGCCGCGCAGAACCCGGCGCTCAGTCGCGACGCGCGCGTGCAGTCGCACGTGCTGTGGGCGGGCGGGCTCGCGCACGATGTGCCTGATGCCGCACTGCGCAGCGCGTGGCACGGCACGGCGCTGCATGCCGTGTGGGGATCGCGCGATCGCTTCGCGAGCGACGCGGCGCAGGCGAGTGCGCGGACGCGGTTCGCCGCGATCGGGGTGGGACCGCAGCTGCACACGTTCGAGGGCGGGCACCGACTGGACGCCACGCTGCTGGCGGCGCTGCTGCGCGCGCCTGCCGGGTAAGCGACGCCGACGCGCTGGTCGTGCGCTAGTAGTCGCCCTTGAGGCGGCGCAGCGCGCGCCGGTTCTGCTTGGTGGGGCGCCCTTCGCCGGGACCGAAGAAGCTGGGCATGCTCTCGAGCTGCACCTTGAGCGCGGCACGGCGCGCGACGCTCTCGGCCGTCTCCTCGTAGAGCTGCTGCGCCTCGGTCGCCGGCCCGCGGCGCTCCGAGACGCCGCGCACCACGACGTGCCACTCGTACTGGCCAAGACGCAGCGCCACGCGATCACCGGGCGCGAGGTGGCGCGACCGCTTGGCGCGATCGCCGTTCACGTCCACCTTGCCGCCGTCGATCGCCTCGGCGGCCAGGGCGCGCGTCTTGTAGAAGCGCGCGGCCCACAGCCACTTGTCCAGGCGCACGGAGGCGAGCGGTTCAGCCATGGACGGCGCGGTCAGGCGTCATCGGCGGCGAGGGCGTCGTCGTCCTCGTCATCATCATCAGCGGTGTCGAGGTCGGTGTCCTCGGGGTCCAGCTCCGCATCCTCGTCCGCGTCCTCCTCGGCCGTGCGTTCCTTCGTCACGATCTCCGCGATGCGCGTGGCGGCCCCGCCGTACACGCTGCGCACGAACGGATCGGGGGCACGCTCCACGAGCGGCTTGAGCTGCATCGTGATCTGCTCGAGCGCCGAGAGCTGGCCGGCCACGTCGTCGGGCAGCGCCTGCAGAAGGGCGCTGATGTGATCGCAGGCGTCCGCCATGCGGTTGGACGCACTCGCGTCCGGTCCGTGCGCGGGCGCGGGCTTGCCGGCGAGCTGCGCGGCGCGCGCGCGCAGCGTCTCGGCGTCGGTGCGGAAGCGGTCGAGCAGGTAGCTGCGAGGATCGGCGGTCATGTCGAACGTATGCACGGCACCACGAGGTGACGCCAGTGGCGGTGACGCCCCGCTACGCGTCGGCGGTCGCGCGCGCGGACGTTTCGCTGCGTGCGTCCATCCAGCTGGCGAGCCAGGCGTCCCCCACCACCTGCGGGGCCAGCCCCAGCCGGTCGGCGCGCGTGAAGAGGTCGTCCCACCAGGCGAACTCATGCGCCTCCACCACGTCGAGCAGCGTGCCGAGCGGCGTCTGGCGTTCGATCAGCAGGTCGCGCACCACCGCGGTGGCACCGAGCGTGTCCGCGAGCATGACGGGCGGAATGCCCGTGGCCACGTCGGCGACCGACAGCAGGCCGGCCACCATGCGCGCCCGCGGATGGCCGGCGCGCTCGACCGCGGCCCCGAGGCGTTCCAGGGTGCGCCCGCGGCGAATCGCGATGGCCGCGACGTCGGGGTCGCCGGCGCTGTCGCCGAGCAGGAAGGCGGTGGCCACGAGCAGCCGGTCGAGCATGGCGTCACGGCCGAGCAGCAGGAAGGCCTGCGTGAGCGTGCGCGGACGCGTGGTGCCCATTGCCGCGGAGCTCGTGGCCCGGAACACGCTGCGGCCGATCTCGGGATCGTTGGTGATGAACGCCTCGATGGAGGCATCGGCCGGCCGGCCGTCGGCGAAGCGCGCGAGCAGCGTGAGCGCGGCCACGGCCCGCACGCGGGCCTCATCGGAGGCCGAGTGGCCGCGTGGCAGCGGCCGGCCGGTGAACCCCTGCACACCGGAGGCGCGCAGCCGCTCGCGCGTCGCGCGATCGTCGACCTGCCGGGCGATCGGTCGCGCGCCGGCCTCGAGCAGCCGCTGCAGCGTGCTGGCCAGGGCGAGCCCGCTGGACTCCTGGCTGGCGTCGAGCGCGACCCACGAGCCGTGCAGCGCGGGGGAGAGGACGGGCGGCGCCGCCGCGCGCGACGCGTCGAGCACGAAGGCGAAGCGGAAGCCGGCGGTGGCGTACCGCTCGAGCGCGCGTCGCGTGTCATCCTCGTCGAGCGCGTCTGCGGCGAGGGTGAACACCACGTCGGCGGAGGCGAAACCGGTGATCGCGCCGCCGCGCAGTACCGCAGGCGTGATGGGCACGTGCAGGGGACGGCCGCGCACGGCGCGCAGCAGGTCGCGCCGCTGCAGCAGCGACAGCAGCGCCCGCGCTTCAGCGTCGACGTCGAGCGACGTGTGACCGCTGACCGGGTGCGCCCGCAGCTCGAAGGCGATCGTGCGCTCGCGCGCGTCGCGAATGGGCAGCAGGGTGACGAGTGGTGCGGCGGTGCTCATGCGGGCGACGCGTGACGGGGAACGGCGTGGCTCATGCGTGCGACGCGGGACGAGACGCGCGTGCGAGATTCGCGTTCACGTAGGCCGGATCCCCGGTGACCTCGCGCTCGACACACGGTGCCAGCCACGCTGGCAGCTCGACCTCGGTGTCTTCGGACGGCAGTTCGACCTCGGCGAGCAGCAGCGGCCGGTCGAGGAACACGTCGATCTCCCACGTGACGGCGCCCTCGGGCACCGCGTGCCGCACCTTCTCGACGCGCGCAGCGGCGGTGAGCGGCCAGAGCGACTCGAAGAGCATCGGGTCGGTCGGCTCCTCGAGCTCGACGCGACGCACGCCGGTGCCGAGCTTGACGGTGCGCGTCCATTCCACGCGGCCATCGGGGTGCACGCTGCGACGCAGGCGTTCGCGCAGCCGCTCGCCGGGCAACCACCCCTGGGCAATGCGGATGCCCGGCGTGTGCGCCGCGATGTCGGGCAGCGTGTGCAGCAGGTACTTGCGCTCGATCTCCACGTCGCGGCGCAGCGCCCGCGTGAGGGCGTCCGCTGCGGCCGGCACGAGGGCGGCCAGCTCGGCGATCGCGTCGCCCTGCAGCCACTCGCGCTGCACCGTTTCAGCGAGCGTGACGCGTCGCGCGTCGATGATGTCCGCCAGGACGTGCAACGGCACCGCGAGCGCGGGCTCCACCTCGGTGGCGCGGCGTACCCGTCGCGCGAGCGATCGGGCGTCGCGCTCGGCGCCGATCGCGTCCTGCGCGCGCGTGGCGAGGTCGAAGAGCGGCGTCAGTTCGGGCACGGCCGCACGCCACGGCACCAGCAGGGCGCGCAGTCGTTTCACGTCGATGCGCAGGCGATGCAGCGCGTCGGCCTCACCGGGAGACCCGAGCGCCGCCGCCGCGACCTGCGCGCTCGCCGCGATGCGCGCCGTGGCGCGCCCGAGTCGCTCCGTGACCACCGCGGCCAGCGGGTGCGCCGTCATGGTGGCGCCCACGACGCGATGCACCGTGTAGTGCGACAGGCGGTCCTGCCAGCGGTCGAGGTGCGGATCGAGGTGCCGCGCCAGCTGCTGCGCGGCACGCGGCAGCCGGCGGGTGCGCTGCACCTGCAGGCGGCGAGCGAGCCAGTCGACGGCGGCCCGCACCTCGGCGTCGAGCTCCGGGGTCGCGAACGACTGCAGGAGGGCGGCGTACACATCGCGGTCACGGACTGGCCCCAGCGCCTGGTTGGCGCGCCGCAGGGCGCGTCGGTCCGCGCGCTGCAGCGCGTCGTCGAGCAGCTCGTGGTACGCGCGGAGCGTTGCGCGCAGGCGCGTGAGCGCCACGCGCACGCCATGCACCGCCTCCGGGTCCTCGGGGGTGGCGTCGAGCAGCGCGCGGGCGGTGCGCAGCTGCTCCAGCCCGTCGAGGGCGAGCTGGCGCGCGCCTTCGGGGGCGTCGGCGGTCAGGAGGGCGGTGGGATCGCTCATGCGGGGCGGCGGGGCAGGGTCAGGCGTCGTCGGTGGTGAGCACGGACACGTCGGCGGAACCGTCGGCGCGATACCAGACGATCACCTGCCACGGCTGGCAGCAGACATGGCAATCTTCAACGTACTCCTGCCGTGCGCCGGAGCCCGGGTCGAGGGTGATCTCGTTCGGCTCACCGCAGTACGGGCAGTACACCAGCGCGCCGTCGTCGGCGGTGCCGTCGCCGAGGGGAAATGCTTCGTCGAGCAGCGCCTCGTCGAGGTCGTCGTCCAGCGCCGCTTCCCATTCCGGCTTGCCGCGCTCGTCGAACGGCTCGGCGGGCTCATCGTGTGCGTGCATGACCATGGCGTAAGGTACCCGCCGCGGGCGGTGCTGTCCCGTGGGCCCATGCGCCGTCAGACCGTCTCGGCGCGCGGCGGCACCGGGTGTCCCCCGCAGGCGACGCCCTGCCGTCCAGCCCACGGGACGGTGGCGTGGGAGGGTGATCTGTAACGTCCGTGATCACAACGGGTTGCGCGGTGCGTGTGTGCCCTCCGTCACTGGCGCGGCCCGTGCACCGTAGTGGAGTGTCTCCATTCCCCACCCAGAACCTGTCCAGGAGTTGCTGCCATGCCCGATCCTCTCCTTCCGCTTTCCGCGTCCCCGGGCGCGCGCGTGGCCGTGAGGGGGCCGCGCCGTGCCGTGCTCCGTCCATCGCGACGGCGCGCCGCGCTCCGCGCGACCGGGGCGCTCGCGGCGCTCCTCACGCTCGCCGCCTGTGGCAGCACTCGTGTCGCCCGCATCGACCCGACCTCGGTCACCGACCTCTCCGGCCGCTGGAACGATGCCGATTCGCGGCTCGTCGCCAACGCGCTCATCACGCAATCGCTCGATGCGACCTGGGCCGCCCAGTTCGCCGCCTCGAACGGCGGCCGCACACCCACCGTCATCATCGGCCCGTTCACCAACCGCACGCTCGAGCACATCCCGGTGCAGACGTTCACGCGCGACCTCGAACGCGCCTACGTGACATCGGGGGCGGTGCGCGTGGTGGCGAGCGCCGACGAGCGCACCTCGGTGCGCGCCGAGCGCGCGGACCAGCAGGCGAACGCGGTGGCCGAGTCGCGGGCGCGCCTCGCGATGGAGCAGGGCGCCCAGTTCATGCTGCAGGGCGACGTGCAGGCCATCGAGGACGCGCAGGGGCGTGAACGGGTGGTCACCTACCAGGTCGACGCCACGCTCGTGGACCTCACGAGCAACGCCAAGGTCTGGGTGGGTCAGCACAAGATCAAGAAGTACGTCGACCGCCGCCGCATCGGCTGGTAGGAGAACCCCATGCCCCGCAATCCCATGATCCAGTCCAATCGGTGGCTGCCGCTCGCGCTGCTCGCGGGCACGGCCGTGCTCTCGGCCTGCAATGGCCCGCGTGTGGTGCAGGAAGCGCCGGTGCTCATGACCGGCGACCGCGTGGCGATGGCCGACGACGCCATCGCCGACGCGCAGGCGCGTGAATCCTCGGCGCGACGCGCGCGGCAGGCCACGCAGGATTCGCTGACCGCCGTGGCCGTGGCCTCCTGCAGCGGCGCGATCTGCGACGCGATCGGCCGCGGCGAGGTGGCGCTTGGCATGTCGTCGGCGCAGGTGCTCGCGGCGACCCGTTCGGCCCCGGAGGCGTGGAGCATGCGCCGCACCGGTGGCAGCACCGTGATGACGCCGGCGTCGCTCGATGCGATGCCGACGGACGCGCAGGGCACGGTCGCGCTCGTGCAACTCGATGGCGAGCGAGTGACGAGCGTGGCACGGCGTGACCGCACCGGGCTACGCGTGGAGAGCCGAGCGGCCGACACGACGCGCACGGCGCGCACGGCAGCGCTGGCCGAAGCGCTGGTGCGCGAAGGCGACGATTTCGTGGCCGCGGGCGACCGCACGCGCGCCCTCGAGCGGTACGATCGCGCGCTCGTGCTCGCGCCCGATGATGCGCTGCTCAACTACAAGGTGGGGCAGCTGCTCGACCAGCAGCTGCGGCCGGTGGAGGCGCTCATGCGCTACCAGAAGTTCCTGCTCTCGCTGGAGCTGCAGCGGATCGACGCCGTCGGCACGCAGAACGCGAAGCTGGCCGAAGCCATCGCGCTCGCGCAGCAGCGCATCGTGGTGCTCGACCGCCGCGGACGCTGACCCATGCGCCGCCTCGTGCCCCTCCTCGCGTTGTCGCTCGCCGCACTGTCGGCGAGCGGCTGCGCGTCGATGTGGCGCGGTGCGGCGCGCAGTGCGAACGTGGCGCCGAGCGGACTGCCCTGGGGAGAGGAGTTCGTGCGCCGTGCGCTGGTGATGGGATCGTTCGAGCAGGCGCTGGCGCGCACGCTGCCCAAGGCCGATGGCGCGCCCGAGGACGCGCTGCTGCGCGCGCTGTTCCGCGGGCAGGTCGCGTTCTACGCCGGGCAGTACGACGAGAGCGCGCGGGCCTTTGCCGAGGCGGATCGCCTCACCGAAGAGCGGTATACGAAGAGCGTGTCGCGCGGTGCGCTCTCGCTGCTCGTGAATGACCGTGCGCTGCGCTACGTGCCGCCGCGCACGGAGCGGCTGTTCTCGCGCTACTACGCGATGCTCGGTCGCGTGCAGTCGGGGGACGTGTCGGGGGCCGCGGTGGAAGCGCGGCGCCTCTCCGCACTGCTCGAGGACGCGGCGCACGACGTCGAGGCCGCCGAGCGGGAGACGCATGCGGCGCTGCGCGAGGTGGCCGGTGCGGTCTTCGAGGCGGCTGGCGAGTGGAACGATGCCGGCGTCGCCTATCGCAACGCGGCGCTGCTGCGGGGCGAGCCGCGCGCGGCGGTGGACACGATCGTGGCCGCGCGCCCCGACGGAGACAGCGCCACGCTGGTGCTCGTGGTGGAGCAGGGATTCGTGGCACACTACGTGGCGCGCACGCTGGCCATTCCGCTCGATGACGGACTCGCGTGGCAGTTCGGCGCGCCTCGCGCGGGTCGGCATCGCGCGGACTCGAACACCGCCGGCGCGATCGCCGATGTGCTGGCCACGGTCGGTCGCGGCCGCTCGTCGGGGCGCGGCATGCGCGACGCGTCGGAGACGCCGGGTCGCGGCCCGGTGTCGATCGGCGACGCCATCGCAGCTGGCGTGAATGCGCCGCGCGATTCGGCGGCGGCCGCGCCTCCCGTGCCGCCGGCGACGCCGACGGCCACGGGGCCCACGTCTGCAGGGCCGCTCGCGGCGGAGCAGCGCGGTGGCCTGCACGACACCCTCGCGGTGCGCACGGTGCGCCCGCGCGTGGCGGTGCAGTCGAACTGGCTGGCGGCGCTGGACGCGCTCCCCGACGGCGGCGTGTTCGACGACGACCTGTCGTGGGCCGACCCGATGCCGCTTGCAGCCGTCGAAACCTCCGTGGCGCACGACTGGACGCCGCGCCGCGTGGTGCGCACGCACTACCTCGGCGATCGTTGGGCGCACCGCTCATGGATGGAGATCGCCTGGCCCACGCTCGTTCGCCCGCTGCTGCCGCGCGTCCCGCTGCAGATCGCGCTCTCGGGTGTGCGGCCTCCGGCGGAGGCGCGCGCGGCGGACAGCGCGGCGGACCGCGCGCCTGCCGATGGCACGTGGGCGCTGTCCCGGACGCTCGCTGGCAGCGCGCGTGCCATCGCGTCGGTGAGCGATGCCGTGGGGGCGGACGCTCGCCGGCTGCGGGGGGCGCGCATCGCGCGCCTCACCGCGCGCACGGTGACGCGCATGGCGGCCGTGGAGGCCGTGCGCGACCAGCATGGGGAGGCGGCCGGCCTGCTGGCCGGACTGCTGGTCTCGGCGGTGGATCGGGCCGACACGCGCGCCTGGCACCTGCTCCCGGGTCGGGTCACGGTAGTGCGCCTGACGGTGCCCGTGGGCGACCTGTCGGCGGCGCTGCTGCAGGGCGTCGGCCCGAACGCAGCGGTGACCGCCCTGCCGGGGGCGCACGCGACCGCGGGCAGTGTGCACGTGCGCACGGTACGAGTGTGGCGCGATCCGGCAGGGGGCGTGGGGACGGCGGCGAGCGCTGGTGACGCCGCGGTTCCGCATAGAGAAAACCGATGGATCCCGGCCGGATCATCGGGGTTACCTTTGCGGCAGTGAGGCGGGCGCCGCGCGCTTGCCGTGCGGAGCCGGACACGGCGTCCTGAAGCGCGACGTTTCGGGACCATTCGCAGGCCTCACACCGTTGAGTCGCTGACGCGTCAGTTGCGGTAGACGCCGGCGCCCCCTTTTTCCGACAACGCATGACCGTTCGACAGTCCACGCGCGCGTCGCAACTGCTTGCGAGCGCGCTTCGTCTCGACATCGCGCCTGCCACCTGGGACGCGCTCGCTTCGCGGACTCGCGGGGCGTCCGTCGCGGAGCAGCTGCAGATGGCCGGTCAGGCCCTGGGGCTGACCTATCTCACGCGCATCGTCGGCCCCGACGCGGTGGAGCGAGCGGTGGAGCAGCGGGACTATCCCGTCGTCCTGCTGTCCGGTCCGAACGCGGCCGAGGGGGACGTGCTCGTGCTGGCGGAGGACGCCCCGGGTCGCGCGCTGCTGACGGTCGTGTCGCCGCAGGGCGAGGCCACGCCGCTGGCCGCGCGCACGCCGGCGGAGATCGCCCGCGAAGTGACGGCCCGCCTCGGCGACCGCCCCTTCGCCATGAGCCCGGCTGCCATGCGAATGCCGACGCCCTCGTACGCCGCGTCGCAGGTCGAGGAGCCGTCCGATGAGGCACAGGCCGAGGCCGAAGCGCGCGAACACGTCTCGAGTGCCGTGTCGCGCCTCTGGGAGCTGATCAACAAGGACCGCCGCGAGATTCTCGTGGTGTTCTTCTACGCTGGCCTGGCGGGACTCTTCTCGCTCACGCTGCCGCTCAGCGTGGGTGCGATCGTGCAGCTCATCCAGGGCGGGCTGCTGATCCAGTCGGCGTCCATCCTCATCGCTTACGTCATCGTGGGCACGATCGTGGCCGGCGTGCTGCAGGTGCTGCAGCTCGGCGTCGTCGAGCGCATCCAGCAGCGCGTCTTCGCGCGCCTGGCGCTCGAGTACGCCTTCCACCTGCCGCGCATCCGCTACTCCGTGTCGCTGCGCGAGGACCTGCCGGAGAGCATGAACCGCCTCTTCGAGGCGGCGCTCATCCAGAAGAGTCTCGCGAAGTTCCTGCTCGACACGTCGCAGGCGCTGCTGACGATCTTCTTCGGCCTCGTGCTGCTCACGTTCTACCACCCGTACTTCACGCTGGTGGGGCTGCTGCTCGTGGCCACGCTCGCCGTGATCGTGTGGATCACCGGACCGAAGGGGCTCGCCACCAGCCTGCTCGAGAGCAAGTACAAGTACCGCGCCGTGCACTGGCTCGAGGAAATCGCGCGCTCGTTCCACGCCTTCAAGTTCGCCGGGCGCTCCGAGCTGGCGCTCGGGCGCATGGACGCCATCCTCACCAAGTACCTCAAGTACCGCCAGAAGCACTTCCGTGTGCTGGTGCAGCAGGCCGTCTCGATCGTGGCGTTCAAGACGCTCATCACGGCCGCGCTGCTCATCGTGGGCACCGTGCTCGTCGTGAACCGGCAGATCACGCTGGGCCAGTTCGTGGCCTCGGAGCTCGTGGTGGTGACGGTGCTGGCGGGTGTGGAGAAGCTCGTGTTCTCCATGAGCGTGGTGTACGACATGCTCACGTCGGTGGAGAAGGCCGGACATGTGACCGCCCTGCCGCTCGACGAGCCGGGGCGAACCGCCCTGCCGTTCCGCGCCACCGGCATGGAGGTCGAGGCGCGCGGCGTGACCTACGAGTACGGCGATGGCGGCTCGCTCGTGCTGAACGATGTCTCGCTCACGATTCCGGCGGGCCAGCGCGTGGCGCTGACCGGCTTCAAGGGCGCGGGGCGAAGCACGCTGCTCCGCCTGTTGTCCGGATTGCTCGAGGACTACGACGGCACGCTGCTGGTGGACGGCATCTCGATGCACGAGATCGATCGCGAGCAGATGCGCGAGCGGGTGGGCCAGGTGCTCTCCCTCACCGACCTGTTCGAGGGCACCATCGCCGAGAACATCGCGGTGGGGCGCCAGCACATCGGCGAGGCCGATGTGTGGGAGGCGCTGCGGCTCGTGGGGCTGGAGGCCGAGGTGCAGGGCATGCGCGAGGGGCTCGAAACGCGCATCGTCAACGGCGGCCGGTCGCTGCCGTCGCACGTGGCCACGAAGCTGCTGCTGGCGCAGGGCATCGCCGGCAATCCGCGGCTGGTACTCTTCGACGACCTGTTCATGAACCTGCTGGCCGACGATCGGCGCCGGTTGCTGGGCATCCTCAGCGATCCGTCGCGCGACTGGACGGTGATCGCGGTGTCGCACGACCCGGTGCTGCTGGAGTCCTTCGATCGCGTGCTCGTGGTGCGTGACGGGGCGATCGCCGCCGATGGCACCTTCACCGAGGTGCGCAACGACCCGTATTGCGAGCAGCTGCTCGACTCGCACGAACGGTCTGCTGCCGTGGCGCGCGACGTGCGCGCCCGCACGCTCGGGAGCAACGCATGAGCGCGCCGTCGAAGAAGGCCGGGGGCAACGCGTTCGATCCGGCCACCCTGCCGCTGCGCTCGTCGCGCCTCCTGTACGAGTCGCAGTCGTACCGCGTGGTGGCGCGGTGGGTGGTGGGACTGTTCGTCGCGATCGTGCTGGCGGCATTCCTGCCGTGGCAGCAGAACGTGCAGGGGACCGGGGTGCTGAGTGCGCTCAGCCCGTCCGACCGTCCGCAGACGCTGCCGTCGCGCATCGACGGCCGCATCGAGCGGTGGTTCGTGGCGGAGGGACAGTTCGTCGCGCGCGGCACGCCCATCGTGCAGATCTCGGAAATCAAGGACGAGTACATGGATCCCGAGGTCGTCACGCGCACGCGTGAGGAACTCGCGGCCAAGAGCAGCGCCGTGCAGGACAAGCGACGCAAGGCCGCGGCGCTTGCCGAGCAGATCGAGGCCCTCGAAGACGTGCTCGAGCTCAAGCTCGAGCAGGCGCGCAACAAGGTGGTGCAGCTCAACGCCGTCGTCGCCCAGGTCACGCTCGAGGACTCGATCGCCACTGACCAGTTTGCCCGTCGCGACTCGCTGTATCGCTCACCGCTCGGCCTGGTCTCGCTCAACGACCTGCAGTCGTCGCGCATGCGCGCGCAGTCGGCGTCGGCGGCGCTCGTGCAGCGTCGCAATGAGCTGCTCAATGCCGAGATCGAGCTGCGCTCGCTCGAAGCCGAGTACCGTGAGAAGATCGAGAAGGCCCGCTCCGACCGTTCCGGCACGCTCGCCGAGGTGGGCGAGGGCGAGGCGGAGATTGCGAAGCTGCGCAACAAGGTCTCGTCGCTCGAGGTGCGGCAGTCGTACTACCGCATCGAGGCGCCGCAGGACGGGTACGTGGTGAAGGCCATGCGGCAGGGTGTGGGCGAGCTCGTCAAGGCGGGCGAGCCGATCGTGACCGTGCAGCCGGCCACCCCGCGACAGGCGGTGGAGCTGTACGTGCGCGCCATGGACGTACCGCTGCTCCGGGCGGGTCGCAAGGTGCGCCTTACCTTCGACGGCTGGCCGGCGTTGCAGTTCTCGGGGTGGCCCAGTGTGGCGGTGGGCACGTTCGGTGGGGAGGTGGCGGTGATCGATCAGGTCGCGAGCACCAACGGGCAGTTCCGCGTGCTCGTGGTGCCGGACCCCGACGACGAACCCTGGCCCGCGCAGCTGCGCGCCGGCTCGGGCGTGTACGGGTGGGCGATGCTCGACACGGTGCGCGTGTGGTTCGAGATCTGGCGTCAGCTCAACGGCTTCCCGCCGTCGATCGACCCGAGCGCCGCGGAGGGGAGCACCGGTGGCTACGCGGGTGGCATGACCCCCGCCAAGGGCGGCGGGAGCAAGAAGTGAGCGGGGCGGACGCTGGCAGGCGCGACCGGCAGCCACGCCGGTCCGGTCGCGCGTTCCTGCTCGCCCTGTGTGTCACCGCGGTGCTGGCCGAGCCGGCTGCGGCGCAGGCGCCGACGTTCAGCGCAGTCGGGGACACGTCCGGCGTGCCGTACACCTATGCGACGTTCATCGCGCAGGTGATGGCCGATCACCCCATCGCGCGGCAGGCCGACCTGCTCGCCGAAGACGTGCGCAGCCAGCTGCGCACCGCCTGGGGCGCGTTCGATCCCACGCTCTCCGCGACGTGGGACCAGAAGCGGTTCAGCGGCACCAACTACTACGCCTACAGCGACATCTCGCTCAAGATTCCCACGCCGATCGGCAGCGACCTCAAGGTGGGGTTCGAGTCGGCGCGCGGCACGTACATCGGCTCCGACCGACGCACGCCGGACCTCGGGCTGCTGTCCGTGGGCATGAGTGTGCCGCTCGGCCAGCGGCTGATCACCGACGAACGGCGCACCGCGCTGGTGCAGGCCCGGGCGGTGCGTGACGCGGGCGAGGCCGATCGCATCGCGATCTACAACGGCCTGCTGCTCAATGCATCGCGCGCCTACGGGGCGTGGTACGAGCAGTGGCGTCGCGCCGCGATCGCGCGTGATGGCGTGGCGCTCGCGCGCTTTCGCCTCGAGGCCGTCGTCAATCGTGTCCAGAACGGCGAGAGCCCACCGGTGGACACGGTCGAAGCGTCACTCGAGGTGCAGCGACGGGAGGTGACGCGTGAGGAGGCCGAGGCGGCGTACTTCGCGGCGGAGCTGGCCCTCACCGCATACCTGTGGGACGCCGACGGCCGGCCGGTGGAACTGGCGCCCTCGGTGCGCCCTTCGCTCGCCGGCCTCGATGCGGCCGCCGAGGCGCCGGTGGACAGCGCCATGGTGCGGGCATGGCTGGCGACGGCGCGCGCCGCCAACCCGTCGCTCCGCAAGGTGGAGGCCGACGTGCGTTCCGCGTCGGCGCTGCGCCTGCTCACGGCGCAGCAGCTCATCCCCTTTGCCGAAGCGGGCGTGTATACGCTGGCGGCGCGCGGCGAGTCGCCCGACTTCCTCGACACGGGCGTGCGTGAGGACAACTACAAGGCCTCGCTCGAGATCAAGTCTCCGCTGCTGTTCCTCAAGGAGCGCGGCCGCTTCGGCAGCGCCGGCGCGCGACTCGACATCCGGCGGGTGGAGCGCGACCGGCTCGGCCGCGAAGTGGAGAATGCGGTGCGGATCGCGGCCAACGACCTCGATGTGCTGCGGCGCATCGTGTCCCAGCAGGCAGGGAACGTGGAACGGTCGGTGCTGCTCCGCGATGCGGAGCAGGCGCGCTTCGACAACGGCGAGAGCACGCTGCTGGTGGTGAACCTCCGGGAACGGGCGGTGCTCGACGAGGCGGCGCGCCTCGCGCAACTCGAGGCGCGCGTCGCGGCTGCCCGCGCCGCGCTGGCGCTCGCGATCGGCGACCCCACGCGCGTGCCGGGGCTGCTCGCCGCACCCTGATCCAGACTGCTCTGGCACGGATCGCACGCGGAGCACACGCGGCGTCGACCCCGGTCGGCGCCGCGTTGCCACTTTTCGGCGCGATGCGCGTAGTAGCGAGTGACACCCTCCGCCATCGTTCCCTCCTTTCGGAGTTCACGGCATGACGCGTCCTGGCAGCGTTCCGCGGCGCTCGTTCACATCGTCATCGGCAGCCGTCGCGCTCGTCGCGGCGTTCCTGGTCGGGGCACCCGATGCGCTGCGCGCGCAGGAGGGCGACCGACCGCGCGGGCCGGTGACCGCTGGCGCGGCGCTCAACATCTCGCAGCCGCGCGGCGCCTTCGACGAGGACACCGGCATCGGTTGGGGGCTGAGCGGCAACGCGCTCTTCCGCCTCGACGAGAACGCGATCTTCAACATCCGCACCGAACTGTCGTTCCTCAACAACGGCAACACCCGCCGTCGGGTGCCGCTCAGCCCCACCACGGGCAACCTCATCCAGGTGGACCTGCGCACGTCGAGCAACATTGCCTCGTTCGTGGTCGGTCCGCAGCTGCTCGGTCCGACGGGCGCGTTCACGCCGTACGCGGCCGCGCTCGGCGGCTTCTCGGCCTTCTGGACGACGAGCAGTGTGGAAGGCTCCAACCAGACCGAACCGTTTGCGTCCACGACCAACTCGAGCGATTTCGCCTGGACGTACGGCGGCGCGGCCGGCGCCTATATCCGCGTGCAGGACGGCCCGCGGCCGGTGCGCATGGAACTCGGCGTGCGATACCTGCGGCACGACGACGTGACGTACCTGACCACGAACGAAGTGCGGAACTCCTTCAACGAGGGGCGTCCCTTCCAGCCGCGGCGGTCACGGGTCGACTTCTACACGTACATGATCGGCGTGCACGCGATCGTGTTCTGACCCGCTAGTGATCGTATCCGCCGCGCCCGCGGTCCCGCTTCACGCTGCTGCGGCGCTTCTTCTCGTCCAGCCGTCGCTCCACGGAGGCGCGCGTGGGTCGGGTGGCCTTGCGCGGGACCGGATCGGGGAGCGCGCCGCGCACGATCGAGCCCAGGCGGAGCAGCGCGGCGTCGCGATTGCGGCGCTGGCTGCGATGCTCGCTCGCCACCAGGCGAATCGTGCCATCGGCGTCGAGGCGCGGCGCGAGCCGCTGCAGCACCCGCTCCCGGTGCTCCGACGAGAGGGCCTGCCTGAGCGCGGGTGACGTGGCGGGATGCCAGCGCAGTTCGATGCGCGTGGCGCTGCGGTTCACATGCTGCCCGCCGGGACCACCACCGGTGCTGGCACGCACCTCGAACTCCTCGTCGGGAATCGTGAGTCGTCCGGAGATCACGAGCCCGGTTTCCGGGGTGCTCATCGGCGTCCGCCGGGCGCGGCGCAGGGACGTTCGGCCAGCGCGCGCGAGATCGCCTCGGGTGAAGGTCGCGTCTCGAGCGTGGGCGCGACGAACACGGCCACGTATTCGCCGGGTACCGCGCGGTCCACGCGTGACTCCCGGTACCCGACGGCTTTCAGCTCGCAGCGCAGCAGGCTGAGCGGCGTGCCGTGCCCCCAGGTCGGGCGATCGAGGTCGAGGATCACCAGTCGTCCGCCGGGCTTCATGGCCGTCGCGAGGTTCCACAGCAGGCCGAACGGCTGCGAAATCTCGTGGTACATGTGGATCATGATCGCGGCATCGAGCCTGCCCGCGGGCAGTCGTGGATCGTGCGCCTCGCCGCGCACCACATCCACGTTCGTCCATCCCGACTGGCGCGCTCGCGCGGCGAGCAGCTCGAGGTAGCGCGGGGTGATGTCCTCCCCGTACACGCGGCCGGTGGGGCCGACGCGCGGCACGAGACGCGCGACGTAGTAGCCGTCCCCCGCGCCGATGTCGGCGACGTGCATGCCTTCCTTCGGCTGCAGGATGCGCAGGACGCGCTCGGCCTCGCCGATGTCGTCGCGATCGTCTTCGTTGCTCCACCGCGGGGCCACGATGTCGGCCACCGGGCGCGACGGGGCGGGGAACTCACGGGCGGAGGCACCCTGCGGTGCCATCACGATGCCGGTGTCCGCCTCGGTCACGACCGCGGCGTTGCGGCGCGTGTCGCGCACGTCGCCCGAGGGACGGCACGCCGCTGCGGCCACGAGTGCGACCAGCAGCCAGCGCGTCGTCACGTCGGCGCCGCGGCGCACGCGACGTGCAGACTGCTCAGCGTTCACGATGGCTCCTGGCGGGCGAGCACACGCAGTGCGGCCACACGGCGACCGTCCATGGCCACGACCTCGAGCTCTCCGCCGGGATAGGGCACCCGGTCGCCGAGCTTCGGGAGGCGCCCCAGCGCGGAGAACGCGTAGCCACCAAGCGTGGTCCAGTCGCCATCGGGAATGGCGAGGCGATAGTCGGAGCGCACGTCCACGAGGGAGAGCGCGCCGGCCAGTTCGAGCACGCCATCGGTGACCATCGCGTTGCGGTCCACCTGGTCGTATTCATCGGCGATGTCACCAACCACTTCCTCCACGAGATCTTCGAGCGTGACGATGCCGGCCGTGCCGCCGTACTCGTCGAGCACCACGGCCAGGTGGGCGCGCGTGCGGCGCAGGTCCTCGAGCACGCGCTCGGCCGCGCGCGTGGCGGGCACGAACAGCGGCTCCCGCAAGTGCTCGCGCAGCTCGAAGGGCGTCGTTGCTTCGTACAGCCAGAAGTCCTTGGCGAGCAGCACGCCCACCACGTCGTCGAGCGTCTCTCGGTATACCGGATAGCGGGAGTAGCGTTCCGTCCGCAGGATCTGCCGAAGCGAGGCTTCGTCGGCGTCCTCCGGAATCGCGGCCACGTCCGTGCGCGGGCGCATGACGTCCCACGCCTTCTTGTTGTGGAAGTCGAAGACGCCGGCCAGCATGGCCGAGTCGCTCTCGTCGAGCGTGCCGTGCGCGCGCGCCTGCATCACGAGCAGGCGAAGCTCCTCGGGCGAGTGCACATGCGACCCCTCGCTCGCCGGCTCCACGCCCACCAGCCGCAGCAGCCGGTTCGCCGTGCCGTTGAGCAGGGCGATGAACGGCGACATCACGTTCGAAAAGATGATGAGCGGGCGCGTGACCCAGAGGCTCACCCCTTCCGGCCGGATGAGCGCCACCGACTTGGGCATCAGCTCGCCGAAGACGATGTGCAGGAACGTGACGACCGTGAAGGCCACCAGGATGGCCGCTCCGCTGTGCGCCACCCCGGGCGGCACGTCGATGCCGACGGCGCCGAGTCCGGCGTCCACGAGCACGGCGATGGCCGGTTCACCGATCCAGCCGAGGGCCAGCGAGGCCAGGGTGATGCCGAGCTGCGTGCCGGAGATGTAGCGATCGAGCTCACCGAGAGCGCGCTGGACCACGGCGGCGCTGCGGTTGCCCTCGGCGGCGAGCTGATCGATGCGGCTGCGCCGCACCGCGACCAGCGCGAACTCGGCGGCCACGAAGAAGGCGTTCGCGGCCACGAGCAGCAGGACCATGGCGAGCCGGAACGTGATCGTGCCGGCCGTGAGCGTTTCGGCGGTACTGGAAGGGTCGACGGACATGGATGGTGGAAACGGGCGAGCCGGTGAGTCGTCCACCTCTTGCATTCTGCAAGACTCTCCCGGATTCCGAGAGTCTCGCAGGTTGCCACAGGTGAACCCGGCCTGGATGTCGGGGCCCTCGACGCGGCAAACGCCTCAGACCCTCGAATGCGCTACACCCCAAGCTATCCCGAACTGGCGGTTCGCCGAATGCTCGACCCCACCCAGGTGCTGCGCTGGGTCTGGGTCGGGCGCGTCGCCATGGGGGTGGCGATCCTCGTCGCGGCGGTGTTCGTCTGGGAGCGGGCGCGTCCGGTAGATACGCTCGTGGCCACCCTGGCGTTCGCCGGCTCGGTGCTCGCGACGGTGGCGTCCGCGATGTATCGCGAAATATACCGCCGCCCGACCGGTCGCGGTTTCGTGCTCGTCCAGTGCGGCGTGGATCTCCTGCTGGTCACGGCCGTGGTGCACGTGACTGGCGGCTGGAGCTCCCAGTTCGCCGCCCTCTATATCCTCGTGATCGCCGTCGCGGCGCTGCTGCTCCCCTTCCGGGATGGCCTGCTGGTGGCCGTCGCCGCCAGCGCGCTCTACGCCGCCGACGTGCTGTGGTTCCGCATGGCCGCGCCCCAGCTCGCCATCTGGGTGCAGCTGGCCGTCTTCGCGGTGGTGTCGCTGGGGAGCGGCGTGATCGCGGCGCGCCTGCGCGAGGCCGGTGCCGGTCGGGACGCCCTCGCGGCGCAGCTCGTGAAGGTGCAGCTCGAGGCGGCGGACATCCTCCGCAGCATCCAGAGCGGCATCATCACCGTGGACGCGACCGGCCACCTCCTGTACGCCAACCCGGCGGCGAGCGACTTGCTCGGCGTACGCCTGCGCGAGCTGGTGGGGCGGCCGGTGCTCGGCACGCTTGCCCGGGTGGCCCCGCCGCTGGCGGAGGTGCTCGAGCGCACAGCTCGCGACGGTGAGCGCCGCAGCCGCGCCGAAGGCGTGATCCACCGCGACGGGCGCACGGTGCAGGTGGGGGTGACCACCACCTTCGCCGATCGCGACGGGGCGGGGCGCACCGCCACGGCCATCTTCCAGGACATCTCCGACAGCAAGCGGCTGCAGGCCCTGCACGTGCGCACGGAGCGCCTGCAGGCGGTAGCCGAGCTGAGCGCCTCGCTCGCCCACGAGATCAAGAACCCGCTCGCCTCCATTCGTAGCGCCACCGAGCAGCTCGCGCGCCGGCACGCGCGCCGCGCCGACGGCGACGAGGACGAGACCGCCCTCTTCGCACTGACCGTGCGCGAGGCCGATCGCCTGAGCCGACTCCTCTCCGAGTTCCTCGACTTCGCGCGCACGCGGGCAGCCCAGCTCACGCCCGTCAACGTCGCGGCCGTGGCCCGCTCGGCGGTCGCGCTCGTGACCCAGCACCCCGATCGGCACGCTGGGGTCACCGTCTCCCTCGAGGCGACCGACGACGCCTGCGAGGTGGCCGGTGACGACGACCTGCTGCACCGCGCCGTGTTCAACCTGGTGCTCAACGCCGTGCAGGCGGTGGGCGCGTCCGGCACGGTGCGCGTGACGGTGGCGGCGGCCCGGGACAGCGCGCTCGACGGCGATGCCGTGGCCGTGCATGTGGCCGACGACGGCCCCGGCATCGCGTCGGCCGTGCGCGACCGCCTCTTCGAGCCATTCGTGACGGACAAGCCCGGTGGCAGCGGGCTCGGCCTCGCCATCGTGCATCGCGCGGCCGAGGCGCATCGCGGCGTCGTGCTCGTGGATGCGCTACCGCGTGGTACCCGCTTCACCCTGCTCATTCCTCGGTCGCAGCCGGGCGACGCCACGGCGCCAGCGGTTGCTCCCGTTCTGTCGGCGGCCGCGTGATCGGCCACCTCCTTTCTCTCCTGCCCCTATCCCGCTCGTGACCACCACCGCTGCCGCCCCCCGCGTGCTCCTCGTCGACGACGAGACCGGCATTCTCGAGAGCCTGCGCATCCTGCTCAAGGGTGAGGGATTCCACCCAACCGTCGCGCTCGGCGGGCGTGCCGGTCTCGATCGACTCGACGATGGTGAGCCGGATGTCGTGCTCACCGACATTCGCATGCCCGACGTGACCGGCGTGCAGGTACTTGCGGCGGTGCGCGAGCGCTATCCGTCGTGTCCCGTCATCCTCATGACAGCGCAGGCATCGCTGCAGTCGGCCATGCAGGCGGTGAACGAGGGCGCGTTCTACTACATCCAGAAGCCGTTTCGCAACGACGAACTGCTGGCGATCCTGCGCCGCGCGGTGGAGCATCGCCGGCTGCGCGTGGAGAACACGGTGCTCAAGCAGGAGATCCGCCGCCGCGATCGGGTCACGGGCGTGTCCGCCATCGGGAAGAGCCGCGCGTGGCAGGAGGCGTTGCGCATGGCCGAGATGGTGGCGCCGACCGACAGCACGGTGCTCATCACCGGCGAATCGGGGACCGGCAAGGAAGTGATCTCGCGGTACATCCATGAGCTGAGCGGCCGTCACGAGCAGCCGTTCATGTCGATCAACTGCGGCGCGCTGCCGGAGTCCCTGCTGGAGAGCGAACTGTTCGGCCACGTGAAGGGCTCCTTCACCGGTGCCGTGAAGGACAAGACGGGACTCTTTGCCGCTGCGTCGGGGGGCACGTTCTTTCTCGACGAAATCGGCGAGACCACGGCCGCCACGCAGGTGAAGCTGCTGCGCGTGCTGCAGCAGCGTGAGGTGATCCCGGTGGGTGCGACCGAGGCGGTGCCGATCAACGCGCGCGTGGTGGCCGCCACCAACCGCGACCTCGAGGAGGAGATCAAGCGTGGCAGCTTCCGCGGCGACCTGTACTACCGCCTGAACGTGATCGCGCTGCACCTGCCGCCGCTGCGTCAGCGGGTGGACGACATTCCGTTGCTGGCCGAGCACTTCCTGTCGCGCGTCGCACAGCAGCGCGGAGAGTCGCCCAAGCAGCTCACCGAGTCGGCAAAGGACGCCATGCAGTCGTACGCCTGGCCCGGCAACGTGCGCGAGCTGGAGAACGCACTGGAGCGCGCGGTCATCCTGTCGCCGGGCGGCTCGATCGAGGTGAGCGCGCTGCCCGCTCGCGTGATCGAACGAAAGGCGGAGCCATTGGTGGCGGAGCGCACCCCGACCACGCCCACGCTCGAGGCGATCGAGCGGGCGTACATCTCGTGGGTGCTGCACAATGAGAGCGGCAACAAGAGCCGCACCGCGGAAGTGCTCGGCATCGACCCGAGCACGCTGTATCGCAAGCTGGCGCGGTACGGTGAGGACGCGGCCTGACGGCCGGATCGAAGCGCCGAGCGGGGCGCATTGTCCGGCGGGCACGGGCCGTCGCAGGCACGGCGAAGGATTGCGAAGAGGCGCGCGTCACACGACGCGCGCCTCTGTCACATCCCGGGCCTGCCACGCCGATGCGTCGGAACGACGGAGGTCTTGCACGCTGCAAGGGAGCTTGCGAAACGCAGCGTGCATGGTCGTGGTGCGGGCTGCGGTGGAATGATGCAAGTCGTTGCGGTGCAACGTGTTTGCTTGTGTCATTCCGAGTGGCCCGCGCATTGCCCTAGGTGATGGTGTCGCGCAGGACTCGGATGAGACTGCGTCGATCCAACTCTCACCTCACGGAGATAGGAACATGCCCCGGACCCGCAAAGGCTTTACCCTCATCGAACTCCTGATCGTCGTTGTGATCATCGGCATTCTGGCCGCGATCGCGATCCCGAAGTTCGCGAACACGAAGGAGAAGGCGTACATCACGGCCATGAAGTCGGACCTGAAGAACCTGGTTTCGGCCAACGAGGCGCAGTTCTCCGATGACAACACGTATGCGAACATCGAGGCCAACCCGCAGGGCTCGTCGGGCGTCCGCCTCACGCAGTCGGGCACCGCGACGGGCTGGACCGCTTCGGCCGAGCACGACGCGACGGGAGTGACGTGCGAGATCGGTGTCGGCGACGAGGCGGTCGCGAACGCCGACGGCGTCGAGGTCGAGGGTGAGCCGATCTGCACCACGCCGTAATCACGGCCCTGCCGGTCCATTGGACCGGGGCAAGAGGGGGTCGGGCGAAAGCCCGGCCCCTTTTTGCGTTCGGGGGAGGTCCACCGCTGGCCACGGTGCGGCACGTCGCCCAGTTTCCGCTCCGTGCCCCTCCCGCTCGTCCTCGCCCTGATCGGCCTGCTCCTCCTCGCGGCCCTTGCCGTGGGGGCGCTCGCCCTGCGCGCCGTGGTTCGGCGCGAGCGGAGCCGTGCCGATGCGGCGATCGCGGCCGCCACCGAGACGCTGGCGCGAGCGGATCGGCTCGCCAGCACCGGGCGTCTCGCGGCCGGAATCGCCCACGAAGTGGGCAATCCGCTCGCCGCCATCGCCGGCTACTCCCACGTCGTGCGCCTTCGCGCGGGTGGCAGCGACGGTGTCGACACGGCCCTCGACGCGCTCGACCGGGAGGTCGAGCGCATCGAGCGCATCGTGGGCGGCCTGCTCGACTTCGCGCGTCCGCGGCGCGCGACGCCAGGGGCCGTGCGCGTCGATGTCGTGCTCAACGACGTGGTGCGACTGGTCCGCGATCAGGGGCTGCTGCGCCGTGTGGAGGTCACGTGGGATGTGGAGCAGCGGGAGGCGGCCATTCGTGCCGAGCGGCACGATCTCGAGCAGGCCTTCGTGAACCTGCTGCTGAACGCGGTGGATGCCATGCACGGCGCGGGCCGGCTCATGCTGCGATCCCGCGTCGTGTCGGCGGAGTCGCTGCTCGCCGCCACGTCGAGGCGGCACGACGATCCCGCCGAGGAGCGGTTCCGGCACGCGCCGAGCCAGCGGGCACTTGTCTGGCTGTCCCGCCGGAATCGCCCCGAGGCGGTGCTGCAGGTCGTCGTCGCGGATTCCGGCCCGGGCGTCCCCGAGTCGGACGCGGAGCTGGTGTTCGAGCCGTTCTACAGCACGAAGCCCGCCGGGCGAGGCACCGGACTTGGACTCGCGATCGTCGCGCAGACCGTGGAGGGACTGGGCGGTACGATCTGGGTGCAACGGGCGCGCGAAGGTGGGGCCGCGTTCGTGCTGCTGCTGCCGCTGCTTGGCGCAACGGAGGTGCAGGCCGCAGTGAATTGATGACGGGGGTTGCTCGGGCTCGCGCCATGTTGCGCCATGCTCACCGACCACGCCGTCATCCCCGTCCGCTCCCGCCGGCTGCGCCACGCGCGCGCAGGCTGTCGAGCAGGGCGCGCCCTCATCGATGTACTCGTCGCCCTCGCCGTACTCGCCGTCAGCGCGGGCGCCACCCTCACGCTCGTCCGCAGCTCGGTGGTGGCCACGTCGCGCATCGCCTTCGTCTCCGAGAGCCGCGCCCTGCTGCGCAATGTGGCGGAGGACGTGCAGGCGGCGCCCTGCGCGACGTCCGCGGGCACGGGGCGTCTTGCGCACAGCACGGTCGCCTGGTCCGCCTCCGTCGAGGCGCCGCTCGTCACGGTCGCGCTCACGGCAACCGCGGCGGCACACCCCGGAGCCGGGGTGCCGCCGCGCGCGCTTGCCGCGCTGGCCGCGGGATGGTGCCGATGAGGGCGCATCGTGGGGCCGCGCTGCTGGAGCTGGTCGTGGCCATTCCGCTCGTGCTGCTCGTGGGCGCGCTCGCGGTGCAGCTGTTCACGGCGCAGCTGCGCGTGGCCGGCCTGCAGGAGTCGCGGCTTGCGGTTGCCCGCGAGCTCGAGCACGCTGCGCTCGCGTTCGCCGCCGATCTGCGCCCGCTCGCGGCGCGCGACCTGGAGGCCTGGTCGGACAGCGGTGTGGTGGCGCATGTGCCCGTGCTCGTCGGCTATGTCTGCGGCGTGCCGGCCGGCGATGTGGTCGATGTGGCCGTCGGCGATCCCGGGCGCGCGTCGCGCGCGATGATCGTCGCCGAGCCGAGCGTCGGTGACCAGCTGGCGTGGAGCGCACCCGATACCGCCGTGCAGGGAGTCGATGCACCGATCCTCGACAGCAGCCTCTCGCTGGCCGTCGTCGGTGGGGTCGAGCGCGCCGCCGCGGCGTGTGCTGGTTCACCGCTGCGTGGCGCGGCATCGCCGTGGCGCCTGCGCCTGATGGCGCCGCCAGTGCTGCCGCCCGAGCCGGCAAGCCTCGTGGTGGTCCGTCGCCGCGTCGAGTGGCGGATCTACCGTGCGGGCGACGGTGCGCACTACCTCGGACGGCGCGACTGGAATGGCTCGGCGTGGACGACGGTGCAGCCGGTGGCCGGGCCCCTCGATGCGCCGGTCAATGGCGGCTTCGTGCTGCGCGTGCTGCGAGCCGATGGCACGCCTGCGAGCCCCGCGCGCTCCGATGCACGGATGCTGGTGGTGACGCTGCGCGCGCCACGGCGCGCGGCACGACGCGCGGCACGACGCGCTGCTGCGGCGATCGTGCGCGACGATTCGCTCGTGGTCCGGCTCGCCTTGCGGGGAGGGCGCTGACGTGACGCGCCCTCGCCGTGGACTCGCGCTCGTACCCGTGGTGGTGCTCATGGCGGCGCTGCTCTTCGTTGCGCTCACCTTCGCCGACGCCGTGCAGCAGGCGCTGCGCACGTCGCGGCTTGGGTGGCAGGGCGAGCGAGCCGGACATGTGGCCGACGCGGTGCTGCTGCGCGCGCTTGCGTCATGGGACCGGAGCGCCGCCGCGGCGCTGCGTCCCGGTGAGAGCGACACGCTCTCCATCGCGGATGACGGCGAGGTGCGCACTGGCGTGCACCGCACGCGTCTGTCGGCGCGTCAGTTCGCGCTCGAGGCATGGGCCGAGGTGCAGGATGGCGGACTCCGACGCGCGCGTCGCGTTGTGGGTCGCACGGCGCGCCTCGCGTGGCCGCTCCCGCCCGTCGCCGCGGCCGTGACCGTGCTCGGGGCGGTGCAGCTGCGCGACGGGACGGAGGTGCTCGGGGCCGACGCGGTGCCGGCCGGGTGGGCCGACGAGTGCGCCATGGATCATCGCGTGCAGCCCCTCGCGGCGCTGGTGTCGCGATCGGCGACGGTTGCGCCGGGTGCCGTCGTGAGCGGCTTCGCCGGCGCGGCTCTCATGCTCAGTGCGTCGCAGGCACGTGACCTCGAGCTGACGTTCGACTCGGCGTACACGGCGCTGGTGCGGGTGGCCACGGTCAGCACGGCGGACAGCGTGCTCGTACTGGCGTCACCGTCGACGCTGTCGTGCCCGCGCTGGCTTGGCGAGGGCCGGCGCGGTTCGCCGGCCGATCCAGCATGCACGCGCGCGTGGCCTGTGCTGCACGCGACGCACACCGGTTCACTGCGCCTGACCGGCGTCGGACCGGTGCAGGGTGTGCTGCTCGTCGACGGTGACCTGCACCTCGACGCGAGTGTCGCGTTTCACGGCCTGCTGCTCGTGCGCGGACGCGTTCACGTGCAGGCGGCGCAGGTCACGGGGGCACTCGTCGTGCGCGACGAGCGGGCGCGCGGTTCCGAGCTGGACCAGCCGCGCATTCAGGCCAGCCAGTGTGCCATCCGGCGCGCCCTCGCGGCGGCCGGGGATCCGGAGCCGGTCGGGTGGCATGGCTGGAGCGAGCGGCCGTAGCGACCGACACTCGGTGGAGCAGGGGAGGGCGCGGGACGCGCGTCCTGTGACGGGCGGCAGCGGCGGGAGCCAGGCGACGGCACGACGCAGGCCAAGGGTGTCACAGATCCTGCTGCAACCGGGGGGGGACACCCTCTGACGCACGTTACCTGTACCGCCGCCGGTCGTATGGAGGGTGAATCGCCCGACCCCTCAGGTCAAAGTGTCCCGTTCCGTTCACGTGACGTTCGTCCGTGATCTCCCGGTCTCCGACCACCACCGCGCAACCCCCCGCCGTATGCAGCTCTTCGGCCGAAAGAAGACGACCATCGGACTCGATATCGGGTCGGGCCTCGTGAAGGCCGTGGTCATCGATCATGCCGGTGCGACACCGGAACTCACGAAGGTCGTCATCACGCCGCTCAACGAAAACGCCATCGTCGAAGGCGAGGTGATGGATCATGCCATGGTCGCGGACGCGATCCGGCAGACGCTCGAGACGATCGGAGGCAAGAAGAAGGAAGTCGTGGCGGCCGTGGGCGGGCGTGACGTGATCGTGAAGAAGATCCAGGTCGAGCGGGTGAAGGAGGCGCAGGCCGCGGAGCTGATCCGGTGGGAAGCGGAGCAGCATGTGCCGTTCGACATGGACTCCGTCGAACTCGATCATCAGATCCTCGATCCCGAGGGTGACAGCCTCGAGATGAACGTGCTGCTCGTGGCGGCCAAGCGGGACCTGGTGGAGATCAAGCGCCATCTGATCGCCGACGCCGGCGTCACGCCGCGCATCATGGATGTCGATGCGTTCGCACTCCACAACGCCTTCGCGGTCAACTACCCCGACGCGATGTCCGGCGTCGTGGCGCTGCTCAACATCGGCAACGACGTCACGACACTCAACATCCTCGACGACGGCGTTCCGATTCTCACGCGCGACCTGACGGTCGGCACGCGGCGCATGCGCGAGGACCTGCAGCGCGACCATGGCCTGACCTCCGAGGAGGCGGAACAGCTCGTGCGCGGTTTCGATCGCACGCCGGCCCTCAACGAGGTGATCACCATGCGCGGCGAGGAGCTCGCGGTCGGGCTCGAGCGCGCGATGTCGTTCCTGGCGTCGTCGTCGCGGCACTACGGTCAGGTGCGCGCAGCGTATGCGTGCGGTGGCGGGGCGCGCACGCCGGGGCTGCTGCCCTGGCTCGGCGAGCGCCTGCGCCTGCAGGTCCAGCTGGCCAACCCGCTCGCGCGCCTCGCGGTGCGCGACGGGGCGCTCGAGTTCATGGCCACCGATGAGGTGGCGCCGTTGCTCATGTTGCCGGTGGGGCTCGCCCTCCGGTCGGTCGCCTGAGGCGAGGACGACAATCATGCAGATCCAGGTCAACCTCCTGCCGGGCGCCCGGAAGGGCACGTCCGCCAAGGGCAAGTCCCTCAACGTCGGCGCCGCGCTCAGCGGCCTGTCCGACAAGGTCAGGGACCCGTGGCTGCTCGGTGCGGCCGGCGCCGTCGTGCTGTCGGTGGCGGCGGTCGGGCTGCTCTTCACGACGCAGCAGGCGAGTGCCACCGAGCTCGGACACCGCCTCGACAAGGCGGTGCGGGATTCCACGCGCCTCACCAACGTGCTCGAGGCGCGTCGCGCCGTCACGGCCGAACGTGACTCGGTGCAGCGCCAGGTGCAGATCATCCGCACGATCGACGACAACCGCTACATCTGGGCGCACCTGCTCGATGAAGTGAGCGCCGCGCTGCCGTCGTACACCTGGCTGGTCACGCTGGAGCAGACCAGCGCGCCCGCGCTGCCGCCCGGTGCGCAGCCCACGGCGGCACCGGCGACGGGGAAGGCCGCGGCGAAGGCGGCGGGCAAGGAGAAGGCCTCGGGCGCCGAGGCGATCCAGGACACGATCGTCATCCATCAGCCGATCGCGTTCCGCCTCACCGGCCAGACCGTCGACATGCAGGCACTCACGCAGTTCATGAAGGACCTCGAGGCGTCGCCGTTCGTGAAGAACGTCATGCTCATGAAGTCCGAGATCGTGGTGGTCGACAACAAGGACATCACGCAGTTCCAGCTCGAGGCGGAATACGAGGTTGCCCCGAAGGAAATGCTGACCACCGAGCCGCTCGTCGTTCCCGTCCGCTGACCGAGATCCCTCATGTCCCTGCTTCCCCAGAACCAGCGCGACCAGCTCAAGTTCGTCGTCGGCGTCATCGCCGTGGCGCTTGCGGTCGTCTACTACATGTACCCCTACGCGGCGGCCCAGGAACAACTGGTGGCCGACACGTCGCGCGTCGAAGCGCTCGAGCGCGCGAACGGCCTCGCCATGAAGGAGTTCAAGGCGGGCAGTGTCGAAGAGTTGCGTGCGCAGGCGGCCGAACAGCGCTCCGCGCTCACCGCGATGCGCCGCCTCGTGCCCACGAGCAACGAAGTGCCGGCGCTGCTCGAGGAGGTGTCGACCGCGGCGCGTCGCGCCGGTCTCGACGTGGGCGGCTTCACGCCGGAGCCCGTCATCCGCGGCGACAAGTTCGACACGCATCGCTACAAGGTCACGATCATCGGCGGCTATCACGACATCGGGGGCTTCCTGGCGAACGTCGGTTCGCTGCCGCGCATCGTGGCGCCGGTGACGTTCCAGCTGGCACCGGCGAACGGCGTCTCCCGCCGGGTCTCCTCGCGATCGAGGAACGGCCACCGGGAAGGTCTCGAGGCCACCATCACCCTACAAACCTACGTCGAGCGTACCGCGCCCGAGGCGGCGCCGAAGCGCGTCGCCAGCGCCCGGTCGGAGGTCTCCCGATGAGCATCTGCCACACGGTCCGTCACGGCTGCCACACCCTCGTGGTGGCGGTCGCCGCCGCGAGCTTCGCGCTCGCGGCGCCAGCGACGCTGGACGCGCAGGCCACAAGCAGCAAGGGGGCGCGCCAGCGCGCCGAGGTGCGCGTGTCCGCGGGCGCGGTCGATACCCTGACGCCGGTCAGCCGCGGCAGCGAGGCCGCACCGACGATGAGCATCGATCGGGAAGTCTTCAGCTACCGGGGCGCGGGTCGCCGCGACCCGTACGAGTCGCTCATGGCCAGCGGCGAGCTCCGCCCACTCGTCAGCGACTTGCGACTCACCGCCGTCGCCTACGACCCGAACGGGCGCGGTTCCGTCGCCATCCTGCGCGACGTCGTCTCGCAGGCCCAGTACCGTGTCCGCGTCGGCCAGACGCTCGGACGCCTCCGTGTGTCCGGCATTCGCCAGAAGGCCGTGATCTTCTCCATTGACGAGTTCGGATTCAGCCGGCAGGAAACGCTGCCACTGACCAGCGATTCCACCACAGCGAGGACGCGATGATCGTTCAGTCGATGGCCGCGGTGCTGACCGTGGCCCTGATGCACGCCGTGGCATCTGATGCCGCCCTGCGCCCGGAACCCGGCACTGCCTTCCCCGCCGCTTCCGCGGCGCTCTGGACCCAGCCCGGCACGACGGCCGCCACGAACGTCACGGGTGTCTCACTCGTGGCGGGCGAGGACGGCGCGGAGCTCGTCATCGGTGTGGACGCGACGGCGAAGGTCACGGACTTCACGCTCTCGAATCCGAGCCGCATCGTCGTTGACGTCATCGGTGCGAAGCTCGCCGTCAAGCCGCGAGCGTACGATCGCACGGTGCGCGGTGCGATCCGCGACGTGCGCATCGCACAGTTCGCCGTGGATACGGTGCGCGTGGTGGTCGAAGTGGCGCGCCGCGAGTCCTACGTCATCCGCCAGGGCGCGGGCGAGGTCCGCGTTGCGATCGGCGGCGCCGCCCAGTTCGCACGCTGGGACATGCGCCCCGAGGCGTTCGCGCCGGAGGCCCGTGTCGCCTCGGCGATCGCCACGCCGGCCGACCTGATCGACGAGCCCGTCGCGGCGCCCGCCATCCCGGCGGCGTCCACGATCACCCTGCCCGCGCCCACGGCGACGCTCGCTTCGCAGACGGCCGGCTTGCCCAACGTTCCGGTGGAGGCGCTCTCGGCACCCGCGCCCTCGTCGGTCGTCGCGCAGCCCCCGCGCGTCGAGACTCCCGTCGTGCGTGAGGAACGCGCTGGTCGCCTCGAGTCGTCGACGGCGTCGTTCTCGGCAGCCGATGCACCCGTCTCGATCACGGTTCCCCTCGCCATCCCACCGGCGCCGGAGTCCGTGCGCGCCGCACGCCTGCAGCAGCCCGCGCAGCAGGCGCGCATCTCCATCAACTTCGACGGCACCGACATCCGCGACGTCATCGCGACGTTCGCCACCTTCGCGGGGCGCAGCATCGTGGTCGGCAAGAACGTGAGCGGCACCGTCACGGCCGAAATCACCGACAAGCCCTGGGACGTGGCGCTGCAGGCGCTGCTTCAGGCGCAGGGACTCGCCGCCACCGAAGACCCGAGCGGCATCATCACGGTCGACAGCTACAGCGCACTCGCCCAGAATCAGTCGCTCGAGCCGCTCGTGACGCAGATCGTGAACGTGAACTACGCCAAGGCCGCCAGCCTCGTGCCCACCGTGCAGCGGCTGCTCGCCCGCGATTGCTCCAACCTGACCACGATGGCGGTCGGGCGTGAGCTGGGCATGGGCGGGCAGCAGGGAGGCATGGCGGGTCGCGGCGGTGCGGGCGGTGGTCAGGACAGCCAGGGGTGCGTGCTGCGCGGCTCGGTGAGCGCCGACAGCTCCACCAACAAGCTGATCATCTCCGAAGTGCCGACGCGGCTGCCTGAGCTGATCAAGCGCCTGCAGGAGCTCGACGTGCGCACGCCGCAGGTCGCGATCAAGGCCAAGATCATCTTCATCAACCGCACGGGCATCCAGGACATCGGCCTCGCCTATGACCTCGGCACGGGTTCGAAGCAGTTCTTCCAGCAGCTCGTCCCGCGCGTCGATCCGAACACGCTCGTCCCGGTCGACACCGACGGTGACGGGGTGCCCGATTCGCGCGGCGGCGGCACGCCCTTCCAGGGGCCGGCGCGCATCGCGCTCGGCGGCAACGCCATCTCCGGCATCGCCAACGCCAACAACGCGATCAAGCCGAACGCGCTCAACCTGATCTACTCCACCGCGCTTGGCCGCTACCAGCTGACGGCCTTCCTGAACGCGCTGCAGACCTCGTCGCTGGCCGACGTGCAGTCCGAGCCGAGCGTGACGATCCTGAACAATCGCACGGCCGAGATCTTCGTCGGTCAGGAAATCCCGATCCGCGTGATCGACGCCAGCGCGGGCGGTGCGGGTGGCGGTGGTGCGGCCGGCGGCGGCGCGGCTGGTGGTGGTGCGCAGCAGCCGAACGCGCAGACGTTCTTCCCGCGCGCCTCGGTGCAGATCAAGGAAGCCGGCATTCGGCTCAGCGTGACGCCGCAGGTCACGAACAACCGCATGGTCGTGCTCAGCATCAAGGCCGAGAACTCGAACGCCGAGGTCGGTCCGTCGGACGTGGGCATCATCTTCAACCAGCAGCGCGCCGAGAGCCAGGTGCTGGTGGCCGACGGTGAGGCGGCCGTGATTGGCGGCCTGACGGTGACGGAAGTCTCGCGCTTCCGGTCGGGGATTCCGTTCCTCATGAACATCCCGTTCGCCGGCCGTCTCTTCTCGCAGAACACCACGAACGAGACCAAGCGCGACCTGCTCATCCTGGTCACGCCACACATCCTCGAGGACGGCGCGACGCCGCCTCCGGGCCGCTGACGCCACGAGGAGACTCCACACCATGCGTGCATCTCCCATGACCAACTCCCGACCCCCCCGCGGCGCCCGCGCGCTCGCGCTGCGCGCCGCCCTGCGACGCGCGGTGGTGATCGCGGTGGCGGCGAGCGGACTGGCGGCCTGCGACGGGGACGAGGTCATCGACCCGCCCTTCCGCGACACGGCCAAGCCGCGCGTCTCCATCGCGCGCGGCAACAACCCGCCGGATTCGCTGCTGACGTTCTCGGTGCAGGCCAAGGACGACATCGGCCTCAAGGCCATCCGTATTCAGCTGACCGGTGGCTTCACCGCCAGCATCGACACGACCTTCACCAGCGCGGTGCAGGAGTTCACCTACGCCGTGCAGGCGAGGGTGCCGTCGTCGGCGCCACTCGGCAGCACCGTGTTCGTCGCCTCCTTCGCTGAAGACGGGGCCGGCAACGTGTCCGACACGGCCGCCCTCGTGCTCACGGTGGGCAACCTCACGCCGCCCACGGCCGTGATCACCAGTCCCGCCGCCGGCAGCCCGGTCGTGACCGGCAAGGCCCTGGTGCTCTCGCTCGCCGGCAGCGCGGCCTATCGCGTCCGCACGCTGGGCTATGTCACCAGCGGCGCCTACGCATCGGCCGACTCGATCGTCTTCGGCGGCCCGCTCGAGGAGTCGGCCACGGCACTCGATACGCTCTCCGTGCCGGACTCCGTCTCCGGCACCGCGCTCACCGTGACGCCCTTCATCGTCGATTCGCTCAACCAGCGCGTGCTCGGCGCGCCGGTCACCTACACCGTGCAGCGTCCGGATCAGGTGCAGACCGTGCCGAAGGTGACCACGGGCGCATCACGACGCCTCGAAGTCTCCGACACCATCTTCGTCGAAGCCACCGATCCGGTGGGCATCACCACGCTTGGCTATGAAGTGCGTACCCTCGCGGGGGCGCTCGTGGTGGCCGACTCGGTGCAGTCCAATGGCAGCTTCAGTACGCTGGTGCGGACCTTCGCCACGCGCATCCCGATCTCGGTGTTCCCGACGCCCGTGACGGTGCAGGGTTTTGCGCGGAACGCCAACGGTCGGCGCGACGTGGCGCGCTTCACCTCCGGCGCCGTGCGCATCGACACCGCACAGGTCGTGGCCGGCTACACGCGACCGCTTCCGGACGGCGGCAAGATCGCCGACGCGATCTACGTGCCGCGCAACAACCGGCTCTACCTGTCGAACATCGAGCGCAACCAGCTCGAAGTCTACAACCTCGCCGACTCGACCTTCCGACAGCCGATCATCGTCGGGTCGCGCCCCTGGGGTATCTCGGCGTGGCCGCGCAGCCGCGACGGCGAGATGGGCGACACGCTGCTCGTGGCGAACTCCGGCGGTACCACCATCAGCTACGTGGACCTGCTGCGCGGCACGACCGGCCGGGAAGTCTACCGGTATCCGCTGCCGAACATCATCGCCTACAGCGTGACGTCGGTGAAGTCCGAAACGACCGACCAGGTGATCACGGAGCGCACGGCGTACGACTTCTCCGATCGCCCGCAGTTCCTCGCGTCCACGTGCACGGGCAGCGCTGACGCCTCCTCGGCATGCGGCGACGTCGTCGTCGTCTACTCGACGACACCGACGCCCGGCCAGTCCCTGCCGTTCCCGAGCCGCGGCACCGTGCGCTGGGAGAACCTGTCGAAGCAGACGTCGCACTTCTTCTTCGAACAGGCGATCGGCCAGACCGCGGGTCGCGCCGATACGCTCGAGGTCGAGCGCTTCGCGGCGGGCGGCGTCGGCTCCGATTCCACGCTCGTGCCCTTCAAGCAGCGGGTGCCGCTGCCCGACGGTTCGTTCTTCGACTACTCCGTGGTCATCCGGATCGATCGCCTCGCGTTCCGTGACACGACCTACGTGCGCAACTCGGGGAACTTCCGTCGCGCCGTGATCGGCGAGGGCGGTCCGGTGCTCGGCAGCCGCGGCATCATGTTCGACGCCCTGGCGGGGCTGGACTCGCTGACGCCGCTGCCGGTGATCGACCGTGGTGTCTCGCGGTCGATGGACGTGAGTGACTACGTCGCCAACAGCTTCGCCCGCGTGCAGGGCGTCGGAATCAACTTCGATGGCGAGCTTGCGGCCATCAAGGGTGACTCCACGTACGTCTTCGACCGGACGCTGCGCCTGCAGGGGCTCTTCCAGTCGCGTGGCAGCACCGGCGGCCTCGACTTCCACCCGCTCAACAAGGGGCTCAACACGGGCCAGCTCAACACGCGCCTTGCCTTCGTGGCCTCGTCGGAGCCGGTCATCGAGATCTATGACAGCTGGTGCTTCAAGCGCGTGGCCAGCGTGCCGATCCGTGATCCGATCATCGGTCCGGTGCGCGCGTCGCAGCTTGCCGACGGGTCACTCGTGCTGGTGGGTGCCACCATCCGGGGGGTCACGCTGGTGCAGCTGCCGGACAACTTCACCACCACCTGCAACTGATCGCGCGCGACCACGCGTGCACCAGTCGGCCGACACGCGCCGCGTCTCCCCCGGGAGGCGCGGCGCGTCTCGCATCGGTTACGTTATCCGGGCGGCGTCACGTCCGACGCCAACGTCACGCATTTCCCTGTTGCCATGCTGCGCTTCACCACCGCGGGTGAATCCCACGGCCCGGCCCTCGTCGCCACCCTCGAAGGCATGCCGGCCGGCGTGCCGCTGCTCGCCGCCGACGTCGACACCCAGCTCGCCCGTCGCCAGCAGGGATACGGACGCGGCCGTCGCATGCAGATCGAGACCGATCGCATCGAGTTCCTCGCCGGCGTGCGCGCCGGCGAGACGCTGGGCTCGCCGATCGCGATGATCATCCACAATCGCGACTGGAAGAACTGGGTCGAGATCATGGACCCGGCACCTCGCGACACCGATGCCGAGGGGCCGCGCAAGCGCACCGTCACGCGCGTGCGGCCGGGCCACGCCGACCTCACCGGCGTGCTCAAGTACGACCGCGACGATGCGCGCGACATCCTCGAGCGCGCCTCCGCGCGTGAGACGACGGCGCGCGTCGCGGCCGGTGCGGTCTGTCGCCGTTTCCTCGAAGCGCTCGGCGTGCGCATCGGATCCCACGTGGTGCACCTGGGCGGCATCGATGCGGCGCCGCCGGCGTCCTGGCCCGACGACCTCAACGCCGCGGCCGACGCCTCCGCCGTGCGCATGCTCGACCCGGAGGCCGAGGCCCGGCTCATCGCGCGCATCGACGAGATCAAGCGCGCAGGCAACACCTTGGGCGGCATCTGCGAGATCGTGGTCACCGGCCTGCCGGTTGGCCTCGGCTCGCACGTGTCCTGGGACCGCAAGCTCGACGGGCGGCTCGGGCAGGCGATGCTCTCCATCCAGGCGGTGAAGGGCGTGGAGATCGGCATCGGCTTCGAGGCGGCTCGGCGCACGGGCGCCGAGGTGCACGACGAGATCGAGCCGGCACCGGGGAACACGGCCACCGGACATGTCCATCGGCGCACGAACCGCGCCGGAGGACTCGAGGGCGGCATGACCACCGGCGAGCC
>JAABRO010000004.1 GCA_011390885.1 Gemmatimonas sp. | reverse complement strand
CGACTGGGACCTGAGCGGCGCGGCCGAGGACGCGCGTGCGCTGATGGAGGTGGGGTGGCGCGTGGGCTACCTGCGCACCTGGCCCACGTGGGCGCCGGGGGCGGAGTTCAAGGCGGCGCGGGACGCGAGCCTGGCGAAGGTGCCGAACTGAGGGGCCGAGGCCCGCTCCTCACCGGGGTGTGAGGGGCGGGCCGGATTGGGTATTTTGGGAGCGTTGGCGCGGTGGCAGAGCGGTTGATTGCACCGGTCTTGAAAACCGGCGGACCTGAAAGGGTCTCGTGAGTTCGAATCTCACCCGCGCCGTGAACTCGACATGGTAAACGCCGCGCCAGCCCATCGGGCCGGCGCGGCGTTTCACATGCCACGCATCGTCGTGCAGCGACGTGCCCCTACCGGCTCACCCCCGACGCCCGAGGCAGCCTCGGATGCGTGATGAGCGGGAACTCGCCCGTCAGCGCCTCGAGGAACGCCACGATCGACGCGACCTCCTCGGCTGTGAAGCGACGCTTGAGCTGCGAGTTGCCCATCACCTCCACGGCCTCCTGCAGCGAGCGCACCGACCCGTCGTGGAAGTAGGGTCCGGTCAGCGCCACGTTGCGCAGCGGCGCAATGCGGAACACGTAGTTGTCGATCGCTTCCTGCGTGACCGCTGCGCGCCCCATGTCGCCTTTGCCCTGCGCGTGCGAAAATCCGGCGAAGCCGCTGCCGCCCAGCATCGCGCCGTTGTGGCATCCGACGCACCCCGCGTCCTGGAAGAGCTTGAGCCCTTCCTTCTGCGCGTCCGTGAGCGCGCTCTCGTCGCCCGCGAGATATCGATCGAACGGCGCGCCGGGCGTCAGCAGCGTGCGCTCGAACGCGGCGATCGCCTTGGCCACGTTCTCGAACGTCAGCGCGTCGGCATCGTCCGGGAACGCGGCGGCGAAGAACGGCCCGTATCCTGCCGAATCGAGGCGCGCGACGGCCTCCACCGGCGTGAGGTCCATCTCCACGTGCGCCTGGATCGGCCCCATGGCCTGCTCCTCCAGCGTCGGCGCGCGACCGTCCCAGAACTGAGCCTTCAGGAACGCCGCATTGAAGACGGTGGGACTGTTGCGCGTCCCCTCGCGCGCACCTTCCCCGATCGCGACGTGCCGCGCGTCGATGCCGGCGGCGCCCACGACGTGACACGTGTTGCACGAGATGACGCCGGAGCGCGAAAGCTTGGGCTCGAAGAACAGCTTGTGCCCCAGGTCCACGCGCTCTGCCGTGGTGGGATTGTCGGCGGGCGCCGGCGCCTCGGCCGGCAGCGGTTCGAACAGCGGCGACACGCCCGCCGGGCGTTGGCCCGTCTCGGGTGATGCGGGCTCAGCGCGATCGGCGCCAGTGCCGCACGCCACGAGCCAGACGGCTGGCAGCAGTGCGACGAGTGAGCGGAGCGCCACGACGCCAGAAGGAGGAGCGGAGACCGAACGAGCAGAGCGGAGCATGACGTCACCTCGGACGGGGAAAGGACCGACCTCGTCGCCGGCAGTGGTATCGTCTGCTTGAGCCTAGGCCAGCGCTGTCACGAGGACAAGCGGGAGAGGTGAGGGCAGCAGGCGAGCTTGACCAATCTGGTCAACCTCCGTACGTTTCCACCATGTCCCCCCGCAAGCCCCCCACGCGCACCGTGCGCGAACCGGTCGCCCTCTACGAGGCGAAAACGCACCTGTCTGCGCTGGTCGATCGCGCCGCCGCCGGTGAGGAGTTCGTGATCACCAAGTCCGGACAGCCGATGGCGCGCCTCATGCCGCTCGAGCAGGTGCGGGCGCAGCGCGTGCCCGGCCAGGGGAAGGGACGCTGGCAGGTGGCCGCCGATTTCGACGCACCACTCCCGGACGACGCGCTGGACGCCTTCGAGGGGAGCTGATGCGCCTCCTGCTCGAGACGCAGGTCGCCATCTGGTGGGACATGGGCGCACCACTGGCCCCACTCGCCATGCAGGCCATTCGCGACGCGGACGAGGTATACGTGAGCGCCGCGTCGGCGTGGGAGATCGCCATCAAGGCCGCGCTCGGCAAGATCAGCGCCGACCGCTCGCTGTCCGAACTGTGCGCCGACTCGGGCTTCGTGGAGCTGCCCGTACTCATGCGACACACACACGTGCTGCAGTCGCTCGAGCCCCTGCACCGCGACCTGTTCGTCCGGCTGCTCATCGCGCAGGCGGTGCAGGAACAGCTTGTGCTCGTGACACGCGACGAGCTCGTCACGCAGTATCCGGTGGCGACGCTGCGCGCCTGAGGCAGCGCCAGCGGCATCGTGCATCCGGCACGACGCCGCTCGCAACGCCCCCTACCCCTCCACCTCCACCCGCTCCGCGAGCGGCCCCACGGGCGCCGGTGCGCGCTCATCCCGACATGCCGCCACCCAGAGCGTGCCGCGCCGCACGACGTAGATCGCATCCTGCGCGAAGCGCGCCCCCACGCGCACCGCCTCGATCTCGCCGATCGGCGCAGCCCAGCGCGACTCGGCGTGACCGGTGCGCGGCGAGTAGGCCGTCACCCGCTGCGGTGAACAGCCGAACGCTGTGAGCTCGGCGTGCAGCCTCGCATCATCCGTCGCCTCGCGCACGGCGTCGCGCTGCGTGCCCGTGGTCGCACAAGCACTGATGATCACGAAGTCATTGCCGCCCCAACCAAGCGGGTGCTCCACGCGGAAACGCGTCTCGAAGTACTCGGGCGGATACGCTTCGCTCACGCGCCTGCGGTACCGGCCGGCGGTGATCGCGTTCCTCCGATACTCGCCAAGCTGTGCGTTCATCGCGAGCGCGTTCGCGAGCCCTTCCTCCGGGTCCATCGCGTCGCGCGTCATGCGGCGTCCTCCGCGTCGACGGCGCGTTCGTTGTGCTCTGCCTCGGCGTCCTCCGCCTCACACTCCGCCGCCCACGCCTCGAGCCGCGCCTCATAGTACGCCCCGAGCATCGGATACACCTCGCTCGACACCGACACGAAGTCGATCGACTCGCGCGGATCCTCGCCGTTCTCCCGCTGCCAGGCACCCCAGCACATCACCAGCCCCTGCCCCAGCGTGTCGAGCTCGTCCCCTTGCACCGTATCGAGCAGGTGAATGAGCTGACGCAGCGTGAGCGGATGACGGCTCGTGGCCGGCGTGAGCTCGAACTCCGCGCCGTACTCGTCGTAGAGCTTGTAGTGCCAGCGCGAGCCCACGCGCCGCGCGCACAGGCTGTACACATCACCCGTGGACGACTCGAGCGAGACGCGCGCGATCTCCAGCTCCCCGCTCGCGCGCTCCGGCAGGTACTCGCCTCCCATGTAGCGTGGGTGCACCCGACCGAGCAGCACGCGCTCCTCGGCCGACAGGCGATCCTGGAGCAGCCACTCCCCCACATCCCCGTCTTCGGGGCGCGGCGTCCGGGTGAGCTTCTCGCGCACGATGGCGCGGCGCTCCTCGCCGGCGATGCCCTGCAGGATCGCTTCGACCGGGCCGAGGTCGGCCACGTACGACGTGGGCCGCCACTCGAGGTCGATCCCTTCCACGGCGTCGACGTTCGGCTTGCGAGGGGGACGATTGCTTCGGCGTGACATGCGTGACTCCTTTCGAGAACGATGACGTTCCACTCGCCCATGGCTCCGTGCGGCACTGGGCCGACGGTCGGCGTGGCCACCGTGGTTCCGCGTTGGTGCGGACGACGGTCTGGCGGACGGGTCGCGGAGCCGAGTCTCTCGCCGTCCTCTGCATGGTGGCCACCGGAACGTGGGTGACCGGCACCGCGAACTGACCAACGGTAAGTCTTGAAGGAATGTTACCGCTGGTTAGTTTTCCGTCAACCCCACCGGTCCCCATGCCCCCACGCCCGCGCTGGCACCACGGCAGTCTGCTTCCGGCCCTCGTCGAGGCGGCCGACGCCCTGCTCGCGACCGGCGGCCGAGCAGCGGTCACGCTGCGCGCCGTCGCGGCACACGTGCCCAAGGGCAGCGCCGACGCGCGATCCGTCACGCACACCGCCGCGATGGCGCACGTGAGCGGCGTGACCGAGCTGCTCGCGCACGTGTCGGCCCAGTGGTGGGAGCGACTCGCCACCGAACTCGATGCCGCCTGCGAACCGTCAGCGTCAGCGCGTCTGGCATCGCTCGCGATCGCCTACCGGGCCTTCGCGCTCAGCCATCCGCACCACTTCCGCCTCATGTACGACGAGGCGATCTGGCGGGCATGCGAAGTACCGGACCAGGCGGGCTTCAAGCAGCCGGCGCTGCTCGAACGCATCGTGCACGCGCGCAACGAGGCCTTCGGCGCGTTCGCCCGCGCGGTGCATGATGGCGTGCACGACGGCACGCTGCGCACCGATCGCGCGCCATACGTGATGGCCCGCACGATCGCCGCGCTCGCCCACGGCCTCGCCATGGAAGCGCTCGACGAACGGCTGCCCGATCATGAGGTCGCCGACATCGTGGCGCTCGCCGTGGAGGCACTGCGCGCACCTGATCCAGCAGAGCACATCGCACCGCACACGTGACGGCGCTTTGCCGAGGCACGCACGGCGTCGTATCGTTGCGCATCCCTGCCTCCCGTGGAGCCCGTCCGTGAACGCTGCTGTCCAACTCGCCCCGCGCGCGCTGTTCGCCGCCGGCTTCGTCGCCGCCCTCGTCGGCACGCCATCGCACCACCTCGCCGCCCAGCCGTCCGCCGAGGCGCTTGCCTCGTGGGTCGCCTTCGCGGCGCCGCCAGGCGCCGAGGAATCGGCCGCGCAGGCGCTGCAGCGCGCGCTCCCGGGGTGGACCGCCGACCGCTGGGGCAACCTCGTGCGACGCGTGGGCTCCGGCACGCCGCGCCGCGTGGTGGCCTGCGCCATGGACCAGTCGGCATACGTGGTGTCGCAGATCACCGACGACGGCTACCTGCGCCTGCGCCGCACCGGTGTGCCGCGCCATCCGCTGCACGACCAGTTCCATGAAGCGCAGCGCGTGCAGGTGTTCACCGCCGGCGGCACGCACCCCGGCGTGATCGCGGTGCCCAACGGGCACTTCGCGCGCCAGCACATTGCCGACAGCAGTGCGCTCACCTTCGATGACCTGTGGGTGGACGTGGGTGCGAGCTCGCGCGCCGAGATCGCGCAGCTCGGCATCGCACTCATCGACCCGGTGCAGCTCGACCGGCCGGCGTGGGCGTTCGCCGATCAGGCGAGCGGTCCCGGCGCAGGCGCACGCGCGGGATGCGCTGCCGTCGCCGCCGCGGGCGAGGCGGCCGCGAAGCAGGGCGTGAGCAGCGGCGAGACGATCTTCGTGCTCTCCACGCAGCGCATCTTCGGCTGGGTGGGGCTGTCTTCGGTGCTCGCGCAGCTGCCGCGCATAAACGCGCTGTACCTCGCCGACGACGGACGCGACACGCGCGCCGTGTCTGCGGTCGAATCCGCGCGCCTGCCGCGCGCCTTCCGCGCCCTCGAGGGTCGGGTGACGGCCGACAGCGTACACACCTTCGCACCGGCCGTGCGCTTCGTGGCGTCGGCGGTGGAAACGGTGCACACCAGCGAAGCCGCCGAGCTGCTCGCATGGGTCACGCGTGGCGCCGCGGTGCGCGGCTCGGCCACGTTCACCACGCTCGGCACCACCGGCGCCACACGCGCGCCGGCGAGCGGACGGATCGGCCGTCTCAACGCGCTGGCCGAGCAGTTCATGACGCTGGCTGACCTGCCGGGTGTGCCGGGGCACGAGCAGCTCGTGCGCGACGCGCTGCTCGCGGCCATGCCGGCGTGGGCGCGCTCGCAGGCCACCATCGACAGCGCCGGCAACATCGTGCTGGCCATGGGCCCCGATCGCGATGCCATCGCCTTCGTGGCGCACATGGACGAAGTCGGCTTCGAAGTGGACCGCATCCTCCCCGATGGGCAGGTCACGCTGCGACGACTCGGCGGCGCGGTGCTCTCGAGCTGGGAGGGCGTCCCTGCCCTGCTGCACTTCGATCCAGTGGGCACGGCCGCGCCCGCGGCACCGCTACGCGGCGTGTTCGTGCCGCGCAGCGCGGGCACCACCAAGACGCCCGATCGGCTCACGGCCTGGTTCGGGCACGACTCCGCGCAGCTCGTGGCGCGCGGCGTGCGGCCGGGACTCAGCATCACCGCCTACAAGCGTGCCGATCGCCTCGCCGGCAACATGGTCACCGCCCGCGGCAGCGACGACCGCACGGGCAGCACCGCACTGCTCGCCGCGCTCACGGGGCTCGACCCGGCCACGCTCACGCGGCGCGTGTACTTCACGTGGACCGTGCGCGAGGAGGGCGGACTCAACGGAGCGCGCGCCTTCGGCAACACGCGGCTCCCGGGTACGACGCCCGACGGCGCGGCGCGCACCATCGGCAGCACGCTCACCTGCGTGTACTCCATCGACACGTTCGTGTCGTCGGACACACCGCTCGAGTCGCGGCACTTCGCGTATACGCCGCTCGGCGCGGGCGCCGTGCTGCGCTCCCTCGACGACGGCAGCCTCACGCCGCGCCGCGAACGCGATCGCATCCTCGCCCTCGCGCGTACCGCGGGCATTCCGCTGCAGGTGGGCACCACGCAGGGGAGCACCGATGGCAGCGCGATCGTGCCGTGGGGCCCGCCCAACATCGGCCTCAGCTGGCCGGGCCGCTTCTCGCACGGACCGGCCGAGGTGCTCGACGTGCGCGATGTGGACGCGCTGGTGCGGCTGATCCGGGTGGTCGCGACGGCGCGATGACGGCATGCGCCACGTGGCATTTGCGGAAATCGTGACCCCAGGCTTCCCTACGACATGACCACGGCCACGACGTTCTTCGACGACATCGAGCGCACGCTCGGCAAGCCGTACGCCGACCTGCGCTTCATCCTGCGCTGCTTCCACGAGGTGCTCACCGAGGCGGGGCGCCCCGACCTGGCGCAGGCCCTGCCGTGGCTGCACGCGCCCGCAGCGCTCGCCGAGCTCACCGACGATGCGCTGCGTGTCTGGTCCATCTGCTTCCACCTGCTCAACCAGGCGGAGGTGAACGGCGCGATCCAGCATCGGCGCGGGCGCGTGGACCGCGAGGGTGCGCAGGCCATCAACGGCAGCTGGGCCGCCACCCTGCAGCAGCTGCGCGCCCATGGCGCCACCGAGGCCCAACTGCTCGCGCAGCTCGCCCGCACGGTGGTGGAGCCGGTGCTGACGGCGCACCCCACGGAGGCCAAGCGGGCCACGGTGCTCGAGCAGCACCGCGAGCTCTACCTGCACATGCTGCAGCGCGAGAACAGCATGTACAGCACGCGCGAGCAGCAGGTGATCCGCGACGAGGTGAAGCGGTCACTCGACCGCATCTGGCGCACGGGCGAAGTGTTCACCGAGAAGCCGGACGTGCGCGACGAGCGCCGCAACGTGCTGCACTACCTCACCAACGTGTTCCCCGACCTCATGCCCGTGCTCGACCGCGCGCTGCTCGACGCATGGCGCGACGCCGGACTCGACGTGAACGCGGTGCACGCGGCGCGCGCCTTTCCGGCGCTGCGCATGGGCACCTGGGTGGGAGGCGACCGCGACGGCCACCCGCTCGTGACCGCATCACTCACGGCGGAGACGCTCGACACCATGCGCCTGCACGGCATCATCGTGGTGCGCCGTGCATTGGTCACGCTGGTGCAGCGGCTCAGCTTCAGCGTGGAGCTGAACGACGCGGTGCCGGCGCTGCAGCGACGAGCGGAGGCGCTGCGCGCCGCGTTGGGCGACGTGGGCGAACTCGCCGTGCGCCGGAACCAGGGCGAGGCGTTCCGGCAGTTCGTGAACCTGTGCATTCACGCCCTGCCGGTGCAGGTGGTTCGCGGTCACGCCACGGCGCTGCAGTCGTTTCCTGGCTGCTATGCGTGGGCGCGCGCGCTCGGAGACGACCTGCGCCTGCTGCAGGACGCGCTGGTGGCGCACGATGCCGCGCGCGCCGCGCACTCCGATGTGCACGAGGCGCTGCGCGTGGTGGACACGTTCGGCTTTCACCTCGCCCAGCTCGATGTGCGCCAGAACAGCGCGTTCCACGAGCGCGCACTCGACCAGCTGCTCGCCGAGGCCGGCAGCGACGTGGTGTACTCGGCGCACGACGAAGCGGGGCGTCTTGCATTCCTCGAGGAGGAGCTGCGCACGCTGCGCCCCTTCACCGGCGCGACGAGCGTGCTGGCCGACGAGGCGCTGGCGGTGGTGTCGTGCCACCGGGCGCTGGCCGAGCATGTGTCCAGGTACGGCACGGACGGGCTGGGATCGCTCATCGTGAGCATGACGCGATCCGTGAGCGACCTGCTGGCCGTCTACCTGCTCGCGCGCGAGGCCGGCCTGCTGCAGCGCACACGGGAGGGGCTGACGTGCGTGATTCCGGTGGTGCCGCTGTTCGAGACCATCGATGACCTCGAGGCGGGGCCGGCCATCATGGATGCCTTCCTCCGGCACCCGATCACGCGCGCGTCGCTGCGCGCGTCGCAGGACGGCGGCGCACCGGAGGTCATGGTGATGATCGGGTACAGTGACAGCAACAAGGACGGCGGCATTCTCGCCAGCCAATGGGGGCTGCATCGCGTGCAGGCACAGCTGGCGCGCGTGGGTGCCGAGCACGGCGTGCGCATCGTGTGCTTTCACGGCAAGGGCGGATCGATCAGTCGCGGGTCCGGGCCGTCGCACTTCTTCCTGCGCGCGCTGCCGCCCGGCAGCTTCCACGGCCGGTTGCGCCTCACGGAGCAGGGCGAGACGATCGCGCAGAAGTACGCCAACCGGCTCAACGCGGCGTTCAACCTGGAGCTCATGTTCGCCGGCAGCTGCGCCGCCGGGTTGCGTGGCGACGCGCAGCCCGCACCGGACCATCCGCACGCCGCGCTCGCCGAGCGCCTTGCCCATGCGAGTCGCGTGGCCTACGAGTCGCTCGTGCGCGACGAGGGGTTCGTGCCGTTCTTCCGGCAATCGAGCCCGATCGACGTGATCGAGCGCAGCAAGATCGGCTCGCGGCCGGCGCGACGCTCGGGCCGCGCCACGCTCGAGGACCTGCGCGCGATTCCCTGGGTGTTCAGCTGGAGCCAGAGCCGCTTCAACCTCACCGCGTGGTACGGCGTGGGGACGGCGCTCGAGGCGTTGGAGCAGGAGGCGCCGGCGAATTGGGAGCGGGTGCGCGCGCTCATCGGCACGGATGCGTTCTTCCGCTACGTGTTCACCAGCGTGGACACGGCGCTCGCCGCCACCAACGAGCGCGTGGCCGCGATGTACGCGGAGCTGGTGGACGACGATGCCCTGCGCACGCGGCTGCTCTCGCGCATTCTGGAGGAACTGCAGCGCACGCGCACGCAGATGGATCGCCTGTTCGGCCGCCCGTTCTCCGAGCGCCGCCGCAACCACTGGGCCTCCAACACACTGCGTGAGGAGGCGCTGGCGCCGCTGCACCACACGCAGGTGGTGCAGCTGCGCCGGTGGCGCGCGCTTCCCGACGAGCACCCGGAGCGCGAGCCGCTGCTGCAGTCCCTGCTGCAGTCGGTGAATGCGATCGCAGGGGCGCTTCGCAACACGGGGTGAGTAGGCACGGGGCGTGCGCAGGCGTCACAACGTGTCCCCGTCAGCCTCCGCCTCGAGCTGCTCTTCTTCCTCTTCTTCCCCTTCTTCCCCTCCTTCCTCTCCTTCCTCTCCCTCCTCCTCCCCCTCGAAGTCCTCCGCGTTGCACGCGTCCGCATACGCCTCCAACCGGTGCGCGTAGTACGCATCGAGCGCCGGATAGAACACCGACTCCATGCGCACGAAGCCGGCGTTCACCGGCTCGCCCCACCCACGCTGCCACCCGAGGATGCTCTCGGGGAACGGCAGCCCCAGGTTGTCACGATCTTCGGCCGTGGCGAAGTCGAGCAGATGCACGAGTTCGCGCAGCGTGAGCGGCCGCGTGGACGTCGCCGGATCGAGCCGGAAGTCGGATGCGTACTCGTCCACGAGGCGATAGCGGATGCGCGCCCCGGGGCGGGCACGCCGAGCGCGCACGCTGAACACGTCCTGCGTGACGCTGTCGAGCACGATGCGCGCGATCTCGACCTCGCCACGGGCGTAGTCCGGCAGGTACTCGCCGCCCATGAAGCTCGGATGAATCCTCCCGAGCGAGATGCGCTCCGCCGCCGGCAGCGTATCCTCGAGCAGGCTGGACTCGATCGGCCCCAGCGCAGCATCCGCCCCACCGGCGATGAAGTCACGCGCCATCTCCCGACGGTTCTGCCCCTTGATGTTCTGCACGATGGACGACAGCGGGTCGCGGTCGGCCCAGTACGACTCCGGGCGAACGTCGAGGGCGATGCCCTCGATCTCGGGCACGGGATGGGAGAGACGACGGGGCATGACCGCTCCTTGCCGGGGGGACGCAACGCGTTCGGACACGGCAAGATCGGCATGGGGTCTGACAGTCGGCCAGACGCCTTGCGTTCGGGCGCACCCGATTCCAGAATCGCGCAGTCACCCTCTCGCCCCGCTCGCATGTCGCGCCATTTGCTCACGGTCTGGAATCCGGCCTACGCCGCCGATGCCTTCGAGGCGCACGTGCGCCTGCTGCTCGAGTGGGATGCGAAGTACGCCGCCGGTTCCGTAGCCGACGACGACGTGTATGTGTGGTGGGGCAAGGTGCGCTCGTCCAACCGGCTGGCGCCCATGCCGCACCTGAGCGATGTGCTCGCCCTCGATGCGCAGACCGATGCCGGTGCGGACACGGACGACGAGACCCATCTCTACCTCACCGACTACCGTTCACTCTACGTGGCGGACCTGCTCGCGATCGAAGCCGACGACCCGCGCAGGGACGACGCCGCACACGTGCCCGCCTACTACGCGCACAAGGACCTCCACTGCGACTGCTGGTTTCAGGTGGCCGACATCCGCGCGCTCGTGCGTGACGATCTCGAAGGGGTGCAAGCCGAGCTGACGCGACTGCGCAACACGCGCTACCACGACAAGCCGGTCTCGCTGTACGGCGGCATGCTGGAGCTGCCACTCATCGTCACGCGCCCGGATGGCCGCCGCTTCTTTGATGCGGCCGAGCGCACGCTCCTGGCCGACGGCGCACTCTGGGCGCGGTTCGACGCCGAGCGTGGCGCCGTCGGCGCGATGGAGGCCGTGCTGCGCGAGGATCACCTGGGCGCGGCGGCGTGGAACGCACTCGACGCCTCCGCGCGCCGCTTCCTGGCCGGCGCGGAGTTCACGTTGCGCGAGCACCGCCGCGATCCGGCCGCCGATCTTTCGGCTGTGGTGGTGGGGTACGGCAAGGCGCTCGAGGTGCAGATCAACCTGCTGCTTCGCGATGCGATGCGCGATGCCCCAGAGCCGGCCCGTCTCGTGAAGGTGGAGCATCACACCGTACGCCTGCCCGAGGCGCTGCCGCTCACGCTTCGGCAACTGGCCTTTGCGCTCGGCAGCGAGCGCGAACTCGCGGACTACCTGTGCACCACGCTCCACGATGGGGCCTGGCTCACAAGGGAGTGCGCGGCGATCCTCGATCAGTTCGCCGCCGAGGCACGCAATCCGGCGTCGCACGGGGAGTCCGTGCCGCGCGACGTCGCGCTGCGGTGGCGCAACCAGTTGCTGGGCGTGGGGTGCGACGGCGCGCTGGTGCGCCTCGCGAAGGTGACGCGGAAGCGCTGACCGGCGCGACCTCCGCTTTCCGACGCCATGACTCGCGAGCAGCTCTCCATCATCGTGGTGCTGGTGGCGGCCATCGGCATGTTCCTGTGGGGCCGCTGGCGCCACGACATGGTGGCGGCGAGCGCGCTGCTCGCCTGCGTGCTGCTCGGCCTCGTGCCGGCCACCGAGGCGTTTGCCGGCTTCGGGCACCCGGCGGTGATCACCGTGGCGTGTGTGCTCGTGCTGAGCCGCGCCCTGCAGACATCGGGCGCGGTGGACGTGCTCGCGCGGGTGGTGCTGCCGGCGAGGGCGGGCCCCACGGTGTCGATCGCCGCGCTCACCGTGCTCGTGGCGCTGCTCTCCGGTGTCATGAACAACGTGGGGGCGCTCGCGCTGCTCATGCCGATCGCGGTGCAGCTCGCCGAGCGTCTCGAACTACCGCCGGGCAAGGTGCTCATGCCGCTGGCGGCGGCGTCGATCCTCGGCGGCACCATGACGCTCATCGGCACGCCGCCCAACCTCATCATCTCCGGCATCCGAGACACGGCCGGGCTTGGTGGCTTCCGCATGTTCGACTTCTCTCCCGTGGGCGTCGCGGTGACCGGTGTCGGCGTGGCGTTCATCGCGCTCATCGGATGGCGCCTGGTCCCGTCGCGTGAGCAGGCGGGCCTCTCCGGCTTCGTGACCGGATCGTACCTCACCGAGGTGCGCATCCCGGCGCGGAGTCGCACCGTGGGCAAGACGCTCGCGGACCTCGGTGAGGCGCTCGAGGCCAACGATGCGCAGGTCATCGGCCTGATCCGCCGTGAGGTCCGCCAGCCGCTCCCGCGCGCCGGTGACGTACTCGAGGCCGACGACGTGCTGGTCGTCGAGGCAGCCGCCGACGCCCTCGCCTCGCTGCTGTCAGCGCTCGACCTCGAGCTCGAGGAGTCGAAGTCGCGCACGACTCCGGTGACCACCGCGCCCACCGCGGACGACGACAGCAAGTCCTCGCGCCGCACGCTGCCCGCGCTCATGGAGCTGGCCGTGCTGCCCGGCTCGCCACTCGTGTCGCGCTCGGCGAGCGACATCCTGCTGCGCACGCGCTACGGCATCAGCCTGCTCGCGGTCTCGCGGCAGGGGCGCCGGTCCGCCGTGCGACTGCGCTCGTTCGTGTTCCGTCCGGGAGACCTGCTGCTCATGCATGGCGCGCCTGAGGCGGTCACCGACTTCGCCGCGCAGTCCGGCTGCGTGCCGCTCGCGCGTCGCAACCTGCGCCTGCCCGCGCCCGGCAAGGCGCTGGCGGCGACCCTGATCATGGCCGTGTCGGTGGGCGTGGCAGCGATCGGCCTGCTGCCCGCCGCGGTGTCGTTCGCCTGCGGCGTGGTGGCCTCGATGGCGCTGCGCACGCTGCCGCTGCGGGCTGTTTACGAGGCCGTGGACTGGCCCGTGATCGTGCTGCTCGGCTCGCTGCTGCCCGTGGCCGACGCGATGCAGCAGACCGGCACCGCCATGGTCCTCGCCCAGGGGCTGCTCGACACCGTTGCGCGTGGGGACGTGCTGATCGCGCTCGGTGTGCTGCTCGTGAGCACGATGCTGCTCACCGACCTCATGAACAACGCCGCCACGGCTGCCGTGATGGCCCCGATCGCGCTTGGCACCGCCACACAGCTCGGCGTGAATCCCGACACGTTCCTCATGGCCGTCGCCATCGGCGCATCGTGCGCGTTCCTCACGCCGATCGGCCACCAGAACAACACGATCATTCTTGGGCCAGGCGGCTTCCGCTTCACCGACTACTGGCGACTCGGGCTGCCGCTCGACCTGCTCGTGATCGTGACCACCCTGCTGCTGCTGCCGATTGTGTGGCCGCTGTAGCGGCGCGAGCGAGACGATCCGACTTCAGTGAATCGGCCACCAGGGCGTGGTCACACCATCGGGACGGTGACGGCGCGCGTGCCGCGCCATGTCGAAGAGGCGCGCGCTCGCGCCACCCGGTCCGGCGTAGCAGTGGCCGCGCTGGTCCCCCCACTCGAAGTGGCCGGGATAGTGCGGATTCGTGGTGGTGGCCATCCACGCCTGCAGCTCACGCGTGGCCCGATCGAGGAAGAAGTTGTCCGCGTCGCCCTGGAAGATGTGCAGCTTGTCCACGAGCTTGGGGCCGAGCGTGGGCCAGTTGCGCTTGAGGTGCTCGAGCAGGTCGTAGTTGGCGCGCCAGTACTCGGCCACGCTGCGGTCGATCGCGCCGGTGCGCGGATCGAACACGGGCTTGAAGTAGCCGTCGGCGCCGATCGGCCCGAACACTGCGCTCCATATGTCGAGCTGCCCCGTGCCGCTGCGCCCCTTCGTGCCGTTCACCAGCTCCATCCACGCGCGCTGCTGCGACGTCTGGCGCACCTCGCCGTTGATCTCGCGCGAGTTGATCGTGGGCGTGCGGTGCCACTCGGTGACCTTCTTGTAGAACGCATTGTCGTCTTCGTAGATGTTGATCCCTTCCACGTCGGTGAACGTGACCGGATCGGGGCAGTAGCTCCACGTGCCACCGAAGAAGTCGGGATGGAAGATCTGCAGCGCCAGTGATTCCCAGCCGCCGGTCGAGCCGCCCGACAGCCAGCGGGCCCACGGCTCCGCGATGATGCGATAGCGCTTCTCGATCTCGGGAATGAGCTCCTGCATGATCGCATCGCCGTACGGCCCGACGTTCACCGAGTTCACGGCGTACGAGTCGTCGAAGTACGGCGTGGGGTGCTGGAACGTGACGGCGATGAGCCGCGGCGTGTCCTCGCGCAGCCAGAGCGCACGGAACGCCGAGTCGCGGTCGAAGCCGTACGGCGCGGCGAGCGAGAAGTGCCCCTGCACGTAGTTCACCGGGTAGCGGATGGTGCTCGTGGCATAGTCCCTGGGCAGCAGGACCGTGGCGCCCAGGTAGATCGGCCGCCCCCAGAACGCCGACAGCGACGGGGACTGGAAGCGGAAGCGCTGCACGTACTCGTTGTCCTCCGCGACCACCACCGGCGGAATGATCTCGGTGACGGCCAGCTGGTAGGTGCGCGACTGCCGCGGATCGAGCGTGACCTTGATCGGCACGCTGTACAGGTTGCCCGGCGATCGCGTCCACGCCTGTCCTTCCCACTGGTCATCGTGCATCCAGAGCACGTGCCCGTCCGCGCGCTTGAACTCGCTGTAGACGTTCACGATGGCCTGCACCCAGTACTCGCCCGCCGGGATGTCGGCCATGTCGGCCACCGGCGTGCCGAGGTCGGTGCCGTCGATGACAATGGCGCGCCCCGCGGGCACCGACGTGAAGTCGCGCCCGAAGAGCGGTGCGCCAACGCGTCCGATCTGCAGCCGCGGTTCGCGTGCACTGTCGCGCGACAACACGATGTAGGCCCGGCCGGTGGTGACGCCGGGGCGCACGGTGGGTGGAATGCTGATCTCGAACCGGGCCCGGGCCTGACCGGAGGGCCAGTCGAGCAGCGGGGCGCGTTGGGCCGGTAGCGCAAACGGCAGCAGCAGGAGGAGCGGCCAGGCTTTCATGAGGCGATGCGGCAGGAGTGGGCGCGAATCCGATGTGCTCTCGCGAAGATGCGCCGCAGTCGGTGCGCGTCAAGCGTGCAGGGGTCGTACGCGTCTCGACTCAGCGGACGCATGTCACTGGCGCCGAGCGGGTCGGTGGGGCGATGTTCGCGGGATGAGGGCGCACCGCCGCCCACTCCCGCCTCCATCGCCCGTCGCCATGTCCTTCGCTTCCCTGCTCCGCCCCGCCGTCCTCGCGACCGCGGTCCTCGCGACCGCGGTCCTCGCCGCGTCATTGTCCGCGTCGCCCCTCCCCGCGCAGGCCCCCGCCGAGCACGCGCGCACCCGCTGGGAGCGCCTCTGCCAGATCCGCCGCGATCAGTTCGACCTGATCCTGCCGCGCGCCATGCGCGACCATGGTGTGGACATGTGGATCGTGATGCAGAAGGAAAACCAGTTCGACCCGATGTACGACGACCTCGGGCGTGGCTACGTGGGGAGCGTGGCCTACTGGATCTTCACCGACCGCGGCGGCGACCGCATCGAGCGCGCCGCGATCGGCGTGGCCGGCTATCGCCTCGAGGATTGCGGCTACGATCTCGTGCGCGGCTTCCAGCCGCTGCAGGCGTTCATCGCCGAGCGGGACCCGAAGCGCATCGGCGTGAACATGTCGGAGCAGATCGGTGCGGCGGACGGCTTGTCCAAGACCAGCCATGATCGTCTCATGAAGGAGCTGGGCACGTACGCCTCGCGCGTGGTCTCGGCCGAAAAGGTGGTCTCGGATTTCCGCAGCGGCTTCACCGCCTCGCGGCTCGTGGCGCTGGGCGAGAACGGCGAGATCGCGCGCCGGCTCGCCGACCGCGCCCTCTCCAACGAGATCATCACGCCCGGCGTGACCACGCTCGAGGACGTGGCCTGGTGGATGGCCGACCAGCTGCAGCAGCGCGCGCTCGGCTCGAGCTTCGAGATGCCGTCGGTGTACATCACCGGCCCCAAGGGCATCGAGGCCACGTCCAACGACCGCATCATTCAGCGCGGCGACCTGCTCATGATCGACTGGGGCGTGGGGTACCTCAACACGTGGACCGACGTGAAGCGCATCGCCTACGTGCTCAAGCCGGGCGAGACGTCGGTGCCCGCCGGCCTGCAGAAGGCCTTCGACAACGCGGTGGCCGTGCGCAACGTGATCCGGCGCACGATCAAGCCGGGGCCGACGGCCGGCGCGATGCTCACGCAGCTGGCCAGCGAGATCGAGAAGGCCGGCTTCCGCATGCAGGGCACCTTCAACGAGACCACCGACGACGGCAAGGTCGAGGTGATGATCGGCTGCCACTCCATCGGCGACCGCGGGCACGGCAGTGGCCCGAGCATCGCGTGGTTCAACCCTGGCCAGCACGCCTTCCCGATCAAGCCGTTCAATCCCTTCTCGATCGAGCTGTTCGCCTGGACCCCGGTGCCCGAGTGGGGCGGCGCGAAGGCGCGCATTCCGCTGGAGGACGACGCGATCGTCACGGAGCGCGGCGTGGAGTGGTTCTACCCGATCAACGAGCGGATCCGGGTGATCAAGTAGGGGCGCGCGCGCATATCTTTTCCTAATGCGCCCACCCCGCCCTGCCCTGCTCGCCTCGGCCGCCCTCGGGGCCGCAGCCCTCCTGCTCACGGCCTGCGCCCCGGACGCCGTGCGCTCGGGCGCGTCCTCGCCCGCCGCCACCGCGACCGCCGACGGTCCCTCGCCGCGTCACGTGCGCGTGATCTGGACCGAACACCCGGACCGCCACGCCATCATCTCGTGGACCACCATGGCCGCCACGGCGCGCAACGTCGTGCGCTTCGACACGATGAGCCGCCGCGATGGCACGCGCGCCTACTCGTTCTCGGTGCCGGCCGCGCGCAATGGCGAGGCCACACGGCGCGCCGAAGACCTCGCCATCGGCGTGCCGGCCGGCTGGTACCACCACGCCCAGCTCGACAGCCTGCGCCCGTCCACGCGCTACTACGTGGCCGTGGAGAGCGACGGGGTGCTCACGGAGGAGCGGTGGTTCCTCACCGCGCCCACCGACGACCGCCCCTTCCGCCTGCTCTCGGGCGGCGACTCGCGGCTGGGCGGCCCCGAGCCGCGCTACGCCGGCAAGGCGCCGCATGTGGACCGGCAGGCGATGAACCGCCGCATGACCGCACTCTTCGAGGCCAACCCCGACCTGCTCGCGCTCGCGCACGGCGCCGACTGGGAGACGACTGCCGACTGGCGTCATCTGTACTGGTGGTTCGAGGACAACGATTCGGTGCGCACGAGCGACGGGCGCCTGCTGCCCATGATCGTCTCGCGCGGCAACCACGACGAAGGCATCGGCTTCAACGAGCACTTCTGGCTGGGCGACATCACCGATGCCAACAGCTTCGGCTACTACTACCGCACGCAGATCGGCCCGCAGTTCGCGCTGCTCACGCTGAACACCGAGATCAGTGTGGCCGGCGAGCAGAGCGAATGGCTCGAGGAGGAACTCGAGGCGCTGCGCCCCACGCATCGCTGGCTGCTCGCGCAGTACCATCGACCCGCGTACCCGGCCGTGAAGGATTACGAGGCGCTCGAGTTCAAGCGTGTGCGACAGACGTGGGGGCCGCTGTTCGAGCGGTTCGGCCTCGACCTCGCCCTGGAGTCCGACGGGCACACCCTCAAGCGCACCGTGCCGATCCGCAACGAACAGCCGGCAGACGACGGCGTGGTCTACATCGGCGAGGGCGGACTCGGCGTGCCGCAGCGCGTCCCCGATTCCACGCGCTGGTATCTGCAATCGCCTGGCATGAGCGCCAGCGCGCACCATGTGTGGATCCTGCACGTGGACGCCGACTCGCTGCGCGCCGAAGCCATCGGCATGGACGGCGCCGTGCTCGACCGCTACGCGCGTGCCCCCCGGCCGCGTGCCGTCCCCGGCGGAGTGCCCCGCTGAGCGGTACCGCGATGCCGAGCAGCGCCTCACAGCGCCTGCTCCTCGCCGCCTCCGCGTCGATGGGCATCGGCATGGCGCTGCTGTACAAGACCGGGACGGCCGTTGGCGCGCGTCTCTTCATGTCCGATGAGCTCGCCCACCCGGACAGCGTGCGCGTGGAGCGCGCGCTCGCGCTCGTGTCGCTGGCAGCGGTCATGGCACTGTTCGCGCGTCCGACGCGTGCCATCGGCGCGGGCGTGCTCGCGGCGCTCGCCCTGTTGCTTGCCTGGGCCACGGTGGACCAGGGCGGTGTGCCGTTCAGCGAGTGGGCGTGGCCGGCACATGCCATGCGCATCGCGGCGCCGGTCGCCCTGCTCTGGAGCGCCGCGGCACGCGGACGCTCGCGCGACAGCGCCGGCATGGAGTGGCTCGTGCGCCTCGCCTGCAGCGCGGTGTTCGTGGTGCACGGCCTCGAGGCGATGCGCGCTCACCCGTGGTTCGTGGACCTCACGATCTCGGCGGCACGCGAGACGATCGGCCTCACGCTTCGCCAGCCCACCGTCGAACGGCTGCTCGTCGGCGTCGGTGTGGTCGACATTGCCGCCACGGTGCACGTGCTCGCGCGCGGCCGCGCCGGTGCCTGGTACATGGCCATCTGGGGCACCTTCACGGCACTGCTGCGCGTGCTTGCGTACGGCCCGGGCGCCGTGGCGGAAACGATCGTGCGGTTGCCGCATGGCCTGCTGCCACTGATGTTGCTGGGACGGCCAGCTGCGACCGACGCCGCAGCTCGCCTTCCCCTCCAGCCCCCGTCATGACCACGCTGCTCGCCGTCGTCTCGCTGTCGCTCGGCGTCTCCTTCGTCTGCTCGGTGCTCGAGGCGGTGCTGCTCTCGGTCTCGCACGCGTACGTGGCCCTGCTCGAGGACCAGGGCGACCCGACCGGGCCGCTGCTCGCGAAGATGCGTCGGCAGATCGACGAGCCGATCGCCGCCATCCTCACGCTCAACACCATCGCGCACACCGTCGGCGCGGCCGTGAGCGGCGCGCTCGCCTTGCAGGTGTTCGGCAACCAGTGGATGGCCGCCTTCTCGGCGGTGCTCACGCTGCTCATCCTCGTGCTGTCCGAGATCATTCCGAAGACGCTGGGCGCGCGCTACTGGCAGCGCCTGGCGCCGCTCACGGCGCGCACGCTGCAGGTCATGATCGTGGCCATGAAGCCGCTCCTCGTGCCGCTCTCGGTGCTCAACCGGCTCATTGGGGCGGGCGGGCACGGGCAGTCCACCGTGAGCCGTGCCGAGCTCGAGATCCTCGCCGAGGTAGGACGACGCGAGGGGCAGATCGACGAATCGGAGTGGCAGGTGATGGCGAACGTGATGCGGCTGCGCGAGGTCGACGTGAACGCCGCGATGACGCCGCGCACCGCGATCGTGGCCATTCCGTCGTCGATCTCCGCGGCCGCCGCGCAGTCGGTCATGCTCGACACCGGTTTCCTGCGCCTGCCCGTCTACAGCGAGAGCGTGGACCACATCGTGGGCATCGTGCTCGCGCGCGACCTGTGGCGCGCCATGCGGCTGGGCGACCGCGAGATCACGAGCATCATGCGTGAGCCGCTGTTCGTGCCCGAGACGCGCCGCGTCGAGTCGCTCATCCGTGAGATGCGCGCGCGGCGCATCCAGATGGCCATCGTGCTCGACGAGTACGGCGGCACGGCGGGCCTCGTGACGCTCGAGGACCTCGTGGAGGAGATCGTGGGCGAGATCGAGGACGAGCACGAGAGTGGCCCGCTGCCGTACGAGCGCATCGGGCCGCACGAGGTGCTCGCCAACGGCGGGGCGTCGCTCGCCGAACTCGCGGACGACCTCGCCCTCGAACTGCCGGTCGATCTCTATGACAGCATCGGCGGCTTCGTGTTCGGGCAGCTGGGACGGCTGCCGAAGGTGGGCGACACGGTGCCCTTCGAGGGCGGCCACGTGAAGGTGCTGGCCATGGACAAGCGTCGCGTGGCGCGCGTGAGCCTCCGCATCGATCCGCCGGTCGTGGAGCCCTCGGCGAACGAGGACTGACGGCGGCGCGCGCCGCGATCAATCGCCGGCGCGTCCCTCGCGCAGCGCGTGCCATGCTTCGGGCGATTCGCCGAACAAGGTCTGACGCGAGACGTGCTGCTCGACGGAGCTGATCAGCGCACTGAGTTCGTTCTTGGCTTCCTCGAGCGCGCTGCGAAAGAGCCAGCGATACCATGCGGCCGTGCCGAGCCCGGCGATCACCGCCGCGCCGGCCACGCTCACCGCCGGCAGCGAGCCACTCGACAGCATCCAGCCCGCGGCGCGCTCGGCCGCGACCGTCGCGCCGCCGGCGAGGAGGGCGGCGCCGCCGATCATGAACCAATCGGTGATGAGGTTGCGGCGCAGCCCTTCACGCAGGTCGCCCGTGATGACGACCTCGCACGCCGGCTTGCGCGCACTGCCGCGCGACTGGAGCGTGACGCTCAGCTCGAACAGTTCGATCTGCTCGAGGCGGAACAGCAGACGCCGCTCGCCGGACATCATCGCCAGCGGATTCCACCAGGCGCGCGTCGACAGGCGCGGCACCTTGAACCGCATCACGCCGCCATCGAGCGGATGGCCGTTCACGGTGCCTTCGAAGGTGAAACCGTTCGGCGCGCTCGTGAACACGGTGCCAAGCGCCGACAAGGCGCGACGCGGTGACACCGACAGCACCTCACTCACGCTGATCGCGCGCTCGGTGGTGCCCATCAGCGTGGTGAATTGCCGGTCGAGCGAATCGGACACCACGTGCGCCGCCACCGCCCCCGTCTTCACGTCGCGCTCGGCGAGCGCCAACGCCACGTACTGCCGTGAGATGCCCGCCTCGACCGCGGCCGACTCCACGTCGCGGACACGGAACTGGCCGCTCGTGACGTCGGTGTCGCCCGTCGTCGACGGCGGCCGCAGTGCCACGCCGCGCTCGAGCCGAAGCGCGGCGGCCGCCTGCAGTTGTGCGGCTCGCTGCCAGATCGCCTGCGCCTCGCGTTCGGTCAGCACCGCACCGGGTGCGGCGTCGGCCGCCTCCTCCTCGGCGTGCAGCGCGTCGCGGAGCGCCGCGTCGAACGCGGTGGCGAGCGCGTCCGCGCTCTGATAGCGCGCGTCGGGATCCTTCTGCAGGCAGCGGTCGATCACCGCGGCGAGACTCGGCAGCACGTCGGACGCCACGTCACGCACGAGCGGCGCAGGACGCGTCACATGGGCCACGAGCACGCTGTGCGCGGGTCCGTCGAAGAGCAGCGTGCCGGTGAGCGCGTGAAAACCGACCGCGCCGAGCGCGTAGATGTCGCTCCGGCCATCCACTACGTCGCCGGAGGCCTGCTCCGGACTCATGTACTGCACGGTGCCAAGCACATGGCCGGCAATCGTGAGCCCACGCGCCTCGGCGTCGACGTCGCGCGCGATGCCGAAGTCGGTGAGCACGGCACGTCCCGAGCCACGGTCGAGCAGGATGTTGTCCGGCTTGATGTCGCGGTGCACGACGCCGCGCGCGTGCGCGTACGCGAGCCCCCACGACACCTCGCGCAGGATGCGCGCCACCTCGCTCGGCGGCAGTGCCCCGCGCGCGCGGATTCGGTCGCCGAGCGACTCGCCGTCGACGAACCGCATGGTGAACCACACCGTGCCGTCGGTCTCGTCGGCTCGGTACACGTCGATGATGTGCGGGTGCTCGAGGCGGGCGCTCGTGCGCGCCTCGAGCAGGAAGCGCTCGCGCTGCTCGACCGAGACGATCTCCTCGAGAAGCACCTTGAGCGCCACCGGGCGGTCGAGAAAGCGGTCGCGCACCAGCCACACGGCGCCCATGCCGCCGGCCCCGAGCGGACGGATGACGTCGAAGTCCTGCTGCAGTCCGGGGGGCAGCGGGGGCAGCGCAGTGCGGCTGTCGGGGTCGGCGCTCATGCGCAGAAGGTAGCACGCCGCGCGACACGCCGTCGATCGACGCCCCCAGCGCAGTTGCCAAACTCCGCCGCACCGTCAATCCTACCGGGCAATGACTGCGCCCCTTCCCTCGCCCCCGCTCGGCGCCTCGACCGTCCGCTCACCGGGCACGTTGCGCGACCGCACGTCGAAGCCCCCCGACGCTCGCGAGCTCCGCGGCCTCGCGCTGACAGCGCTCGTCGTCGCCGTCGCGCACCTCACCAAGCTCGGGGAACGCCTGCATGCCGAGCTTCTGCCCGCTGCTGCGACGACGGATGCGTCACATGCCGGCTCACTCGCCGTGGTGGTGGCGCTGTTCATGCCTTGGCTACTCGGCCTCGGGGTGGTCAGCGTGCTGTTCGGGGCGCGGTGGCTGCCACGTGCCACCCAGCGCCTGCTGGAGCCGAGCCTGATCGCCGCCTGGGTCTCGGTGGCCATCGGCGCGGGCCTGGCGTGGATCGCCGGCCGGGTCGGCCTCTGGCCGTGGACGTGGGCGAGCACGGCACCGGAGACCGCCACGCTGCTCGCCCGCTTCGCCCGCGGCGACCAGTGGGTCGCGGTGGGCGCGTGGATCACGGCGACCTGCCTGCTCGTGCCGTTGTTGTCGGAGTTGCTCTTCCGCCTGGCGCTCCTGGAGTGGTTGCTCACGCGCGGCGTCGGCGCGGCGCGCGCTGTCGCGACAACCGCCGTTGCGTTCGGGGCGATGTGGCTGATCGCCGGCTGGAGCGCCTCGCCGGACGCGGCCGTTCGCCACGCGCTGGTGGCTCTGCTGGCCGGCATTGCCCTCGGCGTCACCGCCCTGCGGGGAAAGCGGGGTCGCGGGCTCGGCTTCTGCGTGCTGGCGCACGGCGCGTGGATGGCCACGGAGCACTGGATGCTGCTCCGGGCGCTTCTCACGCCCTGACGTCGGGCAGCGGGCCGACCAGCGCCGCCGGATGTCGGCAGCGGACTGGAGCGGTCGGGAGCGGCAGGCCCGAAGCGGCGCCCTCGGCGGCGCGTGCGTCAGCGAATCTCGCGGCGTGTCATCGTGGCCACGCCCTTGCCCCGACCCTCCACGCTGACCATTTTTCCCGTTCTCAATGGCTCCGCGGCCGGATGTCGCTTTCGGGCACGTCCGTGATCGTGGGTGCGCGTCGAGGGAGAGATGGCCGAGAGGCTGAAGGCACCGGTTTGCTAAACCGGCATAGGGGTAACACCCTATCACGGGTTCGAATCCCGTTCTCTCCGCTTCGCGGGTCCGTCGCATCAGCCGGCGGACCCGCGTCGTATTTCCGTCCCTGTCTCTCTCCGGGCGCAGCCCCCGGTTCCATGTCGGATATCGTTTCGCCTGACACGCCGGCCGCCTCGCCGGTGCCGCCGCGCGTGCGCTTCGCGCCCTCCCCCACCGGCTTCCTGCACGTGGGCGGCGCGCGCACCGCGCTCTTCAACTGGCTCTACGCGCGCAAGTTCGGCGGGCAGTTCCTGCTCCGCATCGAGGACACCGACCGCCAGCGCAGCTCCGACGAGAGCACGCGCGCGATCTTCGAGGGGCTCGCCTGGCTCGGCCTCGACTACGACGAGGAGGTCGTCTTCCAGGGCGCCAACCTCGCGCGTCACCAGGCCGATGTGGAGCGCCTGCTCGCCACCGGCGCGGCCTACCGCGACTTCACCCCGCCGTCGGAGATCGAGCGCCTGCGCGCCGACGCCGAGGCCCGCGGTGTGACGTTCCGCTTCGATCCCACGCTCGCCGAGCTCTCCGAGTCCGAGCTCGCCGCCAAGCTCGCCGCCGGAGAGCCGCACGCGGTGCGCTTCCGCGTGCCCGATGGCGTGACCGAGTGGCCGGATGCCGTGCACGGACGCATCGCGTTCCCCAACAAGGACATCGAGGACTTCGTCATCCTCCGCTCCGACCGTACGCCGGTGTACAACCTGGCCGTGGTCTCGGACGACATCGCCATGGGCATCACCATGGTCATGCGCGGCGACGACCACATCTCGAACACGCCCAAGCAGATCCTGCTCTACCGCGCGCTCGGCGCGCCAGTGCCGCAGTTCGCGCACGTGCCCATGATCCACGGCACCGACGGGAAGAAGCTCTCGAAGCGCCACGGCGCCACCGCGGTGGGCGACTACCAGCACATGGGGCTGCTGCCGAGCGCGATGTGCAACTTCCTGGCGCTGCTCGGCTGGTCGCCGGGCGACGACGTGGAAGTGATGACGCGCGAGGAGATGCTCCGGCGCTTCTCGTTCGACGGGCTGCAGAAGAAGGCCGCGATCTTCGATCCGCAGAAGCTCGACTGGATGAACGGGCAGCATCTGGCCATGCTGCCGCTCGACGAGGTCATGCCGCACGTCTTCCCGGCCTTCGAGCGACTCGGTGTGGCCACGCGCGAGCAGCTCGACGAGCGCGCCGACTGGTTCCGTGGCCTCGTGGACCTGCTGCGCGTGCGCGCGCGCACCGTGGACGACATCGCCCACCAGGCCGTGCCCTACTTCCGGGACGACGTCGACTACGATCCCGATGCCGTGAGCAAGCAGTGGCGCGATGCGAACGCCACGGCGGAGATCCTGAGCGCCACGCGTGAGCGGCTCGCCTCGCTGGCGGTGTGGGACACCGAGGTCATGGAAGCCGCCCTGCGCGCGCTCGCCGAGGAGCTCGGCATTTCGGGGGGCAAGATCTTCCAGCCGCTTCGCGTGGCCCTCACGGGACTCACGGCGAGTCCCGGCATCTTCGACGTGCTGCTCTACGTGGGACGCGACCGCTCGCTGGCCCGTCTCGATGCGGCGGTGCGCTGGCTCAAGTCCGACGTGACCGCGTAGGGCGACACCCGTTCAGGGCTTGACGACGCCGCCCTGCTGCTCGCCCTGCTCGGTGACGGGCTTGGCGTTGGCGCGTCGTCTCGCCTCGCGCTCGCGGTCCTTCCGTTCGCGGAGTTCCTCCACGAGCATCTTGAACATGTCGTTGCCCGGCCCCGACTGCCGGAAGCGCGCGATGTCGGACTGCGCGTAGGCGAGTCGGCGCTGCCGCTCGGCGTTGATCGGGTTGCCGCTCATCGCCTGCTGCGCGCCCATGGGCAGGAAGCCGAGCAGCGCGCTGGGGATGGTGACCTTGCCCAGGCGAATGCCCTTCTCGTCCATGCCCCACAGGCCGCCCTTGCTGTCCTTCTTCGTCCAGGACGCCGTGGTGGGCCCCCAGTTCTGGAGCACGGCGAGCGAGTCGAGCGAATCCTTGGCGGCGAGCAGCGTGAAGGTGATCACGCTGTCGAGCTCACGGGCACCCGGCACGCCGCCGCCGAGCGCGACCGCGCGCACGCGGCGCTGCAGGTCTTCCACGTCGGCGGTGGTCCAGAGGCGCGGGTCACCTCCCGGCTTCACACCCACGACGGCGGCCTGCTCCGCGTTGAGCACGTTGCCGGCCACGGTGTCGCCCGCTTCCACGAATCGGCGCGGCGCGGCGACCGGGGCGTCGGGGGGCGCGAGCTCGGGGCCGCGGCTCACCGCATTGCGGTCGGCCACGATGCCCGGATCGCGCGGGGGCGGCGGCGTCACCTCGGGCTCGCGGGGCGGCTCGGGTGCCGTTTCCACGAACGTGAGCTGCTCCTGCACCACCGGCTCGGGGTCGAACCCGAAGTAGCTGCGCAGCGACGTGTTGAACGAGATCGTGCGCAGGAGCACGATGCCGAGCACGAGGTGTGCCACCACCGCGAGCGCCACCGCGCGCGGATTGCGCTGACCGCCGGGGCGAAAACCGCCACCCAGGTTGAGACGGCCGCGCGACGCCCCGCGACGCGGGTCGCGGTCCTGCGGGGCACGCGCCTGCGGAGGTGGAGAATCGGCCATGTCGGTCAGTACCCTCGCACAACGCGATCGTTTCCGGCGCCGCCCGAGCGCGCACGCCCCAGTGGCACCGTCACGCGACACGCCATGTCAGCGGTCGACGACCGGGTTGGACACCCGGCTGACGCCCTCGATCTCGACTTCGACGCGGTCACCGGCCACCAGCGGGCCCACACCGGCAGGGGTGCCGGTGGCCACCAGGTCGCCGGGCTCCAGCGTCATGATCCGCGAAATGTACGCCAGCAGCATGGGGATCGCGAACGCCATGTCACTCGCGCGCCCGCGTTGCCGCTCCTCGCCGTTGACGCGTGTGACCACCACGAGATCGTCGAGCGACGACGGCACGGGGCCCATCGGCCCCACCGGACAGAACGTGTCGAACCCCTTGGCGCGTGCCCACTGGCCGTCGGTCTTCTGCAGGTCGCGCGCGGTCACGTCGTTCACCGCCACGATCCCCGCGATCGCGGCCACCGCCTCGACCTCGCTCGCATCGCGCAGCCGTTGCCCGATCACCACGCCGATCTCCCCCTCGTACTCCACGTGCTGCGACGCCGACGGCCGTTCGATCGCGTCCCCTTCCGCGATGAGCGATGACGGTGGCTTGAGGAAGAGCAGCGGATACGCGGGCACCTCGCCCCCCATCTCGGCGGCGTGCGCGCGATAGTTCTTGCCCACACAGATGATCTTCGTCGGACGCAGCATGGCGAATCGGGTGGAGGTGAGGTGTCGTCAGGATACGCGCGGATTGCGGCGAGCGCTCAGGCGAAGAAGCGGCGCACTTCGGGCAGGAGTTCCGGCCACGCGCCCACGAGGCGGCGCGCCGGCGGCAGCGCGTCGAGCAGCCCGCGCCCGTAGCGCTTGGTGATCACGCGCGGGTCGCTCAGCACCACCACACCGCGGTCCCCTGCCGTGCGCACCAGCCGCCCGAACCCCTGCTTGAGGCGCAGCGACGCGTGCGGCAGCATGTACTCCATGAACGGGTTGCCGCCGCGCGCCTCGATCGCTTCGCACTGCGCGGCCACCACCGGCTCGCTTGGCACACGGAACGGCAGCTTGCTGATGAGCAGCGCGCGCAACGCGTGCCCGGGCACGTCCACGCCCTCCCAGAACGACGCCGTGCCGAAGAGCACCGCGCGCCCCAGCTCGCGGAAGCGGCGGAGCAGCACGTCGCGCTGCTCGTCCTCGCCGTGCACGAGCAGCGGCCAGGTCGCATCGAGTCCTTGCTCGCGCCACCAGGCGGCGGCCTGCCGCAGGTCGCGGTGACTGGTGAACAACCCGAACACGCCGCCGTCGCTCGCCGTGGCGAGGTCTCGCAGCTGCCGGTGCACCGCGTCGGCGTGCTGGTCGGCGCGTTCGTTGGGCGCCGGCAGGTCGGTGGGCACCACGAGCAGCGCCTGGTGCGCGTAGTCGAACGGCGACGGGAACACGGCCGTGCGCACCCCGCCCTTCGCCTTGAGCGCCTCCGCGCCCTCGCCCTCGGCGAGGCCGAGCCGCTCCCGCAGGAAGTCGAACCCGCCCTGCGTGGCCAGCGTGGCGCTGGTGATCACCGCGGTCTCCACGCGATCGAACAGGTCGGCGCGCAGGATCGGCGCGAGGTCGAGCGGCACCGCGTGCGCGCTCACGTTGCGCTCGGGGCCCGGCTTGCCCGACAGCTCGAGCCAGCGCACGAAGGGCTCGCCGCCCGGCGCGGGACGCAGCGCCTGCACCAGCGCGTCGGCCGCGTTCTCGAGCCGACGCCCCACGCCGCGCAGCTCGCCGATCGTGGTGGACAGCTCCTCCGCCTTCTTCTCGTCGCTCTCGATGCGTTCGCGCACGAGGCGCAGGCCGTCGTTGAGCAGCCCGATCTCGCGCAGCAGGTCGGTGAAGGTGGTCTCGAGGCCGAAGCGCCAGGCGTCGCCCGTCACGAACCCGTCGTCGAGGCGCAGCGACGGGCTGCCCGGCGTGGACTCGAGCAGCGCCTGCAGTTCGTCGAAGAGGCGCTGCGAGAGCTCGCGCGCCTTGTGCACGCTCGGCGCGAGCCGCTCGCGCACGAGGTCGAGACTGGCCGTGCTGAGCAGGTCGCTCGACGCGGCGAGCCGCGTGGCGAGCACCGGGAGCAGTCCCTTCCCGCCGCGACGCTCGAGCCGGCCGAAGAGGCGCGTCATGCCGCGTCGCGTGACGGAGGCGCCGAGGTGCGCCGACGCGGCGTCCTCGAGATGGTGTCCCTCGTCGATCACCACGCGCTTGTACGACGGCAGCACCGCCGCGTCGTCCCAGTTGTTGGCGGCGCGGCGCACCGCCACGTCGGCGAGCAGCAAGTGATGGTTCACCACCACCACGTCGGCGATGGCCGCCTTGCGCCGCGCGTCGAAGAGGAAGCAGCTGTCGTAGTGCGGACACTTGAGCCGGCCGCACAGGTCGGGCTCGGCGCTCACCTCGTCCCACACGTCGGGGCGCGGCGGCGTGGCGAGATCGCCCACGGTGCCCACCGCCGTCTGCTGCGCCCACGCCACGATCGTGTCGAGTTCACGCGTGCCCGGCTCGTCGAAGAGCGTGCCGCCCGACGCCTCCGCCTGCTCGAGGCGCTGCAGGCACACGTAGTTGCGCCACCCCTTGAGCAGCGCGAAGCGCACGGGCTGGTCGCCGAGGGCGCTGGCGAGAAACGGCAGGTCCTTGCTGAAGAGCTGCTCCTGCAGCGTGATCGTGGCCGTGCTCACGATGGTGCGCTCGTCATTGGCCGCGGCCCAGCGCAGCGCGGGCACGAGGTAGCCGAGCGACTTGCCCACCCCTGTGCCGGCTTCGATGAGGGCGATGCCCTTCTCGTTGAACGCCTGCGCGACGGTGGCGGCCATGCCGCGCTGCGCCGGCCGGTCCTCGTAACCGAAGCCGCTCACGGCGCGCATGCGCGCGGAGATCGGGCCGTCGGGGCCGAGCGTCGCATCGAGCGCATCGAGCGCGAGCGTTGACTCGGGGAGCGTGGTGGGGACCTCGGTCACCACGTACACGCGCGTGGCGTCGTTGTCCACGATGCCGAAGCCCACGCCGTTGCCGTGCAGGCGCGCCGCGATCTCCATGTCGGCCTCGCTCGGCGTGAGCAGGCCGCTGGGATGATTGTGCAGCAGCATGTCGCCGCGCTGCGTGACGCCGGGCAGCGCGAGCACGCTCTTCACGTCGCCGCGCGCGACGACGCGCGCGGACGTGACCGTGCCGTCGGCGTCGAGCGTGGCCACGAAGCACACCTCGTTGCCGCCAGCGAGGCGGATCGCGGTGCGAATGGCGGTGGAGGCGGCGCGGGAGAGACGCTCCTCGCCGCTCACGTCTTGCGCGGTTTCTTCTTGGCCGCGGGGAACAGCACGTTGTTCAGGATCAGGCGGTAGCCCGGCGAGTTCGGGTGCAGCGACAAGTCGGTGGGCGCGCTGCCGATGGCGTGCTGCGCATCTTCGGGGTCATGGCCGCCGAGGAACGTCCACGAGCCCTGTCCGTAGTCGCCGTGAATGTACTTGACCCACGGCGCGCCCTCCTCGCTGGCGAGCACCGTGACGCCCGGCTTGAGCACGGCCTTGTTGAAGCTCGTGGTCACGCCGAAGAAGTCGGGGAGCACGGCACGATGGTTCTGCACGAGCATCGCGGCCACGGGATCGAGCTTGGCCGAGAAGTCGAACAGGCTGAAGCTGCCGAGCGGCTGCCGGCGCGCCGGCACGTTGACCTGGTGCCCGTCGATGTCGCTGAGCGCGTTTACATACGGCGACGACTCGATGTGGGCGCCCGTGAACGCGAAGCTGCGCGACCAGTCCATGCGCGCGTCCGCGTCGGGGTCCACCGGCGTGCCGTCGGAGAACGGCCCCGTCATGTCCACGTTGAAGGCGGCCATGCCGAGGTCGAGCGACTCGGTCGCGCCGCACATGGCGAAGAGGAACCCGCCCTTCTCCACGAACGTGCGGATGCCGTCCGCCACGGCCTTCTTGAGCGCCGGCACGTGCGGCAGGTTGAACTTGCGGGCCGTGGCCTCGTCCCGCTGCCGCTGCGCGATGAACCAGGGCGCATCGCGATAGGCGAGGTAGAGCTTGTTGAACTGCCCCGTGAAGTCCTCGTGATGCAGGTGCACCCAGTCGTACTTCGACAGGTCGCCCTGCAGCACCTCGTCGTCCCACACCGATTCGAAGTCGATGCCGGCGTAGGTGAGCGCGAGGGTGACCGCGTCGTCCCAGGGCGGCTGGTCGACCGGACGATAGATCGCGATGCGCGGCGCGCGCTCGAGCACGACGGCATCCATGTTGCCGCCCGCCAGCTCCGCGCGAATGGACGCTACGGCGGCATCGGTGACCGGCTCCACGCTCACGCCGTCGAGTGCGGCCTTGCGTCGCAGGGTGGCCGCGTCGGGGAGCAGGAACGACCCGCCGCGGTAGTTGAGGAACCACTCGGCGCGCTGCGACGCCTTGATGGCCTCGAACGCGAGTCCGTAGGCCTTGAGATGGTTGCGCTGCGCGTCGTCCATGGGCACGAGCAGCGACTGCGCGCGCGCGATGGACGCCGAAAGCGCCACGCACAGCACGGCGACGAAGGCGACGAGCCGACGCGCGCGCATCAGTCGGTCCCGGGCACGCGCCCGCGCAGTCGTTCGAGTTCGCGACGGGCCTGTGGCACCATGGCGCTTCCGGGGTGGTCGATGAGGAGTGATTCGTAGCGCGCGGCCGCAGCGGCCGTGTCGCCCGCCTTCGCGAGCGCGCGGGCCCACTCGAGCAGCGCCTCCGGCGCCTCGGCGGCCGACGCGTGCTGCGTGGCGATCCGTTCCCAATATCGCATGGCGCGCACCGGCTCGCCGCTGCGGGCCGCCAATCGCGCCGCGGTGGCGAGCAGCACGGGCGCCGCATCGGCGAGGGAATCCGCGAGCGCCGCGAACCGACGCTCGGCACCGGCCGTGTCGCGGCGCGCGAGGGTGAGGAAGGCGTCGCCGAGTCCCCGGTTCGTGTCGGCGCGAGTGCGCGCGAGCACGGCGAGCGCGTCGGTGAGCGCCGCATCGCGAGCCGTGGCGCGCACCAGCCGCCGGCGCGCCTCCACGAGATTGCCCTCGTAGAGCGCCAGCCAGCCAATGGTCGCGTCGTCGTCGAGCGCACCGGCGCGCTCGGCGGTCTCACGCGCGCGCTCCACGTTGCCCGCGCGCAGCCACGCACCCACCAGAGGGCGCGCGAGGTCGGCTCGGGCGTCCACATCGAGATGACGCCCGGCCTCCTCCACGCGACGCGCGGCCTCCTCCGCGCGCCCGAGCTCGCCGAGCGCGCGCACGGCCACCGGCAGCACGCGCCGCGCGCGCTCTTCGTCGGACATCCCCTTCCCCGCCCGCTCGACCAGTGCGAGCGCAGCGGTGGCATCGCCGGCGTTGAACGCGGCCTGCGCGGCACGTACGCCGATCGTCGCGTCGCCGCCGTGCGCGTACAGCGCCTCCCACACATCACGCGCCACGGCCCACGCGTTCATGACCTCGGCGCGATCGCCGAACTCGGTCCACGCGGCGCGTGTGGAATCATCGACGGAGAGCGCCGAGAGCGCGGCCCAGCCACGACGCGGATCGCCCCACGTGGTCTCGAGCGTGGCGAGCAGGCGCCGCGCGCCGAGCACGACGGGCGGGGCGAGCAGCACGGTGCGCACCGAGTCGCGCGAGGGTGCCGTGGCCCGCTGCAGCGAAAAGCTCGCGGCCGTTTCCATCCACGGCTGCACCGCGATCGCGTCGCGCCACGCGCCGGCCGCGTCGTGCCAGCGCTCGAGCGTGGCGGCGATCTGCGCAGACTCGCCCGCGAGGTCCGGGTGCCGTCCGAGCGCGACGCGCGCCTGTGCAAGCGCGCTGTCCGCGGCGAGTGGACGCCCCATGCCCATGAGCGTGCGGACGTACTCGCGCCACGGTGCGGCCTCGCCGGGTGACGCGCGCCGCCAATCGGCGAAGGCGCGCGCCAGGTCGTCATCGCGCGAGGCAATGGAGAGCGCCCGGAACTGGATGGTGCGCGCCACCGGGTCGGACGGACGAGCGCGCAGCACCTCCTCCACGACCGGCAGCATGGAATCGCGCTGCGCGGACTCGTGCCAGACGCGTTCGAGACCGAGCAGCGAGAGCGCGATGAGATCGCCTTCGTCGCCGCTCGTGAGAACACGGGCGAGGATGCGCCGATACGCCGCCGCCGCCGCCGGCCACCGACGCGCGTCCTCGTGCGCGAGCGCCTCGCTGATCGCGTCCGCGGGCGACGGATCCTGGGCGCGCAGCGGCGCGGCGGTGCCGATCGTGAGCGTCAGCAGCGCGAGCAGCGCCGCGACCACGGTCGCTCCGCTACGCCGCGCGGCGTGGCCCCGGCGCGCGCGACGCAAGGCGCGCCGTGGGCTCACGGCGACGTGCCATTGAGTCGGCGGAAGTACTCGTACACGAGCCGACGCTCCTCGGCGGAGAGCCCGCGCAGATCGTTCCACGTGGGTGGCGCGAAGCGCACGGCGGCCGCGCCCGAGCTCGCGCCGGTGGCGCGCGTCGTGCCGCGTCCATCGCCGGCGCGCGACTCACGCGGCCCCTGATCGTCGCGCTCCTCCTGCTCCATGAAGCGGCCGGCATCGAGCAGGCGGCGATACAGCTGCTGCTGCCGCGCCGCCACGGCCGGATCGGGGCCGGCGCGATCGAGCGCCTGCGCCACCTGCTGCGCCTCGCGCGCGAGCGCTTCCAGACGCCCGGTCGGGTCGATGTCGGCGACATCCTGCAGCCCTTCGGCCACCTCGCGCTGCTGCCGCGCGAGCGCCCGCTGCTGCTGCATGGCCTGCTGCCCCTGCGCGCCGCCCTGCTGCTGCAGCATCTGCAACCCCTGCATCTGCCCGTTGAGCGAGCCCTGCTGCTGCGCGAGCTCCTTCATCTGCTCGAGCATCTCGCTGAAGCCCGACGCGGAGTTGGCGTTGTTGACGCGCTCGCGATCGCGCACGAGAGAGGAGAGCGCCTGGTTGAGCGCCTGGGCGGCGTCACGCATGGCCCCCTGTGCCTGCTCGCTGCCGCCAGGCTGCCCGGCGGCGCCGGCCGCCTGGGTGGCCTGCTGCACGCGCTGCTGCGCTTCGGCCATGGCGCGCTGCGAGCGCTGCGAGAGCAAGGCGGAGCCGCGACTGGCCTCCTCGAGCCGCTGCGCCGCCTGCTGCACGCCCTGCTGCAGCGCCCCCTGCTCGCCCTGCATGCCCTGCGGGAAGCCGTCCTGCTGCGCCCGATCGGCGAGCTGCTGCTGCTGCCGCGCGAGCTGCGCCGTTTCGTTGATGGTCTGGTCGAGCTGCTGCGACAGGTCCTGCTTCCAGGCGTCCACCTGCGCATCACGCGCCGCGGCCAGCTGGTCGGCCGCGCGCTCCATGGACTCCGCCGCGCGCTGCGCCTGCTCCGCCGCCCCGCGACGATCCTGCGGCGACCCGCCGGACTGCTGGCCACCCTGCTGCCCCTGCTGGCCAGCCTGCGGCTGGCCCGGCTGTGGTGCACCCTGCTGTCCTCGCTGACCCGGCTGAGGTTGTCCAGGCTGTCCCTGCTGCCCCGGCTGAGGTTGTCCCCGCTGACCCTGCTGCCCCGGCTGAGGTTGTTCAGCCTGACCCGGCTGCGGTTGGCTGCCGCGAGGCTGTCCCGGCTGTCGTGGCTGCGGTTCCCCCTGCTGCCCCTCCTGCCCCTGCGCGCCCATCCGCTCCGCCGCACGCTGCATCGCCTCACTCGCCGCCTCCACCTCCGGCGCCGCCTCCTGCGTCTTCTGCGCGCCAGCCTGCGCCCCTTCCTGCCGCAACCGCTCCGTGAGCGCCTGCACATCGCGCTCGAGCCGCTCACTGCGCGCCGCCAGGTCGCGCGCGTCACGCGGCGACGGCGATCCCTCCCGTCCCGGCTGCGCGTTCGGCTTGGCCAGCGACTCGGCCAGCTCGCGTTCCTTCCCCGCCAGCTCCTGCGCCTCGTCGCGCAACGTCTCCATCGCGCCCTCGAGCGCCGCGCGCTTGAGCATCTCGGCCGACTTCTCGAGCTGCTCGCGCATCTGCCGCTGCTGCTCGGCCAGCTGCTCGAGCGACTGCCGCACCTCGCTGCCACTCAACCGGTCCGCGTTCTTCTCGAGCTCGGCAAGCTGCTGCTGCATCTGCGGCGTGAGCGCATCGCGCAGCATCTTCTGCAGCTCGTTGAAACGCGCCGCCATTTCCTTGTCCATGGCGCCGGACTCGTCGAGCCGCTGCTGCAACTCCTGCGCACCCTCGCGCAGCTTTTCCACGCGCTCGCCCAGGTCGCGCTGCTGCTGCGCGATCGACTTCATCTTCTCGGCCGACTCGAACGACATCGACGACTTGGGCGCCGACGGCGACGCATTGCTCGGCGACTGCTGCCCCTCGCTGCGCGCGCCGCCCTGCAGTTCGCGCGACCGCGCGGCCTCGGTGGTGCTGCGCTGCAGCGCGCGCTCCGCCTGCGCGATCGCATCGGCGCGCGCCATCAGCGAGTCGGCCAGCGAGCGCGCGAGCACCCGCTGCTCCTCGGCCGTGGGCACGCGCAGCACGAGCCGCCGGCTCGCGCCCAGCTGACGCCACGGCGACGCGTCGGTGGCCTGCGCCACCACCACCAGCCGGTCGCCCGCCTCCAGCTTGCGTCCGTCGAGCTCGAGCACATGGCCGCCCTCCCACAACGGCACGTCGAGCGAGGCCAGCGCCACACGCACCGGCGCATCGCTGCCCCCGGCGGCGCGCTCGCGCACCAGCAGCAGGCTCACCGCGCCGAGCCCGTGATCGTCACTGGCGCCCACCGCGACCAGCACGCTCCCCGAGGCGCTCACGGTGGTGTCGTTGAGCGGCGACAGGATCTCCACGACCGGCGCCTCGTCGGCGATCATCGCGACGACGAGCGGCTCCGGCACCTCCACCGGCAGCGTGTTGCCGTCCGCGTTCGGCGCCGCATCGGCGCGCCAGCTCCAGGTCGCGTCGCCCTGCACCACCAGCCGCGCCTCGATCGCCGAGGCGCCCACGCTGGTGAAGGCAACGCTGTCCCCTTCGGCCTCGAGCAGTCGCGCACCGAACGCGCCCGAGTACACCGCCGCCTGCACGCGCAACTCGGTGCCACGCGGCACGCGTACGCCCGATCCGAGGTCGAGACGCTCCGCGGGGCGCGCGAGATACGCGGGGTACACCGCGTCCACCTGCAGGTCGCCGATCCAGCCGCGGTCACCCACGGCGATCTCCCGCTCGAGCACCGGCGCGCGCCCGTCGTCCACGCGCACGGAGAGCGGTGCGCGCACCGGCCCCACGTCGTAGGTGGCCAGCCCGGTGGTCGGATCGACCGGCACGACTTCCTCGCGCCACGCCTCACCCGCCGAGCGCAGCGACAGCGTGAGCGCGGTGCGCCCCTCGGCGCGCACGCGGAGTGTGAGCGGCATGCCCCGCGGCATCTCCTCGGGCACATCGTCGAAGGCGAGCGCCGGCAGCAGCAGTCCGCGCCACGCATCGAGCGGGTGCAGTACCGCGGCGAAACCGTCGCGCGCGCGCATGGAGACGAGTCCCGTGAGCACGACGGCGAACGCCACGCCCGCCAGCCCCACGGCGAGCGAGCGCGACGTCCGGCGACGCGCGCCGGGCAGCAGCACGTCGCCGCGCCCGAGACGCGACTCCACGTCGGCGAGCGCACGTGCTCCCAGCGCCCCGGCCGACCCGATCTCCAACGCGCCGCGCAGCGAGCCGGGGCGCAGCCCCTGCTCCCGCTCGATGCCGTACGCGAGCCCTTCGGCCGACGGCGGCACCGGCACGCGACGCTGCGACGCGCGGAACGCGATCGCCGCCACCAGCACGGCGAGCCCCCACACCAGCAGCGGTACGCCACGCGGCAGGGTGAGCCAGCGCCCATTGGTGAGCGCCCACGCGCCGCCCGCCAGGACCGCCAGCAGCACGGCGATCGAGGCGGAGACGTGCACACCACGCGCACGCCACGCCAGCGCCTCGGCTTCGCGCCGGACACGATCACGCAGGGTCATGCACACGCTCCGACGTCGGAGACACCAGTCATTCGCGGAGTCCTGCGCGCTCGCGCCGTGGGAGGGTCAGGGCGTCACGCGGCTCGTGACCGCGTAGACGAACAGATTCACGCCCATGCGGAGCGCGCGCTCGTGCAGTTCGGGCGCATCGCCGGGGTGCGTGCCGATGTCCTCCCAGCCGTTGCCCAGGTCGGCCGACACGCTGTAGTACACCGCCAGCCGTCCACCGATGAAAATGCCCAGCCCCTGCGCCGGCTTGCCGTCGTGTTCGTGGATCTTGGGCAGGCCGTCCGGAAAATCATACACCACATGGTAGATCGGGTGCGACGCCGGCACCTCGACCAGTGGCCGGTCGGGAAAGACGCGCGCGATCTCCCGACGGAAGCTCTCGTCGAGCCCGTAGTTGTCGTCGACGTGGAGGAAGCCGCCCTGCGTGAGGTACGCGCGCAGCCTCACGACCTCCTCCTCCGACAGCCGCATCTCGCCGTGCCCGGTGGCATGCACGAACGGATACGACGAGAGCGCCTCGTCGGTGAGGCGCACGCGCGCCTCCGTGCGCTCCACCGGCAGGTTGGTGCGCTCGGCGATCGCCGCGAGCAGGTTGGGCAGGCTGGACGGATTCGCGTACCAGTCGCCGCCGCCCTCGTACTGCAGTCGCGCGATCACGAGGCGCGGGACCTCGCCGGCGCTGCGCCACGTGCCGACCGAGAAGGCGCTCAACGCCACCACGCCGAGCACGGCGACCGACAGCAATCGGAGACGGCGGCGCATGCGCTCAGCTCTCATGCGCCAGCCGGTAGGCCACGTTCCGCGCCACGCCGTGCTTCGCCATGAGCGCCTCCATGACCGTGCGGGCCGACTGTCCCTCGGCGCGCAGCGTCTCCGCCTCGCGGCGCAGGACCTCTTCGGTTGGCAACTCGGCGGGTGGCGCGGCGGACAGCACGATCACGATCTCTCCCCGGGGTGGCGTGTCGGTGTAGTACGCAGCGAGTTCCCCGAGCGTTCCGCGCCGGAACTCCTCGAAGTGCTTGGTCAGCTCGCGGGCCACGACCACCGGCCGCTCGGCACCGGCCACCTCGGCCAGGTCCGTGAGCGTGGCACCCAGCCGCGAAGGGGACTCGTACAGCACCACCGCGTGCGGACAGCGACAGGCCCAGGCGATCGCCGAGGTGCGCTCGCCACCCTTGCGCGGCAGGAAGCCAAGGATCGTGCTGGGGTGCGCCGGCACGCCAGCGCCCACGAGGGCCGCCAGGGCGGCCGACGCCCCCGGCACCGGCACCACGCGCAACCCCTCGTCCACCACGGCGCGCACGATGCGCTCCCCCGGATCGGAGACGAGCGGCGTGCCGGCGTCGCTGATCAGCGCGAGCGAGGCACCGCCCGCCAGTTGCGCCACGACCTGCGCCGCGGAACGGGCCTCGTTGTGCTCGTGCAGCGCGGCCGTCGGCGTGCGAATGCCGTAGCGCTGCAGCAGGGTGCGCGCGTGTCGCGTGTCCTCGCAGAGAATGCGGTCGACACCCTGCAGCACCGCGAGGGCGCGCAACGAAAGATCCCCGAGGTGGCCGATGGGCGTGCTCACGATGTAGAGCACCCCCTGCTCGACCGCCTCGGGGACCAGCCGGGCTGCCGCGTCCGCTGCCGCCAGGGCGGCCGGATCGGAGCCCGTCACGTCCGTCAGCCGGCGTGCTGCTCGATCTTGGCCTCGAGCGCCGTGCGCGGCACCGCGCCCACCACCTGATCCACGAGCTTCCCGTCCTTGAAGAACAGGATCGTGGGGATGGAGCGCACGTTGAACTTCATCGCCGTCTGCTGGTTCGAGTCCACGTCGAGCTTGGCGACCTTCACCTTGCCCTCGTGGTCGGTGGCGAGCTGCTCGACGATCGGGGCGATCATGCGGCAGGGCGCGCACCACGTGGCCCAGAAATCCACCATGGCGAGTCCGTTGTGCGACTCGATTTCGGTGGCGAAGGAATCGTCCGTGACTGCAAGCGCGTTGGCCATTCAGTGCTCCGCAGCGCGACACCAGCCCGTTCCGGCTGTCCGCGCCCGTGATCAGGATTAGGTTGCAGGCGAACCTCGAGACTACCGGACCGCCATGTCAGACACCCCCCGCCGCGGAACACGCATTGCGCATATCGGCATCGCCGTGCGCGCCCTCGACGAACTGCTGCCCTTCTACCGCGACGTGCTGGGCATGCCCACCGTGCCGCTCGACGACGCCGATGGCGCGTCGATTGCCGGGCTCGCCGCCGGAGAGTCGCTCGTGGAACTCCTCGAAGCCCACTCGGACGACTCGCCGATCGCGAAGTTCGTCGCCAAGCGTGGCCCCGGCATGCATCACGTGTGCTTTGCGGTGGACGATCTCGATGGCACCCTCGAGAAGTGCCGCCAGACCGGCCTCCGGCTCATTGACGAGACGCCACGGATCGGGGCCGAGGGGAAGCGCATCGCGTTTCTCCATCCGTCCGCCACCGGCGGTGTGCTCGTCGAACTGTCTGAATACTAGCAGCGGCCCGCCGGGGAACCAGCGTGCCGCCGCTGCCACTTAGCCCGTGGCCGGCGCCGAAGTTCCCGACCGGGGCCGATCGGGCCGTCAGCGGCAGAATTCGCCGAGCGGCTCCAGATCCACGATCTCCACGTACCAGCGGCCGTCGGCGGCCAGGATCGTCGTGAACGACGTCACCGCTTCGGCGTTCTTCTGTTTCAGGCGCACCCGGAAGTCCTGCTTGCCGCCGGCCAGCAGACGCGGCCGCTCCTCGGCATAGGACCAGACCTCGTGGTCGAGCTTGCACTGGATGATGATGAGGCGCTTCTCGAGCTGCTCGCGGTCGAGCTGGTCGCGCGCCGGCCCGCGGCTGGTGCCCCAGATGGCCGCCATCGTCTGCAGATCCTGCGCCTTGACCGCCCGCATGAAGCCGTCGACGGCGTCACGCGACGTCGCGGCCCCCGACATCGTGCCCGTCAACGGCACCGGCGCCGAGCCCCCGCCGCCAGTCGTTCCGCGGGAGCACCCCGTCACCATCATGGCCAGCAGCAGCCATCCCACTAGCATTCCACGCTTGCGCACCGCTTCCTCCTTCGCTGCATTACCAGCATGAATGACGCGCCAGAGCCCGTGCGACCCGTCGACGCGAACGTAACGGACCATCACACCCCCGGCAAACACGCCTGGCCGCCGTTGCGGCTGTTCGTGAACATCGACCACGTCGCCACGCTCCGGCAGGCCCGCCGCGGACTGGAGCCGGATCCCGTGGAGGCCGCCCTGCGCTGCGAACGCGCCGGCGCCGACGGCATCACCGCGCACCTGCGCGAGGATCGCCGGCACATCCAGGACACCGACATCGAACGCCTCACCACCTCGATCGCCACGCAACTCAACTTCGAGTGCGCCGCCACGGAGGAGATGCTCGCGATCGCCGAGCGCATCCGCCCCGTGGAGGTCACACTCGTCCCCGAGCGGCGCGAGGAAGTGACGACGGAAGGAGGACTGGCCGTGCGGCGGAACGTCACGCTTCTGGCCGACGCCGTCACACGATTGAAACGTGCCGGGGTGCGCAGCAGTCTGTTCATCGACCCCGACCCGGACGCGATCACCTGCGCCGCCGAGATCGGGGCCGACGCCATCGAACTCCACACCGGCACCTATGCCCATCACCCCGATGCACCGGGCCCGCTCGAGGCGCTCCGTCACGGCACCGCGCTCGGCCGCTCGCTCGGCCTCGCCGTGCACGCCGGCCATGGGCTCACGGTGCGCAATGTCGGCCCCGTGGCCGCCATCGATGGCATCGAGGAGCTGAACATCGGTCACTCCATCGTCAGCCGTGCCGTGTTCATCGGACTCGACGAGGCGGTGCGCGAGATCCGCACCGTCATGGCCTCCGCCCGCGCCCGGACCTCATGAGCACCCCGCCCGCCCTGCTGAGCTTCTTCCGCCAGGAAGCCACCGAGTACCTCGACCAGCTCGACCAGCTCCTCGCCGGTGACGATCAGCAGCCGCCCGACGGCGCCTCGTTCCTGGCGCAGGCGCGCGCGCTGCGCGGCAGCGCCACCATGACGCGACTGGGCGGGCTTCCCGAGTTCACGGCGACGCTCGAGCGGGTCGCGGCGGGCCTGCGCGACGACGAACTGCGCTGGGACCAGCGGCTGCACTTCGCGGTGCGCGGCGCGCTCGTGGAGCTGCGCGCCCTCGTGGGCCGCGCCGACCAGTGGACCGAGACCGACCAGCGACAGGCGCGCACGCACTCGGTGGCGCTGGCCGCCGTGGCCGCCGGCTACCTGAGCTCGCTGGCGCCTGCCGCCTCGCCGGCCAGTCCGGTCGTGCCCATCTCCCGGCTCTTCCCCGACGACGGCCAGCCGGGCCTCGTGGAGCGCAACCCGTCCCCGCCCGTCACCATCGCCGAGCGGTTCCGCACCGACATGGCGGCGGCGGCCGACGGCGTGGCCCGCGAATCGGCCAACCTCGCCTCGGGTGAGCGGGGCGCACAGCAGCTTGCCCTCAGCGACGCGCTCCGACGCGCCCTGCTCGGACTCTCCGATGCCGCCGAGAGCTACGGCGCCGCGTCGATTGCGACGCTGGCCATGCGCATGGCGCGCTCGCCCGTGGAGCGACCCACGGAGCGCGTCGCGATCCAGACCTTCGCGCGGTTGCTCATGGATCGCGAGCTCTCCGATTCCGAGCTGGCCGCGCGGGTGCGCGAGCACGGCACCACCTGGCCGGGCACGGACGCGGTGAGCGGCAGCGCGCCCGCCATCGCGGCCGTGGCTGGTCCGGCGGCCACACCGCGCATGCCCGCTCCACTGGTCGCGCCCCGCATGCCGACGCCGGTGGTCACCTCGCGCATGCCAACGCCGGTGACCCGACCTCGCATGCCGGAGTTGGTCATCGAGCCGCGCATGCCGACCCCCGCGCGCCAGACGCCCACGGGCCCGACCCCAAGCCTCGACATCGTGCCGATCGAATCGCTGCTCTACTCCGGTGACGCCGCGCTGCGGCGCGCCCGTGAGGTGCGCGATGCGCTGCGCGAGGCGTGGCAGCGCGCGGGCGTGGCCACGATCGATCCGGTCATGGCCTCGCTGCTCGACGAACTCAGCGACCTGCTCGACCTCGCCGCCACCACGCCGCAGACGGCCTGGCCGGAGCCGGCGTGAAGCTCGACTGGCGCGCGGCGCTCGGCTTCGTCCTGAGCGGCGTCCTGTTGTGGCTGGCGCTCCGCAATGTGGAACTCGGCGACGTGATGCGCTCGCTGCGCAATGCGAACCTGCCGCTGTTCCTGCTGAGTGCCGCCGTGTCCACCTGCATCTTCCCGCTGCGCGCGATTCGCTGGCGTTCGATCCTGGCGCCCGTGGCGGGTCCGGTGCCGTTCGGTCCGCTGTGGCGCAGCACGGCCATCGGCATGATGATCAACAACGTCGTGCCGGCCCGCGCGGGCGAGGTGGCGCGGGCGTTCGCGCTCACGCGCGAAGTCCCGCGGGTGCCGTTCACGACATCACTCGCCTCACTCGCCGTCGATCGCATCTTCGACGCGATCGTGCTGCTCGCGCTCATGTTCGGGGCCATGCTCTCCCCCAGCTTTCCGGTGGGCGCACGACTCATGGGCATGACCGTGCCGCAGTTCGCGAGCGTCGGCATCACCGGTGTCATCGGGCTGCTCGTCGTGTGCTGGCTGGCGGTGCTCATGCCGGATCGCGTGATCGCGATCGTGCGCGCCATCGCGGGGCGCCTCGTGCCGCGGCTCGAGGCGCGACTCGTGGCGATCGCCGAGCAGGGCCTCGGGGGGCTGGCCGTGCTGCGCGACGGCACGCGATTCCTGCTCGTGCTCTGGTGGGCACTGGCGCACTGGCTCGTGCATGCGCTCGCGCTGTGGATCGGCTTCGTGGCGGTGGGCATCGACCTGCCGATCAGCACCGCGCTCTTTCTGCAGGGCGTGCTCGGCTTCGCCGTGGCGCTCCCCTCGTCGCCGGGCTTCGTGGGGGTGTTCGAGCTGGCCGCGGTGACCGGGCTTGGCGTGTATGGCGTGCCCGAGTCGCAGGCGCTGACGTGGGCGTTCGGCTATCACGCGCTGTCCTTCGTTCCGATCACGCTCTTCGGCGTGTTCTACATTCTGCGACTGGGCATCACGCTGCGCGACATCAGCGGGGCCGCCGACCGGTCGCGCGACGTGCGGGACGCGGCGGAAGCCTTTTCTACACCGACGCCGCAGGATCCGCGCGCATGACCGCGCCGCGACCGCGCGGCGTGCGCGTGCAGGCGCCCGCGAAGCTCAACCTCGTGCTGCGCATCCTCGCGCGCGAGGCGAGCGGCTACCACGGCATCGAGTCGCTGTTCGTGAAGCTCGCGCTGCACGACGTGGTCACGATTCGTACCGACGTCGCCGCGCGCACGCTGCACTGCGTGGGCCCCGCGATGCCGGCCGGCGGGCTCGGCGCGCCTGAGGAGAACCTCGCGTGGCGGGCCGCCGAGCGGTTCGCCGAGGCCACGGGCTGGCCGACCGGCTTCGCCATCACCATCGACAAGCACATCCCGGTGGGTGGCGGCCTCGGTGGCGGCAGCGCGGACGCGGCGGCCGTGCTGCGCGGGCTCAACGCGATCGCGCCGGCACCGCTGCCCCTTGAGCGGCTGCTCGCGATCGCGGGCACGCTCGGTAGCGATGTGCCGTTCCTGGCCAGCGACGCGGTCATGGCGTGGACGTGGGGGCGCGGTGACCGGCTTCTCACGCTCGCGCCCCTGCCGGAGCGCGCGGTGTTGCTCGCGACGTTCGCCGAGGGGGTGAACACCGGCGCGGCGTACGGCGCGATCGCAGCGCAGCGCGCGGCGACCGGGCCGGCCGGAGGGCTGCCGCCGGCCGTGGCGTATCCCGCGGACGCCTTCGCGAGCTGGCAGCAGGTGGCCCGGTTCGCCGGCAACGACTTCGAGTCCGTGGTGCCTTCGCTGCACGAGGGCGTGGCGGCGGTGCTGCCGGTGGTGCGCCACCTCGCCGAGGCCGTGGGCGACGAACACGAACCCGCGATCGGCCTGATGTCGGGGAGCGGCGCGACGTGCTTCGTGCTGCACGCGGGGGATCGGGGCGCGCACCTGAACTTCGGCTTCGAGCCGACGGCGGATGCGTCGGCGGATGAGGCGGAGGCCGCCGAAGCCGCGCTGCTCGCGCAGTTGGAGCGCGTGCACTGGCTCGAGACCCGCACGGCGTCCACGATTGTCGCCCCCGAACCGATCCTCTAAGTTGCCCGGAGGCGGCGATCGCCCTGCTCGAGGAGGCACACGCCAGCCCGCTGCCCCGTCGTCCAATGGCAGGACTCCGCACTTTGGATGCGGCTATCTTGGTTCGAATCCAAGCGGGGCAATGGCGGACGCCCGCCGATCGGCACGACCGGTCGGCGGGCGTGTGCGTTGGCGGGGGGTCCGTTTCGGACCGGACTGGGTTATGTTGCGGGGCTTGCGTAGTTCGCGCGCGGGTTCAGGGGCGGCTGCCCTTGTCCCCGTCCTCCGATCGTGGCTAACTTTCAAGGCTCTGATTGATGGACCGGCCTGGCGGGTTCAAGGGTGGCTTCAAGATTCTCTCCGGCACGGCCAATCCGGCCCTCGCGGAGGAGATTGCGCGCCACCTGGGCACGGAGCTGTGTCGCGTGGCGGTCTCGCGCTTCGCAGACGGTGAGGTGTTCGTTCGCATCGATGAGAACATCCGCGGCGCGGACGTGTTCATCGTGCAGCCCACCAACCCGCCGGCGGAGAACCTGCTCGAACTGCTGTTGCTCGTCGATGCGGCCCGTCGCGCGTCGGCGGCGCGCATCACCTGCGTCATGCCGTACTTCGGCTACGCGCGGCAGGACCGCAAGGACCAGCCACGTGTGGCGATCGGGGCCAAGCTGGTGGCGAACCTCATCGAGACGTCCGGGGCGGACCGCCTGCTGGGGCTCGATTTCCATCAGCATCAGTTGCAGGGCTTCTTCGACATTCCGGTCGATCACCTCTATGCGGCACCGGTGCTCGTCTCGCACTTTCGGAAGAAGCAGTTGAAGGATCTCGTCGTCGTGGCGCCGGATGTCGGTTCGGCCAAGATGGCGCGCGGGTTCGCGAAGCGACTCGACGCCTCCCTGGCCATCATCGACAAGCGGCGACCGAAGGCGAACGTCGCGGAAGTGGTCAACGTGGTGGGCGAGGTGGCGGGCCGGGACTGCATCATTCCGGACGACATGATCGACACCGCGGGCACCGTCTCCGAGGCGGCCCGGGCCCTCAAGAGCCTGGGGGCAAACGATATCTACGTGTGCGCCACGCACGCGTTGCTCTCCGGCCCTGCCGTGGAGCGACTCGCCGCAGCGCCCATCACGGAGGTGGTGTTGACCGACACCATCGCCATTCCGCCGGAGCGGCGGTTCCCCACGCTCACCGTGCTCTCCGTTGGCGAGCTGGTGGCCAAGGCGATCCGCTTCACGCACTCCGACCAGTCGGTGAGTTCGCTCTTCGACTGACGGCGCGCATTTCCCCGTTGTCCACGCGTTTCTCCAGAGTCCTGCCATGGCATCCGCAACTCTTTCCGCGACCCTCCGACACGACACCGGCAAGGGCGTCGCGCGCAAGCTCCGCCAGAACGGCGAAATCCCCGGCGTGATCTACGGCCACGGCCGCGAGCCGCAGTCGCTCACCGTCAACGCGCGGGAGTTCGAGCGGCTCATCAGCCGCGTCGCCGCCGGCAGCACGGTCATCGAACTCGACCTCGGGGGAACCACGGCCCGCTCGCTCATCCGCGAGATCCAGCGCCACCCGTTCAAGAAGCTCATCATGCACGTCGACTTCCAGGAAGTGGTCGCCGGCGAGATGGTCACCCTCAAGTGCCCCATCGTGTACACCGGCACGCCCTACGGCGTCCGCACCGAAGGCGGCATTCTCGACCAGATCATGCACGAGCTCACGATCCAGGCGCTGCCCTCCGCGATCCCGGACCACATCACCGTCGACATCAGCGACCTCCACCTCGGCAAGTCGCTGCATGTGTCCGACCTGACCCTCCCCGAGGGCATCAAGGTCGTCGACGACGCGGGCTCCACGGTCTGCATCATCCAGGCGTCCAAGGCCGGCTCCAGCGAGACCTCCGACGCCCCGGCTGAGCCCGAAGTCATCCGCGCCAAGAAGCCGGCCGACGACAAGTAACCGCCAGCCGTTCGCAGGGCGCGCGAGCCGTCATTCGACAGCTCGCGCGCCCTTCGCGCGTCCGTCCCTCTCGCCCCGCGCGGCATGAAAGTCATCATGGGCCTCGGCAACCCGGGGCGCGAATACGAAGCCACCCGGCACAACGCCGCCTGGTGGTTCCTCGACCACCTCGCCCGCGCCTGGCCGTGCGAAGCCTGGCGCAAGGACAAGGACGCCCACGTCGCCGACGGCTACCTCGGCCCCATGCGCGTGCGCCTGGTCAAGCCGCAGACGTTCATGAATCTCTCGGCGGCGGCGCTGCGCCCCTACCTCGGACGCAGTGGCTTCGACGCGCGCGAAGACCTGCTCGTGGCAGTGGACGACATCGCCATTCCCGTGGGGGAGTTCCGCTTCCGCGCCAGCGGCTCCACCGGCGGACACAACGGGCTCAAGTCCATTCAGGGGCTGCTCGGCAACCCCGACTACGCGCGGCTGCGCATCGGCATCCGCCCGGTGGACGAACGCCGCGTGATCGGCAACCTCGCCGACTTCGTGCTGCGCGTCATGCCGCGCGACGAGCGCGACTTCGTCGAGGGACTCTTTCCCCGCCTCACCACCGTCACCGAAACGTGGGTTCGCGAGGGGAACGCGAAGACGGCGAGTGTGCACGGCCGCTGAGCGGGGCGGCGACGACCGTCGCCGCCGCCCTTGCAACTCGCAGCGTTCGGCCGCGTATTGGTAGCCATGACCTTCCCCGCCCCCTCCCCGAGGACGTTCGCCGCCGCGGACCAACCGGCCCAGCGCGCCGCCGACGTCGCCTCCGCTCGCGCCGCCCAGCAGGCGGCCATCGGCGCCGAACAGGCCGCGCAGGAGGCGGCACAGGCCGCGCAACAAGCGGCGCAGGCCGCGCAGCAGGCCGGTCAGCAGCCACCGCTCCCGCCCACGCCACCAGGCGTGCCCGACCCTGGCGCGCCAGCTCCCGGAACCCCGGTCGGCGTGGACGTGCCGGGCATCGGGCCGGTCGTGCCGATGACGCGTCAGCAGGTGCGCGCCCTCGAGCAGCGCGGGGAGCGCCTCTCTTCGCAGCTCAACTCCGCCCAGGACCGCCGCGACGAACTCGTGCAGGAGCTCGAGACCGTCACCTCGCCCACCGTGCGCGCCGGCCTCGAGCAGCGCATCACCTTCCTCGACGAGCGGCTGCTCTCCCTCGAGAAGGAGATCGCGCAGAACAGCATGGACCGCGCCTCGCTTGCGGCGCGCCTCGGGGCCATGACCGAGGAGCGCCCCAGCGGCCCGCCGACGTCGAGTGCCGAGGAGTGGGCCGGGCCGGTGATGTTCTTCACGCTCGTGCCGCTCGTGCTGGTGGCCGCGCGCAACCTCTGGAAGCGCGGCTCGCGTCCGCCCGTCGTGCCCATCTCCCCCGAGGCCGACGCGCGATTCCACCAGCTGGAGCAGGCGATCGACACCGTGGCCGTGGAGATCGAGCGCGTGGCCGAGGGGCAGCGCTTCGTGACAAAGCTCCTGCGCGAGGGGCAGCCGGTACCCGACTTCTCGGCGCGGCGCGCGTCGGAGGCCGCCGGCGTGCGCGTGGACGGCGAGACGGGGCGCTGAGCGCGCCTTCGTTGCGCGCGCCTTCGTTGCGCGCGCACTCGCTGCGCGCACGCGCGCTGGCCGTGCTCGCGGCCGCTCTGCTCGGCCTGGCCGCCGTCGGCCATTCGCAGGCCGCGCCATCGCCGTGGTCCGGTTCGGCACAGGCGAACGGCAGCCTGCTGTTCGGCGACACGGAGCAGCGGTCGTTCGGCGGGCGCCTCACGCTGTCGCGCGCCGACTCGGTCTTCGAGTTCAGCGGGTCGCTGCAATCACTCTACGGCGAGGCCTCCACGCGCGGCGTCGAGCGCGCCGTCGTGAAACGCCTCTGGCTCGGGTCGCTCAACGCCGATTGGCATCCACGCGCGCGTTGGTCGCCGTTCGTGCTGGCCACGGTCGAAACGAACCTCGAGAAGCGGCTGGCCAGCCGCTACAACGCCGGGGTCGGCGTGAAGTACACCGCCCTCGGTACCGCGGCCTCGGACGTGAGCCTGAGTGTGGCCCTGCTCGACGAGCGCATCCGACCGCTGGACGCCGGCGCCGGTGGCTCGCGCCGACTCACCCGCTGGTCCACGCGCCTGCGCCTCCGGCGCAGCTTCGATGGCCGCACCCGCCTGTCGCATGTGACGTTCTGGCGCCCCGCGGCCACGACCATCGACCGGTTCCTGGTGCAGTCCACGACGGAGCTGGCGGTCGGCCTGTCGGCGCGCACCGCGCTCACGGTCAGCCTGCTCAACATCTACGACAGCGAGGCGGTGGCGCGCGGCGCCCGGAGCTACAACGACGGGCAACTGCTGCTGGGGGTGTCGGCCAGCTGGTGAGGCGGCGGGACCTCCCGGGTCGGTGACGCGAAACGCGGGCGGGGGGCCAGTCGCCCCCTCGTCCCCCACTCGCTATCTTCCGGGGCTGTACCACCTTCCTAGCGTTCACCCTCATCACCAGCCAATGCTCGAGAACCTTCCGCTGATGGCGCTCGGTGCGGGAGTCGTCGGCCTCATCGCGACTTTCGCCACGTTCTTCGCCGTCCGTCGTCAGTCTCCCGGCTCGCAGGTCATGCAGGATCTCGCCGGCGAGATCCACATCGGCGCGATGGCGTTCCTCCGCGCCGAGTACGTGGTCCTCGTTCCCTTCCTGCTCGTGGTCGCCGGCCTGCTCGGCGTGGCGATCGGCGCGAAGACGGCCATCGCCTACATCGTCGGCGGCCTCTGCTCCATCGCCGCCGGCTGGGTGGGCATGCAGGGCGCGACGGCCGCCAACGTACGCACGGCCGAAGCGGCGCGCGCCTCCGGTCAGGCGGCCGCGCTCAACATCGCCTTCGGCGGCGGCTCGATCATGGGCCTCGCCGTGGCCTCGCTCGGTCTCGCGGGCATCGCGGCGATCCTGCTGTTCCTCGCCCCCGACGAACTCACGGGGAACGCCACGCTCTTCTCGGAGATCATCTCCGGCTTCGCGATGGGCGCGTCGTCGATCGCGCTCTTCGCGCGCGTGGGCGGCGGCATCTACACGAAGGCGGCCGACGTGGGCGCCGACCTCGTGGGCAAGGTGGAAGCGGGCATCCCCGAGGACGATCCGCGCAACCCCGCCACGATCGCCGACAACGTCGGTGACAACGTGGGCGACGTGGCCGGCCTCGGCGCCGACATCTTCGAGAGCTACGTGGGCGGCATCATCGCCACGATCGCGCTGGCGGCGACCAGTATGCTCGTGCCCGATGGCACGCGCCTGACCGCCATGCTGCTCCCCATCGGCTACACGATGGCGGGCCTCGTGGCCTCGCTGCTCGGCATCCTCGCCATGCGCATCCTGGCCAAGGGTGATCCGGCCAGCGCGCTGCGCCTGGTGACGTTCATCGCCGCCGGCCTGTTCCTGGTGTTCGCGTACTTCATCACGCAGGCATTCCCGCTCGGCATGACGCGCGCCGACGGCTCGCTGCTGCCCGCGCTCGGACCGTTCTGGGCCGTCGTTGCCGGCAGCGTGTCGGGCATCGCGATCGGCCTCGTCACCGAGTACTACACCGCGCTCGGTCCGGTGCGTCGCATCGTCGAGTCGTCGAAGACGGGTCCCGCCACGAACATCATCGCGGGTCTCGCCGTGGGCATGGAGAGCACGATCATTCCCGTGGTGCTCATCTGCGGCGCGATCTTCGTGGCCTTCTCGGTGGCCGGCCTGTACGGCATCGCCATCGCGTCGGTGGGCATGCTCGCCACCGTCGGCGTGACGATGTCGGTGGACGCCTACGGCCCCATCTCGGACAACGCCGGCGGCATCGCCGAGATGAGCCACCTGGGCAAGGAAGTCCGCAAGATCACCGACGGCCTCGACGCGCTCGGCAACACGACGGCGGCCATCGGCAAGGGCTTCGCGATCGGGTCGGCCGCGCTCACCGCGCTGGCGCTCTTCTCGGCCTACGCAGCGGCCGTCAAGCTCGAGACGCTCAACCTGATCGACCCGATGGTGGTGATCGGTCTGTTCATCGGCGGCGTGATGCCCTTCTTCGTGGGCGCGCAGACGATGACGGCCGTGGGACGCGCGGCGCAGGGCATGGTGGAGGAGGTGCGCCGCCAGTTCCGCGAGATCCCGGGCCTGCTCGAGGGCAAGCCGGGCGTGAAGCCCGACTCGGCGCGCTGCGTGGAGATCTCCACCAAGGCGGCGCTGCGTGAGATGATCCTGCCGGGCGTGGTGGCCGTGCTCGTGCCGGTGCTGGTCGGCAAGTTCGTGGGCGTCGCCGCGCTGGGCGGCCTGCTCGCGGGCGCGACGGTGACCGGTGTGATGATGGCGCTGTTCATGGCCAACGCCGGTGGTGCCTGGGACAATGCCAAGAAGGCCATCGAAGGCGGCCTGGCTGGCGGCAAGGGCAGCGACCCGCACAAGGCCGCGGTGGTGGGTGACACGGTCGGCGACCCGTTCAAGGACACGAGCGGCCCGGCCATGAACATCCTCATCAAGCTCATGAGCGTGGTGAGCCTCGTGCTCGCGCCCTGGTTCCTCGCGTAACCCGCGAACGAACTCGACATCGCGCCCCCGGTCACCTCGCGTGGCCGGGGGCGTTGTGCGTTCGGCGAGCCGGCACGGGCGTTTTCTGATCCCTCGCCCGATTAGATTTCGCTGTTTGCGTCCGTCGTCCCCCGCTTTCCCCTGCGCATGCTCAAGCTCGGTATCGTCGGCCTGCCGAATGTCGGCAAGTCCACGCTCTTCAACGCGCTCACCGCCGCCAAGGCCGAAGCCGCGAACTATCCGTTCTGCACCGTCGATCCCAACGTCGGCATGGTCGAGGTGCCCGACCCGCGCCTCGACGGTCTCGCGAAGATCGTGCAGCCCAAGCGCACCGTGCCCGCGGTCGTCCAGTTCGTGGACATTGCCGGCCTCGTGAAGGGGGCGGCGCAGGGTGAGGGACTGGGCAACAAGTTCCTGCAGAACATCCGCGAGACCGACGCGATCGTGCACGTGATCCGCTGCTTCGAGGATCCCGACGTCACGCACGTCATGGGCGACCCCGATCCGGTGCGCGACAAGGAGATCATCGAGCTCGAGCTGGCGCTCGCCGACCTCTCGCAGGTCGAGAAGCGGCTCGACAAGGTCAAGCGCGCCGCGCGTGCGAACGACAAGGAAGCATTGGCCGAGCTGCCCTCGCTCGAGCGCGCCAACACGGCGCTCAGCGCGGGCACGCCGCTGTGGCGCGCGGGACTCTCAGCCGACGACTTCACGTCGCTGGCCGGCCTGCAGCTGCTCACTGCCAAGCCGGTGCTCTACGCGGCCAACGTCACCGACGCGGAACTCGCGGGTGACGAGGGGCCGCTGCTGGCCGCACTGCGCAAGGCGGTGGTGGATGGCGGCGAACACGCGCAGATCGTGCCCTTCTCGGCCAAGATCGAAGCCGAGCTCGCCGAACTCTCCCCCGAGGAGCGCACGGAGTTCCTGGCTTCGCTCGGCATCGAGAGTGCCGGCCTCGATCGCCTGATCCTTGCCGGTTACGAACTGCTCGGCCTGCAGACGTACTTCACGGCCGGTGAGCAGGAAGTGCGCGCGTGGACGATCCACAAGGGCGACTCCGCGCCGGTGGCGGCCGGTGTGATCCACACCGACTTCGAACGCGGCTTCATTCGCGCCGAGACCGTGTCGTACGACGACTTCGTGGCGAATGGCGGCTGGAAGGGGGCGCGCGAGAAGGGGGTCGTGCGCAGCGAAGGCAAGGAGTACCTCGTGAAGGACGGCGACGTCCTGCTGTTCCGCTTCAACGTCTGACCAGCGCGCAGCACCGGGTGCGGTGGCACGAATGACCGCGCACCGGTGTATGCATCGGGTGCCGTGCCGTCACCTCCACGACGCGACGGCACTCCGGAATCTTCGGCCAGATCTGCCATGACGAACCTCCGCTCCCCTCTCATGCGGCTTGCACGCCCCGCGCGCCGTACGCGCGCTGCGGTGGGCGTGGCGCTGCTCGGTGCCGCGGGGCTGCTGGGTGCGAGCATGGTCGGCGCGAGCACGGTGGCCGCCCAGGGCACCGCCACGGGACCGGTCTCACGTCCGGCATCGCAGACCAAGTCGCCGTACCCGGCCATGGTGCCGGGCATGGCCGCCGTGCCCTTCACGGTGGGCGAGAAGCTCGAATACGACGTCAAGTTCTCGTGGAAGTCGGTCGGCAGCGGCATCATGGAGGTGAAGGAGATCACGGAAGTGCGTGGTCGTCCCACCTGGCACACCACGTTCACGATCAAGGGCGGCATCCCCTTCTTTCGCGTGGACGACCGCATGGACAGCTGGTTCGACGTCTTCTCGCTGAGCTCGCGCCGGTTCCACCAGCGGATCAGCGAGGGCGGGTACAAGCGCACCCGCGAGTACGAGTTCTTCCCCGAGCGTTCGGTCTTCACGGAGAACGGCGGCGCGGAGGAGCCGAGCGTGCCCGATCCGCTCGACGACGCCTCGTTCCTGTACTTCGTGCGCACGATTCCGCTCGAGGTGGGGCGCACCTACGAGGTGCCGCGCTACTTCAATCCGAAGGCGAACCCGGTGCGCATCAAGGTGCTGCGTCGCGAGACCATCAAGGTGCCGGCCGGCGAGTACGCCACGGTGGTGCTGCAGCCCACCTTCCAGTCGCGCGGCATCTTCTCGGAAGATGGGAAGGCCGAGGTGTGGCTCACCGACGACGACTACCGCATCATGGTGCAGATGAAGTCGAGCCTGAAGATCGGCTCGATCAACCTGTTCCTGCGCCGCTTCACGGTGCCGCCGGGCAGCAGCCCCACCCCGCCGTCACGTCGCTGAGAAGAGATCGCCGGAGGGCGGATCGTCCGGCGGGGCCACGGGAGTGATGCAGTCCGGGTCGTCATGGGTCGGGCTGTTCACGCGCGGGCTCACCGGGAAGGCGCGCATCGCCTCGGCGGCCGCGGGGACCAGCAGCGCCTCGACGGCATCGAGGGGCGCGTGCAGGTCGAGCCAGCGGTCGCATCCCTTCGCGTCGAGGATGACCGGCATACGGTCGTGGATCGGCGCGAGCACGGCGTTGGGGCGCGTCGTGATGAGCGTGAAGGTCTCGAGCGGTGCCAGCTCGGTCGCCGCCTCGGGGCCCCCGGTCCAGTGCTCCCAGAGCGCCGCGAAGGCGAAGGGCGCCTCGTCGCGCCGCCGGATGCACCACGGCTGCTTGCGCCGCGCCCCCGGAAGCACCTGCCACTCGTAGAACAGGTCGCCGAAGACGAGGGCCCGTCGCGCGGCGAACGCCCGGCGGAAGGACGGCTTGTGGCGCACACTGTCGTCGCGGGCGTTGGCGAGGCGGTGCCCGATCGCGGGGTCGTTCGCCCAGGACGGCACGAGCCCCCACTGCAACTCGGCCGCCCGTATCCCCTCGCGATCCGTGACGACGGCCGGCACCCGGGCCGACGGCGCAACGTTCCAGCGCGGCGGCACGCGGCTGGCGGGCTCGAGCAGCGCGCGGGTGAGGCGCGCCGAGTCGATCGCGAGGTCGATGACCCGCGACGGGTTGGCCAGACCGTAGCGTCCGCACATGTCCGCAAGCTACGCCGCGTCCGGGCCGTCGGAAGCCGTCATGCAGCCGGTTCACCCGCGCACGGCGTGTGAGGGCGGGCACGGGTCGAGGCAGCCCGCCGGGGCCGAGGCGTGGAGCTTGAGTCTTCCACCCGCTGGCCCGGAGCCTCCCATGTCCCGCCTCCTGTCTCACTCGAAGGCCCTTCCCCGCGTCTCGCGACCGTCTCGGCGAACGCGCGGCCGAGTGCACGTCCTGCTGCCGCGCCCGGCGCTCCTCGCGCTGAGCCTGCTGCTGGTGCCGATGGCACGCGGGGCCGCGCAGCCGCCCTCGGATTCCTCCGCTCGCCTGGCAACACCGAACGCCGTGCGCCGCGACGTGGCGCTGCTCGCGCAGCGGATGGGCCTCTGGGCGTCGGTCGGAGGTGGTCGCGGCACGGCCGGGCTTCAGTGCGACGCGTGCCGTTCGGACGCCGGCCCGGCGTTCATGGTGCATGCCGCGGTGGGAGCACGCCCGTACGCACGCTTCCACGTCGGCATCGAGACGTGGGCCTGGCTCGACGTGATCGGCAACGGGGTCGATCGCACGGCGCGCGGCACGCAGCTGATCGGTCGGTTCTATCCGTCGGTGCGGCGGGCCGCGTTCGTGACCGGTGGCGTGGGCACGTCGCGCTTCGGGGTGGACGATGGCGAGGCGCGCTTCTCGGCGTCCTCCCCGGCCGTCTCGCTCGGCGCCGGCTGGGACCTGCCATTTCGCGGCGTGGTGCTGTCCCCCGCCATCACCCTGATGGCCAGCTCAGGCGGCGCGCTCCGCAGTGCCCGCACGGGCAACGCCGTGGCCGACGCCGCACGCCTCGGCGTGTGGCGCGGCACCGTCGGCATCACCTGGTTCTGAGGACATCCGCTGATGCCACGCCACACCATCACGTCTCCCCATGCCGGCCGACGCACGGCGCTCGCGCGCCGATCGGGATTGTGGAGCGCGCTCCTGCTCTGCGCCGCCTGCGCGGCCGGCGACGACACGGAGGCGGGTCCCACCGGGCCCGTCGCCGACGACGCGCCGAGATCCGTCGCGCTCGGTGCCTGGCAGCCCGGGCCAGCCGAGTGCAGCACGGCGATCCATGACCGCTACTCGACGGTGGGACCGGATGGCAAGCGCTACCCGACGTGGCACCCGCCGGTGGACCCGCTCAGCGGCTGCAGCTTCGGGCATGAGCACGGACGCGACCCCCGCGGATCCGCGCTGTACCGCGACGTGGGCGACCTGCCCTTCGGCTACGCGAACGAGCAGCTCGATGCCGCCAACCTTGGCCTGCGGCGCCACGAGGACCACGTGGGACACAAGATCGAGTGGGAGAACGACATCCGCCTCGGCTCCAGCGGCGGCGCAGGCGCGGTCATCGACCTGCGCTGCGACGTGCTCACCAAGCTGCACGAGGGCACGCACTCGAAGGACGCGTTCACGAACAACCTGCACGAGCTGTCGTACCACATCCGCTGCTCCGACCGCACGGAGATGCACGTGACGGTGCTGACCGCGATCGGCCGCCCCGGCGAGTTCGAGCGCACGTGCGGCGGCACGGTGCGGGTGGGTCCCGCCACGCCGGTGAACTCTCCCGCCGGCAACGGGCGGCGGAAGATCCCCGAATGGAGCTGCCTGGAGCCGCGCGTGCTCGTCGGCGCCGGCGCGAAGTCGGACTTCGGCGCCCTGCACGAGAGCTGGGAGACGCACGTCGAGGTGCGCACGGCGGAGGGGAACCGGACCATCGCGTCCTTCGATCCGTACTTCCAGGTGTTCCGGCCAAGCCGGTACTTCGATGCCCGCGTCGCGGACGGGGTGGCCCGCCCCGTGGCGCTGTGCACCGCGCACGCGCACGAGGAGCGGCAGGCCCGTGGCCACGAGTGCGAGGCGGTGGCGCAGGCCATGGCCGGTCTCGCCCCGAGCGGTGGAGCGTTCGCGCTGCTGCCCTTCGACGATCCGCGGTCGCCGTTCAACGGCGTGCGTCGTCAGGTGGACATCAACGGCAATCGCCTGCGCAACGCCGACGGACCGACGGTCTGGTACACGGACCCGTTCGGCCGGAACGCACGGCCGACGCCGTTCCCCGGCAGCATCCGACAGCGTCTGGCGTCGCTCAACAACGATTACGGCGTCGGGCTCGGCGGACCGACGATCGGCGGCAGCCGCAACTACGGCGGCCCTGGAGTGCGTGCCCCGAACTGAGCCCGCCCGCCTGGCGCGGGGCCACTCGACGACGTCCCGTGTGCGGGTTGTGTCCCGCACACGGGACGTCTACGTTTCAGGGCTGCACATACCGGCACGGGCAATCCGCCTCGCCGGCCCTCCTCCCGGACCGGCAGCGCCGGGGGGCCAACCGACCTCCGGGTCACGACCAAAGGGAGACCTGCCGAGTGGCTACACTCAAGACCCGTATGGCGCCGACGCGTCCATACGAGATCGTCTACATCTTCGATTCGGCGCTCGAAGACTCGGTGATCGCCGAGAAGCTCGCGAAGCATCACGGGCTGCTCGAGCTCACCGAAGAGGCGACCATCGAACACTGGGGCCGCCGCCAGCTGGCCTACAAGATCGGCCGGCACGAAGCGGGCTACTACGTCATCGCGAACGTGATGGCCGCCCCCTCCACGCTCCCCGAGTTCGAGCGTGCGCTCAAGCTCGACGAGGGCGTGGTGCGCTACATGGTCTCGCTGATCGAGCGCGTACTTGGCGCGCCGAAGCTGAGCGAGGAAGAGCTGGCGGCCCGCGCGGCCGCCGCCGATGACGACGACGACGAGGACGACGAATAATGCGCCGCCCCAAGAAGCCCTGCCCGATCACGGAAGCCGGCATCCGGTTCGTGGATTACAAGGATGACCGCCTGCTCGCCCGCTTCATCACCGACTACGGCAAGATCCTGCCGAGCCGACTGAGCGGTGTGGACGCGCGCCACCAGCGCCAGCTGTCCAAGGCGGTCAAGAAGGCCCGATTCCTGGCGCTGCTGCCGTACGTGAAGGGGCAGCAGGGTTGAAGTGAGCTTGGCCAGCGAGGAGCAGGTCGCCGCCACGGCGCCGCGTGAGCGGGGGTGGCGCGGTCTGGTCCTCGCGCTCGCCGGCGTCGCGGCCGTGTCCGCGGTCTCGGCGTGGCCTCCGTCCCTGGCGCTGTTCGGCGTCGTGGTGCGGTGGGCGCTGCCACTGGCTGGCATCGGTGGGTTGGTGCTCGCGGGGCTGGCGGCGTGTGCCGTGGCGGCGTGGGCGCGTGGTGGTCGAATCGCTCCGGCGGCGATCGCGGTGCTCGGCATCGCGGCGTGGCTCTGGTGGAGCAGTCCGGCCGATGTGGTCGGTCGCTTCGCCGTCGGGTGGACGCTGCTGTCGTCGGCGGCCTTCGGCTGGTGGGCGATGGCCGGCGGCGAGCGCCCCTTCCTGGGGCGCGCCCTGTCGGCGGTCACGCTGGCCGGTCTGGTGGCCGTGTCGTTGCTGGTGTGGTGGCAGGCGGGACCGGTGCCGGGGGTGACCCGGCTCGGCGTCGCGTTCGAGCAGGCCTTCGAGCAGGAACGGGCCCGCGGATTGGCGTCCTGGCAGTCGCGCCTGTCCGAGCCCGGCTGGGCCACCGTGTCCGCACGGGTCCCGGCGGCTCGGGAGTTGGCCGATCGGGCGGCGGCTGGGGTGGCGTCACTGGCGCCCCCCACGGTCATCCTGCCGGCCCTGCTGGTGCTGGAGACGCTGCTCGCGCTGGCGTTGTCGTGGGCGATGTGGCATCGGGTGTCGCGGACCAGGCTGGGTCCGCCGCTCAGTGCCCTGTCGCAGTTCCGCTTCAACGACCAGCTCGTCTGGGGGCTGGTCGCGGGCGCCACACTCGTGTTGCTGCCGTCGCTCAGCGGCTGGCGCGACGCGGGCGTCAATCTGGTGATCATGTTCGGGGCGCTGCATGTGGTGCGCGGGATCGGGGTGCTGGTCTGGTGGGTCCCCGATCGCTGGGCGCTGCTGCCGCTGCTGCTGTTGCTCGTGAGTATTCCGCTGCTCGGTCCTGTCCAGGTCCTCGCGACCGTCGCCGTTCTGGCGCTTGGCCTCGGACTGGGTGACACCTGGCGCGATTTCCGCCGCACGACGCGTTCGTTGCGGCCGAATGCGCGCCCTTGACTGGTCGACGTGGGTCGACCCGGAGTTTTTATGGAAGTCATCCTTCGCAATGCCATCGACAAGCTCGGCCACCCGGGTGACGTGGTGACCGTTTCGGCGGGCTACGCCCGGAACTTCCTCCTGCCGCGCGGTCTCGCCTATCAGGCGACGCCGGGCAACCTCAAGCGCATTGCGCAGGAGAAGTCGCGGCTCGAGGCGCTCGAGGCCGAGCGCGTGGCGGCGGCCCAGGCGATCGCCGACAAGATGGGGGAGGTCTCGGTGACCTTCGCCGCGCGCGTCGGGGAAGAGGGCAAGCTGTTCGGCTCCGTCACGGCTGCCGACATCGCCCACCAGCTCGAGGCGCAGGGCTACAAGCTCGAGCGGCGCCAGATCGAGCTGGCCGAGCCGATCAAGTCGCTGGGCGTGTATCGCGTGGCGATCCGCCTGCACGCCGACGTGAAGCCCGAGATCAAGGTCTGGGTCATCAAGCAGTAAACGGCGCGGGCGCCTGAGCGCCCGTCGCCGACGCTGGGCCGGCGCGGCCGGTGGCTGTCACCCGTGCGGTGACCAGCCACCGGCCGCGCCGTCGTTCGTGCGTGCCCCCGCCCGCTCGCGCGTATTGTGCCGGGGTGCGCCCCGCGCGTAACGTGCGGAACCAGCGGCACCTTTGGCCGCTTTCCTGGGTAACACCTCGCAGAACCCCTTGTGCACGCCATGGCCTCCGTCACCACGTACACGTCCGAACAGCTCGCCCGTCGCGCCGCCGCCCTCGCCTCCGACATGAAGGCGCAGGACGTCGTCGTCCTCGACCTGCGCGGGGTCACCGACGTGGCCGACTTCTTCGTGATCGCCAGCGGCACCTCCGACACGCACGTGCGCTCCATCGCGCAGCACGTCATGGAGGAAATGAAGCACGAGGGGATGCCGGCCAACGCCAACGAAGGACTCACGCAGGGCCGCTGGGCGCTGCTCGATTTCGTCGATTGCGTGGTGCATGTCTTTCACCCGGCACTTCGGCAGTTCTACCAGCTCGAGCGGCTGTGGAGCGATGCGGTGCCTCTGGCCTTGAAGCCCGTCACCGAGGGACCCGGGTAAATGCTGCGAACGATCACGCGGGTGGGCGCGCGGCTGGCGCTGGCCGCGGTAGCGGTACTGACCGCCACCACGGAAGCGCGCGCGCAGATGTACTTCGGACAGAACCAGGTGCAGTACGACCGGTTCAACTGGCGCGTGATCGAGACCGATCACTTCCTGGTGCATTACTACCCGGAGATCGAAACGGTCGCGCAGGATGCTGCGCGCATGGCCGAGCGCTCGTACGCGCGCCTCTCGCGGCTGATGGCGCACCAGTTCGCCGAGAAGAAGCCGATCCTGCTGTACGGCAGCTCGGCCGACTTCGCGCAGAGCAACGTGTTCGGCGACCTCGGTGAAGGGACCGGCGGTGTCACCGACTTCCTGCGCCAGCGCATGGCGCAGTTCTTCACCGGCGACATGGCCAGCTTCGAGCACGTGTTCCAGCACGAAATGGTGCACGTGTTCCAGTACGATATCTTCTCGCGCGGCCGGGCCGGCGCGAACTTCGGCGCGCTCGCGCAGGTGCAGCCGCCGCTCTGGATGATGGAAGGCATGGCCGAGTACTTCTCGATCGGCCACGAGCACCCGTGGACGGACGCGTGGGTGCGCGATGCCGTGCTCAACGACGCGCTCCCCTCCATCCAGCAGATGACGGAGCGCCCCGACCTGTACTTCCCGTACCGGTACGGCTTCTCGGTGTGGCAGTACGTGGGGCAGCGGTGGGGCGACGACGTGATCGCGGAGATCATGAACGCGATCCCGAGCGTGGGCATCGACCGCGCCTTTCGACGCGAAACCGGACTGGGGCTCGAGGAGCTGAGCCTGCAGTGGACCGAGGCGATGAAGCAGAAGTTCCTCCCCACCGTGGCTCAGCTCGACCGGCCGCGCGAGTTCGCGGAGCCGCTGCTCTCGCAGCGCCGCTCGGGAGGCATCGCCAACCTGTTCGTGGCCCCGGCGCTGTCGCCGGACGCCAAGCTCATCTCGTTCATCTCGTACGGCTCGCTCACGCGCGGTGAGGTCTTCCCCGACCTGTACCTCGCGAACGCCGAGACCGGCAAGCGCATCGCGCGGCTGGTCAAGTCGAGCACCAACCCCGATTTCGAGCAGCTGCGCTTCATCTACTCGCAGCCCTCGTTCTCGCAGGACGGCAAGCTGCTCGCGTTCACCGGCCAGCGCAGCGGCAAGGACGTGCTGTACGTCATGGACGTGGCGCGCCGCCGGGTGATTCGCCGCATCGAGCCGCCGGTGGACCAGGTGCTCAACCCGGCGTTCTCGCCGGACAACCAGCGCCTCGTCTTCTCGGGGCTGTCGGGCGGACTCACCGACCTCTGGGTCGTGAACGTGGATGGCAGCAACGCGCGCGCGCTGTTCCGCGACATGCACGGCGATGCGCACCCGCAGTGGTCACCCGACGGGCGCACGATCGCCTTCGCCAGCGACCGCGGGACCGACACCGACTTCTCGGTGCTGCGCTTCGGCAAGCACCGCATCTCGCTGCTCGACGTGGAATCGGGCGCGGTGCGCGTGCTGCCCGGTCAGGCGGGGCTCAACATCAACCCGCAGTGGGCGCCCGACGGCAAGTCGCTGATCTTCGTGTCGGACCGCACCGGCGTCGCCAACCTGTTCCTGTTCGACCTCGAGTCGCAGCAGCACTACCAGCTCACCAACGTGGTGGGCGCGATCACGGCGGTGGCCGAATACAGCCCGGCGATCACGTGGGCGCGCGACGCGGACGTGCTCGCGTTCGTGTACTACGAGCGCAGCGATCACACGATCTGGCGCATCCCCAACCCGCGGTCGCTCAAGAAGCAGCCGTTCCAGGCGCAGCCGATCGTCGTGGCGCAGGCGCCGGCGGCCACTGACGCGGTGCCGTCCCTCGGGACGCGCCCGAGCAGCGTACCGCCGCTCCCGATCGGCGTGCCCTCCGATACGAGCGCCGCGCGCCGCGCCTACTACCGTGCCCCGGGCACCGGGCTCCGCCTCTCCTCCGAGGTGCCGGCGGCGGTGCTCGCGAATGCGACCACCGGGCCGGTCACGGTGCAGCAGATGCTCGACAGCGCCGACTTCGCGCTGCCGGACACGTCCGAGCTGCAGGAGTACGCCTACAAGGCGCGCTTCTCCCCCGAGTACATCGCGCAGCCGAACATCGGGTACCAGCAGGGGGGCTTCGGGCAGGGCGTCTTCGGCACCACGACCATCATCCTCGCCGACCTGATGGGTGACCACCAGCTGGCGATCGCGGGCGGCCTGAATGGGCAGCTCAGCGATGCGCAGGTGTACACCGGGTACACGTCGCTCGGCCGACGGCTGCAGTACAACCTGTCCGTTGCGCAGCAGCCGTTCTACCTGGCCGGGGGCGGCACGTTCGAACAGATCAACGAGACGCAGTTCCTCGAGACGCAGAACATCCTGCGCCTGGTGAACCGGCAGATCGCCGCGATGGCGCTGTACCCGTTCAATCGATTCACGCGCCTGGAGTTCGGCGCGTCGTTCTCGAACGTGGACTACCAGACGTTCCCGTTCTTCCGCGTGATCGACGCCTTCGGCTTCGCCACGCAGTACGAGCGGGGGGAGACGCGCAACCTGCTCTCGGTGAACACCGTGTCGCCGACGTTGGCCTTCGTGACCGACAACACGCTCATGGGCGTGGTGGGGCCGCTCTCGGGCCGTCGGGTGCGCATGTCGGTGGCGCCCCAGTTCGGCACGTGGCAGTGGGTGGACTACATGGTCGATGCGCGGGCGTACTACCCCATCATCTTCAACTACCTCACGCTGGCCACGCGCTTCACCTCGAGCCTCACGATCGGGCGCGACGAGGCGGTGTTCCCCAAGTGGATCGGGCGACCCGACTTCGTGCGCGGCTACAACCGCAGCGACATCGGCTTCGGCTGTGGCGCGATCGCCGGGGGCATTTCCTGCACCGACGACGAGACGGTGGGCAGCCGCGTGGCCTTCGCCAACGCGGAGCTGCGCTTCCCGGTGCTGCGGAAGGGGTTTGCCGGCGGCTACTTCGGGCTGCCCCCGATCGACGGCCTCGTGTTCTACGACGCCGGTCTCGCCTGGAACCAGGGACAGACGATCAGCTGGAACGCGCCGGCCAACGCCAACCCCGACACGCAGCGGTCGGTGCTGTCGAGCTACGGCTACGGCCTGCGCATGAACCTCTTCGGCCTGCTCATCCTGCGCTGGGACTACGCGATCCCGATCGGGCGCCCCAACGCGCGCGGCTTCGGCACCTGGTGGTTCGGCGCGAACTTCTGACCACGCGCGCGTCCGCTCGGCACTCGCCCACGCCGACCCGTCGCCCGACGGGTCGGCGTCGTGCGTTTCGCCCTACCCCGCCCCCCCGGCTGCCCAGTACCTTTCCCTGATGCGCACGCTCCTCGCGTGGGCGCTGGTCCTCGTGGTGACCGCCTGTGCCGACCGGCCAGAGCGCGCCGATGGATCCGGTGCGCTCGCCACGATACCCGCCGGTCAGGATCCGATCGTTCTGCGCGTGCCGCAGGGCGGCGGTCTCGTCACGGCGCTCGCCTACCCCGCCCTCGACTCCACCGTCTGGCGGTCGAGCTATCGCGTGCCGGCGCTCGACCGGACACTGGGCTACGACCCCGAGGACGGCTACCTCACGGCCGTGGACACGGCCGGCCAGCCCGTTCGCCTCGACCTGCGCCTGGGCGCCGTGGCGCTGCCCGGCGCGGCCGGCGGGCGCCAGCACGCCTCGGCCGATGGCGGCACGATGTTCGCCATCGACACCGAAGGGCGCATCGTTCGCCACACCCCCGTGGGGGACGGGTGGCGCCTCGACATGCCTGGCACGCCCGACGCGCTGATCCCGCTGCGCGATGGGTCACTGCTCGTGGCGCACCGCGACGATGGAAGCCTGCTCGTGCAGCGCCTGCGCCCGCCCGACACGATCGTCGTGGACTCGCTGCGCATCGACGTCGCGGCCGACAGTGGCACGGTGTCCGGCGTCGCCGTGGGCGATCGCGCCTTCGTGTCGGCCGGCGATCACGTGTACTCGCTGCGCACCCGCGACTTCGTGCAGGATGTGTCGGTGGACCTCGGCGACCGCGTACGTACGTTCGTGACATCGCCGAGCGGCGACCGCGTGTTCGTGCTTGCGGGCGACGGGACGCAGCTGCACGTCGTGGACCGCTTCTCCGGCGAGGTCGTGGAGCGCGTTTCGCTCCCGGCCGCCGGTGTGGCGCTGCGCATGGATCCGCTCGGCCGCGCGCTGCTGGTGCGCGGCCCGGACGAGGTCGTGTGGGTGATCGACGTGGGCACGTCCTCGCTGGTCGGTCCGCTGCGCTCGAGGTGGCGCGGCGACCTGCCGCTCGTGCTCCCCGACGGCGCGATCGCGCTCGTGCACGGCGACACCGTGGCGCTCGCGTCCTCGCTCGACCTCGGCACGGTGCGCACGATTCCCGAGGGCGCGCGCGACTTCTGGTACGCCATGCGCTGGAACGGCTTCCGCCCGCGCGCCACGGGGCTCGATGAGCCGGTGCGCTTCCGCAGCTCAGGCAACAGCGCGCGCTCCGAGGGCGCGCCGGGCATGGGGGGCGTCGGCGACTCCGCGGCGCATGACTCGCTCGGCGCGATGGTGACGGACAGTGCGAGCCGTGGCGCGCCCGCCCGCGACTCGGCGGCGGGGATGGTGAGCGCGCCGGAGCGCGCCCCGATGTTCACGGTGCAGCTGGCCGCCGTGCTCAGCGAAGCGCTCGCGCGCGAAGCGGCCGCCGGCGTGAACGTGGAAGGGCGGACCCCGCGCATCAGCACGTCGGTGCGCGACGGACGCACGCTCTACCGCGTGGTGCTCGGTCCGTTCGCCTCGCGCGAGGAAGCCGAGCGCATCGGCAAGGCAAGCGGGCGCTCCTACTGGGTATTCGAGGGCGCGCCCTGATGCCGTGGGATCGCGCGTGGGTGGAGGCGGAGGCACGGCGCCTCGCGCCGTTGCTCGAGGGGCAGCACGCGGTCGTGGTGAGCGGCCCAGACGCAGTCGTCGCGGCGGCCGTCGCGCTCGCGATCGCCGAGGTGCACGGCACCACGCGACGCGTGGCGATCGCCGACCTCGTCGGCGACGTGCTCCCGCTGCATGATGCGGTCAACGCCGGCCCCGACGATGACCCGCACGGCATCTCGGACAGCTTCCTGTACGGCGTGTCGCTCAACAAGATCGCCCGGCCGCTCGCATCGGGCGGGGTGTTCGTGATGCCGAGTGGCACCGAGTCGGTGGCGCTCGAAGCGATCTACAACAACGAACGGTGGCGTCGGCTGGCCGCAGGATTCCAGCAGGTGGGTGCGCTGCTGCTGCTCGTGGCCGTGCGCGATGTCCCGGGATTCGACGCGCTGTGCCGGTACGTGGGCGCACTGCTTCCCGTCGGCGAGAGTGCCGCTCCGAACATCCCCGAGGTGCGCACCCTGTGGATGGCCCCGCCGCCACCGCCTCGTGAGGAGCAGCGCAAGGTGGAGCGCGCGCGCACCGTTGCCGCCGAAGATCGCGGGCAGCGGCAGAGCCGACTCTTCGCGTCGCTCGCGGCGGCGGCGGCGGTCGTGCTCGCGGTGCTCTGGTCGTGGCCCATGCTGCAGGCGCGCTTCTTCCCTGGTGAGCCGATTGGCGCGGCCGACGCGGACAGCACCGCGACAGGCAACGCGGCGCGTGACAGTGCGTCCGGCCGCATCCCCGACGATTCGACCGCGATGCGCACCGACACGGTGGTCGTGGCGGAGGCGCCGCCGCTCGCGCCCGGGGACACGGGTCCGGCCACCACGCGCAGTGGCCCGCTCGTCGTGGCCAATCCGGCCGACTCGTCGCAGGCCGCCGCGTTCGCGGTGTACTTCGTGGCGGCCAACACGATCGAGGAGGCGCGTCCGCCCGAAGCGGTCGATGCGCTGTCCGCCGTGGCGATCTCGCCGGTGCGACTCGGCGCCGACGGTGGACGCTGGTATCGCGTCACGGTGGGCGCCGGTGCCGACAGTGCACAGGCCACGGCACTGCTGACGCGACTGCGCGGCGCCGAACAGATCGGGGCGACGTCGGGGAGCATCATTCGCGTGCCGTACGCGTTCCGGCTCGAGCAGGGGCTGGCCACCGACGACACCGACGCCGCGCTGGCCCGCTGGCGCGCGCGCGGCATTCGCGCGTATGCGCTGCGCCAGACCACCGGCACCGTCACGATCTACACCGGCGCGTTCCAGACGCCCGCGCAGGCGACCTTGCTCGCCGACTCACTGCAGGGGGCGGGCATCCCGCCGACGCTGGTTTACAGAACGGGGAGAACTTTCTAGTGCGGTTGACGAAGCTCGAAGTGCACGGATTCAAGGCGTTCGCCGATCACACGGAGTTCGTGTTCGATCGCGGCGTCACCGCCATCGTGGGACCGAACGGCTGCGGCAAGTCCAACGTGTCGGACTCCGTGCGCTGGGTGCTCGGCGAGCAGCGCGCGCGCGTGATGCGCGGTGCGAAGATGGAGGACGTGATCTTCCACGGCTCGTCGGCGCGCAAGCCGGTGAACATGGCCGAGGTCTCGCTGCACTTCGACAACACCGACGGCGACCTGCCGGTGCCGTTCAAGGAAGTGGTGATCACGCGGCGCCTCATGCGCACGGGCGAGAGCGAATACCTGCTCAATCGCGCGCCGTGCCGCCTGCGCGACATCCAGGACCTCGTGCGCGGCACGGGGCTGGGCGCCGACTCGGGCGTGGTGATCGAGAGCAAGATGATCGACGCGCTGCTCTCCGACCGGCCCGACGATCGCCGCGAGCTGTTCGAGGAAGCGGCCGGCGTGGGGCTGTATCGCGACCGACGGCGCAGCGCCGAGCGGCGCCTCGAGGAGACCACGGTCGACCTGTCGCGCCTCGACGACCTGATCAGTGAAGTGCAGACGCAGGTGCGTTCGCTCTCGCGCCAGCGCCGTCGCGCGGAACGTCATGCGGAGCTCACGAGCCGCCGCTTCACGGTGGAGATCGCGCTCGCCACACGTGAAATGGCCAGCTGGCGCGAGGAGCTCGAGTCGCTCGCTGGCCGGCTCGAGGAGCTGCGCGGGCAGGTGCCTGGTTCGGAGGAAGCGATTCGAAGCGCCGAAGCCGAGCGCGAGCAGGCCCACGGAGCACGTGGCGCCGCGGAAGCAACGCGCGCCGAAGTGGCGCGCCTGGCCGGCGAGCAGCGCGAACGCACGCTGCGCCTCGAGCGCGAGCTGGCCGTGTCGGAGGAACGCCAGCGCAGCACCGAGGCACGCCGTACGCGCGCCGAGCAGGAGCGGCTCGAGAACGAGGCGTTCGGACAGCGGCTGCGCGATGATCGCGAGAAGGCGGCCGTCGACCGCGCCACGCTCGAGCAGCAGCTCGCCGAGGCCGGCGAGGCGCTGGCCGAGCGGGTGGAGGCCGAAGAGGAGGCGCGCGCCATCGTGCAGCGCGCGCGGCAGTCGCTCGACGCGCTCGAGCGCGAAGTGCGTACGCACCGCGACCAGGCGCGTCGTCTCGAACTCGACCGCGAAGGTGCCGTGCGCGACCGTGGCGAGGCGCAGCAGCGCCTCGAGACGCTCGAGCGCGAGCGTGCGCAGCTCGACGACCAGTTCACGGCCACCGAACGCGAACTCGTGCGCGCGCGGGAACAGCTGGAGATCCTCGGCGCCGAAGTGCAGGAGGCGCAGCACGCGCTCGAAGGCGCGAAGGTGGCTGCGGCCGCGGCGCGCACGGCCGATGCCGAGGCGCGCGCGCTCTTGGCGCGCAGCGTGGAAACGCACACATCGCTCGACGGCCAGGTCTCGGCACTCGAGCGGCTCGAGCGCGAGCGCGTGGGGCTCGCGCCCAGCGCGCAGAAGCTGCTCAAGGAGCGCGAGCGCTTCGGTGACGGTGCGGTGCTCGGCCCGCTCACCGACTTCCTCACCGCCGATGGCGACGCGGCGCGCCTCGTGGAGCGCTACCTCGGCGCCACGCTGCACGCCGTCGTGGTGCGCGACGCGGCCGCCGCCGAGGCCGTGCGCGGCTGGCACGCCTCGGCGAATCCTGGTCCGCTGCTGCTGCTTCCGCTCGATGCGGTGAATGCGCTCAACGACGTGGCGCAGCCGAACGACCTGGCGTCGGCCGTGCAGGCCACCGGCCCTGCCGCGGCGTGGGTGCGTGCCCTGCTCGGCCACGTCCAGTCGCGCGACGGCGGCGAGGCGTTCGTCGATGCGCGGGGCGCAGTGTTCCTCCCCGGCACCAGCACGGGCCCCGGCCCGCTGCAGCGGCGCGCGGAACTCACCAAGCTGCGCGAGCGGCTCGATGCCGCGGCCGCAGAGCGCGAAGGCGCGCAGGCCGCCTCCGAGGCGGCGCGCGAGATGCTGGCCGCGGCCGATCGGGCGCAGCACCAGGCCAGCGAAACCAGCGCACGCGCGCAGCAGCAGCTGCGACGCGCCGAAGAGACGGTGCGCGAGGTGGAGCGCCGCGTGGAGCGCGTCACGCGAGAGCTGCAGCAGTCCACGGCGCTGACCGAGCGCTTCACCACGCGCATTCAGGAGCTCGACGAACGCGCCGCCTCGCTCGGCACACAGCTCGAGGCGCTCGAGTCGCGCGCGGGCGAGGCCGACGCAGCGATCGCCGAATCGCGTGGCGTGCTGGCCGAAGCCGAGCGCGGGCTCGAGGAGGCGCGCGAGGCGCGCTCGACCTTGCAGGTGGCACAGGCACAGGCGCAGGCGCGCCTGTCGGTGGCGCGCGACCGCGAACGCCGACTCGACGAGGAAGATTCCACGGCCGCGGCGCGCCTGTCGGCGCTGGCGGCGGAGCTCGACACGCTCGCGAACGCCGATTCGGCGCTCGCGCAGCAGCTCGCCGACTGGCGCGGACAGCTCGAGACGGAGCAGGCCGCGCTGCGCGATGCCGATGCGCACCTCGCGGGCGCCGAGCAGGCGGTACGCAGCACCTCCGAGGCGCTCGACGCCGCCGAGCGGGTGCTCGACGAGGCGCACCGGTCATACACGGCGGTGGGCGAGGCGCTGCACCACGCCGAGCTGCGCCATACCGAACTGTCCGGCCGTCGCGAGGCCATTCGCCAGCGACTGGAGACCGAGTGGCGCCGTCCGCTCGAGGAGCTGCTGGCCGACGCCGAGGAGCTCGAGGTGGAGACCGAGGCGCTGCGCGTCGAGGCCACCGAACTGCGCGACGCCCTCGACGCGCTCGGCGCCGTGAACCCGCTCGCGATCGAGGAGCACGAGGAGGAGCAGCGTCGCCTCGAGTTCCTCACCGGACAGCGCAACGACCTCGTGTCGGCGAAGCAGTCGCTGCACCAGGCCATTCGCGAAATCGACAGCACGGCGCGTGAGCTGTTCCTGGTCACGTTCGGGCAGGTGCGCGAGAACTTCCGCCAGATCTTCCAGACGCTCTTCGGCGGCGGCGAGTGCGACCTGCGGCTCGAGAACCCCGACGCCCCGCTCGACTGCGACATCGAGGTGCATGCCTCGCCGCGCGGCAAGCGCACGCAGCGCATCCACCTGCTCTCGAGCGGTGAGCGCGCACTGGTCGCGCTGTCGCTGCTCTTCGGCATCTTCCTCACCAAGCCGAGCCCGTTCTGCCTGCTCGACGAAGTGGACGCGCCGCTCGACGACCAGAACATCGGGCGCTTCGTCAAGATGCTCAACCAGTTCAAGGCGCGCACGCAGTTCATCGTGATCACGCACAATCCGCGCACCACGACGGAAGCGGCGGACGCGGTGTACGGCGTGACGATGCAGGAGCCGGGGGTGTCGTCGATCGTCAGCGTGCGCATGCGTGGTCCGGCGGTCGAGGACGCGGTGCCGGCTGGCGGTGCCAGCGAGGCGAACGGTCGCGGCGCGAGCAGCGACGACCCGTCGGCAAGCGACGACGCGCCGGAGCCGGCCACGACACCGGCCTGATGGTGCGCGCGTCCCCGCGGGCGCGTGCACGCACTCTCGCTCGGGCCTGCGCTCGCGCGTGCGTGGTGGCGCTGGCGTTCGCTGGCACGGCTGCGCGCGCCTCGGCGCAGCAGCCGCGCGTGGTCGTGGAGACGTCCGAGGACGTGGTGCTGCGGTCGGTGTCGCCGCGGTTCACGATCCGCGCGTTCGACTTCGGGCCGGCGCGCCCGATCCGCGTCACCATGCGCGTGAGCGAGAACTTCAGCGTGCTGCCACCGTACCTGGTGGACACCACGTTCCTCATGACCGACAGCACCCAGCCGCTGCGCATCCAGCGCGCGCTGCCGAGCGGGGCGACCGTGTACTGGCGGGCCATCGCGGAGGTGGGCACGCAGGCGGCGATCTCCGACATCACCGGCCCGCGTCTCGTGCCGCCGTGGGTGGAGCTCGTCGATCCCGCCTCGCCACAGGGCGACATCGTGGACGTGCGGCAGCCGCTCTTCCGCTGGCGCTCGCCGTCGGTCGACACCGGTCCGGGGCCGTGGCGGTACGACCTCGAAGTGCTGGCCAACAATGTGTCCGTGTTCGGCGCCGCGGGCATCACCGACACGCTGCTCCGGCTTCCCAGCGCGCTCCAAGCGAATACGTCGTACCGCTGGCGCGTGGTCGCGCGACTGGCGGGTGCGGCCGAGTCGGTCACGCGCAGCAGCCCCGGCTCGTTCGTGATCATCGACCCGCCGCTGCCCACGTCCACGCTCATCTACCAGAACTTTCCCAACCCATTTCCGTCGGCGGCGTCCTTCTCGACCTGCTTCTGGTTCGACGTGGGGGAGCCCGGTGCGCGCATTTCGCTGGAAATCCTCGACCTGCGCGGCAACCCGGTGCGCACGGTCGTGCCGGCAGAGGACGGTCAGGCGCTTTTTCCGGCGGGGCGCTACGGGCGCGGTGCCCCGGGCTCGGGGAGCAACTGCGACAACCGGTTCGTGTGGGACGGTACCGCGCGCGACGGGCGGCCCGTGGCGCCCGGTGTGTACCTGGCGCGCTTCCGGGCGGACAACGGGCCGCCGACGGTGCGCCGCATCCTCTTCCGCGGCCGCTGACCGGTCATGCGCCTGACCACCGTGGGCACCGGCACCGTGGCGCCGCACCCGTCGCGGGTGGGCGCGGGGCATCTGCTGGAAACGGGACCGGTGCGCCTGCTGCTCGACTGCGGCCCCGGCATCACGCACCGGCTGGCGGCGCTCGGGTTGCCGTGGACGGCCGTCACGCACGTGGCGCTCACGCACTTCCATGCCGACCACATCGCCGACCTCGCCCTGCTCTGCTACGCCTTCAAGTACGGCCAGCTGCCGCCGCGTGAGGCACCGCTCACGGTGATCGGCCCGCCGGGCACACGTGACCTGCTCGACCGGATGGCGCTCCTGTACGGCACCTGGCTGCATGCGCCGGGGTATGCGTTGCAGGTGGTGGAACTCGAACGGACGGGTGCAGCGCTCACCGTGCACGAGGGCGTGATGGTGCGCACCCACCCGGTGCCGCACACCCCGGAAAGCATGGCATATTCCATCGAGGCCGAGGAGCGTCGCGTGGTGTATACCGGCGACACCGGGTTCGACGAAGCGGTGGCCCGCTGGGCGCAGCCGTGCGACGTGCTGCTGACCGAGTGCTCCCTGCCGGCGTCGATGGCGATTCCGTCGCACCTCACGCCGCAGCAGGCGGGCGCGATGGCCGCCATCGCACGGCCCACGCACCTGGTGCTCACGCATTTCTATCCGCCGGTCGAGGCGATCGACATCGTCTCCGAGGTGGCGGCACAGTTCGACGGGGTGGTGACACTCGCCACCGACGGTTGGTCCATCGATCTCTGAGGAGTCCGCATGCTGGTGGTGATGCAGCCGGCCGCGACCGCGGCCGACATCGAGCGCGTTTGCGAGGAAATCACGCGTCAGGGGTTCAAGCCCCTGCCGATGCCGGGCGAGGTGCGCACGGCGATCGGGCTGCTCGGTGACGACAGCAAGGCGGACTGGTCGTACATCGAGGCGCTCCCCGGTGTGGCGAGCGTGCTCATCGTGCAGAAGCCGTACCGGCAGGCGTCGCGGGAGTGGAAGCCCGAGACCACCATCGTGGAGATCGCCCCGGGCGTGCGTTTCGGCGGCCCGGAGATCGCGATCGTGGCCGGCCCGTGTTCCGTGGAGAGCGAGGAGCAGATCGTCACGTCGGCGCGGGCGGTGCGCGCGGCCGGTGCCACGGCGCTGCGCGGCGGCGCTTTCAAGCCGCGCTCCTCGCCGTACGCCTTCCAGGGGCTCGGCAAGCAGGGGCTCGAGCTGCTCGCGCTCGCGCGCCGCGAAACGGGGCTCGCGATCGTGACCGAAGCCATGGACGAGCACGGCGCCGACCTCGTGGCCGAGTACGCCGACTGCATCCAGATCGGCGCGCGCAACATGCAGAATTACTCGCTGCTCCGGCACGTGGGACGCCTGGGCAAGCCGGTGATGCTCAAGCGCGGCATGGCCGCCACGATCAACGACCTGCTGCTCAGCGCGGAGTACATTCTCGCCGAGGGCAACCCCAACGTGATCCTCTGCGAGCGCGGCGTGCGCACCTTCGACTCGGCCACGCGCAACCTGTTCGACCTCACGGCCATTCCCGTGGTGCAGAAGCTGTCGCACCTCCCCATCGTGGCCGACCCGAGCCATGGCACGGGACTGCGCGACAAGGTCACGCCCATGGCGCGCGCGGCCGTGGCTGCCGGTGCCGATGGCGTGCTCGTGGAAGTGCACCCGCAGCCCGACAAGGCGCTCTCCGACGGCGCGCAGTCGCTGTACCCGGAGCAGTTCGCGCAGCTCGTGCAGCAGCTGCGTCCGATTGCCGAGGCGATCGGACGCTCGCTGGCCCCCACGCCGGGCACCGCGCCCGTGGACGTCCGCTGATGACGCGCCCGTCCGCGGCAGCGCTCCGGCTCGCTCTGCTCGGCGGTCTCGGCACAGTCGCCGTCTCGGCGTTCGCCGTCTCGGCGATGGTGCCGTCGCTGCAGGCGCAGACCGCGCGGCCGGCCACCGCGGCGTCACGTGCGACGGTCGATCCGGGCGCGGTGCTCGCGCGCGCACGCGCCGAGTATGCCACGGTGCGCACCGCGCGCGCGGAGTTCACGCAGCAGATCAAGAACCCGCTCACGGCGCGCACGCTCACCTCGCGCGGCACGCTGCTGCAGCGCAAGCCGGGACGCATCGCCGTCACCTTCACCGACCCGGCCGGCGACCGCATCGTGTCGGACGGCACGACGCTCTGGGTGTACATCCCGAGCTCGGCACCGGGACAGGTCATGCGCATGCCCGCCGGCGACGGCGGCACAGGTGGCGTGGACCTCGCCGCCACGGTGCTCGACGCCTCGCGCGAAGGCTACGCGCTGGCGAGTGCCGGGGCGCGCACCATCGACGGACACGCCACCACGGGCGTGACGCTCACGGCAAAGCCCGGCGCCGAGGTGCCGTTCCCGCGCGCGACCATCTGGGTCGACGACGACGGGGCGACGGTACGCGAAGTGTCCATCACCGACGCGCAGGGCGTGGCGCGCACGATCCGCATCGTGAAGTGGGAAAAGAACGCGGCGGTGGACGCATCGGCGTTCACGTTCACGGTCCCGAACGGCGTGCGGGTGGTGGAGCAGCCGTGACCTGACGGCGACGCGGGCCGTTGCAGCACGCCCGCGTCCGCCGCATCACTCCATGATCGTCGGCTCGCGCATGGGCACGACGATGCCCGGATCTTCGGCCCGGGCGAACGGCTCCCTCGGTGAGGCCGCGCCGTTGAGCAGGCGCAAGGCGCGCGCGATCGTAGGATCATCCTGGGAGCGCCGCATGAACTCGGCCTCCGGTCCGAACGCCACGCGCGCGCTCTCGTAGCCGAGCGCCCGTGCGATCCAGGGCGCGGCCGCATCGAAGACGGCGCGGTCCACTGGAATCTTGCGTCGTTCGATCTCGTCCCACACGGCGTTCACCATCTCGCGCGTGACCGGCTGCAGCGGCTCCGCGAAGGTTCCGCGCTGCTTGACGCGGAGTGCCACGCTCGCCACGGCGTCGCGATAGCGCGGCGCGTCGGCGCCGAGCGCGCGCACGAACCGCTGCACCGGCTCCGGCATGGCCGTGTCTCCGGCCACCACGTCGGGCACGATGCCACCGCCACCGAGCACCGTGCGCCCCATCCGCGTCACGAAGCGCGGACGGATCGTGTCGGCCGGCACCCGGCTGCGCACCGCCTCCGTCTCGGCGTTGGGGCCCGTGTCCACCAACGGCGAGATGCTGCGTCCGAGCGGCGTGTACCAGCGCGCAGTCGTGAGGCGCAGCGCCCCGCCCGTGGTCATGGGGAACACCGACTGCGCGCTTCCCTTGCCGAAGGAGGTGCGCCCCACCACGATGGCGCGATCATGGTCCTGCAGCGCACCGGCCACGATCTCGGAGGCACTCGCGCTGTTGCCGTCCACGAGCACGGCCAGCGCGAGGCGCGGCCACGGCTGCGGCTCGCGGTCGGTGAGCACCTCGGGCTCCGCCCCCGGTCGCCCGCGCAGTTCCACGATGCGCTGCGACGGATCGAGGAAGAGCTCCGCCATGGCCACCCCCTGCTCCAGCAGGCCGCCGGGGTTGCCACGCAGGTCGATGAGCAGCCCGCGCGCGCCCTGGCGCGTGAGCGAGTCGATCGCGGCGCGCAGCTCCTCCACGGTGGTCGCGCCGAAGAGGTTCACGTCCACGTAGCCCACATCGGGGCGCAGCATGACCACGCGCGGCACGGCGCGGCGCGCCACCGACTCGCGCGCCACCTTGACCGTGAACCGGTCGGCACCGAATCGCTCGAGGGTGAACGACACGGTGGAGCCCGGCGCGCCCCGCAGCAGCCGCACCGCTTCCTCGTTGGTGAAGCCGCGCGTGCTCTCGCCGTCGATGGCGACCAGGCGATCACCGGCCTGGACACCGGCTCGCTCCGCCGGCGCCCCCGGCACCGGCTCGATGACCGTGAGCCAGCCGTCGCGCAGGTCGAGCTGCATGCCCACCCCACCGTACTGCCCGCTCATCTGTTCCGAGAGACGCTGCATGCGCCGCTCGGGGAGGAACGAGGAGTAGGGGTCGTTGAGCTCGTCCACGAGGCCGGCGATGGCCTTGCGGTACAGCGAATCGGCCGGAATGGAGTCGACGTAGCGGGTGGCGATCAGCGTCTGCACCTGCTCGAACAGCCGCGCGCCGATGTCGGGCGCCAGCTCGGGCTGGAGCACCGGCAGCTCCTCCACACGCTCCTGCCGGAGCCACCATCCGCCCGCCCCGAGGGCCGAGCCGAACAGCAGGGAAGCAACGATGGCGCGTACGCGCATGGCGGTCAGCGGTGCGGGAGAGAACGGGACGTCACGCGGGGTGCCCTGTAGTACCAGCCACCTGACCGAAATGCTCCGGCCAACGCTCGGAAAGTATGCCCAGGCAACGCGCGGTCACCTGCTCGCGGGTCCCGGTCGCGTCCACGGCCACGATCGGGCCGCACTCCGGGTGCTCGGCCTGCCAGGCCGGTTCGGCGGCCGAGGCGAAGCCGTGGGCGACGCGCTCGTGGAACGTCGCTCCCTCCTGCTCGAGCCGATCGGGCACGCCGCGCGCGTGGGCGCGTGCCTGTGCCTCGTCGAACGGCAGCGTGAGCAGCAGCGTGAGGTCGGGCACGAGCCCGCCGGTGGCGAAGCGGTTGATGGCCTGAAGGGCCACCGGGTCGAGCCCGCGGGCCACGCCCTGATAGACGTAGGTGGACAGCAGGTAGCGGTCGAGCAGGACGAAGGCCCCGCGGGCGAGCGCGGGGCGCACGGCCCGCGCGAGCAGTTCGGCACGGGAGGCGGCGAAGAGCAGGGCCTCGGTCTCGGGGGCGAGTGCGCCGTCCGGATCGAGCAGCAGGAAGCGGATCGCATCGCCCGGCGGGGTGCCGCCGGGTTCGCGCAGCGCGAGCGACTCGCGGCCGCCCGTACGCAGATGCTCGGCCAGCCGCTCCCACTGGGTGGTCTTCCCCACCCCTTCGCCGCCTTCGAGCACCACGAACGGACCGCGAGCGGCCACGTCGATCAGCCGAGCGTGATGATGGGGGAGGCCGCGCCGGCCTTGATGCCGTCCGCGATCCACTGGTTCACGCGCAGCATGAGCTTGTCGAAGTTGTCCTGGGCCACGATCGCCGACTGATACGCCGGATTGACCTGCACCTTCTCGAGCAGCTGGTCGAGCTCCTGCTCCATGTCGGCACCGGGCTGCTCACCGCGGTCGATCATCTGCTGCGCGGCCTGCCGGATCGCTTCCATGCGACGCAGCGCATTGGACGCCTCGGGGTCCATGGAGAGGGCGTCACTCGACCGCTTCACGGCCTTGTATTCGTCGCTCTGGCCGATGAGGCGGCCCACATCGCGTGCCTTGTCTTCGAGCATGTCGCGCGGTCCCGGGAACGGGTGAAGTCGGGGCGCGGCGCGACGGAGGGCATCGCGGGCGCCATCGGGTGAAACCTAGTGGCGCAACCGGAACCGGACGAGAGCGCGCAGGCGGGAAAGTGCGCGATGTGGCGCCTCAGGGCACGCGTCGCTCGTGCTTCACCCAGTCCACCTCCATCGTCCACGACGGCGACGTCATGGGCGAGGCGTTGATCTTGGCGAAGTTGAGGATGGCGAACAACGGCTCGGGGAACTGGTCCCCCTGCCCCGCACTGCGGTAGATCTCCGCGCCGTCGAGCCGGAAGACGAGATCGCTCCCGTCCCATTCCACCGCGTACTCGTGCCAATCGGCGAGCGCGGCCGCCTGCACGTGCATGAGCGCCTGCCAGTCGCCGCCGCCGCACTCGCCGGTGCTCTTGATGGCGCGCGCGGCGTAATGGTCGGGGCCGCCGTCGCTGTGATGCTCGAAGATGTCGATCTCGCCGGAACCAGTGAGCGGCCAGCATACGTCCTCGTCGGCCTCCTCCACCGGCGGCTCGTTGTTGCGCGCACCGAGCAGCCACCAGGCGGGGAACATGCCGGCCTGACCGCTCCCCTCCACGCGCAGCCGCGCCGTCCAGCGCCCCTTCACGAACTCGCGCCGGTTCTTCGTGATGATGCGCCCCGCCACCCACGGCGTGGGCGGATGCGGCTTGCCGAACTTGTCCTGCATGTCGCAGGGCATGGGCGCGCCCAGGTCCACCACGCGCAGCTTGAGCGTACCCTCGCTCACTTCGCGTGTGCCGTGCGCACCGTCGCGCACGTAGCACTGCTGCTCGTCGTTCACCCAGAGCAGCTGGTCCTGCCAGTGGTCGGGCTCGAAGCGGTCGAAGTCGTCGAAGAAGTCGACGTCCCACCCGTCGGCGTTCGTGGTGGTGGGCGAGGCGACGTCATCGGTCGCCTCGCGGTCCGCTCCCGCGCAGGCGGTGAGCAGGGCAAGGACGAGGGAGAGGCGCGTCACGCGCCAGGTCGGAAGCGGCATGATCAGTCAGGCGCAAGGTCCGCCGGGAACGCGCCACCGGGGGCGCGCGGCGAACGGGTGGAGGAGGGTGCTGGAGATTCCGTGCGGACGCTGCCCCCAATGTGGGCAGCGACGCACGAGGGCGCACTCACTTCATGCGCCGGGTGCGCCCTGTCGTCTCCATCAGCTCCGCGAACTTCTCCCAGCTCAGGCGCTTCTTCTTGACACTGTTGTTGGCCGGCACCCACTCGATGTTCCCCTGGCTCACGAGCAGGGTGCCCAGCTTCCTCCCGTCGGACTTGATGTCGAACTCGAGGTCCTTGGCGAGGATCTGCCGGGCGGGGAGGCGAAACGAGATCTGATGGGATGGCATGCGAGCGTCTCGAGGGAGTGGGGAGAGAATGACGCGTCACGGCGTCGGGCGATGATGCGTCGGGATGGCGCGCCGCCGCGCGCGCATCATCCTGCGGATGCTGCCGCTACGGTTGCTGCTGAAGCTCGATGATCCCCTTGTCGTGCGCGAACAGCGCCAGCACCCACGCCGGCGGTTCCTTCGTCGGTGGTGAGCCGAGCTCCCGCAGAATGTCGGCCAGCACGCTCGGCACGTCGCGCTTCCAAATGAGCGCGCGCGTGATGCCGACGGCCTTGACCTCGCCGTGCTGCTCGAAGCGATGCACATGGTAGATCCACTTGTCGTCCCATCCCGCGAGCTCCAGCTCGACCGTGAACTGCGTCCGCAGCTTGAGCGGCTTGCGGTAGATCAGCTTCTGCGAGCCGAGCGTCGGGGCCAGGCCGCGCTTCACGATGGCATGGTACATCGGGGAGCGCGCGATCATCTCCCAGCGCAGGAAGTCCATGTACGCCGGATAGCGCGCCGCGGTCATCACGCGCAGGCCGTCCGTGTCGAACAGGCGCACGCGGAACGTCCGGCGGATCGTCTCGTCGAACGCCACCGTCGGCTGCAGGTGGCGCAGCGACAGGATCTTGCCGAGGGTGTACCAGTAGTGCAACACGGCGGGCTACGGCGGCGCGAGAAAGAGCGGCGCGCCAGGCCCCGTGGGGAGCCGCAGCCACACCCACACCACCAGCATCGCGCTCCAGGCCACGAAGTTCATCACCGAGTAGGGCAGCATGGTGGCCGACAGCGTGCCGATGCCGGCCGAGGGCTGGTAGCGCTGGAAGAAGAGCAGCACCAGCGGAAAGTTCGAGCTGAGCGGGGTGATGATGTTCGTGAGCGAGTCGCCCACACGATAGGCGGTCTGCGTGAGCTCTGGCGCATAGCCCAGCAGCATGAACATGGGCACGAGCACGGTGCCAAGCATGGCCCACTTCGCCGAGGCGCTGCCAAGGAAGATATTGAGCAGCCCCGTCATGGCCACGAGCGTGATGAGCAGCGGAATTGGGCCGAGATCGAGTACGCGCAGCAGGGCGGCCCCCTGCACCGCCATGAGCACGCCAAGCCCGGACCAGTTGAAGAGATTCACGAACTGCGCGATGAAGAACACGATCACCACGTAGCCGGCGATCAGCTCCATGTTTTTCTGCATGCCCTGATACACGTCGCGATCGCGCCGAATCGTGCCCGCCACCACGCCGTACACGAGTCCGGGCACCAGCCCGAACACGAAGATCCAGAACACCAGGCCGCGCAGAAAGTAGGACCCGATGAAACCCGGCTGCTCGGCGTCCTGCAGAAAGCCATCGGTCGGCACCAGTCCCCACAGCACGATCGCCACCAGCAGCGCGACACTCGCCATGGCCCACCGCAGGCCGCGCCACTCGGCGGCCGTGAGGGGCACATTCGGTTCCGGCACCACGTCGCCGTCGTACGTGCCGAAGCGTGGCTCGACCACCCGCTCCGTGATCACGGTGCCGGTGATCGCGATGAGAAACACCGAGGCGGCGAGAAAGAAGTAGCTCGCCATCGGCGTGACCACGTACGCGGGGTCGATGATGCGCGCCGCTTCCTGCGTGAGCCCCGCCAGAATCACATCGGTGGGCGACAGCAGCAGGTTCGCCGCAAATCCACCGCTCACGCCGGAGAACGCGGCGGCCAGTCCCACCAGCGGATGCCGCCCCACCGCATGGAAGAGCGCCGCCGCCAGCGGGAGCAGCAGCACGTAGCCCACGTCGCCGGCCGTGCTCGACGTCGCACCCGTGAACACGATCATCAGCGTGAGCAGGCGCGGCGGCGTGGCGCCCACGATCACCCGCACCACGGCCCCGAGGAACCCGCTGTGCTCGGCCACCGAGAGCCCGAGCAGCGAGACGAGCACGGGCCCGAACGGCCCGAAGTTCATGAAGTTGGGGAGCATGCCCATCACGAAGCGCTGCACGCCGGCCACCGAGAGCAGGTTCGTCGCCCCGATCGCCTCACCCGTCGCCGGATGCGACACCGTCACGCCCCACTGGGTGAGCAGCCACGACAGCACGACCACGACGCCAGCGAGAATCACGAACAACGAGGCGGGGTGCGGCAGCCGGTTGCCCAGACGTTCGATCGCATCGAGCGCGCGCAGCAGGGGCGAGTGCGAGGCGGGTGTGGTCTGCACGCTCACGGCACCACCTCAGGCGGGCTGTCCGCCTGCTCGGGTGGCGGCGCAGGCCGCCGCACATGCGCCGCTGTGTGAACCGACGCGTGCGCCGTTGCGTACGCTGCGAAATCGCGCACGAGGGCACCGAGCGTTGCGCGCATGGCGTCGAAGCGCGGCCCGCGCTCGAAGGTGACTTCGTCCATGTAGCACGCCCGATTGATCTCGACCTGGATGCTGTGCCGCCCCGCCGATGGCGCGCCGACGGTGCGCACGAGATCGCCGCCCTGGTACGGCGTGTTCACCTGCACCGAATGGCCCCGGTCGCGCAACCATGCGGCAAGCCACGTCGTGTGCGCCGGATCGCTCGTCGTGCCGTGCCGATCGCTCACCACGAAGTCGGGGCGCGCCGCGCCGGCATCCACGTTCATCGCGTTGCCGCGCGACTTCATGGAGTGACAGTCGAGGTGCCACACGGCGCCGAAGCGCGCGTGCACCGCGTCCAGCCGCTCGGCCAGCGTGCGCCGATACGGTCGGTAGTACGCCTCGATGCGCCGAGCCACCTCGGCGATGCGCAGGGGCTCCGCGTACATCGGCACGTCGGGCAAGGCGAGGCGCCGGATCAGCCCCATGCCGCGCTGCGAGTAGGTCGTGGGTGCAAGCGGCGTCGGCCACGGTTCGGCGAGCAGGTCGGGATCGATGTCGTCCTCGGCCCGATTCACGTCCACGTAGGCGCGCGGGAAAGTGGCCGCGAGCAGCGTCGCTCCAGCCGCCGGCGCCTCACTCCACAACTCCTCCACGTACGCGTCCCATGTCGTGTGAATCGCCTCGCGCGAGGCCACAGGGTGGAAGTCCCGAGGCCAGTGCATGCCGCTGTGCGGCGAGTCCAGGACCATCGGCGAGGCTGGCCCGACCGGCTCGCGAACCAGGACCGGCGGGAGCTCCGGCATGCCGTCAGGCAACGCGGCGGCGCGGACGGGATCCCCGGCGTGCGGGACGTTGCGGCTCGGAGCGCGACATGGCCGTGCATCCTCGAGGAAGGGGGGCTGCGACACGATCGTCGCCGCTCAGTATGCGGCGTGGCTCGACGCGACGCCATGTGACGGCACGTGAAGGCACGATGCCAGACGCGGCGGTCGCCCCATCATCGTCGAGACGGTACCTTCCGCCAGCCGGTTCACTCCACCTCCCGCCACTGCTGCATGGCCGACGCTCCCGCACGCCTCGTCGCTGCGCTCGCCGACCGCTACCGCCTCGAACGCCAGTTGGGCGAAGGCGGCATGGCCACGGTCTACCTCGCGCACGATCGCAAGCACGATCGACGCGTGGCCATCAAGGTCCTGCGCCCCGAGCTGGCTGCCGTCATCGGCGCCGAGCGGTTTCTGGTGGAGATCCGCACCACCGCGAACCTGCAGCATCCGCACATTCTCCCGCTCTTCGACAGCGGGGAGGCCGACGGGTTCCTGTACTATGTCATGCCGTTCGTCGATGGCGAGACATTGCGGACCAAGCTCGACCGCGAGAGCCAGCTGGGCGTGGAGGAAGCGGTGCGCATCGCGACCGACGTGGCGGACGCGCTGGAGTACGCCCACACGCAGGGGGTGATCCACCGCGACATCAAGCCCGAGAACATCCTGCTGCAGAACGGTCGGCCGATGGTGGCCGACTTCGGCATCGCGCTCGCCGTGAGCGCCGCGGCCGGCGGGCGGCTGACCGAAACGGGGCTCTCGCTGGGCACGCCGCACTACATGAGCCCGGAACAGGCCACGGCCGAGCGGGACCTCACCCCGCGCAGCGACCAGTACGCGCTGGCGTGTGTGCTCTACGAATCGCTCGCGGGCGAGCCGCCGCACACCGGCGGGTCGGCGCAGCAGGTGATCATGAAGATCATCACCGAAGTGCCGGCCGACCTCGTCACGCGGCGCCGGACCGTGCCGCCGCACGTGGCCGGCGCGGTCGCCACGGCACTCGAGAAGCTGCCGGCGGATCGCTTCGACAGCATGCACGCCTTCGCGGCGGCGCTGTCCGATTCGCGGCGCACGGTGCACACCACGCGCACGACCGCCACGACGGGACGCGGCGCGCCGTCACGGTCGTTCGCCTTCGCCGGCGTGACCACGGCGCTGCTGGTCGCCGCCGCGTGGGGGTGGTTGCGCCCGTCGCCGCCGACGCCGGTGCTGCGCTACGAGCTGGTTGCGGCGGCGGCATCTGGCAGTACCAGGATCACCAGCGACCTGCCAGCGCCGGTCGGCGCACCGGATGGGAGCTTCCTCGTGTACGCGGCCCCCCGGCCGGACGGCACCACGGGTTCGCAGCTCTATCGCAAGCGTCGCGAGCAGGCCACGGGCGCACCCATCGACGGGTCGGAGGACGCCGTGTCCTTCGCGCTCTCGCCCGACGGACGGTGGATCGCGTTCACGGCCAGCTCGCAGCTGCGCAAGGTGCCCGTGGCCGGCGGCGTCCCGGACGTGCTCGTCGAGAGTGGCGTCTACGGCCCGGGCGGTGTGGCCTGGCGCGACGATGGCACGTTGCTCTTCGCCAAGTCCGATCGCGGCCTGCCGGCGCTGACGCAGGTGGCGAGCGACGGCGGCACGGAGACCTCGCTGTTCGTCTCCACCATTGGGGCGGCCGTGATTCCGGTGGATGTCCCAGGCACGGAGCTCGCGTTCTTCGCCCAGTGCAGCTCGCCCACGACCTGTGATCTCTTCGTCCTCGATGTCGCGCGTCGCGACGCGCAGCTGGTGCTCAAGGGCGCGACCTATTCCGCGTGGTCTCCGACCGGACACCTGCTCTACGTGGCGTCGGGGCGCCTGATGGTGGCGGCGTTCGACGTGGAGGCCCGGCAGTTGCGCGGCGAGCCGATCGAGATGGCGACCGGCGTGTCCGACGGCCTGTCCCCGATCCATCTCTCCGCCGCCGGCACGCTCAGTGCGCGACTGGGCCGCAGCGTGCTCCTGCGGTCCTGGGAGCTGGTCTGGGTCGACCGCAGCGGACGCAGTGCGCCGCTGGACGACACGTGGCAGCTCACGCTCACCGCCGGGAGTGGCAATGTCGGGTGGGCGCTGTCCCCCGATGGCTCGCGGCTGGCCATCGGGCTCAACACGGAGGCTGGCGGCGACGACATCTGGATACGGACCCTGCCCGATGGGCCGCTCTCGCGACTGTCCCCGGAGTCGGGACCCGACATGCGTCCACGGTGGACGGCGGACGGACAGTGGGTCACGTTCGTGCGGCAGGGCACCCAGCCCGGCGTGTTCGCTCGCCGCGCGGACGGAACCGGGCGGGATTCGCTCCTCCTGAGCGGTCTGGTGGACGAGGCCGCGCTGGCGCCCGACGGCCGATGGCTGCTGGTGCGCGATGGCGCCAGCGGATCGGTGCGCGGCGGGCGGGACATCCGCGGGTTGCGCCTCGGGGTGGACACGGCGCTGACACCACTGATCGCCTCGCCGTTCGACGAGCAGGCGGTGGCCGCGTCGCCCGACGGGCGATGGATCGCCTATCATGCCAACGAAACCGGGCGCAGCGAAGTCTACGTACGCTCGTTTCCTCGCACCGATGAGGTGAAGCGCCAGGTGTCGAGCGGCGGCGGCACTTCGCCCGTGTGGTCGCGCGATGGGCGTGAGCTGTTCTTCCTGAGCCCGGAGCGCGAGATGATATCGGCGCGCGTCGTTCGCCCGGGCAGCGCCGAGATGCCGATCGAGTTCGCGCGTCCGGTCACGCTGTTTCGTGTGCCGGACGACCTGCTGCAGGTGGAGTACGAGTTCTACGCGCCGTGGGACGTTGCCCCTGATGGCCGATTCCTCATGGCGCGCAGCCTGCCCATGAATGAGGCACCGTCTCGCGTCGTGATTGCGGAACACTGGCTCACGGAACTGCGGGAGCGGCTCGCGCGCGAGGGGCGGTGACGCGCGGGCGAGATCCGGACACCGCCCCCTCCACGTTTGCCCCCCCGTGCGCGTACTACCATTGTTCAGAGTCGTCGCGTCGACGCGTCGGTGCGACCCCGCAGGCGAAGCAGGCGCCCTGCCCCGTCCGATCCCACCCCTCGGCCGTCCTGCCGACACGGCCGTCATCATCTGGAGTACGTCGTGAGAGCATTACGCTCCGTCCTGGGCCTCGGCCTGCTGCTGTCCAGCGTCCCGCTGGTCGGCCTGCGGGCCCAGCAATCCTCCCGCATCGAACCTGTCACCGGGCTGCGTGAAAACGGCACCGGCTTTCATGCCCTCACGGGCGCACGTGTCGTCACGGCGCCCGGGCAGGTGCTCGACAACGCCACCATCGTGATCCGGAACGGACTGATCACGGCCGTGGGTGCCAACGTGCAGGCGCCGGCCGGCGCCCGCGTGTGGGACCTCAAGGGGCAGACCGTCTACCCCGGCTTCATCGACGCGCACGCCGACCTCGGCATGGACGCCGTGCCGCAGGGCGGCGATGTGGGGCCCACGCACTGGAATCCGCAGGTGCGCGCCTGGTTCAGCACCACGGCCAGCCTCAAGGACGACTCCACCCGCCGCGCGGCGCTGCGCTCGCTCGGCTTCGGCACCGCGCTCGCCGTGCCCAAGCAGGGGATCTTCCGCGGCACCGCCTCGGTGCTCAACCTGAGCGATGTGGGCGTGCGGGAGCGCGTGCTGCGCGCCGACCTGCTCCAGTCGGTGGGCTTCCAGCGCTCATTCGCGCTCGGCGGCATGTACCCCAACTCCGCGATGGGCACCACCGCGCTCATGAAGCAGACCTTCATGGACGCCGAGTGGTACATCCGCGCGCAGGCCGCCTACGAAGCGAGCGGCCGGTCCGTGCTGCCCCCCGAGCGCAGTGAAGCGCTGGCGGCGCTGCAGAACGTCGTGCAGGGCAAGCAGCCCGTGCTCTTCCAGACGGAGAGCGAAGAGGAGTATCTGCGCGCGTACAAGATCGCCAGCGACTTCAAGGTCACGCCGTGGTTCCGCGGCAACGGCTACGAGTATCGCCTGGTCGACGTGCTGAAGGGGCGCACCCAGCCCCTCATCGTGCCGCTCAACTTCCCCGACGCGCCCACCGTGTCGAGCCCGGAAGCGGCGCTCAACGTGTCGCTCGGGCAGCTGCGCCACTGGTACGAGGCCCCCACGAACGCGGCGCGCCTCGCCGAGGCCGGCATTCCGTTCGCGCTGACCACCGACGGCCTCTCGTCGCTCACGCAGTTCCTGCCCAACCTGCGCATCGCCGTGGCGCGCGGCCTGCCCGTGGACAAGGCGCTCGCCGCGCTGACCACCACGCCGGCCGCCTGGCTCGGCATCGAGCGCACGCACGGCACGATCGCCGCCGGCAAGGTGGCCAACCTCGTCGTCACCGACGGTGACCTGTTCACCGAAGAGTCGAGCGTGCGCGACGTGTGGGTGCAGGGTGCGCGCTACGGCGTGACGCGTCCGCCGCAGATCGACCCGCGCGGCACGTGGCGCATCGCCTCCGACGACAGCGACGGCTTCAGCGCCACGCTGCGCCTCGAGGGGCCGCTCAACCGCATTCGCGGCTCGATCGAGCGTGACGGCCGTCGCGCCATCAACCTCGCCGCCGCGCGCGTGGTGGCGGAGACGGGCCGCCTCGAAATCACCTTCCCCGGCGAGCAGCTGGGCTACGAAGGCACCGTGCTCATGGCCGGCTCGGTGAGCGGCGACACGGTGTTCGGCTGGACGTCGCTGCCCAACGGCACCGATCCGTCGTTCCGCGGCACGCGCACCGAGCCGTTCGAAGGCGCGGCGCGCGGCACCGTGGCCATGAAGGTGCCGAAGCTCGACCTGCCGTGGGTGCGCCCGATGATGGAGTACGGCCGCGCGTCGGTGCCGGAGCAGCCGGCCACGGTGCTCGTGCGCAACGCCACCGTGTGGACGCAGGGCGCGCAGGGCCGCCTCGAGAACGCCGACCTGCTCGTGCAGCGCGGCAAGGTGGTGCGTGTGGGCACGAACCTCAGCGCGCCGAGCGGCGCGGTGATCATCGACGGCACGGGCAAGCACGTCACGCCCGGGCTCATCGACCCGCACACGCACACCGGCGTCAGCGCGGTGAACGAGAGCGGCTTCGCCATCGTCCCCGAAGTGCAGATGGGCGACGTGCTCACGCACAACAACGTGTGGATGTACCGCCAGCTCGCCGGCGGCCTCACCATGCAGATGGTCAAGCACGGCTCCGCCAACCCGATCGGCGGCGAGAACGTGTTCGTGAAGAACCGCTGGGGCATGCTCCCGGAGGAGTACAAGCTCGAGAACGCCCCGCGCACGGTGAAGTTCGCGCTCGGCGAGAATCCGAAGCGCAGCCCGAACCGCTACCCGAACACGCGCATGGGCGTGCAGGAGATCATCCGCGACCACTTCCTCGCCGCACGCGATTACGAGAAGGAGTGGAAGCGCTGGGAGACCGACAAGACGGGCATCCCGCCGCGCCGCGACCTCCGCATGGAAGCCATCCTCGACATTCTCAACCAGAAGCTGCTCGTCTCCTCGCACGGCTACCGTGGCGACGAGTTCCTCGCGCTCGTGCGCCTGGCCGAGGAGTTCGGGTTCCGCGTGCAGACCCTGCAGCACGGCGTGGAAGCGTACAAGATCGCGAACGAGCTCAAGGAGGCGGGCGTCGCCGCCGTGGTGTGGAGCGACTGGGGCGCCTTCAAGCTCGAGTCGTACGACGCCACGTCGTACAACGCGCGCCTGCTCATGGAAGCCGGCGTGGTCACCTCGCTGCACTCTGACGACGCGGAGATCTCCACGCGCATGAACTGGGAGGCGGGCAAGCTGCTGCGCTCCGGCGTGGAGGAGGTGCAGGCGCTGTCCACGGTCACGAACCAGGCCGCCAAGGCCGTCGCCATCGACAACCGCGTGGGTTCGCTCGAGGCCGGCAAGGACGCCGACTTCGTGATCTGGAGCGGCAACCCGCTCTCGCAGTTCACCAAGGCCGAGCAGACGTGGGTGGACGGCCGCCGCTTCTTCTCGCTCGAGGAGGACGTGAAGCTCCGCGAGGAGATCGCGAAGCAGCGCACGCAGCTCATCCAGGCGATCCTCGCGGCCGGCGGCAGCGAGTCGCCGGCAGCGGGTGGCCCGGCGCGCGGCCGCGGCGAGGAGGGCAAGTGATCATGACCCCGACGACCACTCTCACCAGGCACCACTCCATGTCGCCGACCACTCCGCAGTCCACGCGGCTCACGGCGCGCCTGCTGCGTCGCCTGTCGACACCCCTGACCGCCGTGGCGCTCGCGGCGGGCACCGGTGTCGCGCTCGCCCCGGCCTCGGCCGAGGCGCAGGTGCGCATGACCGTGCCGCCGCAGGAGCAGCCGGTGGTGCTGCGCGGCGCAACCGTGCACACCGTGACCAACGGCGTGATCCAGAACGGCACCATCGTGATGGAGCGCGGCAAGATCACCGCCATCGGTGGCGCCGACGTGGCCGTGCCGCGCGGCGCGAAGGTGGTGGACGTGACCGGCAAGCACATCTACCCCGGCCTCATCGACGCCTACAGCACGGTGGGCATCACCGAGATCGGCTCGGTGGACGTGTCCAACGACATCACCGAGCTCGGCGACTTCAATCCGAACGTACGTGCCGAGATCGCGGTCAATCCGGAGAGCCGGCACATCGGCACGACGCGTTCGGCGGGCGTGCTCGTGGCCTTCAGCACGCCCGATGGCGGCGTGATCTCGGGGCTCTCGTCGGCCATGTCGCTCGAGGGATGGACGTGGGAGGAGATGTCCATGAAGGGCGCGGCCGCGCTCAACGTGTCGTGGCCCGATCCCGTCGCACGCCCGCGTCGCTTCGGCGGTGGCGGCCCCGGTGGCCGCGGCGGCCCGCAGGCGCCGCCGAAGACGTACGACGAGCAGGTGCAGGCGATCAAGAACTACTTCGCCGAAGCGCGCGCCTACCGTGATGCCGTGAAGGCGGGCCAGTCGGTGCGCACGGACGCGCGCTACGCCGCCATGATTCCGGCGCTCAACGGGGAGATCCCGGTGGTGGTGGCCGCCGAGGGTGCCGCCCAGATCAACGACGCCGTCACGTGGGGCAAGTCCGAGGGGCTGCGTCTCGTGATCCGCGGCGGTCGTGACGCCATTCACGTGGCCGAGCGGCTGAAGGCGGAGAACGTGCCGGTGATCCTCACCTCCACGATGGCCGCGCCGAACCGCGACTACGAAGGGTACGACGGCGCGTACAGCTCGCCGGCCGCGCTGCATGCGGCGGGCGTGAAGTTCGCGATCGCCGGCGGCTCGGGTGGCCTCTACAGCTACCGCCTGCCGTGGGAAGCGGGCGTGGCCGTGGCCTTCGGCCTGCCCGAGGAGGAGGCGCTGAAGGCGGTGACGATCAACGCCGCCCAGTTCATGGGCATCGACGACAAGGTGGGTTCGCTCGAAGTCGGCAAGGAGGCCACGCTGCTGATCACGACCGGCACGCCGCTCGACATGACGTCGAACATCGAGCAGTCGTACATCCAGGGGCGCGAGATCGACATGAACGACATCCAGAAGCACTTTTTCAAGAAGTACATGGAGAAGATCAAGCAGCAGACGAAGAAGATCGCGAGCTGAGCGATCGGGCGCGCGCGAGCGCGCCTCGCGCTGCGGTATGCAAGACGCGCCCGCCCGGGATCCCGGGCGGGCGCGTTCGCTTTCGCCTCCTCGTCCTCGGAAGCACCACGCGAGCGGCAGCCGTGGCTCGAGCGTTTGCTCGCGCCGGCACTTGCGCGGTCACCGAGCGCGATGCCTCGAACGAACGCTACCCCCCGCTCGCGAGCGCGTCGCGCAGCACGCGCAGGTCCGCCCCCGCCGCCTGCAGCAAGCGTGCGATCGGCTGCTCGTCATCGGCCACGAGGACCGCGAGCAGGTGCGGCGCCGTGACCTCACGCCGTCGAACGGCGCGTGCGTGGGCGATCGCCTCGCGCAACGCGGCGTCCACCGCCGGAGACCGCGGCGGCACCAGCGTGTCGAGGCGCGCATCGTGCGGGAGCAGTCGCTCGCGCCACACCGAAATGAACGCCCGCAGCCGAGCCCCGAGCGCCGACTTCACCAGCTGTGCGGGCACGCCGTGCTCCGCGCGCAGCAGCCCCACGAACAGGTGCTCCAGCTCCACGGCCGGCGCCCCGCATCGCTGCGCATCATCGGCGGCGAGCGCGAACACGCTGTCGAGGTGACGCGAGACCGTCGGCTCTGGCGCTGGCGTCGCGTCTCGCGCCGCACGGAGCGCGTCCGGATCGTGTCCCAGCAGCTCGGCGATGCGTCGGCTGCGCGACGAGGGCGCCTCGAGCCACCGCGACCGCGCGAGGTCGCGTGCCGAGGTGCGCTCGCGCCAGTCCTTCGCGTCGGGATCGGCGCCGCAGGCGAGCAGCGCCTCCACGGCGTGCGCCCCGTGCTCGACCACGGCGAGCACCAGATACGGAATGTCGGCGACGCGGCCGTTCGCATCGGCGCCGACGGCGACGAGTGCGCGCAGCACGGCAGTGCGCCCGTGGCGCGCGGCCACCCAGAACGCTTCCTGCAGCAGCTCCGCGTCGGTCGGCTCGGCGTTCGGCGGAAGATCGCGGCCCGGCACCACGGCGGCGTAGTCCGGGCGGTCGCGCCGCACCGCGGGAAGCGGGCGTCCGCGCGCATCGAGCCAGCGCATCACGCCCGGCACGTCCCCCAGCCCGGCGGCGATCCAGAGCGCATCGCGGCGCGTGCGCGGTGAGACGCGCGCCGCGAGCAGGTCCACGGCCTCGCGGTCCCAGTCGCGCAGCAGGGCATACTCGAGCACGCTGAGGCCATTGGGCGCGGTGCAGTCGGGGTCCGCTCCGAGGGAGAGCAGCCACTCCAGCTGCGACGCTCGCATGCCGCCGAACGGATGACCGAGCAGCAGCGGCCCGAGCGCCGCGGGCAGGTTGGCGCCGCGCGCGGCGAGCCAGCGCACGATCGCCGTGCGGGCATCGGCCGCCGGCCTCGCGCGCCCTCGGCTCGGCAGCTCGTCCGGATCACGCAGTGCGGCGCGCAGCAGGAGCTGCCCCCCCACGCCCCACTCGCTCGGCGTGGAGAGCAGCGCCGGGTCGGCGTCCACCGCGCGCTCGAGTGCGCCGAGATCGCCCTCGTACACGGCGCACAGCGCCTCGTGCCAGGGAGCTACGGCCCACGGATCGACGCGGCGCGCGCGATCGATGGCGTCGGACTCTTCGCGCAGCGCAGCCCAGCTCGCGAAGCCTTCAGCGCGCGCGACCACGAGCTGCGCTTCCTCGCGCGTGACCTCGCTTGAGAACACCATCGACGCCGGCCGACCGTACAAGCGCGGCACCCACGCGGCGAAGGCGAGCACGGTGTCACGGTCGCGCGCCGCGTGGGCGCGCAACAGGCGGTCGACGCGTGCCTCCAGCCGGTCGATGGGCGGAACACCACGGCGCACACCCGTAGCCTCGGGCGATGGCTGGCGCTGCCGCCCGATCTCGTCGAAGTAGCGCACCAGCCGCGGCCAGCTCGTGAAGCCGTACTCGCGCGCGATCACGCGTTGCGCGTCGGCGAGCTTCGCGTGTGACGGATCGGCCGCCATGCCCTCGAGCCACGGCCGGGCGCGGGCGAGTGCGGACGGATCGCCGGCGCGCAGGGCCTTGAGCAAGGCCTTGGCTTCGCGCCGCTCGAACTCGAGGCTGGGCGCGGCCGGCAGCGGGCGGGGGACGGGCATGCGACCTCCTTTCGTGGCGGCCCCGTCCGCGAAGTGGGCCTGAAAGAAGGCAGCGTGTTGTGCACTCGGGTGCTGCAGCTCGGACGGGACCATCCCTTCCCGCGGACCGGCGGCGCTCCGAGGGCGCCGCGTGCAACATCGGCGTGCCGGGTGGCGGCGTCAAGCGCGGCGCCGATCGGCGCGATCCGCGGGGCGCAACGCGTGGCCGCGCACAACGGCCCACGACGCCGTATTGCCGGCGCACGGCATGGCGCGCAGGTTCCCCACAGCATCCCTGCCCCGCCCCCTCCGGAGACACCAGCATGCTGCACCAGCGGCCCCGCCGCCTTCCTGCCCTCCTCGTCCTGCTGGGCATCACCGCCGCGTCCGCGCCGCTCCACGCGCAGCCCCGCGGGCTCACACCGCAGGACGCGATGCGCCTCGTCTCGATCGGCGACGTGGCCCTCTCGCCCACCGCCGCGCACGTGGCCTTCACCGTCACCACGGTGAACGAGAAGGACAACAATCGCAGCACCGCACTCTGGCTGCGCGCGCTGCGCAACGGACAGCCCGTGGGCGAGGCGGTGCGCTTCACCGACCCGACCCGCAACTCCAGCGCGCCGCGCTGGTCGCCCGATGGCACCGTGCTCGGCTTCACGTCGCGCCGTGGCGAGGAGGAGGGCAGCACCTGGTTCCTGCGCGTCGGTGGGCTGGGTGGCGAGGCGTATCGCATCGAGGGCGTGCGCGGCAGTCCCGTGTGGTCGCCGGACGGGCGCTTCATCGCGTACACCGCCGAGCCTGAGCGCAAGGAGAAGCCCTCGGCGAAGGCATTACGCATTGCCCCCAACGGCATTACCAAACCGCTCGACGCCGAGCGATTCGACGGCTACCAGATCACGCACCTGCGCTACAAGCGCGACGGCACCTTCACCTTCCTGCCGCATCCGGCACTGGTGCCCAAGCGACAGCTGTTCGTGGTGCCGGCCAGTGGCGGGACGCCACGACAGGTCACCACCGTGCCCCACAACGTGGGCGACTTCGAATGGGCACCGAGCGGGTCGTACTTCGTGTACGCCGGCAATCCGAAGGAAGACGACGAGCTCAACCTCGATCCGTCGTCGCGCATCTGGGTGGTGCCGGTCGACGGCGGCACACCCGCAGAACCGTTCAGCCTGCCCGGCGGCGTGGCGTCGCCCGCCATCTCGCCGGACGGCACGAAGCTCGCCTTCCTGCACACCGCCGCCTGGAATGCCGAGACGCAGCTGCACGTGGTCGACATCGACGCGCGCGGCATGGCCCGCGGTACGCCGCGCAACCTGACGGCAGCGTGGGATCGCACCGCCGGCGCACCCTGGTGGACGCCGGACGGCCGCGCCATTCGATGGACCGCGACGGTGCATGGCAACGCGCACGTGTACGAAGTCGCCGCGTCCGGTGGGGCCGTGCGACAGGTGACCACCGGTGATCGCGTGATCGCCAACGTGTCGGTTGCCGCCGATGGGCAGACCATGGCGTACACGGCCACGTCGCCCGTGTCCCCCGCTGATGCGTTCATGTCCGATCGCACCGGGAGCCGCGAAGTCCGTGTCAGCGCCTTCAACGATTCGCTGCTCGGCACGATCGCGCGGCAGCCCGCCACGCGACTGACGTGGACGGTGCGCGACGGCACCGAGATCGAGGGATGGGTGATTCCCCCCGTGGGCTACGAACCGGGACGGCAGTATCCCATGGTGCTCAACATCCACGGCGGCCCGCACTCGGCGTACACGAGCGCCTTCTCGACGGGCTTCCATACGCTCTCGGCGTCGGGCTTCTTCGTGTTCTATCTCAACCCGCGCGGCTCCACCGGCTACGGCAACGCCTTCAAGCACGCGATCCAGAACGCGTGGGGCATCGTCGACGAAGAGGACTTCATCACCGGCGTGGAGACGGTGCTCCAGCGTTACCCCGACATCGATCGCGCGCGACTCGGCGTGATGGGCGGCAGCTACGGCGGGTTCATGACCAACTGGCTGACGGCGCGCACGAAACTGTTCGCCGCCGGTGTCTCGCGTGCGTCCATCGCGAGCTGGGAAGCGATGGCCGGCACCACCGACTCGAACCAGCCCGCGCGCGCCTTCGATGGCCTGTATCACGAGCAGCGCGACACGTGGCGCAAGAACTCGCCAATTTCGTACGTCGAGAACGTGACGGCACCCACGCTGGTCATTCACGGCGAGAACGACTTTCGCACGCCGCTCAGCGAAGGGCAGATCTGGTACGCCTCCCTGAAGAAGCTCGGCGTGCCCACGGAGTTCCTCATCTATCCGCGCAGCGGCCATGGCATCACCGAGCCGTGGCTCGCCGCCGACGCGCAGGAGCGGAGCCGCCAGTGGATGGTGCACTGGCTGATCGAGCAGCCGACGGCGCGGGTGACGCCATAGGGCGCCGCGCGCCGCACTGTTCCTCTCATCTCGTCCGGACCGGGCCCTTCATCCTCTCTCCGTCGACCATGCACGCTCGCATCGCCCTCCTGCTGGCCCTCACGGTCTGCAGCCTCGCACCCGCCGTGCCGGCACCGCTCGGCGCCCAGCCCCGCCCGCTTCGCCCCACGGACATCTATCGCTTCCGCGACGTCGGCGCCGCGCGCATCTCCCCCGACGGCGCGTGGGTGGCCTACACCGTCACCACCGTCGACTCGGCGAAGGACAAGAGCGACAGCGATGTGTACATGGTGAGCTGGGACGGCACGCGAACCGTGCGCATGACGGCGTCACCGGAGGCGGAGAGCAACCCGCGCTGGAGCCCGGACAATCGCTATCTCGCGTTCGTGTCGGGGCGCTATGAATCCAAGGGCGGACAACTCTGGCTGCTCGACCGAGCCGGCGGTGAAGCCGTGCGCCTCACGAGCCTCAAGGGCGGTGTCGCCGAGTACGACTGGTCGCCGGACGGCTCGCGCATCGCGGTGATCTCGAAGGACCCCGACCCGAACGAGGGCAAGCCGGATTCGGCTGCATCGGCGAGCCCGAAGCCCATCGTGGTGGATCGCTACGGCTTCAAGCGTGACGGTGCCGGATACCTCGACGAGCGGCGCGATCACATCTGGATCGTGGATGTGGCCACGAAGAAGGCCGAGCAGCTCACCACCGGTGCGTTCGACGACCGCCAGGTGCGCTGGTCGCCCGATGGCAAGCGGCTCGTGTTCGTGAGCGAGCGTGAGGGCGGCGATCCCGATCGCGTGAACAACAGCGACATCTACGTGGTGGACGCGACGCCGGGCGCGACGCCCGTGCGCCTCACCTCCTGGCGCGGCCCCGATGCGGGGCCCGTGTGGAGTCCCGATGGACAGCACATCGCATACCTGCAGGCCAGCGAACCGGAGCTGTCCGCGTACACGCAGAACACCATCGCGCTCGTGCCCAGCAGTGGCGGCACACCGCGACTGCTCGCGCCCACCCTCGACCGCGATGTGAGCCAGCTGGCGTTCACGCCCGACGGCTCCGCATTGCGCTTCCTGCTCGGCGACGACCGGGCCGCGCATCTTGCGCAGGTACCGGCGGGCGGCGGCGACGTGACGCGCCTCGTGGACGGACGGCGGGTGGTCACGGCGTTCGACGAATCAGCGAACGGGCGCCTCGTGCTCAACAGCGGCACGGCGCAGCGTTCGGCCGAAGTGCACGCGTGGGACGGTGGGGTGCTGCGTGCGCTCACGCACGTGAACGACAGCGTGTTCGCGACGCTGAAGGTGGCCACCACCGAGGACGTGCAGTTCAAGAACCGGGATGGACTCACGGTGGGCGCGCTGCTCGTGAAGCCAGCCGGCTTCGATGCAACGAAGCAGTATCCCCTGCTGCTGCGCATTCACGGCGGACCCAACGGCCAGGACCAGCACCTCTACAACTTCGAGCGCGAGCTGTTCGCGGCCAACGGCTATCTCGTGCTCGCGGTGAACTACCGCGGCAGCAGCGGGCGCGGGCGGGCGTGGAAGAAGGCGATCTACGCCGACTGGGGGAACAAGGAGGTGCAGGACCTGCTGGCCGGCGTGGACCACGTGATCGGGCTGGGCTTCGTCGATGCCTCGCGACTCGGCATCGGCGGGTGGAGCTATGGTGGCATTCTCACCGACTACACCATCGCCACCACCACGCGCTTCAAGGCCGCCACGAGCGGCGCCGGCAGCGCGCTGCAGACGAGCATGTACGGCACCGACCAGTACATCTACCAGTACGAGAACGAGCTCGGTGCGCCGTGGAAGAATCCGGCGCTGTGGCAGAAACTCTCGTACGGTTTCTACAAGGCGGACAAGATCACCACGCCCACCCTGTTCATGGGCGGCGAGAAGGACTTCAACGTGCCCATCAGCGGCAGCGAACAGATGTACCAGGCGCTTCGCTCACTCGGCGTACCCACGCAGCTGGTGGTGTATCCAGGGCAGTTTCACGGCATCTCGCGCCCGAGCTTCGTGCGGGACCGCTACGAACGGTATCTGGGGTGGTACCGGAAATACCTGCAGGATGTGACGCCGTAGAAAACGGGCGGCCGACACGAGCCGTCCGTAGGGACACCCTACGGGCGGCTCACCTTCCCATCCTCGAGCAGCAGCAGGTAGGTGTAGCCCGCGCCGACATCCACGTTGGTGCGCACCGTACCCGTCACCGTGATCGTGTCGCCGACCGCCGCGGCATCGAGGGACGTGGCGACCAGGTCATGCGTGCCGATGGACGGATCGCCACTGCCATCCTGCAGGTGGATCCAGTTCTTCCCCATGACGCCGCCGTTGTACTTCACGACCACGCCTCGCACCGCGACCGTGGTGCCGACCAGACGATCCGATTGCAGCCACAGCGCACTGATGGTGCGCGCGTTCTCGCCGCGGGCGGGCGCGATCACGCCCACCTGGGCGTCCGCCGCAACCGGTGCGCCGGTGGTCATGGCCGTCGCGCCGTGCGCACCGACCGCCGTCGGCTCGAGCGCGCCGAAATAGATCACGTCGAAGGTGCGCTCCAGCGTTTTCGATTCGAACTGCTGCATCGGGAGTGCGTTGTAGATCGTCACCGAGTCGCCGCTGGTGATGGGCGCCTCCGCCACGGCCGTCCACAGCTCGCCGCTGGCAGTCTCGAGCCGCAGGTACACGTACGGCTCGACCGGGATCAGTTCGCGCACGGTCCCGGTGATCGTGCCGCCGGGCACGATCGAGCCGGCAGAAGAGGCGCTGGCCGAGGCCGTCGCGGCATCACCCGACGCCGCGCCCTCCTCGGGCGACGCGCAGGCCACGGTGAACAGTGCAAGCAGACCCACACCCGCGATGTGACGCATGATGAACTCGACTGGTGGAAGCACGATGCGGGCGCCGATCGGCCCCGCGGCAACGCGAACTCGTCGCGCAAGATACCGCGGGAGGAACGCCGTCGGCGCACCAGTCGATCCCGCCCACGCTCGGCGGGCCGGCGCACCGCGGTTGTCGCGGTCGTCGTCGCGCCGGCACCGGCGAGGTGCGCGTCCCGACTGAGGGCAACGAGCAGCCGCCTACCGCGCGGGACGAAGGCGATGCCGCTGCACCCGCTCCACCCCCAGGGAGTCGAGCGTTCGCCCGAGCACGTAATCGCGGCCGGCGCGGAACAGCGTGAAGCGGGGTGGCACCGCCACCGTGCCCAGCCATTCGCCCGTGGGGGCGATGACATCCCAGCGTCGTGGCCCCGTGTCCCCCGGCAATCGGAATCGCTCGAGCCAGACGCGGCGCTCGTCATCCACCTTGAGCGTGACGTAGAGCGGCGCGAACTCCGGGATGGGGAGGTCGGTCTCGTACAGCGCCGCGTAGAAGGCCTCCTGCCGACGGTCCGTGCCGCGGCGCAGGCTCGCCAGACTCGAATCGATGTAGGCCGGGTAGACGTCCGCTGATCGTATCTGGCGACGCGACCAGCGTGCCACCTGCACGAGGCGCCCCTGCTGGTCGAACCACAGCAACTCAGGCCGGCCCGCGCGCAGCACGACAAGAGAATCGCCCATGGCGCCCGCCAGCTCCTCGCCGGTGAGCGGCACGAACGGGAACCCCGTGCGGCCGGCGGCGCTCAGCACGTAGCGCGTCGGACCGGCAAACGTGCGCACGGTGCGTTGCATCGCCCCATCGGCGCTGGAATGCAGGAGGTCGAAGTCCATCTCGATGATGGAGCCCGGCGGACCGTTCAGGCCGCCGCCGCCCTTGGCGGCGAACGCCAGCCAGCTGCCGTCGGCGAATACGCTGCGCAGGAACGGTCGACTTGGCCCGCTCGACAGATCGAATGGCCGCGTGGTCACGAACTCGAGCGTCGGGGAGTAGACATGCGCCCGCCCGTCGTCGGCCGCGAGCAGGGAATCGCCCCACGCATGCAGGTAGATGCTGACCTCCTCGAATTCGCCGGGCCCAGCGCCCCGCCGACCGAGGTGGCCGAGGTATGTGCCCGCGGCGTCGAAGAGGCGGATCTCATGTGTTCCGCTGTTGCCCACGAGGATGCGTCCGTCGCGCCACTGCATGGCGTCGAACACGCGATGCAACTCGTAGGCAGGCTCGCCGGCATCGGTCCCGATCACGAGATCAGGCGCGACATCGACCACGAACGGCGCAGCGCGTTCGTCCGCCACCGCTGCGGTGGACTCGATCACGCGCACCGGCACGCTGTCGCCCGCGAGGACGCTGTCGCGAACCACGAGGGCCTCGCGGCTCGACTCGCCGGTCTCACTGGCGCACCCGGAGAGCGAAGCGGCACAGCAGATCGCAGCGACGATCACGCATCGCGTGCGCGAACCGCGTACGCGCGACCCCTGTGCAGGTGCATGCAGCCGTACGGAAACGAAGCGGTGCGGCGCAGGTGGCATGGTGTCACTCCAGCGCGTCGAGGAAACCCTGCGGGCCCAGATAGGGTAGCATCGCCGCACCGATGCTCGCCACCCCATCGCCAGCCGTGCGAGCCATCCTCTCGTCGCCCGGGAGTCATCGATGACATTGTTCGTTCGTTTCGCGCCGCTTGCGTTTGCACTGCTCGCCACCTTGCCCGCACGCGTCGAGGCACAATCAGGCCAGGTCGAGGTGCGCATCGACGTGCTGTCGTATGAGCGCACCACGGGACGATCTGCCATCGATGTGCGCTTCCCGGGCGCCGCGGCGCTCGCGCTCTACCTCAACGACCATGTCGCGCTCGAGTCGCGACTGCTGGGGTTCCGGCGCTCCACGACCGACGGCTCCCGAAGCGCACCGTCGACCACGACGACGAACGTTGGCGCCGCGCTGTTCGTGCCGCTGCATCTCGGCGACGCGCGGGGGCGGAGCGGACTGTTCGTGGCACCCGGTGTGATCGTGAATCGGGTCAGCTTCTCGTCGGACTCGAATCTCTTCGGCGCGTCCAGCTCGAGCACCACCACGAACTACGGAATCGACCTCGGCGTCAAGCACACGCTGCAGGGGCGCGTCTCGTTCCGCCACGCGCTGACCTATCGCACGGGCGACAACCTGGCGGACACGTACGGCGTCACGTCGGGGATCAGCATCTTCTTTCGGTAGCGCCGCCGACATCATCCTCGGGCCGCATCACGGGTGCCACGTGCGGGAAGACGCCCGACGCGCGCGACGCGGTCTCCCGACGTCCCGGCGACAGGCGCAGACCGGCGACGCCCGCGTCACGGTTCACGCGCCCTGGTTGCCGCCTGCGCTGATGAGCGTTACGATCTCCCCGCGCTTGACCCGGCGCCCAGGCGCTGGCACAGCGCCCGAGACGCACGTCGTCCACCAACCCAAACTGCAGGCGGAGCGCGATGCACATCTTCTTGAGCGGGCACGGCGGCTGGACTCCCAGCGACGGCTTCACCAAGGTGCCAGCGCGTTGCGCGGTGCATTTCTACACCCATTTCGCCAAGCTGCTCATGACCGACATGGAGGAGAAGATCCTCCGCGGGAAGTGGACACACGCGGAACGGAGCCACGGCGCGTTCATGACGGTGCCGAACATGACGCTCTACGGTCAACCCGCGGATTGGACGAAGAATGCGAAGAAGCGACTGAACCGATCGGTGTGGGGCAACGACGCGGAGATCCTCGCCGCGCCGAACGAGGACGATCAGATCAATCTGTCGGAGTTGTTCGACCTGTTGACCGAGGAAGGCCCGCTGCCGGAGGACCTGAACTTCCATTGGCTGTGCTGCAGCCACGTGTCGCTCAAGGAGGCGGGCGGCGCGGACATCGGCTTCAACGCATCCGATTTCGTGCACAACCCGAAATATCAGGGACTGTCCGGACGCTATCGCAACGAAAACAAGAAGGGTGTGTTCAAGCCGATCGTCGGCGAACTCAAGCGGCGCACGTTCAATCGCTGACGGAACGGCTCGTTCCGGGGCGGTGCTCAACCCTGGCAACGCACACGCGATCCCGCCCCGTCAGGTCACGCTCCACGCGCACGTCGCGCCAGCCGGCGTCGCTCGCGAACAGCGCCGCCACCCGATCCGCCCTGCGCGCGTCGCACTCGAACACCAGCCAACCGCCATCCTCCAGGACCGACGGCGCACCGGCCACGATCGCGGCGTAGCGCGCCATCCCCTCGTCCGACGCGAACAGCGCCGTCGGCGGCTCCCAGTCGCGCACCGCGGCGGGCAGCGCCGCCGCTTCGTGGTGCGCGATGTACGGCGGGTTGCTCACGATCAGCCGCACGCGCTCTCCTCCGAGCGGCGCGAGGTCGGCGCCGAGCCGGAACTCCACCGGGCAGCGCAGCGTGCCCGACACACGCGACGCATTCAGCCGGGCGACGTCGAGCGCATCCGCGCTCACGTCCGTCGCGATCACGCGATCGAAGCGCCCTTCCTGCGCAATCGCGAGCGCGATCGCGCCGCTGCCCGTGCCGATGTCCACGGCCACGCCGCCCGGTCGATCGGCACAGACACGCAGCGCGTGCTCCACCACCATCTCCGTCTCGGGGCGCGGAATCAGCACGCGCGGATCCACCTGCAGCTCGAGGTGCCGGAAGGCGGCGACGCCCGTCGCGTACGCCATCGGCATGCCCTGCGCGAGCCGCGAGAGCACGGCGTCCACTCGCGCGACGAGCGCGTCCGGTGCGACTTCCCCGTCGTGCATCGGCACGCGCAGCTCGGCCAGCGATCGGCCGGTGAGTGCGGCGAGCAGCAGCCCAGCCTCGCGTCGCGCGTGTTCCGGCGCGACGGCGGCGGGCAACGCCCGCAACCCGGCAGCGATCCGGTCACGCAGCGCGGCCAGCGACTCGACCGTCACGCGACGCGCACCGTCGCCATACGCCCCGAACTCACGCGCGCAGCCGCTCCTCGGCGTCGGCGAGCGCGAGCGCGTCGATGAACGCGGACAGGTCGCCGTCCATGACGCGATCGATGTCGTACGACGTGAGCCCGATGCGGTGATCGGTCACGCGCCCCTGCGGAAAGTTGTACGTGCGGATCTTCGCCGACCGATCGCCCGTGCTCACCTGCGACTTGCGCATGCGCGACCGCTCGGCTTCCTGCTCCGACAACCGCAGGTCGAGCAGGCGCGCACGCAACACGTCCATGGCCTTGGCCTTGTTCTGCAGCTGCGACTTCTGGTCCTGCTGGCTCACCACGATGCCCGTGGGAATGTGCGTGATGCGTACGGCGGAGTCGGTCGTGTTCACGCTCTGTCCGCCGGGCCCCGACGAGCGAAACACGTCGATGCGCAGGTCCTTGTCCTCGATGCGCACGTCCACCTCCTCGGCCTCGGGCAGCACGGCCACCGTGGCCGCCGACGTGTGAATGCGCCCCTGCGCTTCGGTGGCCGGCACACGCTGCACACGATGCACCCCCGACTCCCAGCGCAGGACGCCGAACGCGCCGTCCCCCTGCACCTTGAACACCGCTTCCTTGACACCGCCGAGCGTGCCGTCGCTCCAGCTCATGGGCTCGATGCGCCAGCCGCGCCGCTCGATGAAGCGCTGGTACATGCGAAAGAGGTCGCCCGCGAACAGGCCGGCCTCGTCGCCGCCGGTGCCGGCTCGGATTTCCACGATGGCGGGGCGGTCGTCGAGCGGATCGCGCGGGATGAGCAGCGGCAGCAGCGCCTTCTCGAGGGCGGCCTGCTCCTGCTCCAGCCGCTCCACCTCGGCGCGCGCCTCCGCGGCGAAGTCGGGATCGTCGCCGTCGGCCATCTCGCGCGCGCCGGCGAGTTCGAGCGCCACCTTGTCGAGGCGCTGCGCATGCTCGACCACCGCGGACAGGCGGCGGTGTTCACGGCCGAGTTCGGCGAAGCGACTGGGCTGCGTGGTGACGGACGGATCCGCCAGCTGGCTTTCGACTTCGGCGGCGCGCGCGAGCGCGTCGTCGAGCCGGTCTCGAAGGGCCGACAGGTGCACGGGAGTGACGATGAGGGCAAGCGCGACCGCTGGCCGTGTGATCCAGGTCACGGCACCGCGAACACGCTCCGGGGTACGGTTCGTGGTGGCAAGCAACGTGCCGCCACAAGCGAAACCTAGTGGCGGCACGAGTCGCGTTCCACGACGCCCGGTCGGCGCGCCTCCGCAGCGGGCCGGTGCCCGCTCACGTATTGCCGAGACGCTGCCCAGTCGGCATCGTCAGGAGATCGCCCATGCCCCACGGCGCCTTGTCGGGTCACCAACCGCTCCGCTTCTCCGCTCCCTCCATGAGCGTCTCCCTCGATCGCATCGCCGACTTCCTCGGCACCGTGCCGCTGTTCCGCGAGCTCGACCGCGCTGCGCTGCGCTCGTTCGCTGACATCACCCGCGAGCACAAGTACGGCAAGGGCACCGTGATCGTGAGCGAGGGCGACCCGGGCGACGCGCTGTACATCGTGCGCTCCGGCGAGGTGAAGGTGGTGCTGGTGGCCGAGGACGGCCGCGAAGTGATTCTCGGCGTGCTCGGCGTGGGGGCCCACTTCGGCGAACTGTCGCTCATCGACGGGCGGCCCCGCTCGGCGCACGTGATCGCCACCGCCACGGCCGGCCTGCTCGTACTGCGCCGCGCCGACTTCCGGCGGCAGGTGGAGGCGCAGCCGCAGGTGGCGTGGGCGCTGCTCATGGAGCTCTCGCGCCGACTTCGCCAGGCAGACGGCACCATCGGATCGCTCGTGCTGCTCGACGTGCCCGGGCGCGTGGCGCGCGTGCTGGTGGAGAATGCGACGCCCGGACAGCCCGCCACGCTGGTCAAGCCCCTCACGCACCAGGTCATGGCGCACATGGTGGGCGCCAGCCGCGAGACCGTCTCGCGCGCAATGTCGGAGTTCCAGGAGAAGGGGTGGATCTCGGTGGTGCGCCGCAAGGTCTCCATCGTGGACCGCGCCGCGCTCGAGGCACGCGCCCGCCCGCAACTCTGACGCCTCGCGAGGCCATGACGGTCGTTTCTTCACGCGGAGGCCCCGCGCCGCGCGGCGCGCGCTTTCGCATCCGGTGCTGGGGCGCGCGTGGCACGGTGCCCAGCCCCGGGCAGCATACCGTGCGCTACGGTGGCAATACGTCGTGCGTGGAGGTGCGCACGCACGATGACACGCTCGTCGTGCTCGATGCCGGCACCGGCCTCCGCGGGCTGGGCAAGCAGCTCGAGGCCGGCGCGCCGGTCGACCTCTTCCTTACGCACCGCCACAGCGATCACGTGATCGGGCTGCCGCACTTCGCGCCGCTCTTCGAGCGCGATCGCATCGTGCGCGTGAGCTGCGGCAACGCGGACGCGCTGACCACGCGTGCCCTGCTCGAACTCCTGCTCGCCCCACCGCTCTTTCCGCCCCTCCCCGCCGTGCTCGACCAGGTGCGAGTGAACGGGTTCGAGCATGGCGCCCCGGTGGACGTGGGCGACGGGTGCACCGTGCACCGCTTTCCGGCACGGCATCCTGGCGGCGCCGCGATCTTTCGCGTGGACGACGCGCGCGGGGCCGGCGTGGCCTACGCTCCGGACAACGAGCTCGACTACGCCAGCAGCGACGCCGACGTGATCGCCTGGCGCCGTGGGCTCACCCTCGCGCTGCATGGCGTGCCGGTGCTCGTGCACGACGCGATGTACGTGGACGCGGAGCTGGCGTCCCACCGCGGATGGGGCCACTCGTCAGCGCTCGAGGCCACGCGCTTCGCGATCGAGTGCGTCGCGGGGCTGCTGGTGCTCTTCCACCATCACCCCGACCGCACCGACGACGCGATGGACACCATCGTACAGGAGTGCCGCGAGCTGGTGGCGCTGTCGGGGAGTTCGCTGCGCGTGATCGCCGCCTGGGAAGGACTCACGCTCACCGTGTGAGCGCGCGACGGTCGCGCCTGAACGCGTCGCGGGTCAGCCCTGCCCTTCTGCCGTCCCCGCACGCACCTCCGCGCGCCCGCGCGTGAGATCGGCGAGCACGCGCCGCAGTTCGTCCACGCGATCGCGCGCCACGGCCACGCAATACGTGACGGCCTCCGCGTACGCCTCGCGCTGCACCTCGGCCTCGAGCTCCTCGAGCAGCTGCCGCACCGGCGTGACGACGGCGTACTCCACCGCGAACTCCAGCGTGACGCGATCCACGCGCAACGCGGTAGGGAGCGTGGCTAGCGCCTGCTGCACCGCGCCGCCGTAGGCACGCGCCAGCCCGCCGGTGCCGAGCTTGACGCCACCGTACCAGCGCGTGACGACCGCGGCGATCTCGCCCACGTCAGCGTGCAGCAGCACGGTGAGCATGGGTCGGCCCGCGGTGCCATGCGGCTCGCCGTCGTCGCTCAAGCCGATGTGACTCGTGGAACCCGGCGGGCCAGCCACGAAGGCCCAGCAGTTGTGCGTGGCGCCCGTGTACGCTCGCTGCAGCTCACGCACGAACGACTGCGCCGCCTCCGGAGAGGCGGCGCGCTCGATGGTGCACAGGAACCGGCTGCGCTCGATCGTGAGTTCGGCGGTGTGCCGAGCGGCGGGCACGCGATAGCGCACCCCGCCGCCCCCCGGGGTCAGCGCTCGAGCAGGCTGCGCAGCATCCACGCCGTCTTCTCGTGCAGCTGGATGCGCTGCGTGAGCAGGTCGGCCGTCGCCTCGTCGTGCGCGGCCTCGACGGCGGGGAACAGCGAGCGCGCCGTGCGCACGACCGTTTCCTGCCCCTGCACCAGTTCGCGGATCATCTCCTCGGCCTTCGGCACACCGGTGGTTTCCGGAATCGCGCTCAGCTTCTGGAAATCGGTGTACGTGCCGGGCGCATAGTGGTCGAGCGCGCGAATGCGCTCGGCGATGACGTCCACGGCGATGGCGAGTTCGTCGTACTGCACCTCGAACATGGCGTGCAGCGTCTGGAACATGGGACCCGTCACGTTCCAGTGAAAGAAGTGCGTCTTGAGGTACAGCGTGTAGCTGTCGGCGAGCAGGCGCGAAAGTCCGTCGGCGATGACCTTGCGATCACCTTCAGCGATTCCGATGTCGATCTGCATATATGGCACGCGCTCCTGTCAGTGTTGGGAGAGAACCTTCAACTCATACCCCGACAACGGGTTACGAGTTCCCCATCCGGCGCGCCGTCGCGTCGGCCGTTCGGTGCCGGGGACGACGTTCAGCGCGCCCCCGCGGACAATACATACATCGCGGTCGCATAGCCGGCGAGCATGAGCGCGCCCTCGGTACGCGAGATGCGGCGCGGACCGCGCATGGCGACGATCGCCACACCGGTGAAGGCGAACAGCAGGAAGAGATCGAAGCGCAGCGCGCGCAGGTCGCCGGCAACCGGCGAGATCAGTCCCGCGCCACCGAGCACGAAGACGATGTTGAAGATGTTCGAGCCGAGCACGTTGCCGATCGCGATCGACGAGAAGCCGCGATAGGCCGCGACCAGCGACGCCGCGAGCTCCGGCAGCGAGGTGCCGACGGCCACGATGGTGAGGCCGATCACCCGCTCGCTGATGCCGAAGCGCGTGGCGATCTCGGTCGCGGCGTTCACGAAGACACGTCCGCCCACGAAGAGCAGCCCCAGTCCGACCACGGTCAGCGCGATCGCGACGGCGAGACGTCGTGGCGGCGCGGCCGCCTCACCGTCCGGCTGCACCCCCTGGTCACCCACCGCCTCGCGCGTGGAGCGCACGGTGAACACGGTGAAGGCGGCCGCACCCAGCAGCAGCAGCGCGGCGTCGAACCGCCCGATCGCCCCGTCGTACAACATGAGTGGCAGGAGCAGGGCGCTTGCCGCGAGCACGGGCAGTTCGAAGCGCAGAAGCGAGCCATCCACCAGCGGCGGCGACACGAGCGCGGTGATGCCGAGAATGAGACCGATGTTGGCAATGTTCGACCCCACCACGTTGCCAAGCGCGATCGCACTGCTCCCCTCGAGCGCGGCCACGGCGCTGACCACGAGCTCGGGCATGGACGTGCCGTACGCCACGACCGTGAGGCCGATGACGATGGGCGGCACCCCGAACGCCCTGGCCAGCGACGCCGCGCCACGCACGAACCACTCCGCGCCCACCACCAGCAGCGTGAGCCCGAGCAGGATGAGTCCCGTGAGGATCAGCATGGCAGTACATTCCGCGCGGACATGCTTCGCTTCTTTCGCACGCGCGCGCCGTTCTTCGGCCTGCTGCTGCTCGTCGCCCTGCTCGTCACCCTTCCGGGCATCCGGCATCCGCTGCCGATGCTCGGCCTCGCCGTCTTCACGCTGCTGGCGTGGCGTGCACTCACACGATGGCGCGCCCGCACGGCGCCGCAGGACTCGCTCGACGACGTTGTCGCACGTTCGGCCGCGGCGTGGGACGCACGACACGGGCCGGCCGATGGCACGGTTGCCGAGGCCGACGACGCACCCGAGGAGACCGAGCCCTGGCGCGCCAGCCTGCGCGACGACGACGCGTGGCGCGCTCGCGACGACCACTGAGCCGCCCTCACGCGTCACGCTCCGACACGGTGCCGGTGCGCGGCGTATCCGTAAACGGCACACCATACCCGCCACCACCGGGCGTCTCGATGTTCACGATGTCCAGCGGCGGCACGTGCCAGCGTCCCTTGGCGGGGAGCGCCTGCTCCCCATGCCGGTTGCGCCCCGGCTGCCCCGACTCACCCCCGAAGGCGCCACGCGGTGCGACGGCGCGACGTTCGGTGAGCAGCGTGAGCACGACCGGCACCAACGGCTGGTAACGCCGGACGATGCCATCACCTCCGGTGAAGGCGCCCGGACCACCGCTGCCATGACGCACCGCGTACTCCACGACACGCATCGGGAACGCCCACTCGAGGCTCTCCACGGGCGTGTTGCGCGTGTTGCTCATGCCCACGTGCACGGCCGACGGGCCATCGGCTCGGCCGCTCGCGCCCTGGCCACCACCGAGCGTTTCGTAGAACGTCCACCCCGGCGCACCGATGGTCACGTTGTTCATCGTGCCCTGCCCCTGCGCGGGGAGCGCGACGGCCGTGCGACCAGCGGCGGCGAGTCCCTCGCCGAGCGCCTGGAGGATCACGTCCGTGAGCCGCTGTGACAGTTCCACGTTGCCGGCGGCCACGGCGCTCGGACGTCGCGCGTTCGCGACGCAGTCGTCGGGCACGTGCACGTGCACCACGCGGGCGAGGCCCTCGTTGACCGGCACGTCGTCGCGGTCGAGCAGCACGCGCACCGCGAACAGCGCCGCCGCGCGCGCGACGGCAGCCGGCGCGTTCACGTTGCCGGCCACCGCACCGCTCGAGCCGGTGAGGTCCACGAGCAGCGCGCCCTCGTGCACGCGCACACCGGCCACCACGGCGATCGGCGCGTTCGTCACGCCGTCGCCTTCGAGCTGGTCGGCGCAGTGGCCCGTCACGCCGTCGAGCGCGTGCAGGTGTGCGCGCGCGCGGCGCTCGGTGTAGTCGAAGAGCGCGTCGATCGCCGACGCGCACCACGCATCGCCGTGCCGCGTGAACAGCTCCTGCCATCCCTGCCGCCCCGCCGCGCAGGCGGCGCGCTGCGCGCGCAGGTCACCCAGTCGCTCCGCAGGAGTGCGCACGTTGGCGAGCACGAGGTCGAGCACATCGGACTGCGTGACACCGCCGCGCTCGAGCCGCACCGGCGGAATGATGAGCCCCTCCTGCACGAGCTCCGTGGCAGCGAACGGCATGCTCCCCGGGCTCATGCCGCCCACATCGGCGTGATGCGCGCGCACCGCCACGTACCCGATCACACGGGTTGCGTCGTGCGGATGCGCGATCACCTCCACCATGGTGAGGTCCGGCAGGTGCGAGCCGCCGTGCGCGGGATCGTTGAGCAGGAAGAGGTCACCCGGCTCGGCGGCACGCGCCCGCACCACCGCCACGCTCTCCGGCATGGCGCCAAGGTGCACGGGAATGTGCGCCGCCTGCGCCACCATGCGCCCCTCGGCGTCGAACACGGCGCACGACGCATCGCGCCGCTCGCGGATGTTGGGCGACACGGCGGCACGTTCGAGGCGCGTGCCCATTTCCTCGGCAATCATCGTGACCGCCTGGCCGAACACGGTGAGCGCGAGCGGATCGAAGGCGTCGTCGGGGGTGACGCGCGGCGCCGGTGATGATGAGGTCATGCGCCCTCCAGTGCGCGACGCAGGATCTGCGCGAGCTCGTGCTCCCACACCTGCGCCAGATCGGCCAGCCGCGCGCCGCGCCCGCGATCGGGAGCGGCGGAGAGCAGCCCCTGCGCGCTCGGGTGCGGCACGGTGACGAGTTCCACGCCAGGCCATCGCGCCGGCGTGGCGCCGGGAGATTCGTGAAGCACCGACGCGTCGAGCACCGACGCGCACACCCGCGACGCCACACGCCCCAGCGCCACGATCACCCGCAAGCCACGCGCCTGCGCGCGATCGAAGTCGGCGGACAGACGCGCGACGTTGTCCGGCGACTCCAGTTCGGCGCGCGACGGCGCACGAAACCGCCTGCCATCATCCGTGGGGCAGCGATCGTACGCGTTGCCGAGGGCCACGCCGCGCAGCGTCGGCGTCAGCCCCTCGCGCGCGAAGACGGCACCATCCCACGGCAGCGCCCACGTGCCCGTCGGCAGCACACACGCTCCGGCCGCCTCGAGCGCGCGATACAGCGGCGCGCCCGCGCGGTCGCCGAAGAACGGCACGCCGCTCTTGTCCGCCCCACGCGGTCCGGGCGCCTCGCCCACGCACAGCACGCGGACCTCACCCTGCTCCGGGAAACGCGCCGGCACCGCACCGCCGACGATGCGCGGCGCCGAGGACCCCTTCGAAGCCGAACTCATGCCGCCACCTCGCGCTCCAGCCACCAGCCACCGGACTCGAGCGCGCGCGCCTGCCACCCGTCCGCGACACGCAGCGTAGCATCGGGCAGGCGCACGGTGCACGGGCCACGCAATCGCACATCGAACGCATCGCCGTCGTCGGTGCCGCTGAACACCATCGCCTGCGCGCGCGGGCGGCGAGCCGTGCGCAGTGGCCACCACGCCCCTTCGCTCACCACGCGCAGGCTCACGAACTCCACCGCGCGATCGAGCGCGTAGCCGAACAGGTCGTGATGCAGCGCCGCGAAGCGTTCCACGAGCGCGTGCACATCGTCGTCACGCTCGAACGGCACGTCGAGTTCGTGTCCCTGTCCGAGATATCGGGTGCGCACCCACGCGCGATCGACGGCATCCTCGTGCGGCGTCACGAGCGCGTGCAGGAGTTCGGCGCGCCGCCGCGCGAGTGCGTCGTCGTCGACGAGGTCGCTGCGCAGCATGACACTCGCCATCGCCTCGCGCCGATCGGGAGCCAGCGCCAGCCCGAGCGCGCTCAGCACACCGGCGAACGGCGGCACGTAGATGCGCCGCATGCCGAGCAGGTCGGCGAGTCCGCAGGCGTGCAGCGGGCCACCGCCTCCGAACGCCACGAGGACCAGGTCACGCGGGTCACGGCCACGTTCCACGCTGATGCGGCGCAGGGCACGCGCCATGTTCGCATCGGCCGTGGCGATGAGTGCGCGCGCCGTGTCCTGCACGCTGCGGCCGAGCTGCTGCGCGAGCGTGCCGATGGTCGCCTCGGCGAGCGACGCGTCGATGTGTACCGACCCGCCCCACGTGCCGGCCTCGATGTGCCCGAGCGCCACGTGCGCGTCGGTGACGGTGGCCCGATTCCCGCCGCGCCCATAGCAGGCCGGCCCGGGCTCCGCGCCGGCGCTCTCGGGCCCCGCGTGCAGTGCGCCCCCCGAGTCGACACGTCCGAGGCTGCCGCCTCCCGCCGCGACGGTCTCCACCAGCACGCGCGGCAACGCGATCGGGACGCCATCGACTTCGCCGCCACGCTCGATGAGCGGCTCGCCACCCACCACCAGTCCCGCATCGGCCGAGGTGCCACCGATGTCGATGGTGAGCGCATCGGGAATGCCGAGGGCGCGACAGAGTGCGGCCGCGGCCGTGACGCCACCCGCCGGACCCGAGAGCGCGAGAGATGCCGCGTGACGCTCGGCCTCCGCCACCGGGAGCGTGCCACCGGCGGATGTCATCACGCGTGGCGCAGGCGCGCCGCGCGCCGCCAGCGCGTCCGACAGCGAGCGCATGTACCGCTTCACCGCCGGCCGCGCGTACGCCTCGGCCACCGTGGTGGCGGTGCGTTCGTACTCGCGAATTTCCGGAAGCACCTCATGCGACGTGGCAATGGTGGCATCGGGCAGTGCGGCCTGCAGCGCGGCCGCGAGTCGCTGCTCGTGCGCCTCGAACGCATACCCGTGCAGCAGCACGATCGCGAACGCGTTCGCGCCGCTCGCACGCGCGGCCTCGACCACGCGCGCGACTTCGGCATCGTCGAGCGGCTGCAGCACCTCGAGGCCATCGGGCGCCGCGAGCGCCTGCTCGCCGTCGCGCCAACGGGGCGCCACGCGCTCGCGCACGGCGATCACATCGCCGACGGACACGAGCGGCGCCGGGTGATGGCGCGTGAGGTCGTACAGCGAGGCCCGCTCCTGCCGCCGCAGCCAGAGCAGGTCGGTGAAACCGGCAGTGGCGAGCAGCACCACGCGCGTGCCCGCCCGCTCGAGCAGCAGGTTGGTGACCACCGTGGTGCCGTGCACGAAGCGCGCGATCGACGCGGCGTCCACCTGCGCAGCCTCGAGCGACTGCAGCACGCCGACCGATCGATCGTGCGGCGTGGTGAGCACCTTGGCGATGCGTACCGTGCCATCGTCGTGCACGGCCGCGATGTCGGTGAACGTGCCGCCCACGTCCACCCCCACGCTCGTCATGCGGCGCGCGCCTCGGCGCGCCGCTCCACGGCTGGAGGCGATGCGGGTGACGCGACGTGGCGCAGCGCCATCGCGAGCGCGAGATGCACCGGCACGGTCACGGCCACCACGACCCACGACCGCTGGCCCATGAACGCCGCACCGATCACCAGCCCGGCCACGGACAGCACCGCCGAGATCATCGCCACGCGGCCGAGTCCGCGCGCGAGACGCGCGCTGCGACCGGCGAACAGCGCACACACCGCGCCGACCAGCAGCACGGGGTGTACCTGCGCCAACGTGGCGTTGGTCCCCATGTAGGCGGCATGCTTCGTGACCGTGCCCGCGAGCAGCAGCGCCGTGCCGAGCAGCCCGGCCACGAGGTACCACGCGAAGGCCAGGGTGCGCAGCGCACCACGCGCGATGCCCGGCGCGCCGCTCCGCTGGCCGAGCAGTACGATGAGCGTGGCCAACGCTGCGCCAAGCGCGATCGCGGCCCCGAGGCGCGAGGGCGCACGATCGGGGAGCGGCGCGCGGGTCGCCGTGAAAAGCACCGTGTCGCGCGCCACGAGCGGGCGCACGCCGCCGGCCCCGTCGCCGACTTGCACGGTGGCGAGGTGATCGGCGAGCAGTCCGGGCAGGAACGCCTCGTGCCAGCGCGTGAGCGCGCGGTCGGCGTTGCGGCCGAGCGCCACGTGAATGCCGGCGTACGGCGGCCAGTCACCGTCGGTGACGCGCGCCGTCTCCTCGCGCCACGTGCGGGGCGCCATGGGCACGTTGGAGAGCGACGACGCGAGCACCCCGCCGAGCGCGCGATCGATCGCGTCGCGCACACGCGTGGAGCAGTTGTCGAGGTAGTAGTCGTAGCGGTAGTAGCGGTTCTCCTCGAGCGACTGCCACTCCACGAACTCGGCCAGCGCCGCCTTCTGCACGTCGGTGAGCGCGAGCACCTGCAGGCGCGCCGATCGATCTTCCGCCACGTACGCATCGAACATGGCGCCGGTGGGGTACGCGGCCAGCCAGTAGCGCGTGTCGCCCGTGAGGAAGCGGACGAGGAAATCGGGGGACTCGAAGTCGAACACCCCCCAGTTGTAGGCGATGCTGCGCCCCTGCACCGTGTCGCTGACCACGAGCGCGTTGTGCCCGAAGCGCTCCCACAGCACCTCGCCGTTGGCGAACGTGAGCACGCTCACCTCGAGCGACGCGCCGCGCACCGCGCGCGCCGCATCGAGCGCCGCATCCACTCCGGGAGGCGGCGGCTGCGCGCCAAGCGGACGCGGCGCCGCCACGCACAGCGCGATCGCGAGCGTCACGGCGGACACACGCGCGGCGACGCACGCGGACGCGAACGCCACCGCGCCCGCCCGGAGGCGTCCGATCAGAAGCGCACCTCGCGACCGTCCTCGGCCGCCTTGTACGCCGCCTCGAGCAGCTTGTGCACCTTCACCTGCTCGAGCGGCAGCTTGTTGGGCACCTCGCCCCGCACCATGGCCACGAAGTGCGCGAGCTCGGCGCGATAGCTCTGCAGGAACGGGCTTTCGCGCGCCGCGGCGCCCGAGGGCGACACGTTCACGTGCCGGCCGTTGATCTCCTTCACCACGCGCAGCGGCGACAGGCGACCGGACCCCTTGGTGCCGTGCACCTCGAACCACCAGCGGTCCTCGTCGCCCACGTACGCCCACGACACGTCGAGGATGAACGAGATGCCCCCCGCGCACTCGATGAAGAGCTGCATGGCGACCTCGGTGGCGTTGGCCCCCTTGCCCTTGCGTGACTGGGCGCTCACGCGCACCGGATCGGGGAAGTCGGCCAGCCAGAGCGCGAGGTCGAGCAGCGGGAACCCCTGATCGAGGAACACGCCGCCACCGGCCTCAGACTTGCGCCCGCGCCAGCCGTCGCCAGGGCGATCGACCAGCAGCGCGCCCGCGCGCACCGAGGTGAGCGCCCCGAGCTCGCCGTTGCGCAGGAACTGCGACAGCGCCTGCACGTCGGAGCGGAAGCGATGGTTGTGCGCCACCTGCAGCACGAGGTCATGCTTCTGCGCCGCCGCGAGCGCGCGCTCCACGCCGCGCGCCGACAGCGCAAGCGGCCGCTCGGAGAGCACGTGCAACTTGCGCCGCAGCGCGCTGAGCACGTGCGGCTCGTGCAGGTGATTGGGCGTCGCCACGACCACCGCGTCGAGCGCGTCGAGCTCGAGCATTTCCTCGAGGTCGGTGAACACGTCGGGCACCTCGAAACGGTCGGCCAGGGCTCGCGCTTTCGGGCCGTCGTTGTCACACAGCGCCACCAGGCGCGCGCCACGCATCTTCGCGAGGACGGGGATGTGCGTGATCTGGGCGATCGCGCCGGTTCCAACGACGGCGATACGCACGCCATCCTTCATGAAGCCTCCGGGAGTCTCGTCACGCGTCGATCGGCAGCCGCCGACCGGTCAATCCGCGAAGCCGACGACAGTGCCCGGGTAGTAGTGGCCGAGGATCGACCGCACGTCCTGTCCTGCCCGTGCCCGGCCGATCGCTCCCCACTGGCACATCCCCACCCCGTGCCCGTTGCCGGCACCGCGCAGCGAGAGGCCGGTGACCCGGTCTCCCGTGCGCGCTTCGCGGTCCACCTCAAAATACGTACTGAGCAGGATCGCGCCACGCGCATCGCGCAGGGCGTCGCGGATTTCGTGGCCGGTGAGCGTGACGCTGCCACGATCGGTGCGCACCACGAGCGTGGCCACCCGCCCGCTCGGCGAGCGGCGCCCCACCGCGATCCCCTGGACCGTGGGGGCCGTGGTCCCGCGCGCGCCGCGCGCGCCGAGGTGGCGCACCACCGCCTGCCGCAGCAACGGCTCGTCGAAGGACGCCTGCCACGCGTGCCGCGGCGAGAGGTCGCAGAAGGCGCGCCCCGTGCGCGGATCGATGTCGCTCACGCTGTGCAGGTACTCGTGGTCGTGTCCGCCCACCCACGCCTCGCTCGGTCGCGCCGTCCGCCCGCCGCAGCTCGACGAATAGGGACCGTCCACTACGCGCCCCTGGAAGCGCAGCACGAGGCCGCTCGTGGCCGCGATCGCCGCGTCCACCACCGGGTGCTCCACCGCCACCCCGCCATACACCTGGTGCTGCACGGTGGCGGTCATCTGGTAGCCGCCAACAGGCACGCGCTCGTCGGCCGGCACCCGCACGTACGTGTAGCTGCGCGCCGCGATGGCCTGTGCCTCGAGCGCCGCGGCGTCGCCGGGCGCACGCGTGCCCAGCTCCAGGGGCACGACGCCGCGCAGGTAGTCCTCCACCGGCACGCGGTTCACCACGAGCAGCCCGGAGTCGGTGGCGGAGATCCAGAGTTCGCCGCGATAGCCCTTGCCATCGTGCGCCACGAGGTGCCGTGCGCTGCCTGACCGCACCACGAACGGACCGGCGCGCCAGGGTGTGGCGTCGCCGCGATCGCCGGCCACTCGCAGCGTGCGGCCGCGGCGCTCGATGCGCCACGCCTCGCCGCCCGTGCCGCGGGCGAGCAGCTGCCGTCCTCCCGCCTCGAGCACCTGGAAGGCGCCGCTGCCGGTCACGGGCACGGTCTCGGCACGCGCCGCGAGCGCGATCCAGGCAATGCGGTCGCCCGCATCGAGCGTGGCGGCCGCCGTGTCGGTGACGAGGGCCACGGCGGGCGGCTCCGCGGACACGGGCGACGGGCGGCGCGGCGCGCAGGCCAGCACCACGCCCACCATCAACGCCACGCCCAAGGCACCGCCTCGCGCAACTGAGGCGCGCACGACGGTGCCCGTCATGGAGTCACCCCTGTGCGTGCGCCGAGAACGCGCCCGCGAGCGCGGCACCGAGCGCGTCGTCGAGCCGCGACAACGTGAGGTCGATGTCGGCGTCGCTGTGCGCCGCCGACATGAAGGCCGCCTCGAACGCCGACGGCGCGAGGTACACGCCGCGCTCGCGCGCCGCGTGGAAGAAGCGCTTGAACAGTGCCGTGTCCGACGCCTTGGCCTCCTCGAAGTTGCGAACGGGTGTCTCGCGGAAGAAGAAGCCCCACATGGACCCACTGTGGCTGGCGCTGAACGGCACGCCACGCTGCGCGGCGATGTCACGCAGGCCGGCCACGAGGCGCGCGGTGCGCGCCGTGATGCCGTCGTGCACGTCGCGCGTGAGCGCGGCGAGCGTGGCGAGGCCACCCGCCATGGCCAGCGGGTTGCCGGAGAGCGTGCCCGCCTGATACACCGGACCGGTGGGCGCGACGCGTTCCATGTGCTCGCGCTTGCCGCCATACACGGCCACGGGCAGTCCGCCCCCGATGACCTTGCCGAGCGCGGTGAGGTCGGGGGTGACACCGAAGCGCTCGCGCGCTCCGCCAAAGGCGATGCGGAATCCGGTCATGACTTCATCGAAGACGAGCAAGGCGCCCGTTTCGTCAGCGATACGGCGCAGCCCCTCCAGGAACCCGGGCTCCGGCTCGATGTAGCCGCCGTTGCCCACGATCGGCTCGATCAGGATCGCGGCCAGCGGCACCGAGCGGGCGATCCGCTCCACGGCTTCGAGGTCGTTGTAGGCGCAGGTGAGCGTGAGCTCCGCCAGCGCCGACGGCACCCCCGGCGAGTTGGGCAGCCCCAGCGTGGCCACCCCCGATCCGGCCTTCACCAGGAAGCTGTCGGCGTGCCCGTGGTAGCACCCTTCGAACTTGAGCAGATGGTCGCGCCCCGTGATGGCGCGGGCCAGCCGCGCCACGCTCATGGCGGCCTCCGTGCCGCTCGAGACGAAGCGCATCATCTCGAGGTGCGGCATGCGCTCGGCGATCGCGTCGGCCAGTTCGAGCTCGAGCCCGGTGGGAATGCCAAAGCTCGTGCCGTTCTGCATGACGCGCTGCACCGCTTCGAGCACGACCGGCGGCGCGTGGCCGAGCACGAGCGGTCCCCACGAGAGCACGTAGTCGAGGTATTCGTTGCCGTCCACGTCCCAGATGCGCGAGCCCGCACCGCGCGCCACCACGAACGGTTCGCCACCCACGCCACCGAAGGCGCGCACGGGCGAGTTCACGCCTCCCGGGAATCGGGCACGCGAGCGCGCCATGATCGCGGCGGACTTGCTGGTGTCGAGCGTCGTCACGGGGGTCTGCATGGTCGTCATCGTCCGAAGCTGCCTACGGAGGTGGGGAGGAAGGTCACGGGCAGCACACGCCCCGACCGGGCCGCCGGTGCGGCGACCTCGGGGCGCTCGGCCACGGCGCGGAAGGTCGCGGCGAAATCGAAGTCGTCGACCACGTCGTCGATGGTCACGTCGAGGAAGCTGCCGGCCGGAAGGTTCACGAGGTGCGCCGGCGCCGTCTCGATGTGCACTACGCCGTCCACGTCGTCGGCCTGCCAGGGCGCGCGCGCCTCGACATAGCCCGCCTCGGCGTCCACGCGCTGCACGAGCACACGCGCGTCGCGGCCAAGGAAGCGCTCGTACTGCGACGCGGTGATGCCGCGCTGCAGCTCGTACAGCCGCTCCTGCCGCTCGCGCTTGAGCGACTCGGGCACGTCGTCGTGCATCTCGGCGCCGCGCGTGCCCTCCTGCGGGGAGTAGGTGAACACGCCGAGGCGATCGAGGCGCAGCTCCTCGAGCAGGTCGAAGAGCGCCTGGAACTCGTCGTCGGTCTCGCCGGGGAAGCCCACGATCACCGTGGTGCGAATGGCGAGGTCGGGCACGGCGCTGCGATAGGCGGCGACCTTCTCGCGGATCGTGCGCGCGCGCTCGGGACGGCGCATGCGCGCGAGCACCGCGTCGTGCCCGTGTTGCATGGGCATGTCGAGGTAGCGCACGATGCGCGGATTGTTCGCGATCACGTCGAGCAGGCGCGGCGTGATGCCGGCGCTGTACAGGTACAGCAGCCGATACCAGGGCACGCCGGTCTCGCGCACGAGCGCTTCGAGCAGCTCGGGCAGTCCGTTGCCATCGCGACGGTCGCGCCCGTAGTGCGCGAGGTCCTGCGCCACGAGGTTGAGTTCGCGCGCGCCCTGCAGCTCGAGCATCTGGGCCTCGCGGATCACGTCATCGAGCGCGAACGACCGGTGCTTGCCGCGCATGAGCGGAATGGCGCAGAAGGCGCACCCGTGGTCGCACCCTTCGCTCACCTTGAGGTAACGCACGGTGGGCTGCTCGCCGGTGAACAGGCGCACCCCCGGATGCTCCACGAGGGAGCCGCCGATCAGGCCACGCGAGACGAGCTCCGGCACGAGGCGGTCGGCCTCGCTGGTGCCGAGAAACGCGTCCACCTCGGGAAGCGCCTCCTCGAGTTCCGCCTTGTGCCGCTCCACCATGCACCCCACGGCGAAGACGGCCTGGACGCCGCCATCGTCCTTGAGGCGCGCGGCCTCGAGGATCGTGTCGAGCGACTCCTTCTTGGCCGCGTCGATGAAGCCGCAGGTGTTGACGATGATGACATCGGCGTCGGCCGGGTCATCGACGTGGTCGCCGCCGTGGGCGACGAGATCGGCGCGATAGCGCTCCGAGTCGACCGTGTTCTTGTCACAGCCGAGGGTGAGGACCGAGAATTTCATGCGGCCGCTCAGCGGAAGTTGCCGAACTGCAACTCGACGTCGAAGTCCTCGCCGCGCAGGAGCTGGATGGCCTCCTGGAGGTCGTCCTTGGAGGGCGAGGTGACGCGCACCTGTTCGCCCTGGATGGACGCCTGCACCTTCTTGAGCTTCGCGGCCTTGAGGAAGGCCGCGACCTTCTTGGCCGTATCGGCGTCGAGGGCGGTCTTGAGCTTGACCTCGCGCTTGACCGTGTTGCCGCCGGCCTGCTTGATCTCGCCGATGTCGAGATTCTTCACCGGGATGCCGCGCTTGATGAGCTTGCTCTGCACCACATCGAAGAGCTGCTGCATCTGGAACTCGCTGTCGGCCACGAGGTCGAGCAGCGCATCGGCGCGCTTGAACTCGACGGCGGCGAGCGAGCCCTTGAAGTCGTATCGCTGCGCGACCTCCTTCTGCGCCTGGTTGATGGCGTTGTCGACTTCCTGCAGGTCGACCCCGGTGGTCACGTCGAACGAATAGTTGGATGCCATGAACGATTGAACGGAATCAGCCGAGGAAACTCTCGAGCGAACGGGCGCGGCTCACGTGGCGCAGGCGCGAGAGCGCCTTCTCCTTGATCTGGCGCACGCGTTCCCGCGTGATGCCGAGCAGCACACCGATCTCCTCGAGGGTCATGGGCTCATGCTCGTCGAGCCCGAAGTAGAGGCGCAGGATCTTCGCCTCGCGCTCCTTGAGCGAGTCGAGGGACTCCTCGATCGCCTTGGTGAGCGCCTTCTCGATGGTCTGTTCATCGGGGGTCGGGCTCACCGTGTCTGCAAGATAATCGAGCAGACGGTTGTCCTCACCCGGCGTGAGGGGCGCGTCGAGCGAGAGGTGCACCTGGGAGATGGACATGGTCTTGGCCACCTCTTCCTCCGTGATGTCCATGCCCTCGGCGATCTCGGCGTGCGTGGCCTCGCGCCCGAGTTCCTGGAGCAGGGCGCTGGCCCGCTTCCCGATGCGGTGCAGCGCGCCGGCCCGGTTGAGCGGCACGCGCACGATGCGCGACTGCTCGGCGAGCGCCTGCAGGATCGACTGCCGAATCCACCAGACGGCGTAGGAGATGAACTTGATCCCCTTGGTCTCGTCGAACTTCGTGCCCGCCCGGATCAGGCCGAGGTTGCCCTCGTTGATGAGGTCGGAGAGCGAGACGCCCTGATTCTGGTACTTCTTGGCCACCGAGACCACGAAGCGCAGGTTCGAGCGCACGAGCTTGTCGAGCGCTTCCTGTTCGCCGGCGCGGATGCGCCGCGCGAGGTCGGCTTCGTCCTCGCGCGAGATGAGCGGGTACTTGGCGATGTCGCGCAGGTACTGATCGAGCGAACCGTCCTCGACGGAGGCGCGGCGGCGGGCGGTGGTGCCGTTCGTGCCGCTCTTGCGATCGGCGGGCGCCTCGTCACGATCGACGCGGCGCAGTGCGGTGGGGGTCATGCGGGTGGGGTTCACGGCGCGGGGGGACACGGACTCGGCGCGGCTCCGCGGCGGCACCTCAGCGGATGCGCTCTCCAAGCCGCCTCCATCGGATGTTGGTGAGCCACGGTGCCGCGGACGTCGAGTCCGGTGAATAACTGTAATACACGACCATCGGCGTGCCGCGCATCAGGCTGTCGGGCACGAAGCCCCAGTAGCGACTGTCGAGCGAGTTGTCGCGATTGTCGCCGAGCACGAAATAGTGGTCGTCGGGGACCACGAGCGGCCCCCAGTTGTTGCGCGACGGCCGGTAGCCGCGGCCGCTCGGTGCCGCCGTGGCGGTGCGCACGAGGTGGCCGCGCTGCCAGCGGAAGTCTTCCGCCGTCGGATCGACGCCCGGATCGGTGTGCACCACGTAGCGCTCATCCTGCTCGAGGCCGTTGAGGAGCAGCACGCCCTGCTGCATCGACACCGTGTCGCCGGGGAGCGCCACGAGCCGCTTCACGAAATTCTTGGTCGGATCGGAGGGCCAGACGAACACGACCACATCGCCGCGGCGCGGTTCGCGCACGGCCGGCAGCTTGACATTGGTGAGCGGCAGCGTGGCGCCGTACACCAGCTTGTTCACGAGCAGGAAGTCGCCCACGAGCAGCGTGCTCTCCATGCTGCCGGACGGGATCTTGTACGCTTCCACCAGCACGGCGCGCAGCACGAGAAAGAGCGCGATGGCGGCCGGGAACACGCGCATCCACTCGAAGAACCAGCCGAGTCGCAGGCGCGGGGTGCGGCGGCGGTTGGCGGCGCGCAGTGCAGCCTCGCGCAGGGCTTCGTCGGCGGCGAGCCGCTCAGCCACGACGGCGGACACGATGGACGCCGACGCGAGTGGCTCCGCGCCTGTCGGCGCGGTCACGGACGGCGACGCATCGGCGCTGGACATCGCGGGTGCGCCTGCGCCGGGGGCGGACGTGTCCGTGGACACGCCGGCCTGCTCGGTCTCGTTGCGCACTGTGCTCGAAGGATCCATGTGGACCACCGCGACTCGGGAGGGGACGACAGTCGGAATCAAGCGCCGTCCCTCGGGAGGCGCAAGCGGCCGGGGGTGCGTCCCCCCGGCACGTTGTCCAGCGTCAGTAGTTGTCGATCTGCGCGCGCTGCAGCGCACCGGAATAGTCCACGTACCCCACCTTCGTTTCCGAGTAGAACTCGTACACCTCCCACCCGCCCTCGCGATGCCCGTTGCCGGTCTGCTTCACGCCGCCGAACGGCAGGTGCGCCTCGGCCCCGATCGTGGGCGCGTTCACGTACGTGATGCCGTTGTCCAGGTCCTGCAGCGCGCGGAACGCGACCGTGACGTCACGCGTGTACACCGACGACGAGAGGCCGTACTTCACGCCGTTGTTCACCGCGAACGCCTCGTCGGCATCACGCACCTTGATCACCGACAGCACCGGCCCGAAGATCTCCTCCTGCTCGAGTCGCGACCCCGCCTTGACGCCGGTGAAGATCGTGGGTTCGAAGAAGAAGCCGTGCGCGAGGTCGCCGGCCGTGGCCCGCGAGCCGCCGCACGCGAGCGTCGCGCCCTCCGCCAACCCGATCGCCACGTAGCGCTCCACCTTCTCGCGTGACGCTTCGTGCACGAGCGGCCCCACATCGGTGCCCGCCACGCGGCCGTCGCCGAGCCGCAGCGCACGCGCCCGCTCCACGAGGCGCGCCACGAGCCGGTCGTGGATCCCCTCCTGCAGGATGAGACGACTGGTGGCCGTGCAACGTTGCCCGGTCGTGCCGAACGCCCCCCAGAGCACGCCCTCCACCGCGAGCTCGAGGTCGGCGTCGTCGAGCACGATCTGCGCATTCTTGCCGCCCATTTCGAGCGACAGCCGCTTGTGCATCCGGCCCGCCGTCTCGCCCACGAAGCTGCCCGTTTCGGTGCTGCCCGTGAACGACAGCAGCGGCACGCCCGGGTGCTCCACGATCGCCTTGCCCACCACCTCACCCATGCCGTGCACGAGCTGGATCACCTCCGGCGGCAACCCCGCCTCGAGCAGGATCTCCACGAACACGTGCGCCGTGTGCGGCACGTCTTCCGACGGCTTGAACACGATCGCATTTCCGCACACGAGCGCCGGGAACATCTTCCACGTCGGAATCGCGAGCGGGAAGTTGAACGGCGTGATGAGGCCGGCCACGCCGATCGGCCGGCGGTAGCTCATGGCCCACTTGTTGCGCAGTTCGCTCGGCACGGTGTGCCCGAAGAGACGGCGTCCCTCCGTGGCGGCGTAGTACGCGGTGTCGATGCCTTCCTGCACGTCGCCGCGCGTTTCGGCGAGCGGCTTGCCCATCTCGCGCGTCATGATGTTGGCGAGTTCTTCCTTGCGCGCCGACAGCAGGTCGCCGACTCGGCGCAGCACATCGCCACGCGCCGGTGCCGGCGTGCGCTTCCACAGGTCGAAGCCGCGTGCGGCGCTCGCCACGGCACGCTCGACATCGTCGACGCCCGACGCCGGAAACCGCCCCACGAGGTCGCGCGTGTCGGCCGGGTTGCGGTTCTCGAAGTACGCACCGGTGCTCGGCGCGACCCACTGGCCACCAATGAAGTTCAGGAAGTCGGTCATCGATCAGAGAGTGCGGGAAGAGGGAGAGCCCGAGGTGGTGCCGAGGGGCGTGCCGGGCGACGTACCCGGGCCCATGTCGGGGGTGGCATTCGGGGCCGCCGCCGGTGGCACCGCATTCGGCGCCTCCACCTGACAGGCCCAGGACGCGGGGCGGTCGAAGGTGGGCTGCGCGTAGCCTACGCGCGGCAGTACTTCGCGCGCGCCAAGCACGAGGGCGGAGAGCACCGCGAGCAGCGAGAGCAGGTGCGCAAAGCCGAGCCGGTGGCGCCAGGTGCCAAGCGCGCTACAGAGCCCGAGCACGGCCGCGCCGCCCGCCGCGCCCACGAGCCCGACCAGCGGCAGGCCGCAGCGCGCCGGCCACGGCCAGATCCAGATCCCCACGGCTGCCGTGGCAGCGACGGCGAGCTTGGTGTAGCTCCACAGGCGCGCCTTGCCGCTGGCTGCCGCTGCCGACGGCGCCACGGGCGCCGGGCGCGCCGCGGTCGTCCCCGCCCCGCGCGGCATGCCGGTGGCCGCAGGCGGCGTCTTCGGCAGCAGCTCCTCGTCGGACACCGACGCGAGCTGCTTGTCGATCTTGGCGAGTTCCTTGTCCCAGTCGCGCTGGTTCATGGGCGGAAAGTCAGGGGCGCAGATGCCCAGCGGCATCCGAAAAAGGTCCACTGCATGCGTCGTACGCGCCGGCCGTCAGGTCGGTGTCGATTCGCGCGTCAACGCATACCGCTCGATCTTCTTGTACAGGTTCGAGCGGGGCATCTCGAGGGCGCGCGCCGTCTCCGACACGTTCCAGTCGAAGGCGCGCAGCTTGGCGAGCAGGAAGCTGCGCTCGGCGGCGTCCTTGAACTCCTCGAAGGTGCGGCAGTCGGCGAGCGAGCCCAGGCCGCTTGGCTCGGCGGCGCGCTTGCCGACGAGGCGCTCCACGTCGGCAGCCGCGATGTGCGGCCCTGCTGCCAGGATGACCAGCCGCTCCACGGTGTTCCGCAGTTCGCGCACGTTGCCGGGCCACTCGAGGGCACTCAGCCGCGCGAGCGCGTCGTTGCTGATGCCGCGGCGCGGCAGGCCGTCCCGCTGCGCGAACTGCTGCAGGAAGTGCACCACCAGCGGCTCGATGTCCTCGCGCCGGTCACGCAGCGGCGGCACCACGATCGGCACGACATTGAGCCGGTAGTACAGGTCCTCGCGGAACCGCCCCTCGGCGATCTCGTGCTCGAGATCCTTGTTGGTGGCCGCGATCACGCGAACGCTCACCTGCACCGGCTTGTTGCCGCCAATGCGCGTCACCACGCCGTCCTGCAGCACGCGCAGCACCTTGGCCTGCGCCGACAGCGCCATGTCCCCGATCTCGTCGAGAAAGAGCGTGCCACCGTCGGCCTGCTCGAACTTGCCGGCCCGGTCAGCCACCGCGCCGGTGAACGACCCCTTCATGTGGCCGAACAGCTCGCTCTCGATGAGCTCCGACGGAATCGCGGCGCAGTTCACCTCCACGAACGGCTTGCGCGCCAGCGGCGAGCCGCGGTGAATCGCGCGCGCCACCAGCTCCTTGCCCGTGCCGTTCTCGCCGGTGATGAGCACGCGCGCCGGCGTGCCCGCGACCTTGTCGATGCGCTCGAGCAGCGCGCGGATCACGTAGGACTGCCCCACGATCTCGTACCGCGACTCGATCGTCTGCCGCAGCCGCGAGTTCTCCTCGGAGAGGTCGGCCTGCGTGAGCGCGTTGCGCAGCAGCAGCAGCACGCGATCGGTGTCAAGCGGCTTCTCGAGAATGTCGAACGCGCCCAGCTGCGTGGCCTCGACCGCCGTCTGGATCGTGGCGTGTCCGCTGATCATGACCACCACCGCCGACGGGTCGGCGGTGCGCAGGCGGCGCAGCGTTTCGAGGCCGTCGATGCCGGCCATCTTCACGTCGAGGAAGACGAGGTGCGGCCGGAAACGATCGTACTCGGCGAGGCCGTCGAGGCCGGACGCCGCCGAGCGCACCTCGTAGCCCTCGTACTCGAGCAGCTGGCCGAGGGCCTGGCGGATGCCGGGTTCGTCGTCGATGACGAGGATGCGACGCGGTTCCATGCGGGACTCAGTTGCGCGCGGATTCCGCGCGGTAGACAGTGACGCGATCGCGCCGGATGCGTACGTCGCCGACCCAGTCGGGCAACGTCACGGGGTACCCGTTCTGGGACACCCACGCGGGCACATCGCCGCGCCGGATGGTGGAGACGAGGCGCGGCACGAGCGGGCGCGGCACGCTGAACTCGCCCATGACGACCTCCTGCACGAGGAACTGCGCGCGGCGTTCGGACGCCACGTCATCGAGCAGGTCGAAGCTGCCACCGATGATCACCGTGTCGCGCCGGTCGAGCATGCCCACGAGCGAACTCAGCATGGGACCGCCGCCGAGATCGGAGAGCGGCACCTCCGCCTTCACGTACACCCGACCGTGGGTGACGGCCACTTGCGCGGCGCGCGCCGATGGCGGCAGTTGCGCGGCGAAGGGCGCGACGAGAAAGGAGAGCAGTTCACCGGGCCGCAGCGTGACCATGGACGGGCCGCCCGGCGCGGCGAGCGCGGCCAGCCGCTCCTCGGCCGTCTTCGAGTCCGCCTCGCTGATGCCGTGCCAGCGCGCCGTCGCCAGGGCGCGCGCGGGCACCGTGCTCATGCTGTCGGCACCACGGGGCTCGAACGGAAGGCGGGTCGTGATCGCCTCAGGCATTGGCACCGCCCCACCGGTCCACCACCAGAGCCCCGTCGCCGCGCCCACGAGCAGCACCGCCGTGCCGACGGCGCGCGTCAGGCAGCCCATGCGGACACCCGGCGTGCGATCGTGAGCGGGGGGAGGGGGGTGGCTCGGCACATCCTCGAAAGCTAGCGAGCGCTCCGGCCTCGGGGGATGGCGGCGCATCGCCGGTCCGTGACCGGCACCACCGTCACGCCGGTGGCCGGCGATGCGCGCGCACCTCAAGACGCTGTCCGGGCGGCCGACACTCCTCCGTGACTCGCATGGGCGCTCGCGCCGTGCGCCCCATCCTGCCCGCCCATGGACGCCGCGCCGACCCCAGGCTCTCCCGCTCCCGCCCCTGCCCCCGACCCGATCGCCGAAGCGCGCGCCCTCGTGGCCATGGCGATCGGGCTCGGGAAGCGCGCGCGCACGGTGCAGCATCTCGGTCAGGCCACTGACCGGAAGGCCGCGCTGTACGTGAGCACGCTGGTGCGGCACGCCGCTCGCCTGCTGCAGTCGACGGCGGCCCACGGCGTGCCCGAGTTGCGCGCCGGCCAGAACGGGCCGGGCGGCAACGTGACGCACTACGTGATCCGCTCCGACCTGATGACGGGCCCGCCGAGCGCGGTGCGTCTGGTCGTGGTGGGGTCCGACGCGCGATTGCGCTGCTGCGTCGTGTCTGCGGCAAGCGGCACGCGCGTATGGGCCGACTACGACGTGGCCACCGCGCCTGACGACCTGTCCGTGCGCGCCGTGCTCGAGTCGCTGTCGGCCTTGATCGCGCGCCTCGAGCAGGCCGTCACGCAGCTCGAAATCCGTCAGATCACGCGCGACGCCGAGCTGGAGGCGGACATCGCGGTGTCGAAGGCCCGCATTGCCGGACTGCTGGACCAGCCGGAACGCCCGACCGGCGTGCGCAAGGACGCCGTGTCGGAGGAGCCGGTGCGTCCGTGGACCCGCCACATCGCGCGGCCGGTTACGGAAACCGTCGCGGCGCCAGCGGCGCGCGACGCCGCGCCCGCGGCGACCGAGATCTTCCCGCCGGCGGCGTCATCGGTTGCGCCGGCGGTCGTTCCGCCAGCGGTCCCCACCACCGACACACCGACGACCGACCTACCGCCCGCCGAGGAACCGCGGCTCGCGAAGCCTATCGCGGTAACCGCGCCCAGCGCGCCCGGCCCCGACGCGCCGCCGTCCGATGGCGACGCGCCGCGCCGTCGGTTCCGCTTCTCGCGCATCGAGAACGTGATCTGACGGTAGCCGCGGCGACGAACGGGGCGGCGCACCGACTCACCGCCCCACCCCCTCCGCTCCCGCCTCCATCGGCCGGAACCGCAGCGCCTCCGCGACGTGCACCGCGCCGATCGCGTCCTCCGCATCGAGGTCGGCGATGGTGCGCGCGACGCGCAGCACGCGGTGGTACGCGCGCGCGCTCAGCCGCAGCCGTTCGGCCGCAGAGAGCAGCAATGCCCGCGCCTCGCGATCGAGCGCGGCGGTGCGCGTGAGCACGCGGGCCGCGACACTGCCGTTGGTCGGGGTGCCGCCTCCCTCGGCGGCCCGCCGATCCGGGGGGCCCGTGCTGCGATAGCGCGCGAGCTGCCGGTCACGGGCCGCCGCGATGCGCGGCGACATTTCCGCCGACGAGGGACCGCTGCCCTGCCCATCCAGCGCCACCGGCGGCACCCGCCGCACGTGCACATGCAGGTCGATGCGATCGGCGAGCGGGCCGGAGAGGCGCGCCCGATGACGTTCCAGGTCGGCGGCCGAACAGAGGCAGGTGCGCTCCGGGTCGCCGGCATAGCCGCACGGGCACGGATTCGTCGCGGCCACGAGCATGAAGCGCGCGGGAAAGCGCAGCGCCACGGCGGCGCGCGCGAGT
>JAABRO010000003.1 GCA_011390885.1 Gemmatimonas sp. | reverse complement strand
GACGGCGCGATCCGCGTCCGGCGACGCTTTGTCGCACCCAATGCACGCCACGAGCCGGACCGTCGCTCAGGCCAGGCCGACAGCCCGTGGCCGTCGGCCTGCGGCCGAGAGCGCGGCGCGATCGCCGCATCGTGAAACGTCGGCTGCCGAAGACCAGGTGCAGCCATCGCGCTGCGCTCTCGGCTGCGGGCTGACGGCCGCACGTCGTCGGCCTGACGCCGGGCGAGTTCCGGCTTCTCGGCGGGGGCCTTCGCTGATCGACGGCGTAGTACGGCTTACTGCAGCGCTCGTTGCGGCGCTCACCGTCGCGACGGGCGCGGACGCCCAGTCCACCACGTGTCCCCCCGCCGACGCCATCTCCGCACTCCCCGACACGCCACGCGCCGGCACCCTCTTCCGCGTACGCGTGCGCGACGCATCACCCTCCGCGATCACGCACGCCACGCTCGCAGGCGAACCGTTGCACTTTCGCGTTGAGGACAATGTCCTCTCGGCGTTCGCCGCGGTCCCGGTCGACTCCACGAACGGCCTCACGCTGGCGCTGCTGTGCACCGATGGCGCGCGCGTGGATGTGCGCATCGCCACGCGCGACGGCGAGTACCCGCTCGAGCGCCTGACCGTTGCGCCGCGTTTCTCCGCGCCGCCGGACAGCGCACTGCTCGCACGCCAGCGCCGTGAGGCGGCGCGCGCGGCCGAGGTATCCCGCGCGTCGCACGACACGCCGCGCCTCTTCACCGAGCCGTTCCTGCCGCCGCGCACCACGCGCATCACGAGTGGGTTCGGCAGCGGGCGCACCTTCAACGGCACGGTCACCAGCCGCCACATGGGCACCGACTACGCCGGTGCCGTGGGCGCCCCGGTGCGCGCGACCAATCGCGGTGTGGTGCGGCTCGTCGATCGGTTCTATCTTGGCGGCAACGTGGTGTACCTGGACCACGGTGATGGGCTCGTGTCGGCGTACCTGCACCTTAGCCGGCAGCGCGTGGCGGTGGGCGACACCGTACAGCGCGGCGACGTGATCGGCGAGGTGGGGGCGACCGGCCGCGTGACGGGCCCGCACCTGCACTTCATCGTGCGGTACGGCAATGTGACGGTGGATCCGGAGAGCGTGGTGGCGCGTTGATGTTCGTACGCGTCAATCCTTCACACTGATCGTCTCCATGACGGACCTGCTCGCCGCGCGCAGCCAGATGGCCATGTCGCTCGGCTTTCACATACTCTTCGCGGTCGTGGGCATCGGCATGCCGGCGCTCATGGCCATCGCCGAGTGGCGCTACCTGCGCACCGGCGATCCGCTGCTCAAGGAGCTCGCCAAGCGGTGGGCCAAGGGCACGGCCATCCTCTTCGCCGTGGGCGCCGTGTCGGGCACCGTGCTCTCCTTCGAGCTCGGGCTGCTGTGGCCCACGTTCATGGAGCACGCCGGTGGCATCATCGGCATGCCCTTCTCGCTCGAGGGGCTCGCCTTCTTCACCGAGGCCATCTTCCTCGGCATCTATCTCTACGCGTGGGACCGCATCTCGCCGCGCGCCCACCTGGCGGCCGGCGTGGTCGTGGCGCTGAGCGGTGCGCTCTCCGGCGTGTTCGTGGTCACCGCCAACGCCTGGATGAACGCGCCCGCCGGCTTCAACATCGTGGACGGCGTGATCACCGACGTGGACCCGATCGCCGCCATGCTCAACCCGGCCGCGTTCACGCAGGTGCTGCACATGACGCTCGCCGCCTACGCGGCCACCGGCTTCGCCACGGCGGGCATTCATGCCATCGCGCTGCTGCGCCGCGCGCCGCACCGCGTCTTTCACCGGCACGCGCTGCACATCGGGCTGCTGGTGGGGGTGCCGGCGGCGCTGCTGCAGCCACTCTCGGGCGATCTCTCGGCGCGGCATGCGGCCGAGTACCAGCCGGTGAAGTTCGCGGCCATGGAAGCGCACCATCACAGCGGACCAGCGCCCTTCGTGATCGGCGGCTGGCCCGATGCCACCACCGGCGAGAACCGCTTCGCCATCGAGGTGCCGGGCGCGATCTCGCTGCTCATGACGGGCGACGCGAACACGAGCATTCCCGGGCTCGACAGCGTGCCCCCCGAGGACCGGCCGCCGGTGGGCATCGTGCACCTCGCCTTCCAGATCATGGTGGGGTGCGGCGTGGTCATGATGCTCGTGGGGCTGTACACCATCGTGCGCGCGCAGCGCCGCCGTCACGGCAAGGGCACGCCGCTCCCGAACGACACCTGGTACCTGCGCGCACTCGCGGTCAGCGCGCCACTCGGCTTCATCGCGGTCGAGGCGGGGTGGACGGTCACCGAGGTGGGGCGCCAGCCGTGGATCGTGCAGGGGATCATGCGCACCGCCGACGCGGTCACCCCCATGCCGGGGCTGGTGGTGCCGTTCCTCGGCTTCACGCTGCTGTACCTCGGACTCTCGGTGGCCGTGGTGTGGCTGCTCTATCGGCAGATCCTCAAGACCGCCGTGGACACCACGCTGCGCCCCGGCATCACGCAGGAGCTGCCGCTCCCGGGGCGCGCCTGATGTCCCGGCACGCGATGGAGCACGCCTGATGGGTGCCGACGAGGCGATCTTCACCCTGCCACACGCCGTGGCCGGCGTGATGGTGCTCTCGCTCAATGCGTACGTGCTGCTCGCCGGCGCGGACTTCGGCGGCGGCGTGTGGGACCTCTTCGCGCGCGGACCGCGCCGTGAAGAGCAGCGCGCCGCGGTCGCCGAGGCGATCGGCCCGATCTGGGAAGCCAACCACGTGTGGCTCATTCTCGTGGTGGTGCTGCTCTTCTCCTGCTTCCCGCGCGCGTTCGCGCACCTGTCCACGGCGCTGCACGTGCCGATCACGCTCATGCTCGTGGGCATCGTGCTGCGCGGCTCGGCGTTCACCTTCCGCAGCTACGACAGCAAGGCCGACACGGTGCAGCGTCGCTGGGGGCGCATTTTCGCGATCGCGAGCGTGGTCACGCCGGTGCTGCTCGGCATCTGCGTGGGCGCGGTGGCGAGCGGGGCCATTCCGCTCGCGCCCCCCGATGCCACGCGCACCTTCGCGCAGGTGTATCTCGGGCCGTGGATCACGCCCTTCACGCTGGCCGTGGGGGTGCTCGCGCTGGCGCTGTTCGCGCATCTCGCCGCCGTGTACCTCGCGTGGGAGAGCGTCGACCCCGGGCTCGAGGAAGACTTCCGACATCGCGCCATGCTCTCCGCGCTCGCCGTGTTCGCGGCCGGCGTGCTCACGATCGCGCTGGCCCGCGAGCATGCGCCGCTCGTGTTCGAGGGGCTCACGCGCGGCCGTGTGGCGCTCGGCATGCACGCCGTCACCGCCGCGGCCGGCCTGACGGGGCTCTGGGCGCTCTGGCGGCGCCACTGGCTGCTGGCGGTGCTGGCGGCCGCCGCGCAGGCGTCGTTCCTGCTGTGGGGGTGGGCCTGGTCGCAGTTCCCGTGGCTCATTCCGCCCTCGCACACCATCACCGAGCTCTCCGCCCCGCGCATCACGCAGCAGCTGGTGCTCACGGTGCTGGGCGTGGGCACGGTGATCCTGCTGCCGTCCTTCGTGTACCTGTTCCGCATCTTCAAGCGGCGCGAGACGGTGTTCGAGCAGATGGACCGCTGAGGGGGGCCGGCGAGGCGGGTCGCGGGGCGGGTCCGCCCTTGCTGACCTCCCCGGCGCGGGCAACATTGTCCCCATGCGCCCCGACCTGATCCGCGTCATCCTCGTAGACGACCACGCCATCGTCCGCGCCGGTCTCAAGGCCATCCTCGCCTCCGCCAAGGACATCATGGTCGTGGGCGAGGGGAACAACGGCAAGGAGGCCCTCGCCCTCGCCGAGCGGCTCGACCCGCACGTGGTGGTCATGGACCTGTCCATGCCCGAAATGGACGGGCTGGCCGCCACCAAGGCGCTCGTGAAGCAGGCCTCCGAGCGGCAGGTCGAGGCCGGCACCCCGCAGACGCGGCGCGTGCTCATGCTCACCATGCACAGCGAGGACGAGCACCTGGTGGGGCTGCTCGAGGCCGGCGCCGCCGGCTACCTGCTCAAGACGGTGGCCGAGCGCGAACTGGTGGACGCGGTGCGCACCGTGGCGGCCGGCGACATCTACGTGCAGCCCTCGGCGGCGCGCGCGCTGGCCCGCGGCCTCGCGCGCAAGGAGGAGCACGCCGACGACCGGGCCCGCTTCGAGCGGCTCACCGATCGCGAGCAGGTGGTGCTCAAGCTCTTCGCCGAGGGGTACACCGCCCCCGAGATCGGCGACCAGCTCGCCATCAGCCCGAAGACGGTGGACACCTACAAGCAGCGCATCAACGAGAAGCTGCACATCACGCACCGCACGGACTACGTGAAGCTGGCGCTGCGATTGGGGCTGCTGGCGAACGACGCGTGATGCGCGCGGTGCTCGACGTCGTCGTCTGATGTGAAGGCGCCCCCGTGCCGGTCCGGCACGGGGGCGCTTTCGGCATTCAGCGCGCGGGCGCTCGCCGTGCCGCCATCGTGTCCGGCTTCGCCGGCATGTGCTGATGGTGCTCGTGTCCGCCGCCGAGCATCTCGCCCCACCCCATACCGATGTGCTTGCCGGTGAGGTCGTCGTGCTGCATCACCGCGCCGCGCGACACCGTGGGCGTGGGGAACGCCGCGGTGAAGCCCACTGCCGGACCGCCCTGGTTCTCGACGCCCATCTCGATCGACATCGTGCGCCACGCCGAGTCGGGCATCACGTACGACGTGTCATCGCGATAGCGCCGCGCCGCCAGCATGATCTCCGCGCGCTTGCGGTCACGCGGCACGCTGTCGTTGGCGAGGATGTCGCTGATCACATCGTGCATGGAGTGCAGGTTGTCGAAGATGATCGCGGCGGTGGGATAGCGCGCCGCGAACGTGGGCGAGATCGCCGCCGTCATCGGCATCACGCGCGGCATGTGCTCGGGTGCGTTGTCGATCATGGCACGGAAGCGGTCGGTGGTGGCGCGCACCATGCGATCGCGCTCCTCCGGCGTCTTGGCCACGAGCAGCGGCTCGTACAGCCCCACCTGGAGCCAGTGGTACGCCCAGATCAGTCCGTTGAACCTGGGATACCCCTTCCGGAAGGCCAGCGAGTAGGGCATCTCCTGCATGAGCTTCATGCTCTTGGGCTTCGTGCTGAACGCGAGGTCCGGACGCGACAGGTACGTGTCGATGATGCGCTGCGTCTCGCGATCCTTTGTCGCCTCGTCGAGCCGCACATCCGACCAGATGTCGTAGATCTGGCGGTGCAGGATGTGCGCCCACTCGAACATCATCTTCGCCTCGGGCGCCACGCGCGCGTACGCGGGCATGATCGCCTCCTCGGCGAGCGGCAGGCGCGGCGGGTTCACCAGCAGCTTCTGCGTGAGGAAGTCGAACTCGCGCGACTCGAGCCGCGGCACGGCCTTGTCGGCCCGGTGCTTCCAGAGCACTTCGTACAGGATGGCGTGCCCGTAGTCGAACGCGTTGAACATCTTCGCGGCGTCGGGATAGACGGTGAGGAAGCGCCAGTTCCAGCGTCCGCCGGGGTAGAACTGCTCGGTGGTGGTCACCCACTGGGCCTGGAGCGGCGTGGCCGCGCCGGCGGCGAGCGCGCCGAACGCAAGGCCAAGGGCCAGTCGGCGCATCGGGAATCGGGTCATGAGATGGCTCCGGTGGCTTAGAAGAGGCGACGGCCGAGGCTGAGCGCCACGGCGCTTCCTACGGTGAAGGACCACGCGCGGTCGGGGCCGGTGAGGTCGCGCAGCACACCGAAGTCCACCACGATGCGCGGCGAGAACTGGTGGCGCACGCCGGCGCCGGTGCTCCACGTGACCTCGTCGCCGTCGAGCAGCGAGCGCTGCGCCAGCGCTTCCACGGCAACGAGCGTGGACTGCAGCGGGAAGGCGCGGTCCATCGACACGCCGGCCCGCCAGCGGGGCGCGGGCGGCACGATCGCGCGGGATGCCGTGTCGGCGCGCAGCGCATCGCCCATGGTGTACGACGCGTTGCCGTGTACACGCACAGGGCCGAGCGCCGAGAGCGTGCGCGTGACGATGCCGGTGACCGTGTAGTACGGGTTGTCGGCCGAGAACGGCCCCACGGGCAGCAGCGCGTCGGCCTTCACGGCGAAGGCCGGCAGCCGCGTCTCCATGTTGAGCTGGTGGAAGACCGAGACGTGCATGCTGGCCAGGCCGTTCACGCGGCCGGCGCTGCTCGTGCTCGACGCGATCGTCGGCCGGTCGACTGAGACCATGGGGAACCCGAACGACAGCACGGTGCGCGGCAGGATGCCGAGCGCGAGTTCGGGCTCGACCTCCGGATGCCAGCGGCCGTCGCGGCTGCGGTCGAGCTTGAGCGGCGCGAACTGCAGCTCGATGGCACGCCACTCGACGGCGGTGGCGTCCTGGATGCGCAGCGGGCGACCGCCGTCGGTGTTGAAGTAGTCGGTCTGCGCCGAAGCGCCCGACGGGACGAGCAGGAGGGACGCGGCCACGCCGAAGGCGAGGGCGGGCGCCCGAAGGCGCGTGCGCAACGCGCGCACGCGGGACATACGAAACATGAAGACTCCGAGAGCGGGAAGAAGCGCCCCGGAACGTCCGGGGCGACGAGCACGACATCGACCGGCGGGGCCGGCCGGATGGGTGCTCAGGCTCGCGGAGGGGGGACCTCGGGGGCGGAGGCCGGCCCCGGCGGGATCGTGTGCGCGCGCTGCGCGACGGCGCGCGGGGTGGCGGCCGGCGTGGCCGCGGGGCGCGTTGCGTCGACCGTGACGAGCACGCCACAGGCCGAGAGCGCGGTGCAGGGCGCGGGCTGGTCGTTGGTTGGCGCACTCCCGCCGTCTGGCGTGCCGGACGAAGGCGGCGTCACGCCGTGGTGGGCGTGGGCTTGCGACTCGGCGTCGTGGCCGACGTGCTGGACCTCGGGCACCGAGCCGCCGTGCTCATGCTTCGCCGCCGACGCGTCGAGCCCCCAGTGCGCGAGGCACACGGAGCCGCCGCTCGCCGCGGGGAGCAACCCCACGGCCAGCAGCAACGCGACGAGTCGGCGGAGCGCGAAATTCATGACCGGAAGGTAAGGCGGCCGGCGCAGGGTTTGTACCCCCTGGGGGTATCAGTCCTCGGCCGGCCGCACGGCACGCGGATCAGCCGGCGGCGTCAGCGTCGGCTTCGGCCGCGTCGGCGCCGGCACGTCGAGCACCGTGGCCGGCGACTGGTATCCGCCCTCGCTGCGCAACCGCGCCGCGATCGCGCGACGCCGGTCGTCGATCGTTTCGCCGCCGTCCTGCAGTGCGATGCGCGCGTTGCGGAAGCGTCGCCCCGATGTCACGCAGAACAGGTCGCACAGGTCGAGCTCGCGCGCGCACGCCTCGGCGCCGCGCTCCTCGAGCAGGCGCTGCGTGCGCGCCAGCGTGGCCGTGCGCGCGTACAGTTCGCCGGCCATGTCGGCCAGCCGCTCCACCACCATCTGCCGCTCGATGATGCGCTTCTTGTGACGCATGACCGCGCGCTGCGTGGCCTGCGCCAGCTCGGCGGTGTGCTTCTCGATGTAGCGCGCGTGCGGCTGCAGGCGCGCGTGCAACGGCACGGCGAAGGTGTCGCGCCGCCCAAGCGCCGACTTCACGCGCGACGTGGCGAACTCGGCCACGCGCTCCCAGTGCTGCAGCGGGCGCTTGAACGCCTCGGCCAGCTCCTGCAGCTCCGCCGCCGTGCCCTGCACGCCATTCAGCCCCACGTACAGGCGCAGGATCTCGTTCGCGCCCTCGAAGATGCGGTTGATGCGCGCGTCGCGCAGGTAGCGCTCGTACGGCCACGGCTTCACGAAGCCACGTCCGCCGGCGAGCTGCACGAGCTCGTCGGTGGCGCGCCAGATGAGCTCGCTGGCGAACACCTTCACGATCGCCGCCTCGAGCGACGCGTCCACATCGGTGCCGTCGAGCGCGGCGGCGAGCGTGCCCACCATCGCGTCCGCCGCGTACGTGTTGGCGGCGATCGTGGCCAGCTTGCGCTGCGTCACCTCGAACGACACGAGCGTCGCGCCGAACTGCTGCCGCAGCTCGCCATACTGCACGAACTCGTCCACCAGCAGCCGCGACGCGGCGGTGCAGCCGGCCGCGAGCGAGAGGCGACCGGCGTTGAGCGCGTTCACCGCCACCGCAAAGCCCTTGCCCACCTCGCCGAGCACATGGTCGTCGGGCACGTACAGCCCGTCGAACACGAGCTCGGCCTGCGTGCTCGCGCGAATGCCGAGCTTGCGCACCGTGCCGTGCACGGAGAACCCGTGCATGTCGGGGCGGATGATGAACGCCGTGGGGCGCCGCACCATCTGGCCGTTTCGCTCCACGAGCGTCTGCGCGAACGTCACGATCACGCCCGCGCGCTGGCCGTTGCCGATCCAGTGCTTGCGGCCGTAGAGCAGCCACCCCTGCCCGTCGGGCGCGCGCTCGGCGCGCGTCACGATGTTCTGCGCGTCGGAGCCGGTCTCGGGTTCGGTGAGCGCGTACGCGCCGAGCGTCTCGCCGCGCGCGAGCATGGGCAAGTAGCGCGCCTTCTGCGCCTCGTTGCCGAAGAGCACGATCGCCTTCGACGAGAGGCCGCAGTGCACGCCGATGAGCACCGCGAGCGACGCGTCCACAGCCGCGACGGCGCCGGCCACCACGGCGTAGCCGGAGGCCGAAAGGCCGAGCCCGCCGTACGCCTTCGGAATGGAGAGGCTGAGCAGGCCGCACGCCGCGAAGGCCTCGATCACGGCCTCGGGAATGCGCTCCTCCTCGTCCATGCGTGCCGGGTCGATCACGCCCGTGTCCACCAGGCGGTGCAGCTCGGCCACGAGCCGCTGCGCGGTGGCCGCGTCCTCCGGCGCCCGTTCGGTCAGCGGGGCCGGGTACGGGAAGAGGAGCTGCTCATGCAGCTCCCCTTCGAACAGCCCGCGAACGAATGACTGCGGACCCGTCACGGCGACGCGCCGGTTTGCCTCGTCACGACGATGGTGAGCCGTGTCGTCTTGCCTTCGGGCAGGCTGTTGCTCCCCAGTGCGCGCAGGGAAAGCTGCGTCGTGCCGGAGCGCAGGCCCCGCACCGTGAGGATGCGCGTGACCGGACTCCACGTGACTTCGGCAGCGGTCGGGTTGGAGGACGTGATGATGAGATCGCGATTGGACAACGTGTTGCCATCGGTGTCCAGCAACTCGAGCTGCACCTGCCGCACCTGATTCGGCAGCGTGTCGCTGACGGTGACCACCGAGTCGGCAGGATTGATGAGCCGGATCGAGTCCACCGGGATCCGCAGCACGGTCACGCTGGCCGTACCGGTGCGCTCCTCAACGGTGGCGGAAATCGATGCGGTGCCGGTGCTGACGCCGCTGACCACGCCATTGTTGACGGTCGCGACAAGCGGATTGCCGGTCGACCAGGAGACCGGACGATCGGTCACCTCCGTCCCCGCCGAGTCGCGCACGACCGCGGTGAGCGTCACGGTCTGCCCCTGGAGGACGCTGGCCTGCGTCGGACTGATCGTGACGGACGTGATGGGGATTCGCGTCACCGTGAACTGCACGGTGTCCGCGGCCTGATCGATGCGCGCCACGATCCGCGCGGTGCCCAACTCATTGCCCGTCACGATACCAGTCGCCGTGATCGTCGCGATCGTCGGGGTCAGGCTCACCCACGTCACGGCGCGCCCAGTCACCGGCTCGTTGGCAGCGTCCAGCAGCGCCACGGCGAGCTGTCGCGGCACGCCGAGGCGCAGCGAGCCGGATCGTGGCGTGATCACGACCGTCGTCACGGTCCGCTCCGTCACGGAGACGTCGGTCGACCCGCTGATCGCCGGGTTGTCCGGCGACGCGGCGGTGATGCGTGCGCTGCCGGCGCGTCGGCCGGTGACGACGCCTGTCGTGGAAACCGTCGCCGCGATTTCGTTGCTGCTGGTCCACGTCAGCGTTCGCCCGAGGGTGGACAGCACGTTCGACGCGGTGTCACGGAGCGTCACCGTGGGAATGAAGGACTCGTTGACCTGCAGGCTGCGCGTCTCCGGCGCGAGCGTGACCGACCCGATCGGGATCTCCGTGACCGTGACGGCCGCCGTGCCGCTGATGCTCGCCGAAGTCGCGGTGATGGTGGCCGCGCCGGGCGCCACCGCCGTGACCTCGCCGGTCGGGGACACACTGGCGACAGCGGAATTGCTCGACTGCCAGGTGATGGTCTGGCCCGTGATCGGGGCCCCGGATGCGTTGCGCGGCGTCGCCGTGAACTGCCGCACGTTCGTGCGACGCAGCGTCACGGTGGACGGCGACACCTGCACGCTGGCCGGCACCTCGGGAATCACCGTGGCGATCGCCTGACCGCGCGCGTCATCGAGCGTCGCGGCAATGATCGCCTGGCCCGGGGCGACGCCGATCACGAGGCCGTCGGCCGTGACCGTGGCGACGGCCGGGGTCTCCGACGAGAACCGGATGGTCCGTCCGGCGATCGTGTTGTTGTTGCGATCGAACGCCGTACCGGTGACGCGCACGCTGCCGTTCACCGGCACGTCGAAGGCGTTCGGGGTCAGCGTAATGGACTCGGCCTCCGGGCTTCGGCGCACGAGATCGCGGCACGCCGAGAGCAGCAGCGCACTGGCGGCGAGAGCGAGCCACGCGGCGCGCGACCGATGGATGCGGCGCGGAGCGAAAGGGATGACCCGCATGCAGGTCCGTCCTGGGCAGCTGGAGAGAAGAGAATCGAGGGGGAGCCCTCGTGACCGAGGGGCACCTTCAGGGACGCGCGGCCCCGGAGGACCGTAACCGTCACGCCACGGGAACAACCTGTGCGCACACCGTCCCTTCTGTCTACCCATCGGCATGCGGCGAGTTCATCTCGATACAGGCGCGACGTCACGGCAGGACTGTGACGCAGCCGACCAACGTGGCACCTTTCGGATCGTGCCCGTCCTCGATGATCCGCTGACGCCCCCGTCCCCATCCGCGAGCCGCCGCTTCTGGCGCCAGGCCGCGGCCTGGTGGCTGGTCGGCGCCGCCGTGCGCGCCCTGCTCTCCTGGCTCGTGCCGCTGCTGGCGGACGAGGCCTACTACTGGGAGTGGACGCGCCGACTGGAAGGCGGCTACTTCGACCACCCGCCCGGCATCGCGCTGCTCATCGCGGCGGGGGTGCGCGTGGCCGGTGACACGGTGCTGGCCGTGCGGTTGGGGCCGTGGGTGGCTGGCGGGATCGCCCACGCCGCGCTGATTGCCCTCGCGGCACACCTCGGCGGCCCCCGCGCCGGCGCGCGCGCCGCCCTGCTCGTGTTCGTGCTGCCCCTGGCCACGCTCGGGCTGGTGCTCGCCACCCCCGACGCGCCCATGCTGGCCGCGCTCGCCCTCGGGGCGCTCTTCCTGGCCAAGGCGCTGTCCTCGCCCGTGCGCTCTCTCTCGTCGCTGGTGTGGTGGGTGCTCACGGGCGTGGCCGCGGGCGGGGCCATGCTGGCCAAGTACTCGGGTGTGCTCTTCCCGGTGGCGGTCACGATCGCCTGCCTGCTGCACCCGGCGCTGCGCAAGCGGTTTCTGGAGCCGGGCCCGTGGGTGGCCACGATCGTCGCGGCGGTGCTCTTCGCGCCTGTCGTGATCTGGAACTGGTTCTACGAGTGGGTGTCGTTCCGCTTCCAGCTCTCGCACGGCTTCTCGCCGGCGCGCGGGTCGCCGCTCACGCGCGAGCTCGAACTGCTCGGCGGACAGCTCGGCCTCGCCTCACCGATCCTTTTCGTGCTGCTCATGGCGGCCGTGCTGCTCGCGCTGCGCGAGGGGTGGGAGGTGCGCAAGCGCCTCGCGCCCACCGATGTGCTCGCGCGAAGGTTCGCGCTCGGCATCGTGTCGCTGGTGCCGCTCGCGCTGTTCGCGGTGAGCGCGTGGCGACGCAGCGTGGAAGCGAACTGGCCCGCGCCGATCTACCCGGCGGCGGTTGCGCTTCTGGCCGCGACGTCGGCGCGCTGGGCGTTCGGGCGATGGTACCGCGCCGGGGTGGTGTTCGCGGGCGTACTGCTGCTGATCGTGGGCGTGCAGGCGTGGAAGCCGGTGCTGCCGCTCGCGCCGCGCCGCGATCCGATCGCGCGCGCCCACGGCTGGGACGCGCTCGGCGCCACGGTGCACGCAGCGCGACGAGATCCATTCCTCGACGGCAGCGTGGACGTGTGGGTGGCCGCGAATCGCTACCAGGACGCGGCGCAGCTCGCGTTCCACCTCCCCGACCAGCCCACCGTGTTCGCGCTCAACCTCGCGTCGCGGCGCAACCAGTACGACCTGTGGGACACCGCGCACGACCGCGTGCGCCCCGGTGACGGACTGGTGGTGGCCTTCGACGCCGATGCCAAGGGCGACTCGCTCGCGGGCGTGGTGGGCACCTGGTTCCGCGACTTCCGGCTCGCCGACAGCGTGTCGCTCACGCGCGAGGGCGGCGTGGTCGCCACGCGTCGCGTGTGGCTGTATCGTATGGCCGTGGACATTCCCCCACTCGGTCAGGCGCTCTGGTCGGAGCCGCGATGACGTGGCTCGCCGTGGCGATCGGCGGCGCGGGCGGCTCCGTGCTGCGCTACGCCGTGGGACTGCTGCTCGCGCGCACCACGCTCGCGTTTCCGGTGGGCACGCTCGTGGTGAACGTGGTCGGCTCGTTCCTCATCGGCCTCTTCGCGCGGTGGCTGAGCACGCCCGACCTCGATGCCATCTGGCGCGTGGCGCTCACCGTGGGCTTTTGCGGTGGTTTCACCACCTTCAGCACCTTCTCCGCCGAACTCGTGGCGATGGCGCACGAGGGTCGGCTGCTGCGCGCGGCGGTGTACGTGATTGCCAGCGTGGCGCTTGGCGTCGCGGCCACGCTGCTCGGCCTCGCCGCCGGCGACCGCCTGCTTGGCGTGGTGCGCTCCTGACGTTCCTGTGTGCTGCCGGACTTTGTGCGTCCGCTCCCGTCCGACCCTTCCGCTCCGTCGATCCATGACCACGCCTTTCGTTCCCGCCGATCTCGACCAGTGGCTCGCTGCGCACCAGCAGGACGCGCTCGACGAGCTCTTCGCGTTCCTCCGCATTCCGAGCGTGAGCGCGCGCTCCGAACACGCGGGGGACTGCCGCGCGGCCGCACAGTGGCTCGCGGATCGTCTCACGCACGCCGGCTTCACGGCGTCCATCATGGACACGCCGGGGCATCCCGTGGTGCTCGGTGAATGGCGCGGCGCCGGACCGGATGCGCCCACGCTGCTCGTGTACGGCCATTACGATGTACAGCCCGCCGAGCCGCTCGAGCTGTGGACGTCGCCGGCGTTCGCGCCGGAGATCCGCGATGGGCGCATCTACGCGCGCGGCAGCGTGGACGACAAGGGACAGCTCTATCTGCACGTGAAGGCGCTCGAGGCGCACCTCGCCGTGCGCGGCACGCTGCCCGTGAACGTGATCGTGCTGGCCGAAGGCGAGGAGGAGGTGGGGAGCGAGCACCTCGAGGCGTTCCTCGAGGAACATCGCGAGCGGCTGCGCTGCGACGGCGTCGTGATCTCCGACTCCACCATGTTCGCACCCGGTGTGCCGAGCATCCTGTCGTCGCTGCGCGGCCTTGCGTACGTGCAGATCGACGTGCGCGGCGCGTCGAGCGACCTGCACTCGGGCATGTACGGCGGTGCGGTGGTGAACCCGGCCATGGCGCTGGCGCGCATTCTCTCCACGCTGCACGACGAACATGGACGCGTGGCGATCGCGGGCTTCTACGATGCGGTGCAGGCGTGGCCCGACGCGGTGCGCGCGCAGATGCGCACGCTGCCCTTCGACGAGGAACACTTCCGCGCCGAGACCGGTGCGCCAGCGCTTGGCGGCGAGACGGGCTACACCGTGCTCGAGCGGCTGTGGACGCGCCCAACGTGCGAAGTGAATGGCCTGCTCAGCGGCTACACGGGCGAAGGGGCGAAGACCGTGCTCCCCGCGGTGGCGATGGCGAAGGTGAGCTGCCGGCTCGTACCCGACCAGGATCCCAAGGCGGTGGAGCGCCTCATCGCCGAGCATGTCGCGCGTGTGACGCCGCCGGGCGTCACGGCCACGGTCACCGCGCTGCATGGTGGACGGCCGTGGCGCGCGGAGCTGGGCGGTCCGCTGCACGATGCGGGTGTGGTCGCGCTGGAGGCGGCGTTCGGCACCACGCCGGTGATCACCGGTGAAGGCGGCTCGATTCCCGTGGTGGGCGACTTCGAGCGCATCCTCGGCGCGCCGGTGCTGCTCATGGGATTCGGCCTGCCCGGCGAGAACGCGCACGCGCCCGACGAGTGGATTGCGGTGGAGAACTTCCGACAGGGGATGCGCGCCGCGGCCACGCTGTTCGACGCGTACGCGCGCGGGTAGCACACGCAGCGCTTGGCGCGTCGCGCGTCGCGCGAACGCACGGCGCCCCGCACCATGCCGTCAGGCACGATGCGGGGCGCCGTGTCGTGTTGCGATCAGAACTCGGCGAAGATGTCCGTGTCGTCGTCGAACGGGATGAGCGACTCGGCGTCGTCAGGGCCACCGGAGGCCGTGACGGGTGCGGCCACGGTCGCGGCCGCGCGCCGCGCGGTCGACGCCGGACGTGCCGAGCGGGCAGGGGCGGTGCTGCTCACGCGCCCCGGCGCGCGCACCGTCTCGCGCGAACCGCTGCTGCGCGACGGCGCCCCCTCCACCACGAACTGCGAGGCCATCTCGTGCATCTCGCCGGCCTGCGCCTGCAGTTCGGCGGCGGCGCTCGCCGACTCCTCGGCGTTGGCGGCCACGCGCTGCGTGAGCTGCGCGATCTGCGAGATCGCGGTGGTGACTTCACCCAGCTCCTGCTCCTGCTCGCGCGCGCCATCGGCAATGTTGGCCATCATCGTGCTGGCGCGCTCCACGCCGGTGCGGATCTCCTCGAGGCGGCGACGCACGCCGTCGTTGAGCTTGACGCCGGCCTCGGTCTTCTGCACCGACTCCTCGATGAGTGCCGCCGTGTTGCGCGCCGCGTCCGCCGCGCGGATGGCGAGACTGCGCACTTCGTCGGCCACGACCGCGAAGCCCTTGCCCGCATCACCGGCGCGTGCGGCTTCCACCGCCGCGTTGAGCGCGAGCAGGTTGGTCTGGAAGGCGATCTCGTCGATCGTCTTCACGATCTTCGCCGTGGAATCGGCCGAGCGCTTGATGTCGGCGACGGCCTCGGCGAGCGCCTGCATGCGCTCCACGCCCTGCACGGTATCGGTGCGCGCGCGCTCCATCGCGGCGCGCGCTTCGTGCGCATCGGCCGCGCTGGCCTTGGTGCGTTCACCCACGACGGCGAGGCGGTGCGAGACCTGGTCGATGGCGCCCGCCTGATCGGACGAGCCCGAGGCGAGCTCCTGGCTGCCGGCACCGATCTCGGTGGCCGCCGAGTTCACCTGCGCGACCGCGCCGGTGAGCGAGGCGAAAGCCGCGCCGATGTTCGTGAGCGCCGTGTTGAGCGACGCCTTGATCGCGGCGTGATCGCCCTGGTAGTCGCCGGTCATGCGCACTGCGAGGTCGCGCTGCGCCACGCGGGCCAGCACGGCGCGCGCTTCGTCGACCGGTGCGTTCACTGCGTCGAGCATGCCGTTGGTGCCATTGATGACATCCGCGTAGGCACCCTCCACGCCGGCGGCCGAGCCGCGGTGCGTGAGGTTGCCCTGCTGCACGGCACCGATCGTGCCGCCCACTTCGCCGATCACGGTGCGGAGCGCGTCGGACACGCGGTTCACGTTGCGCGAGAGCACGTCGTGCTCCGATCGCGGCGCGACGGCCGCGGCGTCGAGGTCACCCACGGCGAGCCGATCGGCAGCGTGCGCGATGTCGCTCACGTACGACACCATGCCGCGGAAGGCGTCCGCGAGGGCGCCGATCTCGTCCTTGCTGTCGTTGTCGATCTTCTGCTCGATGCGGCCGCGCGCGATCTCCGACGCGGCCGACGAGAGTTCGCCGAGCGCGCCCATGATGCTGCGGAGCGTGCCCACCGCGAGGATGCCGAGCACGGTGAGCGCCACCACGAGCACGGCGGTGGAGCCCACGAGCGCGGTGCGCTGCATGCTGCGCGCGCTCTCGAACGCCGCGCTGATCGCGGCCTCGCGCGCCTCGCGACGCTCGGCCAGCGAGGTCGCGAGCTCGGCGTACTGGGTGCGCATCTTCTGGCGGGCGTCCATGAGGTCGAGGGCGACGTCGCCGGTGATCATCGCGATGCTGGTGGAGCGCGCGATCTGTGCGTAAGCCGAGAAGGCGGCCGCGACGCTGTCGATCTCCGACGCCACGACTTCCGGGTTGGCACCGAGCGAATCGGCGAGCGCGGCGAAGTGCGCGGCGATCGTGTCGGACGCGGTGATGCCGGCCTCGTCGCTCGCCCCCACGGCGTCGCGCTGGGCACGCTGGTAGTCCTCGAGCGTGCGCTCGAGGCGCAGGCTGAGCTGGAGCGCGGGGGAGTGCCCCTCTTCGATGCGGCGCTGTTCGGCCTGGGCGGAGAGGCCGAGGCTGACGACCACGGCGAGCGTCGTCAGGAAGCCGATGGCGGCGACGGCAGGGAGCGCCAGGATCTTGGCGCGGAGGGTCAGGTTTCGCAGCATGCCGGTCGAGGACGGAGTGAACATGAGCAGGCCGGCCCGGGCAGACCGGACCGCTTCCCCTCAGGGTATCGGACGCCGGCGTCAGGTCTTGAGTGATGGGGGCGTAGCGCAGCACGCGGTGCTGGCCGGCGAACGCGATCTCGCACTCGGCCAGACCGTTCACCGGGTACCGTGCACTGCTGCCATCTACCCGCGGGTCAGTCGGTTCCGGTCGACGGTCATCCGTACACGGTCTGGCCGAAGCGACCCGTCGGTGCACTTGGTCAGACCGTTCACCGGCTACCGTGCACTGCTGCCATCTACCCGCGGGTCAGTCGGTTCCGGTAGACCGTGATCCGTACACGGTCTGGCCAGCGCGGGCTTCGGAGCCAGCCCCCCAAACGCCAAACGCCCCCGCGAGTCGCGGGGGCGTTCGACTGTTGCCGGACCTGCTGTCGGCTCAGAGCCCGTCGAGTAGCGAATCGTTGTTCGGGGTGCCGCTGATGCGCTTGATCAGCCACTCCATGCCGGCCTGCGGCGGCATCTGCGCGAGGCCGCGCCGCAGCAGGTGCACCTTCTGGAGCTGGTCGGGGCGATACAGCTTCTCCTCGCGCCGGGTGCCGCTGACGGCGATGTCGAACGCGGGATAGATGCGGCGATCGGCGAGGCTGCGGTCGAGCTTGATCTCGCAGTTGCCCGTGCCCTTGAACTCCTCGAAGATCACGTCGTCCATGCGCGACCCGGTTTCCACGAGCGCGGTGGCGATGATCGTGAGCGAGCCGCCTCCGTTCTCGGAGGCGATCATGCGTGCCGAGCCGAAGAAGGCCTTGGGCTTCTGCATGGCCGAGGAGTCGAGGCCGCCGGAGAGCGTGCGTCCGGTGCCGCGCTCCACCGTGTTGTGGGCGCGCGCGAGGCGCGTGATCGAGTCGAGCACGATCACCACGTCCTTGCCCTGCTCCACGAGACGGCGCGAGCGCTCGAGCACCATGTCGGCCACTTCGACGTGCCGCTTGGCGGGCATGTCGAAGCTCGACGCGACGACTTCGCCGTAGCCCCAGGTGATCATCTCGCTCACTTCTTCCGGCCGTTCGTCGACCAGGAGAATGAAGAGCGCGGCCTCGGGGTGGTTGGTGGCGACACCCTGCACGATCGCCTGCAGCAGCGTGGTCTTGCCGGCGCGGGCCGGTGCCACGATGAGCGCGCGCTGTCCGTAGCCGATGGGGGCGATGAGGTCGATGGCGCGGCGCGTGAGTTCGGGGCCGGTCTTGGCCGGCTGGCCGGTCTCGAGGGTGAGCTTCCGGTCGGGATAGCTCGCCACGAGGGTGTTGAAGTCGGGGCGCTTGCCTTCGATGATGGGCGGCCCGTCGTTGAGCGCGGTGATCTCGATGACCACGGCGCGACCGCGATGGTCGCGGCCCCAGGTGCCCTCGATCTTGTCGCCGCGGCGCAGGGCATGCTGCCGCACCATGTGCGGCTGGACGAATGGATCGGTTGGCTCGGGCAGATAGCTGTGCTGGGCGCGGCGCACGAAGCCGGCGTCGCGCTGGGCGTCGAACCAGCCCGTGATGGTGCCCTCGACGGTGGCCGGTGCGCTGAAGTCACGGTTGTCGCGCGGTTCCCTCGGCTCCCGCGGCTCGCGCTGTTCGCGCCCTTCCCGCGGATCGCGAGGCCCACGACCGCCGCGCTCCTTGCGGAAGCGGCCGCGACCGCGGCGCGAGTTGCGACGCTGGCCGTTCTGCCGGAAGTCCGCCCCCTGCTCGCCACCGCCGGACGCCTGATGCGACGGCGCGTGATGCGACGAGGCCTGCGGTGCGGGTGCGGCGGGTGGGGCGGGCGCCGCAGCGGGCGCGGGAGACTCGGCGGGTGCCGAGGGGCCGTCGGTGCCGGCCTCGACGGCGTCGGTGCGACGGCGGCGCGCGGGGCGCTTCGGACGCGCGGCCGGCGCGTCGGCGGCGCTCACCGCACTCTCGTCGGGGGCGTCGCGGTACGGATTCGGCTCGCCGCCGACGTCCGTGGCCTGTGGATCACGGGACCGGGGCCGACGGCCTCGGCGATTGGGGCGCTTCGGTTCGCTCATGCTGTACTGCGTGTGGCGTGGAGGACCGGGTTGGCCGGTCCGGCGGTCGGCGCGAAGGCGCCGGGTCGTGCATACCGCACCCGATCAGCGAGCGGGCACGTGCAACGTGCTCGCATGGCCATCGTGCGGTGAATCGGGGCTGGACGGATGGATGTCGGGCCGTCGTGCTTCGGAGGGCGGTGGCCCTCCGGTATCGCAGTGGGACGTGGGCATCGAACTCGATGGCCCGGGGCGCTGCGCGCCTTTCGTCTCGGGGCCAGCAGGCGGAGGACCACGGGCAGAGGCCGAAGCACTCTGGCCGGAAGGTGTGTTCAGCCGACTGGCGGGGGACCTGCTGGGGTCGCTGCAGGCGTTGGTGCTTGTACGCCGCTGACCCCGCAAATGTTGCAGCCGGCCCCGGTTCGCGCAAGCTGTCGCCCGTCACGGAACGGACGACACAGCGGTGCGCCCGTCACCACGCCATCACCCGGTCGACACCACGCCGACCGCCAGCCGCACCCATCGCGTCACTAGATTTCCGAACATGATTGCACCGAAATCCGACCTTCGCTCCGCGCTCGAGCGCGCCGTGGCGGAGTATGAAGCCTCCGGCAATGTGGGCGTCCTCATGGAGCGCCTGCACACCCTGCGCGACTCCGCCACCGCTGACGCGCTCGTCGCCGCCGTCGAACCGTGGCGCGACGTGCCCGAAGTCGCGGGCCCCATCTACGAACGTGTCGTGGCCGAGCAGCCGAGCAACGCGCGCGCGCTCGTGATCCTTGCCAACGCCTACTGGCTCAGTGGCCGCGGTCCCGACGTGGTCGGCGCGCTCGCCGATCGCGCGCTCGCGGCCGATCCGAACAATCGCGGCGCGTGGCACATGTGGGCGCTCACCGAGGCGAACCAGCGCGATCGCACCATTCGCTGGATCCAGGTGGTGGAGCGCTTCCCCGAAGACCAGCTCGCCAAGGCGGCGCTCGCCGACAACGCGGCATCGCTCGCCAGCGCCGAGCACGACAAGGAAGCCATGCAGCTCGCCATCCGCACCTACGAGCAGCTGCTCGCGGCGGCCACGTCCGAGCAGCAGAAGGCGGCGCTCGAGACCGCCCTCGCCACCCTGCGCAAGTGGACGCTGTGAGCCCCGATCACGACACCCACGCGCCGCCGACGGCGGCAGAGCCGGCCGCTGAGGCCGCCGGTTCGCTGGCCGAGTTCCGCGCGTTCCGCGAGCGCATGAACACGCGCATCCTCGGCGAGAACAACCTCGTCATCAATCGCTTCTTCAACCTCGACGGCCGCGCGTACGAAGCCGGCGCGCTCGACGTGAAGACGAAGGAGCTGCTCGGCCTCGTCGCGTCGCTCGTGCTGCGCTGCGACGACTGCATCACCTACCACATCGTGCGCTGCGCCGAAGAAGGCGTCACCCGCGAGGAAGCCTTCGAGACGCTGAGCATCGGCCTGATCGTGGGCGGCAGCATCGTGATCCCGCACCTCCGCCGCGCCGTCGATCGCTGGGACGAGCTGACGGGGAAGTAGAGGACCGATCGCGCGCGGAGAGCAGGAAGAACCTCCGTGCCGTGAGTCCGCGCTGCAGCGCGGTCTCGCACTCGGCCAGACCGATCACCGTGGACCGCTCACCGCTGCCGACCCATTACACGGGCTCGGCGGGGTGCGCCGGCAACGGTCGTCGGTACTCGGTACCCGGCGGGCGATCGTGCGGCGACGGTCCGTTCGTGTCGACCGTTCGCGCTGCGTGACCGCCGCGCCCGCCTTACTGCTTCGTCCCCGCCACCGTCGCCGGATCGCCGTCGCTCACATACCGCCCACCCGCGCCTTCCTTCTCGAGCGTGCGCAGCGTGGGGAACAGCGGCATCCCCTTGCCCAGCGGAATGCGCGGCAGCGAGCGCGGGTTGAACTGCGGATCGTGCGGGCTGCGCGCCGGTCCGCCGGCCACCTCGAACACGGCGTCATACGCGTAGCGCGTCATGCGCTTCGTCTTCGCGTCGGTCCACGAGCCCGCCCACGCCAGCGGCCGGTTCTTCGGCCACATGCCGAGCGGCAGCGCGAAGCCGCGCACGCGGTAGCCCGGCATGGCCGAGTCGATGGCCAGCTCGCCGCGCGCGATCTGCTCCTGCACGAACGCGTCATCGTACTTGTCGAGCCGCGCGTGCCACAGCGTGTGATTGCACAGCTCGAAGCCCAGCGAGTCGAGGTGCGCGAGCTTGCGGAAGCGCCACGCCGTTTCCTGTCCCTCGATTCCCTTGTTGCCGAAGAAACTGCGCCCCGCCTCGGCGCCGCTCAGCAGGCAGAACGCACCGCGGTGCCGCCACTCGGGCTTGTCCTTCGCGAAGTCCAGCCAGATGCCGAGCGCGCTCGACGGGTCCACCACGAGCTGCCCGCCCTCGTCCACGTAGCGGAACTGGCTGGGCGACGCATCGTCGAACACGAACAGCACCGGTGACGTGCCGGCCGGCAGGTCGATGCGCTTGTCGAGCAGCTCGCCGAGCCCGATCGGGCGATAGCCGCGCGCGTACATCGTGTCGAGCTCGGCCCGGAAGCGCTCGCGGCTCACCGCGTAGCTCGCGTCCGCGTCCACCACGAGGTGGTACTCCACGATCGGGATGCGGCCGTACTCGTTGGGCGGCAGCGTCGTCACCGGGCCAGTGGCCGCAGGCGCCACGGACGTGGGACGAACCGTGTCACCACCGGCGCCGTCCAATCGTACGGAGTCCGTGAACTCAGCCGCGGCGTCGGCAGCAGTCGCGGCCAGCGGACGCTCCGCGGCGGCCGCGTCGCTCCCCTGGGTGCCACCGCAGGCCGTACCGAGGAGCGCGGCGAGGGCAGACAGCGTGACGCGGGCGCGGGATCTGGCGAAACTCGGCATCTGCAACGGGGTCGAATACACGAATGGACACGAACATGAACGATAGCGGGACGCCCAAGGGCGAGGCAGACGCCGTCATGGGTTCGGCGCCGTCGCGCCCCGCCTCGTCGTGGCGCCGCCGGCTGCGCCATGCCGGCCGGCGCGCGCTCGTGCTCGCGCACCGGACGCGCCGCGACCGCCGCGTGCTCGCGGCCGCGGCCGTGTTCGTGATCGGCGGCATCGTGACGGGCGCCAGCTGGTGGCAGACGTGCGGCTTCGACGGCTGCCCCAGCGTGGAAGCGTTGCGCGAATGGCGTCCGCGTGCCGGCGACCGGCTGTTCACGCACGACGGCGAGCTGCTCGGCATGCTCGATCCCGTGCGGCGCCTGCCGGTGGACATGGAGGACATTCCGGTGCACGTGCGCGAGGCGTTCGTGGCCGTGGAAGACCGGCGCTTTCGCGAGCACGGCGGCGTCGACGTGCGTGGCGTGCTGCGCGCCGCGGTGCAGAACGTGCGTGCTGGCGGCGTGCGCGAGGGTGCGAGCACGATCACCATGCAGCTCGCGCGGAATGCGTTCCTCACCGACGAGGTGCGCGGCTGGAAGCGCAAGGCGCTCGAAGTGCGCTACGCGCGTCTGCTCGAAGCGTCGCTGAGCAAGGACGAGATCCTCGAGCGCTACCTGAACACGATCTACTTCGGCAACGGCACCTGGGGTGTGGAGGCCGCATCGCGCGACCTGCTCGGCAAGGGCATCGGCAAGGCCACCGTGGCCGACGCGGCGCTGCTCGCCGGACTGCCCAAGGCACCGAGCACGTACAACCCGCGCCGCAACGCGGAGAAGGCGCGCGCGCGGCGCGACGTGGTGCTCGGCGTGCTCGTGGATGCCGGACTCATCGAAGCCGACGAGGCGGAGCGCGTGCGCGCGCGCCCCGTGCGCGTGCCCTCACGCGCGTGGCGGCCTGACTGGCCCGCGCACACGTGGGCGGTCGATGTGGTGCGCGGTACGCTCGATTCGCTGCAGCAGGCCGGCGTGCTGAGTCGCGAAGTGCGCGCGCGCGACCTCGTCGTGTACACCACCGTCGACGCGAAGGCGCAGCGCGCTGCCGAGCGTACGCTCGCCGTCGGTGCCGCGCGCGTGGATCGGGCGCGGCGCGACGCGAAGCAGCACCCCACGCAGGGCGCGCTCGTGGCGATCGACCCGGGCACCGGCGCCGTGCGTGCCGTCGTCGGTGGTCGTGCCGTGGATGCGCGCGGCTTCAACCGCGCGCTGCAGGCGAGCCGCCAGGTCGGGTCCACCTTCAAGCCGTTCGTGTACGCGGCCGCGATCGGCAGCGGCTACAGCGGCAACCGCATGCTCAGCGACGAGCCGGTGTCGATTCGCGCCGGCCGCACCATCTGGACGCCCACCAACTTCGGCGACGAACACCACGGGCGCATGACGCTGCGCACGGCGCTCGTGCGCTCGAACAACACGGCCACCGTGCGGCTCGCGCAGGACATCGGCAACGAGCGCATCATGGAGACCGCGCGCGCTGCCGGCATCACGTCGACCCTCCCCGACGTGCCGTCGCTCTCGCTGGGCAGCGCCTCGCTCACGCCGCTCGAGCTCACCTCGGCGTACGCCCCCTTCGCGAACGGTGGTTGGCGCGTTGAGCCGCACGTGGTCACGCGCGTGGAGACGTCGGACGGGCGCCTGCTCTGGGAGCGCGCACCGAGCACGCGCGAGCGCGCGCTGAGCGTCGAAGACGCGTTCCTCGTCACGTCCATGCTGCAGTCGGCGGTGGACCGCGGCACGGGGCGCGCCGTGCGTGAGCTCGGCGTGTGGGGCCCCGTGGCCGGCAAGACGGGCACCACCAACGATGGCGCCGATGCGTGGTTCGTGGGCTACTCGCCGTCGCTCGTGACCGGCGTGTGGCTGGGTACCGACACGCCGCGCTCGCTTGGCGCAGCCGCGTCGGGCGGTCGCTATGCCGCGCCGGTGTGGGCGCAGTTCATGCGCAGCGGCTGGCATTCGCCGGAGCGCGATCGCGAGTGGGTGGCGCCTCCGTCACTCGTGCCGCGCACGATCGACGCGACCAGCGGCCGCCTCTTCGGCGACTGGTGCGAGGGCGTGCCGCAGCTCGAGTGGTTCAAGCCCGGCACCGAGCCGAGCGAGAGCTGCGACGGCGGCTGGTTCCGCTGGGCGCGGGGCGGCGGGCTGCCGGACGAGGCGATCGACGACGCCGTGGACGTGATCGGCGAAGCGATCGGCGAGGGACGCGTGCGGCAGTCGCTGCTGCGCCGCCTCGCCGACGAGTTCCGTCGTTCGTCGTCTAGGAACGCGTCGGAACGAAGTGGCCCAGGAAGACCCGCTCCTGAGCGCTGAGGCTCCCTTCGCCCTGCTGCTCGATCTTCTGCAGAATGCGCTGGACCTCGTCGCGATTCACTTCATGCACGCGCGCGAGGTCCACGCTGCGCCAGTCGCCGAGCGGAATCTTGCTGGGGGGCGGACCCGCGAGTTTGGCCTCCCACTGCTTGCTCGGTGAGCGCTTTTCGGCCCACTTGAGGTAGAGGAAGGCGCCGATGTAGCCGCCGAGGTGCGCGAAGTGCGCCACGCCACCGCCGCCCTTGAAGCCGCCGTACAGCGTCATCGCGGTCATGAGGATCACGAGCAGCCGCGCCTCCACGGGAATCACGCCCCAGATGTAGATGCGCTCGCGCGGGTAGTACATGGCGAAGGCGAGCTGCACGCCGAACACCGCTCCCGACGCGCCCACGATCGACGCGAACGGCGTGAAGAAGAGCGAGAGCAGCCCGCCCGTCACGCCCGCGATCAGGTACATGCGGATGAAGTGCTTCTCCCCGAGCCGCATCTCGACGCGCGGCCCGAAGATGTACAGCGCGAACATGTTGAACAGGATGTGCGTCAGCCCGAACGTGCTGTGCGCGAACATGTACGTGATGATCGTCCACGGCCGCACGAGCAGCAGGGCGGGCACCAGCGCGAAGGCGCGCGTGATGCCCGGCAGGGACATCTGCAGCAGGTAGACGGCGATGTTGGCGAAGACCAGTCGCTTGACCCAGGGTGTCATGCGAACATTCTAACCCCGGGGACGCGTGAGGTGCCGGGGCAGGGGGGCACCGCCGGCGGGCCGATCAGCGGGCCGCGAGCGCCACCCGAATGTGCGGCTCGAGCAGGAGCGCGAGGGCCGTGCCGAACGCGGCACCGCTCCCGATGCCTTCTTCCATGGCGATCGTGGCGTAGTAGCCCGTCCCCCGGTCGAGCCATGGTGTGAAGCCGAACGCTCCCGGCGACGAAATCACGGCGCAGCCGGTGGCCGGCGTGGCGCACTGCAGCCAGGCCCCCAGTCCGTAGCGGAACCCCCACCCTGCGCGCAGCGACGGCGAACTGCCCACGATCACGTCGGGAAAGGGCTCGCGCGCCTGCTCGTCGAAGAGCGCCGGCGTCCCCACGGTCACGTTGCCGAGCCGTCCCTTGTGGAACACCAGACCGAGCAGCCGCGCGTAGTCGCGCGCCGAGGCGCGCAGGCCGCCGGCCACGAGCGGGTTGGCGAGACCGAGGGCCGTGTTCGGGAAGGTGTAGAACTCCACGCTGCCCGGGAGTCCGAGCGGATCGGCCAGGCGTTCCCGGAAGAGCTGCCGCCACGTGCGCCCCGTCGTCACTTCGGCCATGCGCGCGGCCACGTGCAGGTGCGTGCTGCCGTAGTCGTAGCGCGTGCCCGGTGCGGCCACCATGGGCTGCTGGGCGATCGACGCGACGCAGCTCTCGAGCGTGGCGAGCGCGTTGAAGGTGCACGTGGCTTCGGGCGCGAGTCCGGAGGTGAAGGACAGCAGCTGCCGCAGCGTGATCGTGCCGCGCGTGCCGGTCCATCCCAGCACCTGCGCCGTGGTGCGCTCGAGCGACAGCTCGCCGCGCGCCACGAGGTCGAGCAGCAGCGTCGCCGCCACGAGCTTCGAGGCCGATGCCACGGCGATGTTCGCCGTGGGCGAGAAGCCGCCGTAGCTGCGCTCGTATACCCGCACGTCACGTGTGTCATACACGCTCACGGTGAGCCGCGAGTACGACGGATTGGCGGCGATCATGGCCTGTGTCACGCTGTCCACCGCCGCCCAGCGATCGAGCGCAGGCGGCTCGACGGGCGACGGACGGTCGGCGCTGCACGCCGCCGTCAGCAGCAGTGCTGCGCCGGCGAGCGCGGTGCGCACGCGTCGTTCACGCACGCAGCAGCCCCAGCCACTCGCCTTCACGCGCGCCGTACCCCGGGAACACGCGGTCGAGCGCCGAGCCGCCGAGGTGTCGCGCCGCCACTTCGCTGAACACGGCACGGAAGTCGGTGGTGAGCGCGAGATCGCGCCCTTCGAACAGCTGCTCGCGCTCGAGTCCGGGCCACGTGCCGAGCACGCGACGCGATGTCGCAAGGTTGCCGCCGAGCACGAACATGGCGCCCGCATGACCGTGGTCGGTGCCGCCCGTGCCGTTCTGCCGCACGGTGCGCCCGAACTCGGACATGGTGAGGATGACCACGTCGTCCATGCGGTCGCCAAGGTCGTGCACGAGCGCGGCCACCGACTGCGCGAAGTCGCCGAGACGATTGGCCAGCTGCCCCTGCGCGCCGCCCTGATTCACGTGCGTGTCCCAGCCGCCCACGTCGGCGAAGGCCACTTCGAGTCCCACGTCGGACTTGATGAGCTGCGCGATCTGCTGCAGCCGCTGCCCGAACTGCGAACGCGGATACTGCGCGCCGTTGGCCGGCCGGTACTGCAGCGGATTCGCGGCGCGCAGCAGCTTCACGGCGTCGAACATCTCCGACGCCGAGCCGTGCACGAGGTCGGCCTTGCCGGTGCGGTAGAGTGCTTCGAGACGTGCGGCTGCGTCACCACCACCGCCGCGAATGCTGAACTCCTCGAGCGAGTTCATGGCCACCACGGGCGCCTTGCCATCGAGCATGCGCGGCGTCTGCTGCGTCATGGACACGGCGCGGAATGGCGACGGCCTGTGTCCCTCGTGCGACGACGCGGGCGCACACCCTGCCTCGCACGTGCCCTGCACGGCGAGCAGACGGTTGAGCCAGCCGTCGCGCGTGCCCTTGTTGTCGGGCGTGGCCGTTTCCATGTAGTCCTGCGCGTCGAAGTGCGAACGCGAGGCGCTCGGGCTCCCCACCGCGTGAACGGGCACGAGCATGCCACGATCGTACAGCGGCTTGAACGGGGCGAGCGATGGATGCAGCCCGAAAAAGCCGTCGAGGTCGATCGCGCCGAGCGCACCGGCCGTGCGCGCGGGCGTGGGTACGGCGAGCTGCGGACGCGCGGCGTAGTACGCCTGCTCGCCGAACGGCACGACGACATTGAGCGCGTCGGCCGCACCGCGCTGGAAGAGGCAGATGAGCGTCTTGCCGCGTGCCGCCTTCGGCAGCGTCATGCCCATCACGGTGCGCTGCAGGAACGAGGGCGACAGCCCCATCGTGACCAGCGCGAGCGCGCCCGACTTGAGAAAGACTCGGCGTTGCATGGACTGGGCTCCTGGTCAGCGGCGCTGGAACTCGGGCGCGCCGATGGCGAGCCCCACGAGCTTGGGGAATCCGGTGAGCGCGGGCAGCGAAGCCATGGCGTTGCCGCGCGCACCGCGGCCGACGCCGGCCTGTCGCATCTCAGCGATCGTCATGCCGGGTGCGTCGGGGTTCGCGGCACGACGGCGTGCGGCCGTGGTCGGCGGCGTCGTCATCGCGTCGTCGTCGGACGCGAAGAGCGAGTCGGATGCACCGCCGGCCCGCGTGAGCAGCGGGTTGTCGCCGCTCAGCAGCACGTCGCGCGTGTCGGGGGACACGATGCCGCCGAAGAGCGCACGTGTGAGTCCGTCCACCTGCTGCTCGAGCGGTGCGTTCGCAAGCTCACGCGCCAGTGGCCACTGCGGCAGGCGCGCGCCCGGCAGGCGGTTCGCGCCCACGGCGAGGCCGAAGTTCATGCGGTTCAGGATGGCGCCGGTGTTGATCCACTCGTCGGCGGTGTCGGGCCAGCCGTCGGGCGTCTGGCGGCCGTAGATCGGCTGGCCGAGCCGCGCCACGAGCTGCGCGCTGAGGGGCGTGCCGTCGGGCTGCCCGCCGAGCGCGCGCGACGCACTCGCCACGAGCTCGAACGGCGTCTTCACCTTGGCGCGGAACGCCGCGTCGGCGAAGAACTCGTCGCTCGTCACGATCGTGCGCACCACTTCGCGCATGTCACCGTCGGTGCGCGTGAACGTGGCGGCTGCGCGTTCCACCAGTGCAGCCGGCGGCTCGTCGTTCACGAGTCGGCGCACCAGCTTGGTGGCGATGAAGCGCGCCGTGCTCGGGTGTGACGCAAGCAGGTCGAGCACGCGCTCGCCCTCGTCCTGTCCGCGGCCGGCGGGGAACGCCTGGCCGAGAATGGTCTTGGCTTCCGCGTCATGCACCTCGGGGCGGAACTGGAACGCGCCGCCCTGCGGTCCGCGCGTGAGCGTCCAGCCGGTGAGCGCGCGCGCCACTTCCATCACGTCCTGCTGCGTGTAGCCGCCGTCCACGCCGAGCGTGTGCAGCTCCATGAGCTCACGCGCGTAGTTCTCGTTGATGCCGCGTGGGCGGCGCGCGGCCGCGTTCTGCAGGCGCTGCTGCTGCTCCGGTGTGAGGCGACGGCGCATGGCCGCACGCTGCGCGGGGCGCAGCTGGGCGCCGCGCGGCTGCTCGAGCGTGCGGCGCCCGCTGTCGGCCACGCTCTGCCACTGGTCGAGGTAGTACAGCATCGCGCCGCTGTGCGCGACGGCGCCGAGCAGGTCGCGGAAGCGGCCGAGCGCGTGCGCGCGGATGAGGCCGTCGTACTCGGGGATGTAGTAGCGCGTCTGCTGCTTGCCGGTGAACACGCTGAAGTGATTGGCCCAGAAGTCGGTCATCACTTCCAGTAGCTGCCGTTCGCTGGCGACGGCGCGCGCTACGCGCGAGATGCTGAGCTCGGCGGTCACGCGGGCGGCATCGCGCGCGGATTGGGCGAGCGCGGTGGAGTCTTCGGGGGACAGCTGCGGCATGTTGCCGGCGCGGCCGGGTGCTGCAGGCGGGTTTGCCGCACCCGACGGTGTGCCTTGCCCCGCGCGCTGCTGCCGCGCGGTGATGCGCGCCAGCTGCTGTCCGGGGGGCGGGTACTTGGCAATCAGTTCCTCTCCCGACATGGCCAGCGTGGGGAAGCGCGTGAGCCAGCGCTCGAGCGCGCCGTCGTCGATGCGCTCCGGGTGGAGCTGTGCGTCGATCCACGCATCCACGCCCATGGCGCGCACGCGCTCCACGTCACCCGGGCGTGGACCGAAGGCGAGGCGTCCGAGCACGTGGTGCACCTGCTGGTCGGCGGTCTGTTCGCGGCCGGCCGGGCCCGACTGGGCGCCGAGCGGTAGGACGGCAGTCAGGGTCACGAGGCTGCCCACGATAGCGTGCAGCAGGTGACGACGCGGCGGGTGTGAGCGAGGCATGGGCTGCTCGGCGGGAGGTTCGGTCGTGTGGGGCGTGACGGACGATCGCGGCGATCGCCGCCCCTCGCTCGCAGTGGACGCTCCGTGTGGCGGCCGCGTTAACGCACGACCCGATCGGATCGCTGCGCAACCCTTGAGGTGACTCGCGTGACCCGATTGCTTACCCGCATGCAACCCACTCCGCGTGCGCGTCCCGGCACGGCCGCCCTGCTCGTGCTCACCGCCTCGGCCGGCGTCCTGCTCGCTTTCGGCTGGAAGGAGGGCGACCCCGCCAAGGCATTTCGCAACGCGGGTCGCATGTTGCTTGGCAGCGCCGAGCTGCCGGCCGTCGCGCTGCCGCTCACGGCGACCCTGCTGGGGGTGGTGCACCACGTGGTGGTCGCGTTTCTCTGGGGTGCGATGCTCGGGCTCGCCTCGCGCCCGTTTCGCGGCGTGCGGTACCTGCTGGCGGCGCTCGTGCTCTCCGTGACGTTCTCGTTGCTGAATCTCTGGACGATTCCGCCGTTGTTCGGGGTAGGCTTCTCCGTGCTGACGAGCGTGGCGCGTGCCGTGCCGTTCGCACTGGCGCTTACGGTCGCGCTGCTGGTCACCCCGTGGGCGTCGGGGGTAGGGGAGTAGGCGGTTTGCGTTCGACCGCTGCTCGGTGGCATCGAGCTTGCACGGTCTGCCGTTGCCTTCCGTCCCGTGGCGCCGTCAACAGGGTGCCCGTGGACGTCATGCGGCCGGACGCTCGCCCTTCTCCCACACCGGAGGTTCCCATGGATGTGCTCGTCCGACTCGAGGACGGTCGGACCGATTCGACGGTGCTCGCGCACGTGAACTCGCTGCCGGTGCTGCCCTTCGGCACGCGCTCGCGTCGCGAAGTGGTCACGCTGTACGGCGCCGCCGACGCGCAGGCGCTGGCCCTGGCGCTCGCCGCCACGGTCGAGAGCGGTCGTCTCGAGAACACCGATCGCGGTGTCGTGCGTCAACTCGGCGTGTGGCCCGATCGTGGTGCGCACGGCGACTCCGCCTGGCGCGACGATGCCGGCAAGCTGGTCACGCGCGACCTCGACATTCCGCTCACCACGCTCGAACTGCGCGCCGCCGAGCTGCTCGGCGAGAACGGCGCGACCCTGCGCCGCGTCGCGGCCGGGCTCTCGATGCCCGACTGGCCCGAGGGCGCGGAGCGCGCCATCAGCTTCACGCTGGTGCACGGCCGTCTCGCGAGGTCGTCGGGCAGTTTTGCCGCCGTGCTCGATGACGCCGGGGCGGAACACTGGCTGGATACGATGCGCGTGGCCGACGGCTTCGCGTTCGACGAGGAGGGCGACGGTATCGGAACCTGACTTGTCCGTGACGTTCATGGTTGGACACGGGCCGCTCCGCTTGGGGCGGCCCGTGGTGTTTGGGGGGGCGGGCGAACCGTCGAGAAGGCCGCTCCACGTTCCGAAGGTCGCGAAGGCCAGACCGATCGACCGGGTACCGTGTACCGTGGCCGAGATACCCGCGGGTCGGTCGGCTGCAGTCGCCGGTCGTCGGTACGTCGGTCTGGCCAGTGGTCAGATCATGCGCTCGTGGCCGCCGCTGCCCCGAAGGTTGCGAAGGCCAGACCGACCGACCGGGTACCGCCTACCGTTGCCGAAATACCCGCGGGTCGGTCGGCTGCAGTCGCCGGTCGTCGGTATGTCGGTCTGGCCAGTGACCAGGTCGTGCGCTCGTGGCCTCCTTCTGGACTCAGTAGGGGAAATCCTGACGACCCTGCGCGGCTCCCCCACGCTTGCGCCCCCGCGCCCCCGACCCCACGTTCGCTCCTGACGGGCCAACGCGCCCGCCCCACGTCGGCATTGGCCGACGCGTGTCCTCACCCCCACCGTCTCGCGGCGGCGCGGGGGACGCCCGACGGAAGCCCGCGCGCGCTCGCCGCGTGTCCGCTCCCCACGGAGGACGCCCTCGCGTCCCGCGCGACACCATCGCGCGGTGCCTCGCATCGCGCCCGGAGGGACGATGCGGGAATACGACAGCAAAGGCATCAGGAACGTGGCCGTGGTGGGCCACGGCGGCAGCGGCAAGACGAGTCTCGTCGACGCGCTCTGCTTCGCCGCCGGCAACGGCAAGCGCCACGGCCAGGTGAAGGACGGCACGGCCCTCACCGATCACACGCCCGAGGAGATCGAACGGGGCTTCTCCATCTCGCTCGCCTGCGCCCACGCCGAGTGGATGGACAGCAAGATCAACTTCATCGACACGCCGGGCGCGCTCGACTTCCAGGGCGAGGCGCTGGCTGGCCTGAGCGCGGCAGACGGCGCGCTGTGCGTGATCAGCGCCGTGAGCGGCGTGGAGGTGGGCACCGATCGCATGTTCCGGCTCGCGGTGGAGCGCCAGGACCCGGTGCTCTTCGCGGTGTCCATGATGGACAAGGAGTCGGCCGACTTCGATGCGGTGTACGCGCAGGTGAAGGACCAGCTCACGGCCAAGGTCGTCCCGGTGGAGATTCCCATCGGCAGCGGCGCCGACTTTCGCGGCGTGATCAACCTGTTCACGCAGAAGGCGTACATGTACGCCGCGGGCGCGCACGGCGAGTACGAGGAGCGGGACATTCCCGGCGCCGACATGGAGCGCTTCACGCGCTATCGCCAGGAGCTCATCGAGGCCATCTCGGCCACCGACGACACGCTGCTCGAGCGCTACCTCGAGGGCGCCGAGATCGGGCGTGACGAGGCCATCGAGGGGATGAAGGAGGCGATGAAGCGCGGTGACCTGTTCCCGCTCTTCTGCGTGAGCGCGGAGAGCATGATCGGCGTGCGCGCGCTGCTCACCGAGATCGTGCAGCTCATGCCCAACGCATTCGAGATGGAGGAGATCCACGCGTTCCGCGGTGCCGAAGGGAACGACACGGTGGAGATCCACGCGCGCGACGACGCGCCCTTCGCGGCGATCGTGTTCAAGACCATGAACGAGCAGCACGTGGGCGAGGTGAGCTTCTTCCGCGTGCTGAGCGGCCTGGTGTCGAACGGCGCCGAGGTGTACAACGCGACGCGCGACACGACGGAGAAGCTCAACCACGTGTCGCTGCCGCTGGGGCGCGAGCGCGTGGAGGTGCCACACGTGCACGCCGGCGACATCGCCTGCGTGGCCAAGCTGCGCAACACGCACACCAACGACACGCTGTCTACGCGCGAGCACCCGATTCGCCTGCCGGAGCTGCAGTTTCCCGAGCCGCTGGTGCACTTCGCGGTGCACGCCGAGTCGCGCAACGAGGAGGAGAAGCTGCAGCAGGGGCTGCACCGGCTGCACGAGGAGGACCCCACGCTCTCGGTGCACTACGAGCCCGAGACGCACGAGACGATCGTGAGCGGCATGGGGGAGCGGCACCTCGACATCGCGATGGCCACGCTGCAGCGCAAGTACGGCGTGAAGGCCGAGCTCACGCGTCCGAAGATCGCGTATCGCGAGACGATCACGGCGAGCGATTCGGGGCAGGGCAAGCACAAGAAGCAGACGGGCGGACGCGGGCAGTTCGGCGACTGCTGGATCCGCATGGCCCCGCTGCCGCGCGGCGAGGGCTACCTGTTCGAGAACAGGATCGTGGGCGGCGTGATTCCGTCGCGCTACGTGCCTGCGGTGGACCGTGGCGTGCAGGAGGCGGCGGCGCGCGGCGTGCTGGGCGGGTTCCCGCTCGTGGACTTCCGCGTGGAGTGCTACGACGGCAGCACGCACTCGGTGGACTCGAACGAAATGGCGTTCAAGATGGCCGGCATCCTGGCGTTCAAGGCGGTGGCGCCCAAGTGCCGGCCCATTCTGCTCGAACCGCTCGACCTGCTGGAGATTCGCGTGCCCGACGAGTTCCTCGGCGACGTGCTCGGCGATGTGAGCGCGCGGCGCGGGCACATTCATGGCACCGAGCCGGCGGGGGACGGCCGGCACACGGTGGTGCGCGCCATGGTGCCGCAGGCGGAGCTGCACCTGTACGCGACGCCGCTGCACAGCATGACGCACGGGCGCGGCACGTACACGCGGCGGTTCGCGGGGTACGACCAGGTGCCGCCCGATGCGGCGTCGAAGATCATCGCGGAGCACGCGCGCGAGCTCGAGGACGCGGGGGTGTAGGTGCGGTGCTCGGGGCCTGCACCGGGGTACGCGGCCGGCGCGTCAACTGCCGCTGCGCGGCAGACACGCGCTGACCGCGCACCCCGGCGCCGGCCCTGCGGGCGGCGGGGGTGAAGCGCGGGCCTGGGGGCCGCGCGCGGACTTAAGGACGGGGTGGGTGCTCAGCGTCGGCCGTGAGTCTCCCGCCGTGCCCACGGCAGGTCGGCGGCGCCGTCCAGTGCGGCAAGCACGGCGTCGAGGCGCTTCTGCCGGGTCTCGGCCCGCTTGGCCGATTCCACGAAGTGCGCGAGGCCGCGCTGCGTGCCGGCGGTGTGCGAGGTCCATGCCTTGCGCCGCTTCGCAGAACGTGCCAATGCGTCCGCGAGCTCAGCGGGCACGTCCACGTCGTCCTGCGCGATCACCCGGAACGCGACCTCCACGTGATCGCCGATGGTGAGCCCCGCGTGCTTCAGCCCCGCCTTGGGGAGCATCAGGTACCACAGGCCCTTCGCCGGCTGCCATGCTCCCGTAACCGGAACGCCACCCACGTCGGCTTCGATGCGCAATCGCGGGTGCTGCGCGAACGGGAGCGTGCAGGCGATCGCGTCAGGCAGGTAGACCACGGTGTAGTAGTACGAACCGACTGCGTGTCGGGTGATCGTCGTGTCGAAGCGATGCGTGAAGTACGCCATGCGGTGCTCAAGCGGTGGGGATCGAGGCGTCGACATTCGACGACTGCCGGTGTGCCCTCGCTGCTTCGGCGCGCGACCGTCGCGCGGCGAACGGGACCGGCCTCGGGGACTCGACGGCGGCGCACGCGCAGTCCGCCACCCTCATGAACGCCAACGCGTCGGATAGGTGCCCGCGCGCTTCGGGGCATGGCACTGCCGGATGGTCAGTGGATGCGTACGGTCGCGCTCGCTTGCGACGTTTGAAATTGCGCTTCACAGCACCGCGTCGTACCGTGGGCAGGTCGTCGATCGTGCCGCGCCGTCGGCGCGCACGATTGCACGGTCGCCTCACGTTCCGGCCTGCCGCACCGAGTGCTTGGGGACTGACGGACCGATCGGGAGGAGTACGCATGTCCGCACGACGTGGGTCCGTTCTTGCACGACTCGGGGGGGGCGCTCACCCTCGCCCTGCTCACCGCCTGCAGTGGTGACGTGCCCGTCACCTCGCCTGGGGTGGCCTACCCGTCGCTGATGCGGGACAGTCTCGCGCCGGGGCTGGCGCTCGAGCAGCGCCTCGCGCCCATCCCGGCGAACGAGAACACCTGCACATTTCGCACGGTCGAACGCGACACGCGTGGCGCATTCGTGCGCTGGCGCCCGACGCAGACCGAGCGCGTAAGCGTCGCACGCGGTCCCGCCGACACGGTGCTGACCCGCTACGAGCTCTACACGTTCAGCGCCACGGGCGACCAGACGGCCGAGGCGCAGTGCGTGCGGCGGCGTGGTGCGGCGGCGCGCGCATTCGCGCTCGCGTTCTTCGCGCGGCCGACCGCCGGCGCGACGGCGGCGGTGATCTCCACGGTTCCCGTGCGCCCACCGCTCGCGACCATCACGGCGGGCACCACCTGCCTGCTGGATGTCGTGACCTTGGAGATGACGTGCGGCAACCAGACGTGCTTCCCGATGTTCGCCTCGCGCGTGCCGACCCGTGCGCGCCACGGCGTCGCGGCGTCGGTCACCCGCGCGACCCCGGTGGGGGCGACGCCCGCGGGCCTCGTGGGCGGGTGGGAGTGCTCGGGGGGCGGCTGGCTCTCGCTGAACGGCAATGGGACGCTCACGTATCACCCGCCAGGTAGTGGCGACGGTGACGGCGACGGCGGGACCGGCGACGGGTGCGGCGGGGCGACGCCCGGCGATTCGTTGGGCGACGGGACGGTGACGCCGCCGGGCAGCGGCGGGAATGACTATTCGTGGTGGGGGGCGGCGTGTGCGGACACGATTGCGTTCCAGACGGAAGACGAGCGTCTGTACTGCCCAACCAGCCACCCCAAGTGTCTGGACACCCTCACGTCGGCGGATGTCACCAAGATCATGGCTGGGATGGCGCTCGTGAACACGAGCGATGCTGATTGCTTCGCTTCGAGTCAGATGGTCCTGCAGCGGCTGCTCGCAAGTCCTCGGAGGCTCTACAAGGGAAGTTCAGGTATCGCGGATGATCCCAAGGATGTGTATGACGCACAGACGTCGAGTGACAAACGGATCATTCACATCGACTCCGATTTCCTCACGGAGCCAGTTGCGAATGTCGCGCGGCTGTTGATGCATGAAGGGTGGCACGCGCACCCGGAATATCCCGGCCACCCGCTTGTGAACGCACCGCCGTATCCGTTTCCATACAGCAAGGCAGATCAATGCGTTCTCAGCTCCTGATCGCGTCGCTCGGCGTGAGTGTACTGTTCGCTGCCTGCGCAAGACCTGCAGCGCGCGGGATCGCACCGTCAGTCGAACCGGTGGTGGCGCTAGCGGCTGCGATTGCCGTCATGCCCGTGAGCGAGGTCAATCAACGAGTGCTGGTGCGGGACGAACTTCGGCGTGATGCCGGACTCGACGGTACTGCGCTGGAGGCGTTGGAGCGGCGCCTTGGCGATCTCCGCTGGTTCGAAACGCTCGAGCAGGCGAAGCAGTACTGTGACGTCCGCGCCGGGGGCTGTGTGCAGTCCTCCGTCAAGTCGATTGAGAAGACCGGCGGCGACTGGCGGATCGTGATTTCACAGTCCATGCTGGGCGGCTGCGGGTTCCAGCACTTCGTAGTCAAGGCCTACGTGACCTCGGGCATCGGTGTGGTGCGCTCCGTCACAGCGGGAGACTCGGCGTCCTGTGGACGGCGAGGGTGACGCGGTGACGGCGCCTATCGGCTGACGCCAGTGCTTCCCGAAGGGAGCCTGATCCTGTCACGCGACGCCCGCCCCCGCGCATCCGGCACCCTCCCCGAACGCCGAAGGGCCGGACCGACGTCCGCCCCCGGCGCGTGTCTGCCGCGCAGCGGCAGTTGACGCGCCGGGGGCGGATGTCGCGCCGGCCCCCCGAGCAACGAGCAGCGCCGCCTACTGCACCATCGCAGGCGTCGCGTTCCAGTTGATCACGGCGTTGAAGATCATGTTGAACTCGCCGTGGTTCTGCCACCGGTAGATCGGGTTGTTCGCGAACATGATCACGCGCCCCTTGCCGCGGTACGCGTTCGGGATGTCCACCGCGAACGGACGCGCCTTGATCGAGTCGGCGCCCTGCATGAGCCCCGACAGCACCGACTTGTCACCGCCCACGTAGCGCGCGAGCACGTTCCCCTGGTTCGCGATGCCCACGCTGAACGGCGTGCCGCCCACGTATTTCACCGGGATCGTCTTCTTGTTGTAGCCGTAGAACACCGGATGGTCGGTCTTCACCACCTCGGCCTCAACGAGCGGACGCTGCGCGTTGAGCCCCGGCACCGGCGTCTTGTCCACCGTGCCCGCCCAGCCGAACTCGATCGGGAGCCGCGCGCTCTCCCCCACGGCGATCAGCGTGCCGCCCGCCTCGAGGAAGGCGGCGAACGCGTCCACGCCCTGCTGGCCGAAGCCGCCCGACATGTCGTCGGTCTCGCCGTACCAGCCGAGGAACTTGTACTTGGGGTCCTTCTTGTACGGCAGCGGCGTGGCGGCCTTGGGCTGCATGACCGTCTGCCGGCTCAGGTTCTGCTCCGCCATGAGGATCACGTCGTAGTCGTTCTTCAGGTTGCCCTGCATGACGCGTTCCTTGTAGATCAGCTCGAACGGCACGCCGAACTTGTCGAACGTGAGGCGATACCAGCCGAGACTCTGCGTGCCGCTCCACTGCGTGTAGATCGCCACGCGCGGAACGACGGCGTCGTGCGTGGCCACCACGGGTGCCGCGCCGAGTGCCGCGGCCGTGAGACCGAGCTCCGCCACCGCGGCCTTCACGCGATCGGCCGCCGCCATGTCGGTGATGATGAACGAGCCGGCCGGGAACTCCACGCCGTCGGCGGTGAAGCTCTTCTCGGCCACGCGCATGGCCACGTCCTTCAGCTTGTAGCGCAGCGAGATCATGTTGTTCGAGCCGTAGTGCGCCACGGCGAGCGCCGCGGTGCCGCTGCCCTTGGTGCTGCCGGCGAGGCGCACCTCGGTGACCGGCGTGACGGGCGCGTTGAGGATCGACGCCGAGTCCACCTGCACCACGTCCACGCCGAACGCGTAGCCCATGCTCCAGCCGCTGTCGTCGTAGGTGCGCAGCCGCGGATCGGGGTAGTTCTGCTTCTCGAGCAGGTTCTTGGCCAGACGGCCGTACGGCTGGTTGAGCTTGATGACATACGAGCCCGCTGGATACGTCACATCACCCACCTTCACCGCATCACGCGCCACGCCCACTTCAATGCGCTGCACGCGCAGAATGCGCACGAGCTCGGCGGGCTTGGTCATGTCGGGCTGCACGGGAATCACGTACGCGTACGGCGCCTGCTTCGCGCCGGCTTCCATGCTGTTGCGCGTCTTGATGTAGAAGTTCTCGAGAATCGTGGCCGGGAACATCGACGCGAGCTGCAGCGCCGACAGCACGCCGGTCTGCATGTAGTTGGTGTTGGCACGACGCGTGAAGTTGGCCACGTCGTTGAAGCCCACCTGGATGCCGCGATACCACTCGCGATCCTGTCCGCCGCCGCGTCCCGTGGGCACACCACCCGCGCCACCACCGAAGCCGCCGCCACCCTGTCCACCGCGCGCCGCACCCTGCGCCGCCGCGTTGGCCCGCGTGGGGCCGCCTGCGAGCGCGGCGCGCGCCCGCGCCACGGCCGCGCTGTCGAGGTCACGCCCCGACTGCGTCTCGTACATCTTCATGAGGCCGTTGTGGTTGTACGCCACGGAGCCGAGGTAGCCCGGCGACCAGCCGTCCATGAAGGCGTGCGTGTAGACGCCCGGCATGCCGTACTTGGTCATCTGCGCCATCTCCCAGTTCGCGAACCACGGCAGTTCGGCGAAGAGGATGGGGTCGAGGTTGGGGTTCTGCGGCGCCGCGCCGCTGTACGTGTAGAGCAGCGACAGCGACTCGTGAAGGTCGTGCATGATCGGCGGATGCGCGGTGAAGTACCAGTCCACGATCGCGCGCATCTGGTCGAGCGCCACGTTGATGTCGCGATTGTTGTCGTGGTACGCGTACTTGCCCCAGTACGGCACCGCGCCGATGCCGCGCCCCGCGGCCGGCGTCGCGCTGTCACCGCGTGCGCGCGCCGCGTCGGCGACCTCGAGTCCGCGGAAGAACCAGTCCACGTTGCGGTCACGGCCGTCGGCGTCGGCCACGGGGGTGATCGACACGTACAGCTGCTCGCGGATCTGGTTGATGATCGGCGACGTCTCGGTGGCGAGCCGGTACGCGAGCTCCATGAGCATTTCCGACGGACCGGTCTCGCCGCTGTGCAGGCCGCCCATGAAGTGATAGTGCGGCTTGGTCTGCCCGATGAGCGCCTTGACCTGCGCTTCGGTCATGCCGCGCGGGTCGGCGATCTTCTTGAGGTTGGCCTTGTTCTGCTCGACCTTGGCCATGTTGGCTTCGCTCGAGATCCAGATGACCACGAGCTCGCGCCCTTCATCGCTCGTGCCGATGGTCTCGATGGACACGCGCGGCGACGCGGCGGCCAGGGCGCGGTAGTACTTGAGCTGGTCGGCGTAGTAGGTGAGCGTGCGCGGCGCGCCGATGTGGTAGCCGAGGATGTCCTTTGGCATGGGAATGCCTGGGACGACGGGCAGGTGGTCCACCAGCGGACTGCCGAAGCGTGGATCGACGATCCACTCCTTGTACGCCTTCTCGAAGCTCTCGTCCTGCTTCTGGGCGGGGTCGCGCGTTTCGAGGGACAGCTGCTGCGCGGCGAGTGCGCTGACCGCGAGCGGTGCGAACGCGAGCGCGGCGAGGGTGCGGCGCGCGGACCGCGCGAGGGTGGGGCGGGGTCGGATCACAGGATGCCTGCGTGTTGGTGGGGAATGACCTGCATCACTCCCACTACGCAGTACCCGGCGTCGCTGTTCTGCAACCCTTCGTCGCTCGGCGCGGGGGCCCGGGGCGGGGAGTCGAAGGCTGGGGGCGAGTGGCGGGCGCTACGGCGTGCGCTGAACGGCGTATACGTGCACGGTCTCCACGTCGTCCTCGTCGCGGTGGACGGCCACGAGGGTGTCGTTCATGAGCGCCACGATGCGCAGCCGCGGGGGCAGGGTCAGGGTTGCCTTGAGGGCGCCGGACTCGGTGAACACGGCAACGCGCGCGGGCTGGTCGGGCCGCGGCACGAACGCGGTCAGCCAGACGTCCCCGTTCGGCGCGACGACCAGGCCGGCCACATACGGGCTTTCCGTGGGCGCCGCGTCGTACTTGCGCTGCACCAGTGCGCGCACGGCCGCATTGGGTGTGGCCTCGAGTTCGCGGCGCACGGCCGCCGCTCGAGTTGCGGCCGTGACCGGCACGCGCTCGAAGGGCACGCGCACGCTGCGCGCCACCTGGCCGCTTGCGGTCAACGCGCGAAGGACGGGGGTGTCGCTGTCGATCGTCCAGACCAGCGTGCCTGCCGCCTCGACGTGCGTGGTCGGGCCGAAGGGCAGCGGGCCAAGGTACACGCCTCCGCTCGCGGTGCGTGCGGTGAAGGACGTCGCGCCGGGTGCGCGTGCGATCGTGCGCAGTCCGGCGCCGTCGGCCGCCGAGATCGCAATGGACACCGTGTCGCGCCGTACGCCGTCGCGCGCCCCTTCGAAGGCGGGGTCGGTGCCTCGCCACACCATGCGGCCGTCGGCGAGGCGGCCGACCGGACGAGGATTGCGGAGGTCACCTCCGGGAGGGAGCGCCGAGGTCGAAACGACGCGTCCGTCGAGCGAGCGCCGCGTGAGGCGACGCAGCGTGACGTCGACGATGAGGATCGTGTCGTGCGACACACCGATCCACGTGGCGGCGCGGATTTCGCCGGGACCAGCGCCCGAGCGCGCGAGTAGCCGTGGTGCGCCGCTGCCTGCGGGATGGACCCGAACGCCTGGCACGGTCGGGTCCCACAGGATGATCTCGCCGCTTCCGCCGACCGCCACGCTCACGATTCGCGAGTACCACTCGCTCGACGTGGCGGCTTCACCGATCACGCGCACCGGACGCGCGCTCAACGTCCAGGTGGCGGGCTGCGTCGTGGCCGGCTGCGCGTCCGTTGTTGGTGCGACCGCGGTGCCAACGATGCACCAGCCCAGCACACCGGCCGCCACGCGCCGCGCACGAATCACGGCTTGGTGGTCACCTTGATCACGCCGTTCGCGCCCCGCTCACCGTAGAGCCGCTGCGCGGCCGGCCCCTTGATGACTTCGATGCTCTCGATCTGGTCGGGCTTGATGTTCTGCAGCGGGTTCGGGGCGGTCGAGATCACGCCGTCGACGATCACGAGCGGCTGGGGGCTTCCGGCGCTGTCCCGCGAGGGGCGAAGCACGACGACGCCGGCCCGTTCGGCCGTGGCGTCCGCCACGGTGTAGGCCATGCGGCCCGGCACCTCGATCACCGAGTCGCCCGCCGTGCCGTCGGCGCGGAGCAGCACGCGTGCGCGGTTCGAGTCTGCACGGGCCGCCGTGTACGCCACCTTCTTCGGCTCGGCGGCTCCCTCGAACTCGACCACCTCGACGGTGCCCCGGGCCGCCGCGGCCTCTCGCGTGGTGATGCGCACTTCGTTCGCCTTCGCCGCGCCGCTCGCCCGGACGACTTCGATCGACGCGATGCGCTCGGCGCCGATCGCGCGCGCCTGCGATTCCGACAGCGGCGCGCCGTCCACGATGTACGTGACCGACCCCGGCGCCGTCGGCAATCCGAGCGTCTGCGTGACCGCGGCGACGTCGGCATCACGCACTTCGGCGGCCGTGGGCACGTCGGTGTTGCAGGCGGCGGCGATCAGCACCGCGCCGGCCAGGGCGAAGCTGCCGACGGCGAACGGGGAGCGACGGGTGAAGGGCGTGGTCATGGCGAGCAGTCTCCGTTCGAGGTGGCGGCGGGAATCGAACAGCGCGAGCGCATGGGCGGCGCGCGGGGCGGGGGGGAGCGAAGCGGCGAGCGTGAGCAGCACTTCGCCGTACCGGCGCGTGCTCACGCCACGACGCAGCACACGTGCGTCACAGTCGAGCTCGGTGGCGAGGCGAAGGCGCGACAGGCACCACCACGCCACGGGATGCCAGGGCACGAGCGCGACGAGCGCGGCGGCCGCGGCGAGCAGCACGGGATCGTGCGCGCGACGATGTTCGTCCTCGTGCGCGAGCACCAGCGCCTGTTCGGTCGTGCTGCAGGCGAGCAGGCGGCGCGGAATCACGATGTCGGGCGTGAAGAGACCGTACACGGCCGGCCCTTCGCGATCGCCCACGCGCACCGGCGTGTCGAGCAGGCGCGCTCGCGGCCAGCGACGGCGCTGCGCATCGAGACGGCGCAGCGTGAGCGCGAGCAGGACGAGCAGCAGGAGCGCCGCGCCGGCCCAAGCGACTCCGATCGCGCGGTCGAGCGGGGCCGGCACACGCTCGGCGACGGCACCGATGACCTGCCGCACCATCGTCTGCGTCTTCGACAGCAGCTGCTGATGCCACGGCAGGTCGGGAAGCACGATCGCGGACGAAGGCATGGCGACAGACGGCGCGTCACTCGCGAGCGATGCAGGCGCAGGCGCCATGCGCCACGGCGCGGCCACGGTGAGCGCGACGAGCAGCGCGAGCGCCCCGATCCAGGTGAAGCGCTGCGGCATCCGCGCGGCGCGTGCGGCCCGGTCGAGCACCAGCGCGCCGGCGGCCACGAGCACGCCGATCGCGAGCGCGTACAGCATGAGCGTGGTGATCATCGCGCCGTCCCTCCCTCGCCCAGCCGCTCGTCGAGCAGGCGACGCATGCGTTCGAGCTCCTCGCGCGGTACGTCTCGGTCACTCACGAGCTGCGCAAGCAGGCGTTCGGCCGAGCCCTGGAAGATCGCCTCGCGAATGCGCGCGATCGCGCTCGAGCCGGCGATGTCCGAGGCCACGGTGGGGAAGTAGCGGTAGGCGCGCCCCTCGGGCTCGTGGCGCACGAACCCCTTCTCCTCGAGCGTCTGCAGCGCGGAGAGCACGGACGTGTACGCCAGGGGCTCGTCGAGCGCCTCGCGCACCTCCGCGACGGTTCCCGACTCGCAGCGCCAGAGCACGCTCATGACGTCCAGCTCTCTCGGCGTGAAGTACACCTCGGACTCCATGGACTCCTCCGGCACGGGGTTCTACTGAATCTTCCGTAGTGTACGGTCGGCCGACTGTCCTGTCAACTGGGTTTTCCGTAGATCGCGGTTGGAGCCCGCGCGACGGGGTGGGGCTTCGCGCCCACTGCCGGCCCGGGCGCGCCGGGAGCGGGCCGGGCCCGCCCGGCGCTGGCCGGCAGACGGCGCGGCGCTCCCACCCCGTCGCGCGGGCCCTCCAGACTCGGCCGGAGGCGGCGCTGGCGCGCCTGCCGGCGCACCGACAGCAACGGCCCGGGGCAACCGAACCCCGGGCCGTCAGCCTCCTCTCGCCTCGCGCACTGAACTGCCCCTCGGCGCCGAGCCCAGTGCGCGAGACCAGCTCCGTGTAGGCGCGCGACCTCCTCGCAACGTCCCCCCCCCGGCTGAGGCCCCGGGTCGGTCCTGCCCCACCGCGCCGTCTGCCGGCCAGCGCCGGGCGGGCCCCCGCCCGCTCCCGGCGCGCCCGAGCCGGCAGTTGGGCGCGACGGGGCGGGACCGACCCGGGGCCCCACACCGCAATCAGACCTTGTGAAACTCCACGCGCGCCGCCTCGGCCCGATCCGCGGCCATGTAGACGGAGAAGTCGTCGAAGAAGGCGGGCGCCTCGGCCTGCATCACGCGAAGCACCGCGATGGCGAGCCGACGGATCTCGAACTCGGCGCCCTCGCTCGAACGCAGCTCCAGCATCGTGCGCCAGGCGCGCGCGTTGCCCGTGACCACGATCTTGGTCTCGGTGCTGTTGGGGAGCACGCCGCGCGCCGCCTCACGCGCCATCTTCCGGCGGTGCACCTTGTCGTCCACCCAGCCGTAGCGGTCCATGAGCTGGTCCACGAGCGCCACGTAGCTGTCGAGCGCCGCACCGACCTGCGTCGTCCACGCCGCTTCGAGCGCCGCGTCGCCCATGATCGCCGGCGGCATCACGAAGCACGCGTCGCTCTCGTCCACGTAGCGCTGCGACAGCTGCGAGTACGCGAAGCCCGCGCGGTGCCGCACGAGCTCGTGCGTCAGCGAACGGCTGATTCCCTCGAACAGCAGCGAGTAGTTCGCGTGCTCCAGCACGCTGCCGTGCCCCTGCTTCTTGATGTTGCCGAGGTACTCACGCGTGCTGCGGTTGGCCGGGTTGCGCTGCGACATGTAGCAGAGCCGGCCGGCGAACTCGGCCAGCTGCTCGCCATCGGTGCTCTCGCCCATCCACTGCACCGGCAGGTGCGCGGGCTCGGTGAACGCGGGACGCGACAGCACGGTCACGCGCGGGGCGCGCAGGATGGCGGACTCGGCGAGGGGCATCGGGATCGTGGAGAGAGCGGGGGAGACGTGCCGCGGACGACGAGGCACCGGGTCGAAAGGTGCGGTGGGGAGGGCGCGGAGCCAAGCCCGCACGGCCATCGGCCTCAACACGGATGTCCGGAGATGGGATGTCGGTGAGGAGCCGGACCGCCGCCGAAGGCCAGACCGACGGACCGACGACCCTTTACCGCAGCCGATCGACCTGCTGGTGCTTCAGCCCCGGTGCACGGTACTCAGTGAGTCGGTCTGGCCGGGACTCGAGATCGCCGTGTCGGGCAGAGTTTGCCTCGCTCAGTCGATCACGCCCGCGCCGCCTTCCGCTTCCTCACCCCGGCATACACCTGGATCCCCACCCCCAGCAGCACCGTCACCGCGGCCGCCACCCCCAGCCCGGCCATCAGCCCCACCGAGTCGCGCAGCACGGCGTACGTCACGATCAGCACCAGCGCCACCGTCGGCACCTCGTTCATCACGCGGAACCGCTCGCTCGTCATCACGTGCTCGCCGCGCGCGAGCCGCTTCACCACGCCCGACATCCACCCGTGGTACCCGCTCAGCAGCAGTAGCAGCACCAGCTTCACCACCATCCACCGTTGGCTCAGCAGCGCACCGTTGTGCCCGAGCATCGTGAGCCCGCCCAGCCAGGTGGCGACCATGGCCGGCGTCGTGATGATGCCGAGCAGCCGCTGCTCCATGAGCGTGAACTGCGCCGTGAGCACGTCGCGCGTGGCGTCGGTGCGCGCCTGCGCTTCGGCGTGGTACACGAACAGCCGCGGCAGGTAGAACAGGCCGGCCATCCACGTGACCATGCCCACCAGGTGAAAGATCTTGGCGTAGAGGTACATGCCGGAACGCTACACCGTCGGGTCGATCGCGTGCAGCCGGAAGCGATGCCAGGCGCGGTCGCGTTCGATCGCGTCGAGTGTGTTGCGCGCGACGGCGCCGAGCGGCGCGGCATCGGGGTCGTGCCGCAGCGAGGCCAGCGCGTCGTCGCTGGCCGAGGCAAACTTCACCCCGACATTCAGCACCCCGTGCGGATCGCCGGCCTGCTTGAGCACGCGGAACGCCGTCATCGCCTCGGGGGACCACACCGACGGCAGCAACGCGGCGCGCAGCCGTCCGTCGCCATGCTCGCCGGCCAGCGTGCCGCCGAGCTTCGCGGTGAGGTCGCACACGTCGTGCAGCAGCCCATGCACGCGGTCGCGCCAGTCGTGGCGCGTCACGTCGAGCAGCGGGTTCACGTGCACGTGCGCATCGCCGGCGTGGCCGAAGATCACGCCCAACGTGTCGGCACGCTCGAGTGCGTCGCGCACACCGCGCACGTAGGCCGGCAGGTTGCCCGGCGGCACGCAGCCGTCCTCTATGAACTGCATGGACCGCAGGCGGGGCGCGAGCCGCGCGAGGATGGGGCTGGCCGCGTGGCGCAGCGCCCACAGCTTGTGCTCGGCGCTCGGGTGCGTGGCCATGGTGACCTCGCGTGCGCCGGCGCGCGTGAAGGCGCGCCCCAGCAGGATGGCCGCGTCGCGCGCGTGCGTGGCGTGTTCCCCCTCTACCTCGGCGAGCAGCACCGCCTCCGCCTTCTGCGGCACGCCGGGCGTGCGTTCGCGAGCGGCCACCTCGAGGAAGGTGCGGTCGAGCAGTTCGCACGCCGATGCGCCGGCGTCGCGCGCCGAGATGGCCGCGCGCGTGGCGGCATCGAGCGAGCCGAAGGTGGCGAGCAGCGTGGCCGTGGCACCGGCCACCGGAGTGAGCGACAGCTCCACCGCCGTGAACACGGCCAGCGTGCCTTCGCTCCCCACCAGCAGCGTGAGCAGCGCGTCTCCCGTGGCTGACGGATCGCGCGCCAGCACCGCGAGCGCGGCGGCCACGGCGTACCCCGACGACTCCTTGCGTACGCCGGCGTGCACCAGCGCATCGGGCGGCACGGCGCGCCCCGCCGAGCGCACTGCGTCGAGCATCGCGCGCACGAGCGGGATGCCCTCGGGCGCCGGTTCGCCGCGCCGCACCCAGGCGCGCACGCCGTTCGCGAACACGCACTCGAGCCCGTGCACCCAGTCGCGCGTGGCGCCGAAGCGCAGCGTGCGTGCGCCGGCCGCGTTGGCCCCGACCATGCCGCCAATCGTGCAGAACGCGCCGCTCGACGGGTCCACCGGGAAGCGCAGGCCGTGCGCGCGCGCCGTGGTGTCGATCGCGCCGCGCAGCGCCCCGGGGCCCACGCGCACGCGGCGGGCGGCGGCGTCCACGGGCCCGATGTCCCGCCAGCGCGAGAGGTCCATGACCACGCCGGGGCCCACGGCGCCGGCGGCCATGCCGCTCCCCGAGCCGCGCGGCATCACGAAGTAGCCATCGCGCCGCGCCGCCACCACCAGCGTGGCCACGTCGTCGGCGTCGGCCGGCACGGCAACCGCGGCCGGCAGGCAGCGCGCGATCCCCGCGCCCTCCGCGTACAGCTCGCGCGCCAGATCGTCGGTGCGCCACAGCCCGCGGAACCCCGTCGGCGGCTCGGGGCCGAGGACGGGGACCGCCGAGCCTGGGGTGAGCAGCGTGGGAGCCTCCATCCCCTCAGTGTGCGTGCCGGACGCGACCATGACAAGACGGGGCCGTTCTCGCGCCGGTCCGACGGGTGACCTCGGTCACGCGTGCTCGTATCTTCCCAGTAGCTTTCGCGACAGCCGGGCGACACCGGCGGCCCCAGCTTCCACGTCCTCGCCATGCCGATCGATCCGTCCCTCGACCCCGCCATCGCCGCTGCCGTCGCCCGTCGAGACGCGGCGCGTTTCTGCGAGGCGATCCTGCCGGCGGTCTCGCGCACGTTCGCGCTCGGCATCCGCGTGCTGCCGGGCGCGCTCGGGCAGGCCGTGCTCGACGCCTACCTGCTGTGCCGCATCGCCGACACGGTGGAAGACGCGCCGGGCATCGAACCCGCGGCCAAGGGCGTGCTGTTCAACCAGATGCTCGCCGGCTTCGACGATCCGGCCGCCGTGGCGCGCTTCATGGCCGGCGTGCAGGAGCTCCCCGGCGAGCCGGCGCACCTCGCGCTCGTGCACCACGCCGACCTCGTCTACGCGCACTTCGCCGTGCTGCCGCAGAAGACGCGCGACGTGGTGCGCACGTGGGTGACCGAGATGGTCGTGGGCATGGACAAGTTCGTGCACCGCTACCCCGACGGCATCCGCATCCAGACGCTCGAGGAGTACAAGGAGTACTGCTACTACGTGGCGGGCACGGTGGGCTACATGCTCACCGATCTCTGGTTCGAGCATGCGCCGAGCATCGGTCGCAAGCGCTACGAGGTGCTGCGCGAGCGGTGCCGCGCCTTCGCCGAAGCGCTGCAGACGGTGAACATCCTGAAGGACGTGGCCGTGGACGCGGAGAAGGAGAACTCCATCTACGTGCCCGAGGAGCTGCTGCGCGCGCACGGCAGCACGCAGGGGCGCATCCTCGCCCCCGACCTGCTCGCGCACAACCGCGAAGCGCTCGGCCGCCTCATCGACCTGGCGTGGCACGACCTCGACGAGGCGCGCACGTACCTGCTCGACATTCCGCGGCGTGCCATCTCCATCCGCCTCTTCTGCCTGCTGCCGCTGCTGTTCGCCTACGCGACCATGCGCGACCTGGTGAAGAGCAGCGCCATGCTCGTGCCCGGCGGCACGGTGAAGATCTCGCGGCGCGAGGTGAAGTCGCTGCTCATGGCCGGTCCCATGCTCGTGATGAGCAACGCCGGCGTGCGGAAGCTCATGGACCGCGTGCGGCGCCGCGCGTTCGAGCTGGCGTTCGCGTAGCAGCGCGAACGGTGCGGCGCGGGCAGCCTGCGACGCCCCCGTGCCCTAGAACCGAGGCGGGATCAGCGACTGTTTGAGCTGCTCCAGCAGCGAGGGCGGCGCGCCCGCGTCGCCATGTTCGAGCGCATCGAGCAGCTGCTCCAACCGGAGCTGCGTGCGCGCCACCGCCGACCGGAAGCTGCTCTTGATGCCGCGCCAGATGAGCGCGCTCACGCCAGCCTGCAGGCCGAGCAGCCCCACCGCCAGTACGGCGAGCGGCGCGGCGTCGGGGGTGGTCTGCGAGACGGCCGTGAGCACGGCCACCGGCGTGATCCACGCCGCTGCCAGCACCCCGTTCACCACGGCCAGCACGACGGTGCCGTCCTTCTGCGCCTTGCGGTGCACGCGCAGGTCGGCGTCGAGCCGCACGAGGGATCGCGTGCTGTCCACCGGCGTGACCACGGCGCTCACCTCGCCCGCGCGCGCGAGGTCGGCTGGCTTGCCGCTCAGGCTGCGCGAGATCGACGCGAACGCGTTCCGCTGTGGCTCCCACGACATGCGAGGGCCGAAGCGCCGCTTCACCACGAGCTGCTCTTCCCGCTGCAGCCAGCGGTCGAGCGCCGACAGCACCTTGTCCGGGGTGCCGGGAACCGCCCGCTGCGCGCCCACGTGCGCCTCGCCGAGCGCCTGCTCGATGCGCCCGGGTGTGTCGGGGAGCATGGGGGAGCGTCCGCGCTCTTCGGCGATCGCCAGCCGCAGCGCGTCCGGGTCGATGCCCACTTCGCGGCCGATCTCGAGCAGGCGCGCCTCGCTGATCGTTTCGGGGGCGTCCGCGCCCACCGCCTGCAGCTCGGCGGCGCGCGCGAGCACGCGTTCGAGCGCCGCGCGCGGCACGGCGACATCGGGGGGAGCGACTGGAGGCTTCGGGCCGGGATCGGTCATGTCGGCACTACGCGTTCCGGCGGTCGGACGTGTCATCGGAAGACATGCGCTCAGATCCCGCCGAGTGCGATCTCGATCTGCCGCTTCATGGCGTCGAAGATCGGCGTGGGGAGCGGATACGCCGCGGCCAGCGCACTGCGCAGCGTGGCCTCCGACGCGCCGGTCGGGACGCGGTGGCCGCCCTGCGCGAGGTAGTAGCGGATGTACGGGGCCACCAGTTCGGGGGCGATCAGTTCGAGCAGCTGCAGGCCGCCGCGCACCTGCCCGAGTGCGACATACCGGGACGCCTCGCCGCTGCGCTGCTGCGCGGGCGTGGTGTTGTCGGCCACGGCCGCGCCCACCGTGGACCCTACCACTTCGTGGGCGAACACGAGCATCGTCTCACGGGCGTCCTCTACGCGACCGGCGAGCGGGACGGCCACCACGACCTGCCCCTCACGCCCGCTGGAGAGTCGCCCCTCCGGGCCGAGCGGCAGGGACGCGACGATCTCGCCGCTGCGCTGCTTCGTGTTGGACAGGAAGCGCTGGAACTTCGCGCGATACGTCTGCTCCCAGCTCACGAACGCCGCGTCGAACGCGCTGCCGCGCTCCCGCTGCGCGGCTGTCCAGAACGCCTGGTAGAACGCCTGGCGCTCGTCCACCAACCCCTCGAAGAAGCGTCGCAGCCAGGTGCGATCGGCGGCGGTCGGAAACTGCGAGGCCAGGAACGCGATCTCGGCGGCCGTGGTCTGGTCGCTCGCGCGCCGTGGGTCGCCCTCGGTCTTGATGAACAGGTCGACGGCGTTTGCCAGCGACTCCCACGTGGGAAAGCTGAACACCGCGAACTGCGCGCCCTGCAGCGCGGGCGTACTGTTGAGTCGCGCGGCGAGCTCGTCGCGGTTCGCATCGAGCGCCGTGTACACGTTGGCGCGATTGCGCAGCACCACCATGGAGTCACGGTAGCCGCGCCGGAAGAGCGGCACGGGCGAGGTGTCGGCGGTCAGCAGCCCGAAGCCGTGCAGCCACAGGTCCACATGCGGCAGCGTCTTCATGGGCCAGCGCGCGGCCGTGGGCGCGGAGGGGAGCGCGTCGGGCACGCTCGCCGATGGCACGCAACCGGCCAGCAGGGCACCGGCCAGCAGGACGACCGGGGCGAGTCGGGAGAATCGGGGCGCGATCATTCGGAAAGAATACACCCGACCGGACGCGTCGGGCACATGCGGCCACCGTCCCATCGTGCTGCGCGATGCGTGGATCGCGGGCGGCGGGCGCACGGTGCGCTACGCGAGCATGGCGGGCATATCGGGAACGGTTCGCTACGCGTACCGCCGAACCAGCTCCCGGTGGCGCAGGTAGCGCACCACGTAGTCGGTGACCGCGCTGGTCGTGGCGCGCCCGCCGAGGTCGGGCGTGGTCACGTGCGCCTCGAGCGACGCGAGCACCGCCGCGTCCACCATGGCCGCCGCGTTCCGGTGCCCGCACGTGTCGAGCAGCAGCGAGGCCGTGCGGATCGCCGCGAGCGGATTGGCGCGCCCCGTGCCCACGAGGTCGGGCGCGCTGCCGTGCACGGGCTCGAAGAGCGAGCAGCGTCCCGGATGCAGGTTGGCACTCGGCGCAATGCCAAGACCACCCACCAGTCCGGCCGTGAGATCGCTGAGGATCTCGCCGAACAGGTTCGTGGACACCAGCACGTCGAGCCGCTCCGGCGCGCGCACGAGGTCGTGCGCGACCGTGTCCACCAGCCGCACGTCGTGCGCGAGCTCGGGATACTCCGACGCTACCATCTGGAACGCGTGGCGCCAGAGCCGGTGGGCGGGCACGAGGTTCGTCTTGTCCACGAGCGTCACGCGTCGCCGGCCACGCTGCCGCGCCCACTCGAAGGTGAAGCGCAGCAGCCGCGACACGAGGTGCGGCGTGTGCCACTCCTCGGTCACGTGCGCGTCCTCGTCGTCGGTCACGCGCACGCGGCGATCGCGATCGGGGTGAAAGCCCTCGAGGTTCTCGCTGATCACCATGAGCTGCACGCGGGCCTGCCCTGCCTGCACGCGCGCGAGCGGCGACAGCGAGGGGAGCAGCAGTTCGGCCGGACGCAGGTTGGCGTACAGGTCGAGCTCGCTGAGCAGCGCATGCCGGATCAGGCGCACATGCGCGTGGTCCTTCACGCGCGGATCGCCGAGGGCGCCGGCCAGGATCGCGTCGAAGGAACGCGCGAGGCGGCGTGGCTCGCCCGACGGCAGCCCCTCACCGGTGGCGAGGTACCAGGTGGCGCCGTAGGGCAGCGCCTCGAGTTCGAGCGCGATGTCGTAGCGATCGCACACCGCGCGCAGCACGGCGACGGCGGCGTGGGTGACTTCGGGTCCGATCCCGTCGCCCGCGAGGGTCGCGATGCGGAGCGGCGGCGGACTCACGGCGCGCTCCGTCGCGACGGGGAGCGCATCAGGCGAAGAGACCCGATGGCATGAGGGGCGGTTCCGCGCGCGCCGGCACCGCCGCGGCGACGGCCTGCGGCGTGACCGGCGTGACCGAGATCCCTGGCGTGGCGGCCTCGCGCTCGTCGTCCGCCTGCCGGCCACAGGTCACGCAGTAGCGCCAGGTGCGCTCGAGTTCGGTGCTGCACGCGGGACATTGCCGCACGGTGAGGTCGAGGCCGCAGTGCGGGCAGAAGCGCACGGCGCGCGACTCGGGCAAGCGTCCGCCGCAAAAGTGGCAGCCGCAGCCGCTGTGCTCGACGGGGGCCGAGGGCGCCGAGGGCGCCGCCGCCGGCGCGTGCTGAGCCGCCGCCGGCGTGCTGGCCGTCGTCGCCACGCCGGCCAGTTCGAACGCACTGCCGCGCAGCATCAGCGCGCTCCCGGCCCACGCGCGCACCAGCGCGACGGTGGGCGAGGGCATCTGCAGCGCGCGGCGACAGGCCTCCTGCAGCTCCGGCTCGGCGCCCAGGTAGCCGCGCTCCCCCGACAGCAGGCGCAGCACCGTGAGTTCGTAGCCGTTGGGGCCGCCCACGGCCAGCTCTCGTCGCGTCTCTGCGTACGGCGCGAGTCGCTCCTCGAGGTCCGCGAGTGTGAAGCCGCGATCGAGGAGGTGCGGATACGTCGTGCGCACGGTGCGCGCGACGCGGAAGGCCAGGCGGTCGAGGTCGTCCACGGGAGAGCCGTCAGGGAGCGGAGAGTGGGCTCAGCGGCCGTCGGCCTTGGACATCCGGGTGTCGATGTCGTTCTCGACAAGATCCCGGTTGCTGCCTCCGATCTGGTCCACGACACGTTCGTAGACGGCCTTCTCGTTCAGCTGCGCATCGTTCCAGCCGTAGTTGTATCCGAGGGCCACGCCGATCGTGAGTGCGAGGAGAAACTTGAACATGGCGGTGACGGGGTAGGCCGGCGACGGATTTCGCCGAGGTGCGTCCCCGTTTCGACGCCCCACCGGGGCGTCCCGTCACGGCGGTGGCGCTCCGTCCCGCGGGGGCGTGATGCGGCGCACCGATGCGGGACGACGGCCTGGCGCGTGCCCCTCAGCCGATCGGGCGCGCCGGCCGGAAGGCGGCCGGATCGGGAAACGGGTCGGGCGGGGCGGTGCTCCCGGCCTTTCGGCTCGCGATCCACTCGTCGAAGCCGGAGGCCACGAGGCCGCCGGACGCGTCTTGCGCCGCCGCCGCCCGTGTGGCGAGGTGGTTGGCATACTCGTTCTGCGCGTGGCCGGCGTGGCCGCGAACCCAGCGCCACTCGAGCTCGTGGCCGCGCAGCGACGCGACCGCGTCCTTCCACAGTTCCACGTTCTCCACCGCGCCTTCCTTGCGGCGCCATCCGCGCTGGATCCAGCCGTGCACCCACTGCGTCATCCCGTCCACGATGTAGCGCGAATCGGTGGTAAAGCGGATGCTGAGCGTGTTGCCCTTGCGCGAGATCGCGTCGAGCGTGTCGCTCACGGAGCGCAGTGCCATGCGGTTGTTCGTGGTGTCGGGCTCGGAGAGCCAGAGATCGAAGCGCCGCACGCTGCCGTCCTTGCCGGCGTACTCCACGAGCGCACCCGCACCGCCCGGCGTGGCGCCGGCCTTGCCGTTGCCCAGGCACGACTCGTCGGCGTAGACGGCCACCAGCGGAAAGCGCGCGCTCATGCCGCGCCTCGCCGCCGCGCGTTGGGTCGCTGGCTCACGACACCCGCTGCAACGACTCGAGTTCGTCGAGCTGGAACACCATGCGATCGCCGGTGGTGGGATGGCGCGTGACGAGCTGCTCGCGGCCGCCCTCGAACGCGAGGCGTTCGGGGACTACCACGTACTCGTGCTGGCGGCGGCGCAGCACCAGCCGGTCGCCGCGGTCGATCGCCCGCTCGAGCACGTCGTACTGCGCGACGGTGAGTCCGGCCATCAGCCGACGCTCGGCTCGTCGCGTCCCCACGCACCGCACACGCGCTCGAGCACGTCGGCGGCGATGAGCAGCTCGTGCTCGTCGATCCACTCCTCGGCGCCGTGCGCGCGCGCGATGTCGCCGGGGCCGAAGCACACGGCCGGGATGCCGGCGGCGGTGAGCAGTGCGGCGTCGGTCCAGCACGAGAGGCCGTCCACCGACGGCGGCAGGCCGGCCGCCGCGAGCGCCGACTGCAGCGCCAGAACGACTGGGGACGACACGGGCACATCGTTGGGGGGCTGCACGGTGTGGCGCGCGATATCGGCGCGGAACGACGGACGCGCGCGCGCGATGTCGTCGCACAGCGCCTGCAGCTCGGCGTGCGCCTGCTCGCCCGATTCCCCCGGGATCGTGCGCCGCTCCACCTGGAGATGGCAGTGCGCCGGATAGGTGGACCAGCCCGTGCCACCGCTGATCGTGGCCGCGTGCGCCGACGGGTGTCCGAGCAGCGGATGCGTGCGCTCGCGCAGCACGCCTTCCTCGTGCGAGACGAGCGCCGCGAGCAGCAGCCCTGCGTGCGCGATGGCGTCCACGCCCACATCGGGACGGCTGCCGTGCGCCGCGTGGCCGTGCAGCGCGACGTCGAACCACACGAAGCCCTTGTGCGCCGGACAGACGGCGAGTCGCGTGGGCTCCGTGACGATGGCGGCGGTGGCGTGCAGCCCCTGCGCGATCAGCGCGCTCGTGCCGATGCTGCGGTACTCCTCGTCGCACACGGCGGTGACGATGATCTCGCTCGCCAGCGCGCCACGCGCCGCCGCGCGGGCCGCGGCCACGCACATCGCGGCCACGCCCCCCTTCATGTCGTTCGAGCCGCGGCCGTACAGCCGCCCGTCCCGACGCACCGGCTCGAACGGCGCGTGCACCATGTCCTCGGTGCCCACCACGTCGAGGTGGCCATTGAACAGGAGCGGCGATCGCCCGGTCGGGCCGATACGCGCGATCAGGTTGGGACGGCCCGGCGCCACCTCCTGCACCGACACGGCGAAGCCCCAGCCGGCGAGGATCTCTCCCAGGCGCTGCGCGACCGCCGCCTCGCCCGGCGCACCGGCCACGAGGTCCGGGTTGCGCGAGTCGATCGCGACGAGTTCCGCCGTAAGGGCGATGGGGTCGAGCGGGAAGCGGGAAGGCACGCGCGCATGATAGCACCGGCGCGCCGGTTTGGTCGACTGCGCGCGTTCACTCCAAGCGATCCACGCGCACGCCCTCGGTGGCCACGCGGAACGGCAGCCGCTCGCCGAAGGGCATCGCCGCCCGATGCACCGACTCGATCGCGTCCGCCGGCGCCACCACCAGCACGCAGCCGCCGCCGGACGCGCCAAGCGGCTTGGCACCGAGGGCCCCGGCCTCGCGGGTCGCGGCCACGAGCGCGTCAATGCGTGGCGTGGTGATGCCGGGGTGCAGCGCGCGCTGGTCGACCCAGTGCTCGCCCACGAGTGCGCCGAGCGCATCGAGGTCGCCGCCCGAGAGCGCGGCGGCCATGAGCCGGGCCGCCACCGCCATGCGGTCGAGCGCGAGCACCACCGCTGGCTGGCGCTCGGCGTAGGCGTCGAGCACCGCCTGGATCGTGTCGCCGGAGATGCGCGATTCGCCGGTGTAGTACACGAGACAGCGCGCCTCGAGCGCGGCGATGGTCTCGGGTGCCAGCGGAATCGGGTCCACGCGCACCTCGCGTTCGAAGGTGAGCGCGAGTGCACCGCCGAACGCCGCCGCATAGTGGTCCTGCCGCCCGCCGGCGATGCCCAGCTGCTCCACCTCGGTGCGTCGGCTCTGCTCGGCGAGCTCCACGGGCGACGCCACGAGGTGCTGCCAGGCGGCGATGGCGGCGGCGAGCGCGACCCCCGCCGCAGAGGAGCCCCCCAGGCCGGCCCCGACCGGGAAGTCGCTGTGGAGCGTGGCGTGCACCCCGGTCAGTCCGGCCGCTTCGAGCGCCGCCCGCGCGATGGCCGGCAGGGGCGCGGCGTCGTGAGGGGAAGCCGCGCTGAGCGTGACGGTGGCGCGTCGTTCGATGGCGAGGTTGCACACGAAACCGCCCCGATCCTCGGGGTAGGGCGGGACGTCTGTCCAGCCACCCCCGAAATCGAGGCGGGTCGGCGCCGAGGCGCGGATGCGAAGCGGCGTGGGCACGCGCGAGTGGCCCGCGCTGGGCTACTTCTTCTTTGCCGCCTTCTTGGCGGGAGCCTTGGCCGGGGCCTTGGCCGCCTTCGCGGGGGCCTTGGCGGGGGCCTTCGCCGCTGGCTTGGCGGGCGCCTTGGCGGCGGTCTTCGCCGGAGCCTTGGCCGGAGCCTTGGCCGCCGACTTTGCCGGCGCCTTGGCGGCGGCCTTCGCCGGGGCCTTGGGCGCCGCCTTGGCGGCCGGTTCGGCCTTGGCCGGCTCCGCCTTGGTGGCCGGGGCCTTCGCGGCCTTGGCCGGCTTGGCGGCGGGGCTCGGCTGCGCAGCGGCCTCCTCGACCGGTTCGGCCTTGGCCGCCGGCGCAGGGGCCGGCTTGGGCGCAGCGGCCGCGGGCGGGCGCACGTTGAGGGGCTGGGGCTTGGGCGCCGGCTTGGGCGGCTCGGGCTCCGGGAGCGCGCCGTGCTTCTCGATGTACGCGGCCTCGGCCTCGGCGATGAGCAACTCGGCCTCGTCGGCGTTCATCTGGCCGCGGCGCACCATGTAATGGATGAGCTCGCGAGCGGCCTCGATGGCGAAGGCACTCAAGCCGGCGGCGGCGCGGATGACATCGCGCATGACGCCGGACATGCGGCTGCCGGCTTCCAGGCTGATTTCGTGGGCGCGGCGCGCCATTTCGGCCGCCGTGTCGCTGGCGTCGGCGCCGCGATGGCCAGGGCCACGCCGGGGCGGGGGAGATGCGGGTGCGGGAGTTTCGACTTCCGCTGACGACTCGCCATCCAGCGACATATCGGCCATGGACTGAGGGTCTCCCGCCACCGCGTCGGCGCCGCAGCTGCTGGCGGACCGTGGCTGTTGCAGGTCCGGTCGGACCCGCTCGTAGGCACTAAGGAACGTCGCTCCGAGGCACGAGGAGCGACCTGGGACGGAGCGTGGCGCTCGCGAACGCTGTAACTATATGATTTCTGGACATCTACGCAAGGTACGCTGACCTTGTTTCGGAAGCGCGCGGGGGAGTGCCTGCGCTGGCGCGCGGAGCAGGGCTCGAGGAACGCGGCGATTCGATCGCACGCCTGTATGCGCCATAATCAAATCACACAAGAGACAGTATAATGTCATTTCCGCTCAAGGGAGTCCGTGTGCTCGACCTGTCGCGTGTATTGGCGGGTCCCTTGTGCACGATGACGCTCGGCGATCTGGGTGCCGATGTCCTGAAAGTGGAACGGCCGGGCAGCGGAGACGACACGCGCGGGTGGGGGCCGCCGTTCGCCGAGGATGGCGAGAGCGCGTATTACCGCAGCGTCAACCGGAACAAGCTCAGCGTCGCGCTCGACCTTGGCGACCCCACCGACCGGGACATGCTCCTCGACCTCCTGCGTCAGGCCGACGTGGTCGTCGAGAACTATCTCCCGGGTGCGCTGCTCCGAAAGGGTATCGATGCTGATTCGCTGCTGGCAGAGTGTCCACGGCTCATCTGGTGCACCATCAGCGGATTCGGTGACGCCAGTTCGCGACCCGGCTACGACTTCGTGGTGCAGGCGGAGTCGGGGTGGATGTCGATCACCGGGCCGGTCGAGGGCGAACCATCCAAGGTGGGCGTGGCGCTCGTCGACGTCATCACCGGCAAGGATGCGGTCACGGCGATCCTTGCCGCGCTCGTGGGCCGCGACCGGCTCTCCGCGGCCGAGCGTCGGCTGCAGCTTTCCCTGTTCGGATCGGCGGTTGCGGCGCTGGTGAACGTCGCGCAGAACGCCCTCGTGACCGGCGGCACGCCAGCGCGTTGGGGTAACGCGCACCCCAACCTGGTCCCGTACCAGCTTTTCGACGCCGCCGACCGACCGCTCGTGCTCGCGGTCGGCAACGACGCGCAGTGGCTGGCCTGCGCCAGGGCGCTCGCCCTTTCGGCCTCCGAAGTCGACACGACGTGGCGAACCAACGCCGGCCGTGTGGAGGACCGGGACCGTCTGGTCGCGCTGCTGCGCGACCATCTGCGCCGTCGCCCGGCGGCCGACTGGATCGTCGCGCTCGAGGCCGCGGGCGTGCCCTGCGGGCTCGTGCGCACGGTCTCCGAGGCGCTCTCGCAGGTGGCCGCCGACCCGGTGACGGGGGTGGCGCCGGCCGCAGGAGGTGCCGTGCGACGGGCCCCGCCGCGGCTCGACGAGCACGGCGCCCTGGTGCGGGCGCGCGGTTGGGCGGCCTTCGGTGTGACGGCCGCGATGCGCTGAATCGGGGGCACCGTCACGCGGTGAGCAGACAGAAACACGATCATACGGGGAGCACGCGTGGTGCACCATCACACCGCGGGCCAGTGGGCCGGGTGCGTGCAGATGTGACCTAAGCCACAGTCGTGACACGACTTAGCGCTGTTACCTCTTCGGCCGAGACTCGTCTTCCGGATGTGACGATCGGAGTGCTGGCTGCACCGATTCCTGTCATCCGAGGATTGTCCCGGGGTTCCATGCGGGGTTATCGTAGCGCCGTGAGCAATCCAGAAACGGCGGTATCGACGGAAGTCGATTCGGATCAGGAGATCATCGGGCGAGTGCTCGCGGGCGACCGCGACGCCTTTGCCCTCTTGATCGGTCGGTACAGCGACCCGCTGTATCGTCACGCCCTCGGCATGACGGGTTCGCCCGACGTGGCCGAGGACATTCTCCAGACTTCGTTCATCAAGGCCTACCACCATCTCGGTGAAGTCCGTGGTCGATTCGATGCCTGGCTCTTCCGGATCGTGGCGAACGGGTGCAAGGACTGGCTGAAGAACATTCGGCGCACGCACCTCAGCTATGACGAGGACGATCAACCGTCCAACTACACCACGCCTGACGAGGACCTCGACCGCACGGAGCTGCGGCAGGATCTCGACCGGGCACTGGCGGAGTTGGCCCCGTCGCTCCGCGAGGCCTTCGTCATGAAGCACGTCGAAGGCCGGTCATACGAGGAGATGGCGGATCTACTCGGCACTACCGTGGGCGCCCTGAAGATGCGCGTGCATAGGGCACGCGAAGCGCTTCAGGCGCTCCTAGAGGAGAAATACGCCTGATGCTCGAGTCACTGAATCCCCAGGAAGGCGCGGACCGTCCGAGCCTTGGCCGCGATGCCGGTCGTGCCGACAACGTGGCGCCGCTCGCCGATCGCGAGGTGCCGCTGCCGGGCGCTGAACTCGGCAGCACGCCTGCTGCGGTGCATGCATGGCTCGACGGTGAGGCTACCGAATCCGAGGCGCGCCTCGCCGACGCCAAGCAGGTCGCGCTCTGGAGCCGCATTGCCGACGAGACGAGCGCGCGTCGCCGCATGGTCACGCCGGCGCATGTGCAGGCCAGCATCATGAACGCGCTGCCCGCCGCGACGCCCACGCTCGCGAAGTCGGTGTCGGCCGTGGCCGCCCCCGCTGCCGCAGCCACGGGCATGATCGCGCTGTCGCCGATGACCGCCGTGCTCGCCGCCGCCGGCCTCGTGGCCGCCGGCTTCCTGCTCGCGCGCGCGCTCGGCTGACACACCGGTAACGCCGGCCACGCTGAACGACGACGCCGGTCCCCGCACGTGCGGGGACCGGCGTCGTTCGTTCCGTCCGTCACCAGCGAGCGCGAACGCGCGTGCTGGCGTCGCGCGTTCCCCGAGGGAGGCGCCCGTGGGGTCGCCGGCCGCGTGTCTGTCGCGAAGCGGCAGTTGACGCGGCCGGCGACCCCACGGGTGCCGACCCCGCACCACACTTACATGTGCAGCACGCGCCCGATCGCTGCGAGCGCGGCCTCTTTGGTGACCTCGGACAGCGTCGGGTGCGAGTGCACCGTGATCGCGATGTCCTCCGCGCTGCCGCGGTACTCCATGGCCAGCACCACTTCGGCCATGAGATCGCCGACGTTCGGGCCGATCATGTGGCAGCCGAGGATCTCGTCGGTCTCCGCGTCCACCACGAACTTCACGAAGCCGCTCGTCTCGCCCATGGTGCGCGCGCGCCCGTTCGCGCTGAACGGGAACTTGCCCGTGCGGTAGGCGCGTCCGCTCGCCTTCACCTCGGCCTCGGTGTGCCCCACCGTGGCGATCTCGGGCCAGGTATACACCACGCCGGGCACCGTGTGCTGGTGCATGTGCACCGGCTTGCCGGCGATCACCTCGGCCGCGATCACGCCCTCCTCCTCGGCCTTGTGCGCGAGCAGCTTGCCGCCGGTCACGTCGCCGATCGCGTACACGTTCGGCAGGTTCGTGCGCTGCTGATCGTCGACCAGCACCTCACCGCGCGCGCCGAGCGTGAGGCCAAGCGCCGCGGCGTCGACACCGCGCAGCGCCGGCTTGCGTCCCACCGACACGAGCACGTGGTCGGCGTCGAGGGAGAACGTCTCCTCGCCCTTGCTGCAGTGCAGCGTCACGCCATCGGCGCGCACGTCGGCACCCACGACCTTCGTGCCCACGTGAATGTCGAGCCCCTGCTTGCGGAAGATCTTGTCCGCCTCGCGGATCACGTCGTCGTCGTTGCCGGGGAGGATGGAGGGCGCGAACTCCACCACCGTGACCTTCGCGCCGAGGCGGCGCCACACGGAGCCCAGCTCGAGGCCGATCACGCCGCCGCCCACCACGATCAGGTGACGCGGCACCTCGGGGATCGTGAGCGCGCCCACGTTGGAGTGCACGCGCGTCTCGTCGAACGGCAGGAACGGAAGCTGCACCGGCACCGAGCCGGTGGCGATGATGACATGCGTGCCCTGCAGCGTGCTCACGCTGCCGTCGGCCGCCTGCACCTCGACCACGTTGCCGGCCTTGAGCGTGCCGAAGCCCTTGGCCCACGTGACCTTGTTCTTGCGGAAGAGGAACTCGACGCCCTTGGTGTTCTGCGCCACGACCTCGGTCTTGCGCGCCATCATCGCGCCGAGGTCCACGCGAAGTCCGTCCACGGCGATGCCGTGTTCGGCGGCGTGCAGCCGCAGCCATTCGACGTGCTCCGACGAGGCGAGCAGCGCCTTGCTGGGAATGCAGCCCACGTTGACGCAGGTGCCGCCGAGCGTGGCGTCGGCCTCGACGCAGGCCACAGTGAAGCCGAGCTGGGCGGCGCGGATGCTGGCGACGTAGCCGCCGGGGCCGCCGCCGAGCACGATGAGATCGAAGGTCTGGGGAGTGGTCATGCGCGAAAAATAGCGCGGGGTATGGTGCGCCGCGTGACGTCGATTACGTTCGAGCGTCAGTACATCGCAGGGCGGCGCGAGCTGCCCGCACCCCACCGCAGACCGCGAAGCCCGTCTTCGAACGGTACGCCAGTATGCGGCTTCGACGCCCCGCCCGGTTCGCCGGACGGGGCGTCGTCTTTTTGTGTCCTACGGATCACCGGTCACCGAGTACCGCGGCCGACGACTCAGCGCCTGGATCGTGTCGGTCGGCTACGGTGCACGGTGTTCGGTACGTCGGTCTGACCTTCGGCCGACGGTGGCGCTCAGTACAAGAGCATCGCGGCCGGGTCTTCCATGAGCTCCTTGAGGCGCACGAGGAAGAGCACGGCCTGCTGTCCGTCGATGATCCGATGGTCGTACGACAGCGCGACGTACATCATGGGCCGGATCGCGACCTGACCGTCCACCGCGATGGGGCGATCCTGGATCTTGTGCAGTCCCAGGATGGCGACCTGCGGGTAGTTGATGATCGGCGTGGAGATGAGCGAGCCGAACACGCCGCCGTTCGTGATGGTGAACGTGCCGCCGGTGAGGTCGTCCATGGCCAGCTTGCCGTCGCGCGCCTTCTTGGCCACGGCGTTGATGTCGTGGCCGATCTCGATGAGCGAGCGGGCGTGCGTGTCCTTGATGTTCGGCACCACGAGCCCGGCGTCGCTGGCGACGGCGATGCCCATGTTCACGTAGTGATGGTACACGACCGACTCGCCGTCGATCTGCGCATTGACCGTGGGGTACGCCTCGAGCGCGAGGCAGGCGGCCTTGGCGAAGAACGGCATGTACGACAGGCGCAGCCCGTGCTGCTTCTCGACGCGGTCGCGCATGCGGTCGCGCAGCGCCGAGACCGCGGTCATGTCGATCTCGTTGAACGTGGTCAGGTGCGCGGTGTTGTGCTGCGAGGCGAGCAGGTTCTCGGCGATGCGCTTGCGGCGCGTCGTCATCTTCTCGCGCGTTTCGCGCGGACCGCCGGCCTGCGGGCGGGCCATGGCGGGGGCTGCGGGGGCGGGCGCCGTCTTGGGCGCCGGCGCTGCCGCGGCTGGTGCCTTGCCCGCCTCGATCACGTCGGCCTTGCTGACCACGCCGCCGCGGCCGGTGCCGGCGACGGCCGCGAGGTTGGTGCCCTGCTCGGCCGCGAGCCGCCGAGCGGCCGGCGACGCCTTGGGGTCGGCATCGGGGGCCGTCGTGGCCGCTGCGGCCGGTGCCGTCGCGGCCGGAGCGCTGGGGGCGGGCGCGCTCGGGGCGGGCGCCCCAGCGCCGGCCTCGAGTTCGCCGAGCGCATCCCCGACGTTCACCACGTCGCCTTCCGAGCGCAGCTGGGCCGTGAGGGTGCCGGCCGCGAGCGCGGGCACCTCGACGGTGATCTTGTCCGTCTCGAGCTCGACGAGGGTCTCGCCGGCGGCGACGGTGTCACCGACCTGCTTGAGCCAGCGGGAGACGGTCGCTTCGACGATGGATTCGCCGAGCGGGGGGACTGTGAAGGACGCCATGGGACGACGGGGACGGTGTAGTGAAGGGGAGGAGATGCTGGGGGAATATAGGGCGGGGACCGGGGCTCGGCCCCATGGCCAGACCGACTCACCGTGGACCGTGGACTGTGGCCGACCTACCAGCGATTCGGCGAGTCGGTCGGCTCCGGTGGTCAGTCATCGGTTGGTCGGGTCTGGCCGGTGGCCGGCGGTCTGGCCAGACCGACTCACCGTGAACCGCGGACCGTGGCCGACGTACCAGCCGTTCGCCGGCCGTCGCCACTCACGGCCCCGCTGCATCGCTCACCCGGCGATGCAGCACCACGAGCATCCGTTGCAGGCGCTTCGCATCCGCCACGACGCGTTCTCCATCCGCCGGGGCCAGCATCGCGAGGTCCATCGCGACGACGGCATGATGCTCCACCTCAGCTGCCGACGCGATTGCCTGCTGCAGGAACCGCGCAAACTCCCGGCGCGACCGAAATGCCGCGCCCTCCGCGATGTTGGCGCCTACGGAGGTGGACGCACGTCGGATCTGGCTCACCTGCCCGGGGAAGGCGCGACCGGAAACAGGGGCCGTGACGACGTAGACGAGACGCGCCAAGGCGCGCGCTTCATGCCACACACGCAGATTGCGAATGTCTTGCATCGCTCCACGATACGTTCTGCTCGCCTCGTACCCATCACCATTCCCATGCGCGCCCTCACCATCGACGCCCACGGCGACCTCTCGCAGCTCATCGTCCGCGCCGACCTGCCGATCCCGGACGTCGTCGCCCCCACCGACGTCCGGGTCCGCCTGCACGCCGCGGCGCTCAACCGCCTCGACCTCTGGGTGCTCGGCGGCATTCCCGGCGTCCGCATCACGCCGCCGTGGATCGTGGGATCGGACGGCGCCGGGATCGTGGACGCGGTGGGCGACGCGGTCACCCGCGTGCGCCCGGGCGATCGCGTGATCCTGAACCCCGGCGTCGTGGACCGCAGCTGCACTTGCGAGTACTGCCGCGACGGCGACCAGCCGCTCTGCCTCACCTACGGCGTGCTCGGCGAGCACCGACCGGGCACGCTGGCCGACTACGTGGTGGTGCCCGACGCCAACCTCGAAACCATCCCCGACGACCTGCCGTGGGACGTCGCCGCCGCCTTTCCGCTGGCCACGCTCACCGCGTGGCGCATGGTCGTGTCGCGGGCCCGCGTGCGCGCCGGCGACGACGTGCTCATCTGGGGCATCGGCGGCGGCGTGGCGCTGGCCGCGCTGCAGATCTGCAAGCAGCTCGGCGCGACCGTGTGGGTCACCAGCGGCAGCGACGACAAGCTCGCGCGCGCGGCAGCGCTCGGTGCCGATCATCTCGTCAACCATCGCAGCGGCGACGCCGGCAAGCAGGTGCGGCTGGCCACCGGCAAGCGCGGCGTGGACGTGGTCATCGACAGCGTGGGCGAGGCCACCTGGACGCAGTCGCTCATCGCGCTCGGCAAGCGCGGACGGCTCGTGACATGCGGCGGCACCTCGGGACCGATGGTGCAGACCGATGTGCGGCGCATGTTCTGGAACCAGTGGACCCTCATGGGCTCCACCATGGGCAGCGACGCCGAGTTCGCGGCCATTGCCGACGAGCTCCGCGCGGGCCGGCTGCGGCCACCGGTGGACCGCGTGTATGCGCTCGAGGAGGCGCGCGACGCGTACGCGCGGCTCGAGTCCGGGGCGCAGTTCGGCAAGGTGGTGGTGCGCCTCGCCCCGTAAGTCACGCCGCCCGTTGCGTGAGTCGCACGACCTCCACCATCGTGCAGCATGTCCGAACGCGCCACGTACACCGTCGACGAAGACCGCGCCATCCGCGAGCGCTGGGCGGCGGGGCAGGTGCCCGACTGCCCGCGCTGCGCCGTCCCGCTCACGCACCGCGCGATCGGCGGCGGGTCCTTCGGACTCGGCTACTCGCGCAAGCGCGAGTGGCTGCTGTGCCCGACGTGCCGACGCAGCGTGCTGTTCGACGCGAGACGCGGCACGCGCACCTGACACGTCTCGGCGCCCCGCACCTGCGCAGCCTCGACCCACGCCTGGCCTCATCGGGCTCATCCCCGACGACACCGCGGCCCGCGGGTCGCGCGCCGTCCGGACTCGTGGATCGGCATAGGGCCACTAGATTGTCGCGCATGTCGATCCCCGCCTTTCCGGCGTTGTTGCAGGCTTCCGGTCCGCTCCCCGACAGCTTCACCGGCCGCCTCGAGTACAGCTTCACCCTGATCGCCGAGTTCGTGCCGGCGCTGTTCGGCGCACTCGTCATCCTGTTCGCCGGCTACCTGCTGGCCAAGCTGGTGGAGAAGGGGGCGCATCGGGTGCTGCGCCGCATCCGCTTCAACGACCTGCTCGACCGCGGGGGCGTGCTCGAGGCCGCCTCGCGCTCGGGCACCCCGTTCAACCCGGCGCGCGTCGTGGCCGCCTTCCTCTTCTGGGGGGTGATGTTCTCGGTGCTGCTGGTCGCGGCCAACGCGATCGGGCTCGAGTCGCTGGCGGGCGTCTTCAGCGAGCTGCTCTCCTACATCCCGGGGATCATCGCCGCGCTGGTGATCGTGATCGTGGGCATCGTGCTGGGCGGCTTCGTGGAGGGGCTGCTGCGCGCGGCGGCGGGGGCGGTGCTCGGGGCGGCGGCGATCGCCCGGGTGGGGCGGGTGAGCGTGATCGTGCTGGCGGTGTTCATGGCGCTGCAGGAGATCGGGGTGGCCACCGACATCGTGACGACGGCCTTCGCGATCCTCTTCGGGGCGGTGGCGCTGGCGCTCGGGCTGGCCTTCGGGCTGGGCAACCGGGAGCTGGCCGGCGAGATCACGCGGGCCTGGTACGTCCGGTACCGCGCCGAGCGCGAAGCCGTGGAGCGTGAGGCGGCGGCGGAGGAGGCGGAGGATTTCCCGGAAACGGAAGAGTTCGAGGCCCCGCGCCCCGAGTCGGGCGTGTCCACCGCGCCCGCGGAGCCGCTGGCCCAGTAGTCCGGCGGCGGTACAGGTCGGGGTGCCGACCGACTAAATTTCACAGGTTGCCCCCTGCGCCGACGCGGCGCCGACGGGGCCCGTTCCGACCCCCTCCGACCCATCCATGACCGCTCCCAACGCCCGCGAGCGCATTCTGCCGCGGATGATCCACGAGGAAATCAAGGAGTCGTTCATCAACTACTCCATGAGCGTCATCGTGTCGCGCGCCCTCCCGGACGTGCGCGATGGCCTCAAGCCCGTGCATCGGCGCGTGCTGTACGCGATGAACGAACTCGGCCTCGTGCCGGGGCGCCCGTACAAGAAGTGCGCCACGGTGGTGGGCGACGTGCTGGGCAAGTACCACCCGCACGGCGACAGTTCGGTGTACGACGCGCTCGTGCGCATGGCGCAGGACTTCTCCCTGCGCTACCTGCTCGTCGATCCGCAGGGCAACTTCGGCTCCATCGACGGCGACTCGGCCGCAGCCTACCGCTACACCGAGGCGCGCCTGACGCGGCTGGCCGTGAACATGCTCACGGACATCGACAAGAACACGGTCAACTTCGCGCCCAACTTCGACGACCGGCTCGAGGAACCGACCGTGCTGCCGGCGGGCGTGCCGAACCTGCTCGTGAACGGCTCGTCCGGCATCGCCGTGGGCATGGCCACCAACATCCCGCCGCACAACCTGCGCGAGGTGGTGGACGCCTGCATCGCCCTCATCGACGACCCCGAACTCGACGGCGCGGCGCTGCGCCGCATCGTGAAGGGCCCCGACTTCCCCACCGGCGGCTACATCTACGGGCGCGCCGGCATCGCCGACTATCAGGAGACCGGTCGCGGCCGCATCGTCATGCGCGCGCGCGCCGTGATCGAGGAGAAGGAGTCGAGCGGCAAGTCGCAGATCGTCGTCACCGAGGTGCCGTACCAGGTCAACAAGGCGAAGCTGGTGAAGGACATCGCCGACCTCGTGCGCGACGGCAAGCTCACCGGCATCTCGGCGCTGCGCGACGAGTCGGACCGTGACGGCATCCGCGTGGTGATCGAGCTCAAGCGCGACGCCATCCCGCGCGTGGTGCTCAACCAGCTGTACAAGCACACCGCGATGCAGAGCACGTTCGGCGTGATCATGCTCGCCCTCGTGCCCGACGACACCGGCCGGCTCATCCCGCGTGTGCTGTCGCTCAAGCAGGTGCTCGAGCACTACCTCAAGCACCGCCACGAGGTCATCGTGCGGCGCACGCAGTTCGACCTCGACAAGGCGGTCGAGCGCGAGCACATCCTCGAAGGGCTCAAGATCGCCGTCGACAACATCGACGAGGTCATCGCCCTCATCCGCGCCGCCTCCGACACGCCCACCGCCAGCGCGCAGCTGCAGGCGCGCTTCGGGCTCAGCGAGCGGCAGGCCGAGGCGATCCTCAACATGCGCCTGGCCAAGCTCACCGGCCTCGAGCGCGACAAGCTGGAGGAGGAGCTGCGCGAGGTCCGCGCGTTCATCGCCGAGCTGCGCAGCATCCTCGAGTCGCGCGAGAAGCGCATGGGCATCATGAAGGGCGAGCTGCTCGAGGTGAAGGAGACCTTCGGCGACGAGCGGCGCACCGAGATCGTGGGCGACGAGGGCGAGTTCACCGTCGAGGACCTGATCGCCGAGGAGGAGATGGTGGTCACCATCTCGCGCCTGGGCTACATCAAGCGCACCTCGGTGTCGCTCTACACGCGGCAGGGACGCGGCGGGCGCGGGAAGAAGGGCGCCGACCTCAAGGACGGCGACTTCCTCGAGCAGATGTACGTCACGTCCACGCACAACTACATCCTCATCTTCACCGACGACGGCCGCTGCTACTGGCTCAAGGTGCACGAGCTGCCGCAGGCGGGCCGTGCCACGCGCGGCAAGCCGATCGTGAACCTGATCAACGTCACGCCCGACACGCGCATCCGCGCGATCGTGCCGGTGCGCGAGTTCACCGACGACGAGTACCTGCTCTTCTGCACGCGCAACGGCACCGTGAAGAAGACGGCGCTCTCCCAGTACTCGAACGTGCGCGCCAACGGCGTGAAGGCGATCAAGATCGAGGACGGCGACACGCTCATCGACGTGCAGGTCACCAACGGCTCCAACGACATCGTGCTCGGCACCACGAGCGGCCAGTCCATCCGCTTCCACGAGCAGGACGTGCGCGAGATGGGCCGCGACACGACCGGCGTGAAGGGCATCACCCTCGAGGACGACGACGCGGTCGTGGGCATGGTCGTGATCAAGCGCAACGAGGCCACGCTGCTCGTGGCCACCGAGCTTGGCCTCGGCAAGTGCACCAGCCTCGACGATTACCGCATCCAGAAGCGCGGCGGCAAGGGCATCATCACGCTCAAGCGGACCGACCGCACGGGCAACGTGGTGGCGCTCATGGAGGTCTCGGCCGACGAGGAGATCATGCTGATCACGCGCGGCGGCGTGGCGATCCGGTCGAGCGTGAAGGAAGTGCGCGTGGCCGGCCGCAACACGCAGGGCGTGAAGCTGGTGGCGCTCGACCAGGGCGACGTGGTCACGGCCGTGGCGCGCATGGTGCCCGACGACGAGAAGGACGACGGCAGCGACGAGGGCGAGGGTGCGGACGACGGCGAGTCGGGCGAGCTCGACCTGGGTTCCTGAGCCGCCCCCGCGATCGTCAGACCACCATGACTCACTCCCCTGCACTCGTGGCCCTTCCGGCGTTCGAAGCGGCCGCCTCGCGTCTTCGCGGGGTGGCCCTGCGCACGCCCCTGCTCCCCGTCGACGCCCTCGCCGAGCGCTTTCCGCACGGCGTGTGGGTGAAGGCGGAGTGTCTCCAGCGCGTCGGTGCCTTCAAGGTGCGCGGCGCCTACAACTACCTCGCGACCATGCGCCCCGAGGATCGGGCGCGTGGCGTCATCGCCCCCTCGAGCGGCAACCACGCACAGGCCGTGGCGTACGCAGCCCGGCACTTCGGCGTCCCGTGCACGGTGGTCATGCCCGTCACCGTGTCCCCCGCCAAGGCGGCGGGCGCGAAGCGCCTGGGCGCCACCGTCGAGCTCGTGGGCACCACCACCATCGAGCGCATTGCGCGTGCCGAGGAGCTGTCGGCCGCGACCGGCGCCGTGGTCGTGCCGCCCTTCGACGATGACACGATCATCGCCGGCCAGGGCACCACGGGGCTCGAAATCGTGGACGACCTCCCCGACGTGGCCACGGTCGTCGTGCCGGTGGGTGGCGGCGGGTTGTCGTCAGGGGTGGCGGCGGCGGTGAAGGCGCGCAAGCCGTCCGTGCGCGTGGTCTGCGTGGAGCCGGCGGGCGCGCCGAAGCTCTCGCGTGCACTCGCCGCCGGCGGGCCGGTCACCCTCGATCGCACGGCGTCCATCGCCGACGGCCTGCTCGGCGTGCGCCTCGGTGATCGCAACTGGGACCACCTGTCGCAGCTCACCGACGAAGTCGTGTCGGTGGAGGACGGGCCCATCCGCTGCACCATGCGCTTCCTGCTCGACCGCCTCAAACTGGTGTGCGAGCCCAGCGGGGCGATCACGCTTGCCGCCGTGCTCGAAGGGAAGGTGCCCGCCGACGGCCCGATCGTGGCCGTGCTGAGCGGTGGCAACATCGAGTGGGACGGCCTCGCGGCGCACGTCGCCGACGAGGCCATGGCCGCGGAGACGGCGGACCCGCGCTGATGGCGTCGGCGCGCATCCTCCTGGCCGACGATGATCCGGCCGTCCTCGAATCCCTCGGGTGGCTGCTGGAGGAGAACGGGTACGACGTGGTGCGCACCACCTCGGGCGCGGCGTGTTTGGCCGCGCTCGAGGAGCGTCGTCCCGATCTGGTACTGCTCGACATCCTGCTCCCCGATGCGCAGGGCTACGACCTGCTGCAGCGCATCAAGGCCGACCCGCGCTGGCACGAACTGCCCGTGCTCATGCTGTCGGCGCTGCCGCCGGAAGAGGCCTCGGTGCGCGCGCTCGGCCTCGGCGCGGTGGACTTCGTGCGCAAGCCGTATCGCCCCAAGGAGCTCGTGGCCCGCGTGCAGGCGCACCTCCGCCACGGTGCGATGTTTCGCGCCACGCGTGAGGCGCTGCAGCGCACGGAAACGGCGCTGCAGCGTGCGCAGGAAGACGCCGAGAGCCGGCGCAAGCTGGTGGACATCCTGCACGAGGTCACCGGCGACCTGTCGGTGAGCGAGTTGTACCAGCTGCTCGTCGGCCGCGCGGCGCGCGCCCTTGGCGTGTCGCACTGCTCGGTGATCCTGGCCAACGCGGGGGGACGCACGGCCTCGGTGGTGGCGGCGGTGGAGAACCCCAAGATCACCAATCTCGAGGTCTCGCTCGATCGCTATCCGGAACTCGAAGCCGCGCTCGAGACGGGCCAGCCGGTGCTCGTGGAAGACATCGCCACGCATCCGCTCTACGACGGGGTGCGCCACGTCTGGGGGCTCGAGGGCACGCAGGTCAACATCCGCTCGGTCATCGCGCTGCCGTTCACCGTGGACCGCGGCGCCTACGGCGTGTTCCTCGTGCGGCGCACGCGCGACCAGGACCCGCTCGGGCCGGCCGACCTGGAGTTCGCCGAGGCCGTGATCACGGCGGCGGTCTCGGTCATCCAGCGCGCGCGCATGGTCGAACACACCATGGCCGACAATGCGCGCCTCGAGCAGCTCGCGCAGACCGACCCGCTCACGCAACTGCTCAACCGCCGCGCGCTCGCCGAGAACATCACGGCGGAGATGGAGCGCGCGCTGCGCTACGATTCGTCGCTCGCCCTGCTCATGATCGACCTCGATCACTTCAAGCAGGTGAACGACACCTACGGACACCTCATCGGCGACGACGTGCTGCGCGACATGGCGCGGCTGCTGCACGATCTCGTGCGCGAGAACGACCTCGTCGCGCGCTACGGCGGCGAGGAGTTCGTGATCGTGCTCCCCGAAACCGACGATGCCGGGGCAGACGCCTTCGCCGAGCGGGTCCGCGCAGCGGTGAAAGGCACCGGCTTCGCGTCGCGGCCTGGTGAGGAGGCGATCGCCCTGTCGGCGAGCATCGGCGTGGCCACCTTTCCGGCCGCGCGCATCGACACCGTCGAGGACCTGTTCGCGCGTGCCGATGCGGCGCTGTACCGCGCGAAGGCCGACGGTCGGGATCGGGTGCGCCGCTAGCCGCGGCGCCGGAGTTCCTGCAGGGGGTCCGCGCGCCGGGTTACCTTTCGGTGCTACCACCCCCAGTCACTCCCCCGAACGGAGACCTCCGCATGCGGATGCTCGTGCTCGGCGCCGGCCTTCAGGGCTCGGCGTGCGCATTCGACCTGCTCAAGAATCCCGCCGTCGAGCGCGTGGTCCTCGCCGACCTGCGCGTCGGCGCGCTGCCGGCATTTCTCCAGCCGCATCTCGGCGGCCGCCTGGCGACCGCCGAAGTGGACGTGCGCAACCACGAGGCCGTGCGCGCGCTCATGCGCGACGCCACGGCGGTGATGAGCGCGATCCCGTACTACTTCAACTATCCGCTCGCGCAGCTCGCCGTGGAATGCGGCGTGCACTTCACGGACCTCGGCGGCAACACCGAGATCGTGCTGCAGCAGAAGGGACTCGATGCCGACGCCGAAGCCAAGGGCGTGAGCGTGGTGCCGGACACCGGGCTCGCGCCCGGCATGGTGAACGTGATCGCGCAGCTCGGCATCTCGCAGCTCGATCGCGTCGACCGGGTGCAGTTGTACGTGGGTGGCCTGCCGCAGGACCCGCAGCCGCCGCTCAACTACCAGATCGTGTACTCGCTCGAGGGGGTGGTGGACTACTACACCACCGAGTCGCTGGTCGTGCGCGACGGACGGCGCGTCACGGTCACGGCGCTCTCGGAGCGTGAGGACGTCGAGTTCCCGGCGCCGGTGGGCACGCTCGAAGCGTTCCACACGGCGGGTGGCCTGTCCACGATGCCCTTCCGGTACGAAGGCAAGATTCCGAACATGGAATACAAGACCCTTCGCTACCCCGGGCACGCGAAGATCATGGAGGCGATCCGTGACCTCGGGCTGCTGTCGCTCGAGCCCGTCGACGTGAAGGGGCAGCAGGTGGTGCCGCGCGACGTGTTCGTGAAGGTCGCGGGCGAGAAGCTGCGCAAGCCGGGCGGCCGCGACCTCGTGGCGCTGCGCGTGGTCGTGTCGGGCACGAAGGACGGCGCGCCGGCCACGCGCGCGTGGCAACTCGTGGCCCGCTACGATGAAGCGAACGGACTGACCGCGATGATGCAGACCACGGGCTTCACGCTGTCCATCACGGCGCAGCTGCAGGCCGAGGGCGTGATCAGGCCCGGTGTGCACACCCCCGATGAATGCATGCCGGCGGAGCGCTACCTCGCCATGCTCGCCGAGCGCGGCATCGTGGTGGAGCAGGTGGCGTAGGCTACGTCCGGAAAGCCCCGACCAGCGTGCGCAATCGCACGCTGGCCGTCTGCAGTACGTCGGCCGTGGCGGACACTTCCTCAGCCGACGCGCTGGTCTCCTCGGTGCTGGCGGCCACCTCCTGCGCCGCGGCGGCGTGCCCTTCCGACGTGTCGCGCGCGCTCGTGAGCGACTGCTGCACGGCACCGAGCGACGCGTGGTTGACCGACACCGAGACGACCACGCGGTTGGTGGACTGCTCCACGCGGTCCACCACGCGCTCGATGCGTCCGAGGGCGGAGGACACATCCTGCGCCACGTCGCCGGCGTCGCGCATGCGTGTGACGCCGGACTCCACCGCCTGCGAGGCACTCGCGAGGCGCGCGCGGATGCGCTGCACATTCTCCGTGACTTCCTGCGCGGCGTTCGCGCTCTGTTCCGCGAGCGTGCGCACCTCCTGCGCCACGACGGCGAAGCCGCGGCCGGCGGGGCCGGCACGTGCCGCCTCGATGGCGGCGTTGAGGGCGAGCAGGTTGGTCTGCGTGGCGATGTCGGAGATCACGGTGACGAAGTCGTCCACCGTGCTGGTGACGTCACGCAGCGCGCCCATCTCGGCCTGCGACTCGAGCACCGTGGCGCGCGCGGCGTCGAGGGCGTCGAGCGCCTTCTGCACCTGGTCGCGCGTGGCATTGGCGGTGGTGCGGATGTCGGCGCCGGCCTCGCCGGTCTCGGCAGCTGCTTCGGCGATCGACGCCCCCGCGTCCACCAGCTGGCGCACCGCATCGCTCGCTGCCTGCAGCGCGTCGAGCTGCACGGCGGCACCGTGCGAGATATCCATGACGGCCGCGGTGACATGCTGCGAGGAGGCGGCGGCCGCCGACGAGGAGGCCGAGAGCTCGCTGGCGGCGAGCGTCACCTGGTCGGCCTCGACCTGCACTTCGCGCAGCAGTTCGCGCAGTCGCGCGCGGGCCTGTCGCATCGCGCCGAGCAGGTCGGCGTATTCGCGCGCGATCACCAGCTCGTCAAGCGTGGTGTCGGGTTCGTGCAGGTCGCCGGCACCCATCGCGGCCATCTCCCCCTGCAGCGCGGCCAACGGCTCGGAGACGGCGCGTGCGGTGGTGCTGCCGAAGAAGGCGGCCACGGCGAAGGCGAGCAGGATGACCACGGCCAGCGACCACTCGCCCTGGCGCTGCGCGCCCTCCATGTCGGCGAGGGCGAACGCCGCGCCGACGCGCGCGGCGCCGCGCAACTCCTGCAGTTGCGCCTCGATGCGACCGATGTCCAGCGCTGCCTCCTCGAGCAGGCGCGCCGCATCGACGTCGCGGCCGAGCACCTGCAGCGCGTGCGCCGTGGCAATGCGGACCTCGAAGGTGGACTGCAGGTCGGCCACGCGCTCGAGCACGAGCCGCTCGCGGTCGCCGAGCAGGGTGTCCGCGCTCGCCGTGCGCAGCACGCGGTCGGCCTCGCGCGCGAGCGCGAGGTAGCGATCGGACTCCGCATCGGCACCGGTCTGCGTGTAGCGCAAGGCGCCGACGACCTCACGAAGGATGGCCGTGATGACCTGCTCGGTGACCTCGGTCTTCGCGCCGAGTTCGGCGACGGTGCGCTCGGAGAGGGCGTTCGTGCGCTGCAGCCCGATCCAGCCGAGCACGCCGGCGAGCAGCAGCAGGCCGATGCTGGTGGTGAATCCGGCGAGCAGTCGCCCGCGAATGGTGGCCAGCCGGAAGCGCCGCAGCCGCCCGATCATGGCGTCCCGCCGACGGTGACGACCACGATGTTGCGGCCCACGACGTCGTGCGTGGCGGCATCGAAGGCGATGCGTCCGCCGGCGCCGTCGAGCTGGACGCGCGCGAGCGCATCGCGCAGGCCGGCGCGTGTCTTGTCGGACGCGGCCCGCCAGGCGCTTCCGATGGCGAGCGCCGCGTCGTAGGAGAGGGCGCCGAACATGTCGGGGGTGTCGCGGTAGGCGGCCCGCCAGGCGTTCGCGAACCGCGTGGCGGCCGCGCCGGCGGTGGAGTCCTCGCGGTAGAAGCTCACATAGCGCGCGCCGGCAAACTCCGGGACCCGGGCGATCCCCTCGGCGCCGTCACCGGCGATGAACGCGGCGCGGGCACCGGCGGCGCGCAGGGCACGCAGCAGCGCGATGGCGTCGTCGGTATCGCCGGGGAAGAGCACGACATCGGGGTCGACGTGCGCGATGTGCGCGGCCTGGATGGCCCAGTCGGTCTGGCCGGTCCGGTAGGGGTCGCGGATGGGGACGGTGCCGCCGCGGTCCTTCCAGGCGGTGGCGAAGGCGTCGGCCCAGTCCCGGCCGTACGCGTCGTTGCGGTAGATCACCGCCGCGATGCCGACCCGAAGCGAGTCCCAGGCGTAGCGGGCCACGTCGCGCGCGCCGGCGGCGTCGCTGGGCGCGACGCGGAAGAACCATGGGCTGATCCCCGAGAGGGCGGGGGAGGAGGCGGTGGGGGAGACGAGGGCGACCGCCTCGTGGTCGTCCTCCCCGACGCCGGCGTAGACCGGGATGGTGGCCTGGGTGGCGCCGCTTTCCGGATGCCCGACCACGGCGATGACGGCCGGATCGGCGCGGTGGGCGGCGGCGACGGCCACGGCGCTGCGGGCGGAGTCCGCGGGGAGGGCGACCCGGAAGCGCCGGCCACCGGCCTCGTTGAGTCGCTCGACGGCCAGTGTCACGCCACGCACCACGTTGTCGTACCCGGGCCGACCGGGGAGTGCGCCCACGCCGATGGCCACTTCCTCGCGCGCGGTGGCCTCTGGCGCGCAGGCGGCGAGCGCGGCGAGCACGATGCACGGCGCGAACCGCCGCGCGAGCGACGGCGCGGCTCCTGGCCACTGTGACGACGGTGTCGAGCGAAGCATGACGAGGGAGCGGGCGATCGCGAATCGGGGCGCAGCGTTCGGAACGGTCGGTCCAATCGTGCAACGCGGTGCACTCACCGATCTTGTCCATGTGCAGGACGATCATGGCGTCGCGAGGCAAACGCGACGTTCGTTGCTTGCCTTGCGCTGAAACCGCGGTTTAGCTTCGACGGACTGAATCATGCGACGCAGGTCCACACGGATGTTTCCACTTACTCTCGGAACTGGCATGGCCCATACGTTCCGTCCGCGCCGATGGCTCTCCTCGGCGCTTCTCATGGCACTGGCGATGATCGTCGGTGCATGCGGCGGCGAGTACCCCAACTCCACGTTCAACCACACCACCGAGTTCAACGCGTCGATCGACACGCTGTTCGACAAGTTGATGTTCTGGGGCACGCTGGTGTTCATTGCCGTGGAAGTCGCACTCGTGTACGTGATCGTGCGCTTCCGTCGGCGGCCGAATGCGGCCGATCCGAAGCCGGTGCACGGCAACACGACGCTCGAGATCCTCTGGACCGCGATTCCAGCGGTCATCCTGATCTTCATCGCGATCCCGACGGTGCGCACGATCTTCGCCACGCAGGCGAAGGCTGCGCCGGATGCGCTGCAGATCGAGGTCGTGGGTCACCAGTGGTGGTGGGAGTTCCGCTACCCCGAGTACGGCATCACGACGGCGAACGAGATCTACCTGCCGAAGGGGCGCACGGTGAACTTCGCGCTCACCACCGTCGACGTGCTGCACTCGTTCTGGGTGCCGCAGCTCGGCGGCAAGCGCGACCTGATCACCAACAAGACGAACTACCTGTGGTTCACGCCGAACGCGGACATCCAGACGGATGCCTTCAACGGGTTCTGCGCGGAGTACTGCGGGTCGTCGCACGCGAACATGAAGTTCCGCGTGTACACGGTGGAGCCGGACGAGTTCGAGCGCTGGGCGCAGCACCAGGCGCGACCGGCGGTGTTCCCGGTGCAGGCGGCGGTGCCGGTGGTGCCGAGCGGTGCCGGCGTGGCGCTCGTGCAGGATTCCGCGTCGGCCATGCCGATGGCGGGCGACACGGCCGCGGCGGCCACGGCGCCGGCGGTGGACGGCTACTGGTTCCCGCGTGAGCAGCTGCCGGCGCACGTGATTCCCACCACGCGCCTGCCGAAGGGGCTGACGTTCGACGAGTCGCTGCTGGCGCAGGGCGACGCGGAGCGTGGCCGCGAGCTGTACTCGCGCTCGAGCTGCATCGGCTGCCATGCGATCAAGGGCAACCCGATGTCGGTGTCCAACGTGGGGCCGAACCTCACGCACGTGGCCACGCGGCACACGATCGCGTCCGGGCTCTACCAGAACGACGCGAAGCACCTGGCGCTCTGGATCAAGAACGCGCCGGCCATGAAGCCGGGCAGCCTGATGCCGACCATTGGCATCGGCGAGCGGGACGCGGTGCGCAAGAACACCATTTCGGCGGCGATGGGCGGCCTCACGGACGCGCAGATCGCCGACATCGTCGCCTACCTGCAGGCTCTCAAGTAACCCCCGACACCCCCAGCGATGGCCACCCTCGTCGCCGCCCCGCCGTACACGTCAACCGCCACGGAGTCCGCGAACACCGGGCTCTGGAGCTGGCTGACGACGGTCGACCACAAGCGCATCGGCGTCCTGTACCTGATCACGGCACTCGTCTTCTTCGTGATCGGCGGGCTCGAAGCGTTCCTCATCCGCGCGCAGCTGGCCGTGCCGAACGGGCAAGTCCTGTCGGCCGACATGTACAACCAGCTGTTCACCATGCACGGCACCACGATGGTGTTCCTCGCCATCATGCCGCTGTCGGCCGCCTTCTTCAACTTCCTGATCCCGCTGCAGATCGGCGCCCGTGACGTCGCGTTCCCGCGACTGAACGCCTTCAGCTACTGGGTCTACCTGCTCGGCGGCATCTTCATCACGGTGCCGATCTTCTTCTCCGTCGCTCCCGATGGCGGCTGGTTCGGGTACGCGCCGCTGAGCACGAAGCAGTTCTCGCCCCAGATCAACATGGACTTCTGGGTGCTCGGCCTGCAGATCCTCGGCATCTCGTCGCTGGCGGCCGCGTTCAACTTCATCACCACGATCATCAACATGCGGGCGCCGGGCATGCACCTGATGCGCATGCCCATCTTCACGTGGATGTCGTTCGTGGTGCAGTTCCTGGTGGCGCTGGCGTTCCCGGTGATCACCATTGCGCTCGTGTTCCTGCAGTTCGACCGTTTCTTCGGCACGAACTTCTACGCGATCGGCGCCGGCGCGGACCCGCTGCTGTGGCAGCACCTGTTCTGGGTGTTCGGCCACCCCGAGGTCTACATCCTGATCCTGCCCGCCTTCGGCCTCGTGTCCGAGGTGCTGCCCACCTTCTCGCGCAAGCCGCTGTTCGGTTACCCGGTGATGGTGTACTCGGGCATTCTGATCGGCTTCCTCGGCTTCGGCGTGTGGGCGCACCACATGTTCTCGGTGGGCATGGGCCCGATCGCCGACGCGGTGTTCTCGCTCACCACGATGCTGATCGCGATCCCCACGGGCGTGAAGATCTTCAACTGGCTCGCCACGATGTGGGACGGCCAGCTGCGCTTCACCGTGGCCATGAAGTTCGGCGTCGCCCTCGTGGGCATGTTCACCATCGGCGGCATCTCGGGCGTGATGCACAGCTCGCCGCCGGCCGACCTGCAGCAGACCGACACGTATTTCATCGTGGCGCACTTCCACTACGTGCTCTTCGGTGGCTCGATGTTCGGCCTCTTTGCCGGCCTGTACTACTACTTCCCGAAGATCACCGGCCGCTTCATGAGCGAGTCGCTCGGCAACTGGCACTTCTGGCTGTCGCTCATCGGCATGAACCTCACGTTCTTCCCGATGCACTTCAGCGGGCTGCTCGGCATGCCGCGCCGCACGTACCAGTACGACGCCGGTCAGGGCATCGAGGTGTTCAACATGCTTTCGACCATCGGCACGCTCGTGCTCATGCTCGGCACGCTGTTCGGCCTGATCAACCTGTGGAAGTCGTGGAAGTCGGGGGAGCGCGCCTCGAGCAACCCGTGGGGCGCGCCCACGATCGAGTGGACGATCCCGTCGCCGCCGCCGGAGCACAACTTCGACGAGCTGCCGAAGATCACCTCGCGCTACCCGCTCTGGGACCTCAAGGGCACCGTGATCGCGAAGGAGACGACGTACGCCGAGGAGGCCGGTCGCGTGCAGCTGAGCGCGAAGCAGCTCGGCATCCCGATGCCGAACCCGTCGATCATGCCCCTCATCACCGCCGCCGGCGTGATCTTCATGTTCAGCGGCATGCTCTTCACCGATTCCAACATGAAGCTCGCGGTCGGCATCATGATCGCGGGCGCGGTGTGGTGGATCGCCGGCCTGTACAACTGGCTGCTCACGCCGCTCGAGGACGCGCACTAGATGACCGCCACGACACTCCCCGCCGCGGGCGACGCCGCGCACGGCCACGGGCACCACTACACCACGCTCGGGCTCGACAACCGCAAGATCGCGATCTGGACCTTCATCGGGTCCGAGTGCATGCTGTTCGCCTCGCTGATCTCGACCTACCTCGTGTACAAGGGGCGCTCGATCAAGGGCCCCTTCCCGCACGAGCCGTGGACCGACCCGGTGTCCGGCAAGGCCTTCCCGGCGATTCTCGACATTCCCGTCACGTCGGCCTCCACCTTCGTGCTGCTGATGTCGTCGTTCGCCATGGTGCTCGCGCTGGCCGCCGTGCAGAACAAGAACCTCCCCAAGGTCACGCTCGGCGAGAAGATCCTCGGCTCCAGCAAGCTGTGGCTGTGGATGACCTGCCTCATGGGCACGGCGTTCCTCGGCTTCCAGGCGTTCGAGTTCACCGCGTTCATCCGCGAAGGGCTGAGCATCCGCACCAACCTGTTCGGCTCGAGCTTCTTCACGCTCACGGGCTTCCACGGCGCGCACGTGGCCGTCGGCGTGTGCTGGCTCTTCTCGCTCCTGGCCATCGACTACAAGCGCGGGCTGCAGCCGAGCGACGCCACCAACGTGGACATCGCCGCCCTGTACTGGCACTTCGTGGACGTGATCTGGATCGTGATCTTCACTCTCGTGTACCTCATCAAGTAGGCACCGCATGGCCATCGAATCCGCTGCTGCCGCGGGCCACGCGGCCCACGTCGACGGGCACGAGCACCCGGGCTGGTCCACCTACTGGAAGATTGCGGTGATCCTGTTCGTGATCACTGCGGTCGAGGTGTCCGCCTTCTACATCCCGGCGTGGGAAACGTCGTGGGTGTATGTGCCCAGCATGCTCACGCTGTCCACGATCAAGTTCGTGCTCGTGGTCATGTACTACATGCACCTCAAGTACGACCACAAGCTCTTCCGGTCGCTGTTCACGGGCCCGCTCATCGTGGCGGCGCTCACGCTCATCGGCCTGATGTTCCTCTTCAGCAAGCTGTCCATCCGCCTGGGCCTGCTGAGCTAGGCGGTCACCCGACCGACCATGTACCTGCTGCACCCCGCCGTGGACCTCGGGCGGAGCTTCACGCTCCACCCGAGCACGGTGATCGGCTTGACGGCCCTCGCGGCGCTCTACCTCTGGCGAGCGAAGCGCGGGCCGTCGGCGCTCGACCTCCAGCCGGCCCTGCCGCTGCCTCCGCGCGCGCGCGGCGATGCCCTCACCGGCACGCCCGCACCCGATGCGGACGCCGACGGGCCGAGCCTCGCGCAGCGCGCCGCGTTCTTCCACGCGATCGCGCTCATCTTCTTCACGCTGAACGGGCCGCTGCACGACCTGAGCGACTATTACCTGTTCAGCGCGCACATGGTGCAGCACCTCATCCTCACGCTCGTCGTGCCGCCGCTGCTGCTCTACGGCACGCCCGGCTGGATGCTGCGCCCGCTGCTGCGCGTGCCACTGTTGGGCCGGCTGGCGCGCTCGCTCACGTCCACGGCAAGCACCTTCCTCTGGTTCAACGTGGTGCTCGCGGTGTGGCACCTGCCGCCCATGTACAACGCGGCGCTCGAGTATCACGCCGTGCACATCGTGCAGCACCTCATGTTCATCAGCACGTCGGTGCTCATGTGGTGGCCGCTCGCGAGTCGCGTCGCGGAGCTGCCGCGGCTGGCGTTCCCGGGGCAGATGCTGTTCTGCTTCCTCATGGTGATCCCGATGTCGGTCGTGTCGATCTACATCGTGATGGCCGACGCGCTGCTCTACCCGGCGTACGCGATCGCTCCACGCATCTGGGGCATCTCGCCGCTCGCCGACCAGCAGTACGGCGGGCTCATCATGTGGATTCCCGGCGGCGTGTTCTTCTACGCCGTGATGACGGTCGTCTTCTTCAAGTGGTCCAACCGCGACGCGGAGGACACGCTGGAAGACGTGGGCGGGGCGAGCGCGCTCCCCGGCACGCCGGTGGCGGTCGCGGGGGACTGACGGCCGCGGCGGTCAGTGGCGGAAGTCGACGCACGGCGGCGGCTGCATACGCGAAGGGCGCGACGCCGATCATCGGCGTCGCGCCCTTCGCGCATCTCCAGGGTGGTGCGGCTACTCCGCCGCCACCAGCACCTGCCGAACACGACGCGGCAGCGCGGGATGCTGGCGGTACATGTAGTAGCCCATTGCCGCCGCACCGATCAGGTTCGCGATGAACACCTGCAGCCAGGTGAGCTCCCCGAATCCCTGCGCCAGCACCGTCGTCCACCCCACCCAGCCCACCTCGAACATCACGAACAGACCGGTGAAGCCGATCAGCGCCGACGGCGCCTCCTCGGCGAGGCTCACCACCCACGCGAAGAACAGCCCGATCGCGGTGAACATGCCGAAGTGGAACACCGTGTAGAGCAGGAACGCGGCCGCCGGATCGGGCGCGGCACTGCCGGTGAAGAGCGTGGCGAGCGAGGAGCCGAGCATGATCGGCGTGGCGAGCAGCTGGCCGGCCACCGCGTCGAGGACGCCGAACCACACGGCGATGGCGGTCGCTCCGATGAGGCCGGCGGATACACCTTCCCGCACGACCGAATTGCGCTCTGTCGACATACGCGACTACCTCCAGGGGAACGAACTGGCAGGGGGGCCACCTGCCCGGGACGGCCCGGTGCGGTGACGCGAGGGGGGGGAACTGCAGAATCTTCAGTCGGGCGGCGGCGAGCGCCAGAGGCGGGGAGGGCCGTATAGCGCCGAGCGGCCCCAACGTCCCAGATTGGGAGCGACGCTCCCATCGCTGCCCACCCTAAGCAATACTCGCATGGCCCCCCTCCGTTCCCGCTCGACGGCCCAATGGCGACCACTCCTCGCGGGCGCGATGTCCGCCGCGCTCCTTGCTTGCGGCGGCGCCCCGGAGCGTCAGGAGGCCAGCAACGAGGAGCCACCGCCGCCTGATCCGGCCACGGCCTGTCTCTCGGCCACGCCGACGCCGGTGGCGCTCGCCGTCACCGACTTCATCGGCGCTGCCGATCCCAAGCCCGAGCGGTTCCTCACGGCCGCCACCACCGATTCCGCGCTGCCGCAGGCCGCCGAGAGCGTCGTGTCCCGCAAGGGGCCGCTGTTCTTCTGGCTCCCCGATCCGGCCATGCAGGCGCAGATGCGCGCCAAGCTCGAAGGCGACGGCGCGTGGACGAACATGCTCGTCGTGGTGCGCGAGCAGACCGATCACGGCGACGGCACCTGGACCGTGCGGGTGGGCGGGCGCTACATCGGGGGCCCCTCGCACGGCACCGAGAGCCCCGAGAAGGCGTACACCGTCTCGTGCATCATCGGGGACCCGAGCGCCTGGAAAGTCACCGACGCCACGCTCGCCGGCGGCGCATGAACACGCGCGAGCGGCTGCTGGCCCTCGATGTCTTCCGGGGCATGACGGTGGCCGGCATGCTGCTCGTGAACAACCCCGGCAGCTGGGGAGCGATCTACCCGCCGCTCGCGCACGCGGCGTGGCATGGCTGGACGCCCACCGACCTGATCTTCCCGTTCTTCCTGTTCATCGTCGGCATCACCACGCACCTGTCGCTCTCGGCGCGTCGGGCTCGCGGCGATGACACCGCCGTGCTCGTGCGACAGGTCATCCGACGCGGCGCGCTCATCTTCGCCTGCGGTCTCTTCCTCACCTGGTTTCCGGGCTGGACGTACACGCCGAGCGCGGAACTCGCGGACGCCTCGTTCGGGGACAAGGTGCTGCACCGTCTCGCGCACCTGCGCATCATGGGCGTGCTGCAGCGCATCGGGTTGGCGTACACGCTCGCGGGACTCGTCACGCTGCGCTTCGCGTGGCGAGGCCAGGCCGCCGTGGCCGCCGGGCTGCTGCTGGGTTACTGGGCGCTCATGACGCTCGTGCCGGTACCCGGCACCGGCCAGTTGGGCGCCGCGCTGCTCGACGAGCCGTCGCAGGTGCTCAGCGCCTGGTTCGATCGGCGCGTGCTCGGCGAGGCGCACCTCTGGAGCGGCAGCCGCACGTGGGACCCGGAAGGGCTGCTCTCCACGCTGCCTGCCGTGGCCACGGCGCTGCTCGGCGCCCTCTGCGGCGCGTGGCTCGCGCAGCGGGAGCGCGCGCTCGGCGACCGGCTCGCGGCGATGTTCGCCGTGGGCGCGATCGCCATGGTGATCGGCCTCTGCTGGGGGTGGGTGTTTCCGATCAACAAGGGGCTCTGGACCAGTTCGTACGTGGTCTTCACGGGTGGCATGGCGGCGGTGTCGCTGGCCACCTGTCTCTGGCTCATCGACGGGCTCGGGCTGCGCGGCTGGACGCGTTTCTTCGTGGTGTACGGCACCAACCCGCTCGTCGCCTTCCTCGGCTCCGGCCTCATGGCGCGACTGATCGGCGGCATGATCGTCTTCGAGAGGGACGGAGCGCGCGTGTCGCTGCAGGCGTTGATCCATCGCGAGCTGTTCGCCTCGTGGCTTTCGCCGAAACCGGCGTCGCTGGCGTTTGCGCTGTGCTTCGTGCTGCTCTGGTACGGGATTCTCGTGCAACTGCATCGCCGCGGCATCGTGGTGAAGGTGTGAACGGCAGGGCGACGGAACGTGTCCGCGTTGCACGAAGCGCGGGCACGTGCCGAGATTGGCAGGGTACGACGCGTCTTCTCCTCTGCTCGGTGGCCATGCTCCCATTCGCTGCACGACGTCCGATGTTCGCTTGCGCCGCCGCGATGGCGTTGGCGTTCACGCTGCCGACCGATGTGGCCGCCGCCGGTCCGTCGCCCGCTCCGCACCGCGCCGCGTTCGTGCTGCAGCAGTCGCGCAGTGCGCCGCCCTCGCGCCGCAAGACGCCGCCGCGCACCACCCGCGCCACGCCGGCCAAGGCCCCCGCGCGCGTGCCGGAGCTCCGCTTCACGTCGCCGCGCGGTGCGCCGGCGCTCGCCAGCGACCTCGCCACCATGCTCTCGGCGCGCACGCGCAACGGGCAGTGGGGCGCGCTGGTGGTGTCGCTCACCAATGGCGACACGCTGTTCTCGATGGCGCCCGACACGCCGCTCGTGCCGGCGTCCACGATGAAGACGTTCACGGCTGCACTCGCGCTCGACCGGCTCGGTCCAGACCACACCTTCTCCACCGACGTGCTGCGCGACGGACCGCTGGGCAGCGACGGCGTGGTGCGCGGCGACCTGATCCTCCGGGGCGACGGTGATCCCGGGCTGTCGCCGCGCTTCGTGCGCGGAGGTCCCGAGGCGCCAATGGAGCTGCTCGCGCGCTTCGTGGCGGGGGCGGGCGTCACGCGCGTGGAAGGCGACATCGTGGCCGATGCCACGGGCATGGAGGGGCGCCGCATTCCCGACGGGTGGCTCACGCGCTATGCCGGAGCGGCCTATGCGGCACCGTTCAGCGCGCTGTCGCTCAACGAGAACATCGTGATCGTGGGCGTCTACCCGCAGCGGGGCGAGGCGTCGGTGCGGCTCGAGCCGGCGAGTTCGGGGCTGCAGGTGGTCTCGAGCGTGCGGGTGGTGGCCGGGCGTGCCGCGCGCGTGACCGTGCGCATGGTGGGCGAGACGCAGGTGGTGGTGACCGGCACGATCGGGGCGAGCGCCTCGCCGCATCGCGTGCAGCTGGTGGTCAGTGACCCGGTGACGTTCACGGCCGGCGCGTTCGCCGAGGCGCTGCGGGCGCAGGGCATCACGGTGACGGGACGTGTGCGCGTGGGGCGAACGCCCGCAGGTGCGGCGCCGGTCACGTCGCTGCCGTCACCGCCGTTGTCGCGCCTGGTGTCGGTGATGAATCGCGAGAGCATCAACCACTACGCCGAGCAGATCTTCCGCAATGCGGCGCGCGGCCGCGAGCGTGCGGAGCCCGGCACGGCGGAGCATGCGTACGCGCAGCTTCGCACCTTCCTCGAGGGGCGCGTGGGCGTGCTCCCTGGGCATGTGGTGGCCTCGGACGGCAGCGGCCTGTCGGTGCTCGACCGGGTGACGCCGCGCGCGCTCGTGCAGCTCATGGACTATGCGCATCGCGCCCCGTGGGCCGGCGTGTTCCACGGATCGCTGCCGGTGGCGGGCGAGTCGGAAACGCTGCGGCTGCGCATGCGCAACACGCCGGCGCAGGGCAACCTGCACGCCAAGACCGGCACGACCAACGAGGTGGTGTCGCTCTCCGGCTACGCCACGGCGGAGAATGGCGAGATCCTCGCCTTTGCCTTCCTGTACAACGGCGTGGACCGATGGAACGCCCGCGAGACGATCGACGCGATGGGGCCGACGCTGGCGGCGTTCTCGCGCTAGCCGCCGCGGCGCCTTCGAGCCGCTCCACTTGGTAGCGCGCCTGCCCGCCGTGGCTGGACCCCCGGCGCCGGTTCGAGCGTGCCGCGCCGTGCCACTCCCGATGCAGACACCGTGCGTGCCGTGGCCGCGCTTCCGTTCTCCGCGCGGAGCACGGTGCCGTTCACGCCCACGACCAGCCCACCGCCGACGGCGTCCGGTGCGCCCGAGACGGCCCAGAGGAACTCGGTCGTGCCGGCCGTCATCAGTTGCCATCCTGTCCCGTCGAAGCGCATGATGCTGCCCTGGTCACCCACCGCGTACACGTCGGTGTCCACGGCGCCCCACACCGCGCTGGGCACGCGGCTCGTCGGAAGCGGTACGTTGGTCCACCGTGCACCATCGTAGCGGATCGCGACGCCGTCGGCGAAGTTGCGCGCTCCGACCGCAAGCACAGTCCCGCTCGGCGACGCCCACACGCCCACGAGCAGGTGGGTGGTCTCCGTGCTGCGCGCGTTCCAGCGCGTCCCGTTCCAGTGAACGGCCGCCCCGTCGAGGCCCACCGCGGACACATCGGTGCGGCTGGTGCCGTGAATTGCATAGAGCGTGCTCGCGACCGTTTCCGCGACGCGCCAGGTCACGCCATTCCAGTGCAGGATCTCGCCGCCCTCGGCGACCGCCCACACGGCGTCCGCGTCGGCCCCCCACATCGCGTAGATGTGTGCTGAGGTGGGCGACGGCTGCCTCGACCAGGTCGTCCCGTTCCATCGCAGCAACTCGCCATTGTCGCCGGCCGCGAACGCGACGCCGGGGCTCGCCGCCCAGACGGTGTTGAGCCGCTCCAGGGTGGGGGCTGGCTGCCGCATCCAGGATGAGCCGTCGTACCGGAAGATGAAGCCGAGCTCGCCGACCGCGATCGCATGCGTGGCGCTGGTGCGCCACACGTCGAGCAGGTCAGGCGTGAGGTTGAGCGTGGACCACGCACCAGCGACGTCGCTGCGCAGCACCAACCCGCGCTGCCCCCCAACCCACAAGGCGCCGCCGACCTCGACCGCGACGGCACCGAAGCGCGTGCGGTAGGGCACATCCTGCTCGCTCCAACTGCTGCCGATGCGCGTGAGCACGACGCCGTCACCGCTGGCGAGCACCGAGCCGCCGGGGGCGCTGGCGAGGGCGATCAGCGGTGCCGTCGTGCCGGTCTGCTCGCGCTCGAAGAACTGGCCGTTCCATCGCAGCACGATGCCTCGGTTCCCTGCCACGTACACGGCCGCGCCTCCACCAGGCACGAGCACGTCCCGCAGGACCTCGGTGGTGCCGGACCCCACGGTCACCCATTGCTCCTGCACGAATCGGCGCACCGTGCCACCGTCGCCCACGGCGAACGCCTCCGTGTCGCTTCCCGACACCGCGCGCAGTGTTGCGGTCGTGCCGGCGTCGGTGGGTGACCAGGCATCGTTGCGCAGGCGCAGTGCGGTGCCGCCCGCTCCCACCGCCCACGCGCTTCGCGTGCCCGTCATCCACACATCCGAGAGGTCGGACGTCGTGCCAGACGGCGTGGCCGTCCAGCCGTTGCCGTCGAAGCGCGCGATGACGCCGCGCGTTCCCACGGCGGTGATCGCCTCGGGGGTGACGCCATGTACGGCCGTGAAGCTCGTGTTGAACTGCGCGCCACGCGCCGCCACCGACCAGGCGGTGCCATCCCAGCGATACACGTCACCCGGCGCATTCACGGCGTACGCGAGCGATGCATTCACCGCCCAGAGTGAGACGATGTCCTCGATCAGCGGGCCACCGATGCGTTCGCTGCGCCATGCCGTGGCCAGCTGTGGGGTGACGGTGACGAGGAGCGAGTCCCGGGCGTTCGGATCGGCGACGGCCTGGGCGATCACGCGCGTGACACCACGTCCGGTCGCCGTGACCATGCCGCTGGCGCTGACGGTCGCAACCGCCGGGTCGCGGCTGCTCCACAACACCGCCGTGGAGATGCCCGGGTCGCCCGCGACCGTTGCGGACAGGTTGGACGTGCGCCCGATCGTGAGGCCGAGCGCGCGGGTGCCGAGCAGCAGCTGCACCGGACGCGGCTCCACGCGCAGCGTGGCCTCGGCGACGCGCGACGTGTCGGCCATGGCGCGTGCGCGAATGGTGGTCGTGCCGAGGCCGACGGCAGTGGCAATGCCCGCCGCATTGATCGTGGCGACGGCCGCGTTCGAGGAGGACCAGGCGATCGCGCCGGAGACGCCGGAATCGACCACCGTCGCCGCGGTGAAGGTGAGCGTCTGACCGGTGCGGAGCAGGGCACTGTCGGGAGCGATGACGATGCTGCGCACGATCGGCACGACGCGCACGCGCACCGAGTCCCGGAGCGTGGTGTCGGCGATGGAGCGCGCCGTGATGATGGCGTCGCCGACGCTCACGCCGGTGACGATGCCGCGGTCGGAGACGGTGGCGACGAGCGGGCGGCTGGAGCGCCAGGTGACGTCGGTCGACTCACCAGGACCGACCGTCACATCGGCCGTGATCGGTCGGGACTCGTCGCGTCCGAGCTGCAACTCGGCCGGTGTGAGGCGCAAGCCGCGTGCGGGGGTGACGGTGATCGTGGCACTGCCTGTGACGCGCGGGTCGCTGACACTGCGCGCCGTCACCACGGTGGTGCCGATGCTGACGCCCGTGACGACGCCGTCGGCGCCCACGCTGGCGACGGCCGGTGATGCGCTCGACCAGGTGACCGCCGCGGACACGCCCGCTTCGCCACGCACTGACGCGACAAGGGGCGTGCTGCCCCCGACCCGCACGGTGGCTGCATCCGGCAGCACGGTCACACCGGTCGGTGTGCGCACGAACACGGTGACGCTGCTGGTCATGCCGCTCGAGCGGGCGGTGACGACGGCGACGCCTCGGCCTGTGGCCGTGACCGTGGCACTGGCGCCGCTGCCCGAGACGATGGCGACGGCGGGTGCGTCGCTGTGCCAGCTCACGCTGGCCGTCGGCAAAGCGGCGCCATTGGCGTCGCGGACGATGGCCTGGAGGGCATCGGTGCCGCCGATCGATGCGAGGGTGATCGCCGGCGCAGGCAGGGTGATCGATGCGGGCGCCACCACGCCGATGCCGGCATCTCCGTCGCGGCCCGCGGCACAGCCCGCGGCCAGCAGCAGCGATGCCACCGTGACGATCCACAGCGGCGGGAGCGACAGGAAGCGCGAGCGCATCGGCATGCTCAGGGGGCGGGGCGATGCACGGTCATGGACGCAGGATTCAGGACGTCGTCGAGTTGCTCGCGGGTGAGCAGGGCCCGCTCGAGCACGATCTCGAACACCCCGCGGTTGCTCTTGTACGCGGCCTTGGCGACCTCCGTAGCGCGCTCGTACCCGAGCACGGGCACCAGCGCCGTCACGATGCCGACGGACTGCTCGACGAAGGACCGCATGCGGTCGACGTTGGCGGTGATTCCGGTGACGCAGCGCTCCCGCAGGGTGTGACAGGCATTCCGCAGCGAGAGCAGCGAGCGCATGAGGCGATACGCAATGATCGGTTCGAAGGCATTCAGCTGCAACTGTCCGGCCTCGGCGGCGAGCGTCACCGTCACGTCGGCGCCAATGACGTCGAAGCAGACCTGGTTGACGACCTCGGGAATGACGGGGTTGACCTTGCCGGGCATGATCGACGAGCCAGGCTGGACGGCGGGCAGGTTGATCTCGCCGAATCCGGCACGCGGCCCCGAGGAGAGCAGGCGCAGGTCGTTGCAGATCTTCGACAGCTTCGTGGCCGTGCGCTTGAGCACCCCCGACAGCTGCACGAAGGCGCCGGTGTCGCTCGTTGCCTCGACCAGGTCGGGCGCGGTGATGAGGTCGATGCCCGTGATCGCGGACAGATGCCGGCGAACGGCATCGGTGTAGGCCGGACTCGCCGTGATGCCGGTGCCTATCGCGGTCGCGCCGAGGTTGATCTCCCGGATCAGCTGCCGCGCCTCGCCGATGCGCTCCACGTCCTCCCGCAGCGTGTTGCCGTAGGCGCTGAACTCCTGGCCGAGCGTCATGGGCACCGCGTCCTGCATCTGGGTGCGCCCCATCTTCACGAAGGGCGCGAACTCGCGTCCCTTCGCGAGGAACGCCTCGGCGAGCGCCGAGAGTTCGCGCTCGTACTCCGCGAGCGAGGCGTGCAGCGCGAGCTTGACGGCGGTGGGATAGACGTCGTTGGTGGACTGGCTGAAGTTGACGTGCGAGTTGGGCGAGATGGTCGCGTAGTCGCCGCGCGGACAGTCGATGAGCTCGAGGGCGCGGTTCGCGATCACCTCGTTGGCGTTCATGTTGGTGGACGTGCCCGCGCCGCCCTGGATCACGTCCACGAGGAATTGTTCGTGATGGCGGCCGGCGCGGATCTCGCGCGCGGCCTTCACGATCGGCTCGTAGATCGCCGTGGGGAGCAGCCCCAGCTCGTGGTTGGCATGCGCGGCGGCTTCCTTGACGGCGGCGAGCCCGTCGATCAGCTCGGGCATCTCCCGGATGGGAATGCCGGTGATGGGGAAGTTCTCGAGCGCGCGCAGCGTCTGCACACCGTAGAGCGCCTCGAACGGCACTTCGCGCTCGCCGAGCAGGTCCTTCTCGGTTCGCGTCCGGTGGCCCCCGAAACCGAGCGCGCGTCCTCGGCCGACGAGCGTGGCGTCGGCGGCACGCAAGCGCGCGGAAATGGTGCGTGCGGCCCGGTTGACCAGCGCGGCGTAGAGTTGAGGATGCTCGCGCACGAGCGCGTCGAGCTCCGCACGCGCCATCACGAGCACGTCCCCCGGCATGATCATGCGCGCGGTGGTGCCGTGTGGTTCGTCGTCGAGGAAGATCCCCTCCCCGACGGCCTCGCCGGGTCCGAGGGTGGCGAGCCGCGTGACACGCCCTTCGTGCGCCTTCTCCACGGCCACGGCGCCACTGAGCAGGATCGCGAACAGGCGGCGAGGATCGCCTTCTTCGAACAGGGTTTCCTCGCTGGCCATCCGGCGCGGCTTGACCGCCCGCGCGAGGCGCCACAGGTAGGCTTCGGAGAAACCGGCGACGAAGCTGGCGGCTTCGAGGCGGGTTGCGATGTCGGCAGGGGTGAGCATGGGCGAGGCTGGGGGAACACCGGCGCTCCGGACCGGGAGCGTCGTCTGGGCGGTCACGCGGCGGGGGAGGCGACGAGCAGGTGGTCGATGGCGAAGGGCCGCCGATGACGCCTACAGGATGACGACCGGTGTGCGTTCCGGAAACCCATCCGCGGCGCCGACACCGGCGCCCTTCCCGCGACCGGGCGCTGCCCGTAAGATCGCGTGACCCCCGTCCGTTCGCAGCCTCGGAGCCCGTGATGACCAGCCGCCGTGACTTTCTGCAGACCGCCAGTGCGCTCGCTGCCGCGGGCTTCGTTCCGCGTGCCCTGTCGGCGCATCCACTCGCCGAGGCGCCCGGAGGAGCGCGGGGCGGCGCATCGACGGTGCGGGCGCGTCCCTGCGTCGTGTCGTCGGCCAACGGCCTGCGCGGCGTGAAGGTGGCGTACGACCGCATCATCGCCGGCGAGGACCCGCTCGACGCGATCATCGCGGGGGTGAACATCCAGGAGCTCGACCCGGACGACCAGTCGGTGGGGCTGGGCGGGCTGCCCAACGCCAACGGGATCGTGCAACTCGATGCGTCGTGCATGCACGGCCCCACGCGCCGCGCCGGCGCCGTGGCCTGCCTCGAGGACATCGCCACCCCGTCGCTCGTGGCAAAGGCGGTCATGGACTACACCGACCACGTGCTGCTCGCCGGGCCCGACGCGCGCCGATTCGCCCTGGAGCTGGGCTTCACGCCGCAGAACCTGCTCACCGAGAAGAGCCGGCAGGACTGGCTGCGCTGGCGCGCGCGCCTGAACCCGCGCGACATGTATCTCGACTACGACGGCGACATCGCGATCAAGTTCCACACGGGCACGATCAACATGAACGCCGTCACGGCCGCCGGCGATGTCGCCTCGGTCACCACCACGAGCGGCATGGCCTGGAAGGTGCCGGGGCGCGTGGGCGACTCGCCGATCGTCGGGGCGGGGCAGTACTGCGACAACACGGTGGGCGCGGCGGGCTCCACCGGGCGCGGCGAGGCCAACATCAAGGCCTGCGGGGCCTTCCTCGCCGTGGAGTTCATGCGGCAGGGCGTCGCGCCGGAGGAAGCGCTGCTGCGTGTCATGCAGCGCGTCATCGCCATGACCGAGGACCGCCTGCTCGGCGAGAACGGCCGGCCCCGATTCGACCTGCAGTTCTACGCGCTCTCCAAGGACGGCCGGTTCGCCGGTGCCACCGCCTACGAGGGCGCGTCGTTCGCGGTCTGCGACGAGCAGGGCGCCCGCCTCGAGAAGTGCGCGTACCTCTTCAAGGCCTCCGAGCGGCCGCGGTAGTCCTCGACGCGCGGCGCTCGGCGCGCGGTCGGTCCCGGGACGGGGCCTCCGCGCCCAACGGTCGGCCCGAGCGCGCCGGGAGCGGCCAGGGCCGCCCGGCGCTGGCCGACCGACGGCGCGTCGGTCCCCGCCCCGTGACCGACCCCTGATCTGCCGCACGGCGGGCTGGCCGCGCGGCAGTGTGCGCGCGCAATCTCCTGCGCTGAGCCGCCCGAGCACCACCGTCGGACCTGGCTCGGGGACGCGGGGCGCGGCGTCTGCCGGTCAGCGCCGGGCGGCCCCGCCGCTCCCGGCGCGCCCGGACCGGCAGTGGCCGCGCCCCGCGTGCCCATGCCGGGGCCGCCACACCGTACAAAACGGCCGGACCGCACACCCCCAAAATCGGCTATGTTGGGAGGATGCACACGACCGAACCCGTCGCCTACGATCCGCAGGCCGTCGAAGCGCGCTGGCAGCGCGCCTGGGCCGAGCGCGGCACCAATCACGTCGACCTCGCCAACGGCGAGCGTCCGTTCTATGCGCTCATGATGTTCCCGTACCCGAGCGCCGAAGGGCTGCACGTCGGGAACCTCTTCGCCTTCACCGGCAGCGACATCTCCGCGCGCTATCACCGGCTGCTCGGCCACACCGTCTTCCAGCCGCTCGGCTACGATGCGTTCGGCATCCACTCCGAGAACTACGCGCTGAAGATCGGCGCGCACCCCATGGAGCTGACGCCGAAGAACGTCGGCAACTTCCAGCGCCAGCTCGAGCGCGCCGGCCTCATGGTGGACTGGCGCTACAAGGTGGACACGTCGCAGCGCGACTACTATCGCTGGACGCAGTGGGTGTTCCTGCAGCTGCACAAGCAGGGGCTCGCGTACAAGAAGGCCGCCGCGGTGAACTGGTGCCCGAGCTGCAAGACCGTGCTCGCCAACGAGCAGGTCGAGGGCGGCGCGTGCGAGCGATGCGGCACCGTGGTCGAGCAGCGCTTCCTCGAGCAGTGGTTCTTCCGCATCGGGCAGTACGCCGAGCGGCTGCTCACCAACCTCGACACGCTCGACTGGTCGGAGGTCACGAAGAGCGCGCAGCGCAACTGGATCGGCCGCAGCGAAGGCGCGGAAGTCTCCTTCCGGGTCGATGCGCGCGATGCGCAGGTGCGCGTGTTCACCACGCGCCCCGACACGATCTTCGGCGCGACGTACCTCGTGCTGGCGCCCGAGCATCCGCTCGTGGACGTGCTCACCACGCCCGATCGCGTCAGTGCCGTGCGCGCGTACCAGGAGCGCACCACGAAGCAGGATCTCGTCTCGCGCAAGTCGGTCACCGAGAAGACGGGCGAGTTCACCGGCAGCTGGGCGATCAACCCGGCCACCGGCGCGCGCGTGCCGATCTGGATTGCCGACTATGTGCTCATGCAGTACGGCACCGGCGCGATCATGGCCGTGCCTGGCCACGACGAGCGCGACTTCGAGTTCGCCGAGGTGCTCGGCGCGCAGTTCGCGTCGCAGTGCGGCCTGTCGCGCGAGGCGGTGATCAAGCGCGTGGTGGCGGGCGGTGACGCGGACGCGAATACGCCGCTCGAGGCCGCGTTCACCGACGACGCCGCGGCGCACCTCGTGAACTCGGGCGCGTTCGACGGCACGCCGGTCGCCGATGCCAAGGCGAAGGTCACCGAGTGGCTGCGCGCTGGCGGACACGCCGAGCCGGTAGTGAACTTCCGCCTGCACGACTGGTGCGTGTCGCGGCAGCGCTACTGGGGCCCGCCCATTCCCATCGTGTACTGCGACACCTGCGGCACGGTGCCCGTGCCCGAGGAACAGCTGCCGGTCGAGCTGCCGCACATCGCCGACTTCAAGCCCGATGACTCCGGCGTCTCGCCGCTCGCGCGGCACGCCGAGTGGTACAACGTGCCGTGCCCGACCTGCGGCGGGAACGCGCGCCGCGAGACCGACGTGTCCGACACGTTCCTCGACAGCGCGTGGTACTTCCTGCGCTACCCGAACGCGCGCCGCGAGGACGTCGCGTTCGACGCGGGCATCACGCAGCGCTGGCTCCCGGTGGATTCGTACATCGGCGGCAACGAGCACGCGGTGCTGCACCTGCTGTATTCGCGCTTCGTGACGATGGCGCTCAAGGATGGTGGCCATCTCGACTTCGAGGAGCCGTTCACGCGCTTCCGCGCGCACGGCCTCATCATTCGCGATGGCGCGAAGATGTCGAAGACGAAGGGGAACGTCATCAACCCCGACGAGTACGTGAACGAGTGGGGCGCGGACTCCTTCCGCATGTACCTCATGTTCCTGGGGCCGTACCAGGAGGGCGGCGACTTCCGTTCGCAGGGCATCAGCGGCGTGCGTCGTTTCCTCGATCGCCTCTGGGCGGCGGTGCGCGACGCGGATCGTGAAGGCACGCCCGATGCGGATGTCATGCGCAAGCTGCACCAGACCATCCGCAAGGTGGGCGAGGACACCGGCGCGCTCGCGTACAACACGGCAATCGCCGCCATGATGGAGTACATGAACGTGCTGCGTCGTGCCGAGCGCACCGTGCACGTCGACGAAGTCGCGCCGCTCGTGCAGCTCGTCGCGCCGTACGCGCCGCACCTCGCCGAAGAGTGCTGGGAACAGCTCGGGCACACGGGCAGCGTGTTCGACGCCGGGTGGCCGGCGTGGGATGCCGCGCTCATGGTGGAGGACACCGTCGAGGTCGCGGTGCAGGTGCAGGGCAAGACGCGTGGCCGCGTGCAGGTGGCGGCCGATGCCACACAGGAGGACGTGGTGCGCGCGGCGCTCGACGACCCGACGATCGCCAAGTTCGTCACGGGCGAGCCGAAGAAGGTCATCTACGTGAAGGGGCGGCTGCTCAACCTCGTCGTGTAGTCGCGCGGCAACCCCGCCCGCGCCGGGTCGTGTCACATCGCCGAACCCTTTCGGAGAGTCGACATGACCCGTTTCGTCTTCGTCACCCGCGGATCGATCGCCGGCCCGTTCGCCCGCGCGTTCGCGCTGGTGGTCGCTGCGCCGCTGTCCGTGCTGCACGCGCAGGACCCGCAGGTGCGCATCCGCGCGCTCGAAGCACCGCGCGCAATGGCGTTCGCGCTGGCCGACGCCAACCGCGCCGTGCTCGGCGTGGGACTGTCCACCGGCACGCGCGCCGACACCGCCGGCCTCGAGATCACCGAGGTCACGCCCGATGGACCCGCCGCGAAGGCGGGGCTCGTCGCCGGCGCGCGCATCGAGGCGATCAACGGTGTTTCGCTGCGCATCTCCGCCGATGACGCGGCCGACCCGCTCACCGCCGATGCCGGCTATCGCCGCCTGCAGCGCGAACTCGGCAAGGCGAAACCCGGCGACGCGGTCGAACTGCGCGTGCGGGAGGGCACGGGCGTGCGCACCGTCACCCTGACGACCGTCTCCGCCGCCGACCTCGCCCGCTCACGCGTGGCGACGGTGGCGCCGCGCCTGCGCGGCGTGCGCGAGTCCCTCGAGTCGCGCGCCGCGCTCGGCCTCGGCGTGGGGAGCGCCGGCAACGCCCGCGACACGCTGGGCGTGTTCGTGACCAGCGTGACCGACAAGGGGCCGGCCGACCAGGCCGGCGTCGTGGAAGGGGAGCGCATCGCCGCCATCAACGGGGTGGACGTGCGCGTGCCCCGGGAAGACGCCGAGGACGCGCAGGCACGCCAGGCCCGCGTGGCACGGCTGCTCCGGGAGGTGGAGAAGGCCGCGCCCGGCGATCGCATCGCGCTTCGGGTGTACGGAGGCGGTCGCTACCGGGACGTCACGGTGACGGCCGGCAAGGCGTCGGAGTTCGGCGGGAGTGGGTACCGCGTCGAGTTCCGGAGCGGGCCGGACGGCGCAGCGACGATAGTGGGACCCGGGTGGATGGCGCGCCCGATGGCGCCGGGGGCGCCGGGGGTACCTCGGCCAGCGCGGGCGCCGTGAGCGGAGGGGGCTGAACGCCTGCAGGTGGGCAGCTGTGAGCCGTTTCAGCCGAGCAGCTGATCAGCTGGGTGGCTGCTCCGCGCCGGTGCTGACAGCAGCTCACACTGCTGCTCCTCGCGCGATGCCGCGGTTCGCTGGCCAGCTCTGCAGCTGAAGCAGCTCAGCGCTGTTCACCTGCAGGCGATCCGCGGCGCTGGCGCGGAGCACGGCGCGCGGGCGAGCCCCACAGCTGTCCAGCTGACCAGCCTTCAGCGCACCGACCCGCTTTCGGAAACCATCGCGACCCCGGCTGACATCGCCGAGCGCCTGCAGGTTCACAGCCCCGAGCCGTTCCAGCGGCGGAGCTGATCAGCCTCCTGCATGATCGCGGCGTGGCGGGCCACTCCGCTCACGTGTGGCCTCATCGAGGGCGACCGCCCAGCCGCGCCGCCTCAGGCGGCGCAGCTGCTCAGCTGGGTGGTTGCTCCGCGCAGGGGCCGACGCCGGCTCACCCTGCTGCTCCTCGCGCGATGCCGCGGTTCGCTGGCCAGCTCTGCAGCTGAAGCAGCTCAGGGCTGTTCACCTGCAGGCGACCCGCGGCGCTCGCGTGCAGCACGGCGCGCGGGCGAGCCCCGCGGCTGTCCAGCTGACCAGCGCACCGACCCGCTTGCGGAAACCATCGCGACCCGAGCCGGCCCCGCCGAGCGCCGGCAGGTCCCCAGCCCCGAGCCCTTCCAGCTGCGGAGCTGTTCAGCCTCCCGCGCGATCGCGGCATGGCAGGCCTTGTCGCTCTCGCGCCCCCTCGTCGAGTGCCACCCCCCAGCCGCGCCGCCGCAGGCGGCGAAGCTGAGCAGCCGAGCCTCCGCTCCGCTCCGCAGCCGACGTCGTCTCATCCTGTTGCCCCTCGCGCAATGCCGCCGTTCGCTGCCCAGCTCCGCCGCTGAACCAGCTCAGGGCTGATCACCTGCAGGCGCTCGGTGGTGCCAGCGCGGAACACGGAACGGGGGCGAACCGCGCCCCCCTGACAACCAAACCGCCCCGCATTGCGTTAGTGGAGAGTCGGTTCGCGGTGTTCTGCCGCGGACGCTCCCCTCTTCGTTCCCCCATGATCGATCGATTCCCGCGGGCGTACGCTACGCGCCTGCTTTCGACGCGGCGGACACTGTCGCTGCTCACCGGCGGACTGCTCCTCGCGGCCTGCGAGGACGCCCCGCCGCCACAGCGTCCGGCGCCGGTGGTCGGTACGGCCACCGCCGAGCGTGGGGCGGTGCCCTTCGTGGTCATCGCCAACGGCCAGGTCGAGCCCAATCGGTTCGTCGCCGTGCAATCGCAGGTCACCGGCCTGCTCACGCGCGTCGCGTTCGCCGAGGGCGACGACGTGCGGCAGGGGCAGGTGCTGTTCGAAATCGACCCGCGCCCGTTCCGCGCCGAGCTCGATCGTGTGCAGGGCGTGCTCGCGCGCGACGAGGCGCAGTTGTCGCGTGCGCGCACCGATTCTGCGCGCTACGAGACGCTCGCCAAGGACGGCTACGTCACACGCGAGCAGTACGACCAGATCCAGGCCGACGTGCGGGCGCTCACCGCCACCGTCGCCGCCGATCGCGCCGCCGTGGAGCGCGCGCAGTTCGACTTCTCGAACGCCACCGTGCGTGCGCCGATCGCCGGTCGCACCGGGCAGCTCGCGTTCCGCGAGGGCAACGTGGTGCGCGCGCTCAACGAAACGCCGCTCGTGACCATCAACGAGGTGCGGCCGGTGCTCGTGCGCTTCGCCGTGCCCGAGACCGACTTCGCCGAGCTGCGCACGCGTGGCGGCCTCGACCGGCCGTTGCCGGTGCAGGTGAAGCCCTCGGTCGGGGATACCGCGAAGCGAATTGCCGGCACGCTCGCCTTCGTGGACAATGCCATCGACCAGAGCACCGGTGCCGTCACGCTCAAGGCGCGCGTCCCCAACAGCGACGGCGCGCTTTGGCCCGGACAGTTCGTGCAGGTCGCCCTCGAGCTCGCCATCGAGACCGAGGCGGTGACGGTGCCGGCGCAGGCGGTGGTGCAGGTGGCCGATGCGTACTTCGTGTTCACCGTGGACGGCGAGGGGAAGGCGCGTCGCGTGCCGGTGCGCCTTGGCCGGCAGACGGGCACAAAGGTGCTCATCACCGAAGGGCTGAGCGGTGGCGAGCGCGTGATCGTGGACGGACAGCAGCGCGTGGCCGACGGCATGGCCGTGCAGGCCCGTGACGCGTCCGCCGCGGTGGGCACGGCGGCTCCCGGGACTCCGGCGCCAGGCGCCGACAGCGCGCGTGGCGCAGGAGGTGCCTCATGAACCTGAGCGGCATCTGGATCCGTCGGCCGGTCATGACCACGCTGGTCATGCTGGCCGTGCTCGTGTTCGGCTCCGTCGCGTACCGCAACCTGCCGGTGAGCGACCTGCCCACGATCGACTACCCCACCATCTCGGTGAGCGCCAACCTGCCGGGCGCGAGCCCGGAGGTGATGGCGTCCACCGTGGCGACGCCGCTCGAGCAGGCGTTCGCGACGATCCCCGGCATCGAGGACATCTCGTCGCAGAGCACGCAGGGTGCGACGAACATCAACCTGCAGTTCTCGCTCTCGCGCGACCTCGACGGTGCGGCCAACGACGTGCAGGCCGCCATCGCCGGCTCGCTGCGCAATCTGCCCGAGGGGATCCAGCCGCCCACGTATCGCAAGTCCAACTCGGACGCGACACCGGTGCTGATCCTCAGCATGAACTCCGACCAGCTGTCGCGGACGGAGCTGAACGAATGGGCCGAGACGTTCCTCGCGCAGCGCCTCTCCACGATCGAGGGCGTGGCGCAGGTGCAGGTGTACGGCTCGGCGAAGTTCGCCGTGCGCATCCAGCTCGACCCGGGCGCGATGGCGTCGCGCGGCATCGGCATCGACGAGGTGCAGGCGGCGGTGGCCAACGGCAACTCGGCGCTGCCCGCCGGCGTGCTCATGGGGCCCAACCAGTCGTTCACCGTGCAGGCCACCGGTCAGCTGCGCAGCGCGGCCGAGTTCCGCCAGCTCGTGGTGGCGTACCGCAACGGCGCGCCCGTGCGACTGGGCGACCTCGGCGTGGTGCTCGACGACGTGCAGAACAACCGCGTCTCGAGCCAGGTCAACGGGCGCGGCAACATCGCGCTGGCCATCATCCGCCAGCCCGGCACGAACACCGTGGCCGTGGCCGACGCGGTCAAGGCCACCGTCGAGGCGCTCAAGCCGCAGCTGCCGGCGTCGATCCAGTTCCTGCCGCTCTACGACCGCGCGGTGAGCATCAAGGAGTCGGTGCACGACGTGCAGTTCACGCTCGTGCTCACGCTCGGCCTCGTCGTGCTGGTGATCTTCCTGTTCCTGCGGAACATGCGCGCGACGTCGATTCCGTCGCTCGCGCTGCCATTCTCGATCGTGGGCACCTTCTCGGTCATGTGGGCGCTGGGCTACTCGCTCAACAACCTCACGCTGATGGCGCTTACGCTCTCGGTGGGGTTCGTGGTCGACGACGCCATCGTGATGCTCGAGAACATCGTGCGGCACCTGGAGATGGGAAAGAAGCCCATGCAGGCCGCGCTCGACGGCTCGAAGGAGATCAGCTTCACGATCCTCTCCATCACGCTGTCGCTCGTGGCGGTGTTCATCCCGATCATGTTCATGCCGGGGCTCGTGGGGCGGCTGTTCCGCGAGTTCGCGGTCACGATCGGCGTGGCCATCCTCGTGTCGGGCTTCGTGTCGCTCACGCTCACGCCGATGCTGTGCGCGCGCTGGCTCAAGGGTGACGAAGGACACGGGCACACCGAGGGCAAGTGGCGCTCGGTGGAGCGGATCTACCAGGCGGGCGAGAACGGCTACGTGCGCTCGCTCGACTGGGTGATGCGGCACCGGCCGGCCACCATGCTGTTCAGCTTCCTCACGCTGGCCGCGACCGTTGGGCTGTTCATCGTGATCCCGAAGGGCTTCCTGCCGAGTGAGGACACCGGGCGGGTGGAGGCCTCCATCCTCGGCCCCGAGGGCATCGGCTTCGAGTCCATGCTCGCCCGACAGACCGATGTCGCCACCATCGTGCGGGCCAACCCGCATGTGGAAACGGTGCTCTCGAGCGTGGGCGGCGGCGGCCGCGCGTCCACCGGCAACAACGGGCGCCTCATCATCCGCCTCAAGCCGCGCGACCAGCGGCCCCACGTGGACGTGGTCATGCGGCAGCTGCAGCGCGAGGCCGCGGTCGTGCCCGGCATGCAGACCTTCTTCCGCAACCCGCCGCCGATCAGCATCGGTGGCTTCCGCTCCAACAGCGCCTACCAGATCACGCTGCAGAGCACGGACATCGCGCAGCTGTACACCGCCGCTCGCGCGTTCGAAGGCAAGATGCGCGCGCTCGACCTCGTGGAAGGCGTCACCAGCGACCTGCAGATCGGCAATCCGCAGGTGTCGGTGGACATCGATCGCGAGCGCGCGGCGTCGCTGGGCGTGACGGCGGGACAGATCGAGCGCGCGCTCTACAATGCGTACGGCTCGCGGCAGGTCTCCACCATCTTCACCCAGGTCAACCAGTACTGGGTGATCATGGAGCTCAAGCCCGAGTACCAGCGCGACGTGGAGGCGCTCAAGATGCTGCACGTGCGCGCCGCGGACGGCACCCTGGTGCCGCTCGGCGCAGTGGCGCGCTTCTCGCGCGGCGTGGGCCCGCTGTCGGTGCAGCGTGTGGGCCAGCTGCCCGCCGTGACGATCTCGTACAACACGCGCCCCGGCGTCGCCCTCGGCACCGCGGTGGACGCGGTGCAGACGCTCGCGGCGCAGGAGCTGCCGCCCGACATCGCCACCAGCCTCACCGGTGACACCAAGGCCTTCGCCGACGCGCAGGAAGGACTCCTGCTGCTGCTCGTCGTCGCGGTGTTCGTGATCTACGTGGTGCTCGGCATTCTCTACGAGAGCTACATCCACCCCGTCACCATCCTGTCGGGGCTGCCCTTCGCCGCCATGGGCGCGCTGGCCACGCTGCTGATCTTCGACAAGGACCTCAGCGTCTACGCCTTCGTGGGCATCATCCTGCTCGTCGGCCTCGTGAAGAAGAACGCGATCATGATGATCGACTTCGCGATCGAGGTGGAGCGCGACCAGCAGCTCGCACCGCGCGCGGCGATCCTCGAGGCGGCGCGCGTGCGCTTCCGGCCCATCATGATGACGACGTTCGCCGCGCTCATGGGCACGCTGCCGATCGCCGTGGGCTACGGCGCCGGCGCCGAGTCGCGGCAGCCGCTCGGTTTGGCGGTCGTGGGCGGCATGGCGTTCTCGCAGCTCGTCACGCTGTACGTCACGCCGGTGATCTACACCTACTTCGACCAGTTCGCGCAGTGGCGAGCGGCCCGCAAGCGCGCGCGCCAGCGTGGGGTCACGCCGTCGGTGCCCGAGGTGCTGCCCACGGCGTGATCACGGCGTGATCCCCGCCTGATCGCGGCCGCTACGTGCCGAGGACCCGCTGCACGGTGCTGTCCAGGTCCTCGGCACGAAACGGCTTCTGGAGGAACGCGGCCCAGTCGTGGCCCGCGAACAGCCGCGTGACCTCCTGCTCGTTGTAGCCGCTCATGAGGATCACCGTGAGCCCCGGCACGAGCTGACGCAGTTCGCGAAACGTCTGCTCCCCGCTCATGCCGGGCATGGTGAGGTCGAGCAGCACGAGACGGAAGCGCATCGGATCGTCGCGCACGATGTCCACCGCCTCACCGCCGCTCGCCGCTTCGGTCACCGTGAAGCCACGTCGACGGAGCAGGGCACGCGTCACCGCGCGCACGCTGGGCTCGTCGTCCACCACGAGCACCTCGCCATCGCTGTTCCAGACCCGCGACGTTGGCGACGATGCGAGTGGCACGGTCGGCTGCTGGCGCGCCGGGAAGTGCAGCCGGATGGACGTGCCCTGGCCGGGCTCGCTGTGCACGCGAATGGCGCCGCGATGCCCGCGCACGATGCCGAGCGTGGCCGCGAGGCCCAGTCCGCGGCCCGTGAACTTGGTCGTGAAGAACGGGTCGAACATGCGCGCGCGGGTGTCGGCGTCCATGCCCGCGCCCTGATCGCTGACCTCGATGAACACGTGTCGCCCCGGTGCCGCATCGGTGCCGGGCACGCAGCTATCGAGGTAGGCCGCATCGATCGCCTGCTCCCCGGTGCGCAGCAGCACGAGGCCACCCGCCTCCGGCAGCGCGTCGGACGCGTTCGTGATGAGGTTCATGACCACCTGCCGCAGCTGGGTGACGTCCACCTCGATGGCGGGCAGCGCCTCCTCGAGCTGCAGGCTCACCTGCGCGTTGCGCGACACCGCGGTGCGCAGCAGCGCCGTCATCTCGCGTACCACCTGCGAGCAGTCCACCTGCTCCACCACGAAGCGTCCCTTGCCCGCGTAGGCCAGCAGCTGCCGCGTGAGTTCGGCCGCGCGCTGCGCCGCGTGCTCGATCTCCAGCACGCTGTCGCGCACGGGCGACTCGTTCGGCAGGTCGAGCAGCGCGAGCGAGGCATTCCCGAGGATGCCGACCAGCAGGTTGTTGAAGTCGTGCGCGATGCCGCCCGCGAGGATGCCGAGCGACTCGAGCTTCTGCGCCTGCTGCATCTGCGCGGCGATCTGCGCGCGCTCCGTGTCGGCGCGCACCTCATCGGTCACGTCGCGCACGGTGCCGACCACGCGCTCCGGCTCGTCGTGCTGGTCGCGCACCGTGACGATGTGCGAGTCGAAGAGGCGCTCCTCGCCATCGCGGCGCACCACGCGGTGGCGCAGCTGCTCCGTGCGTCCCGAGATCAGCGCCCGCTTCCACGTCGCGCGAAGGCGTGCACGGTCGTCCGCATGCACGAAGCTCTGGTCGGGGTCATGGTCGGCCACGTTCGGGTCGATCGCGCCGGGCTCCATGGCGAGCAGGCGGAAGAGCTGGTCCGACCACTCCGACTGGTTGAGGCGCAGGTCGCGCGAGAAGGTGCCGATGCGCGCCGATTCCTGCGCCAGTCGCAGTGTCTGTTCACTGCGACGCACGGCGTCGGCGTTGCGCTTCTCCTGCGTGATGTCGCGCAGGGTGGCGATCAGGCCGTCCTCCACCGGATAGGCGAGCACGGCGAACCACCGGTCCACCTCCGGCCGGTACTCCTCGAACCGTGCCGGGAGGCGGTCGCGCAGCACGCGGCCGTACTCGCGCTGCAGCCCGGAGCCCGCGAGGCCGGGATACTGCTGCCACACCACGCCCCCGGTCGGGTCGCAGGACGGGTCCTCCGACAGCGCGCGGCCGGCGGCGTTCACGTAGCGCACGCGCTCGTGCCCGTCGAGCACCAGCACGGGTACGGGATTGTGCGCGACGAGCGCGATCTGCTCGGGGAGCAGCGGTCGGAAGGGGGGCAGCGTCACGAGCCGGTGGACAGGGAGCAGGGGTGACAGCGAGGGCAGCGAACAATAGACGATCCGGGGCGACGCCGCGTCCCCGTCGCCCCGCCGCCCCGGATCACGCGCGAGGCGAACGCCCGCGCCTCACAGCCGGTACTGCACGTTGAGCCGGAAGGTGGTCGGCTGCTGCCGGAGCCGCACGGCGCCCACCAGCGACGTCGGGTCTGAGGGGTCCTGGTTGTTCAGCGCCGACTTGAGGTCGGAGATCGCGTTGGCGTTGAACACGTTGAACACCTCCGCGCCCACGATCACGTCGTGCCGCCGCAGGCGCAGCACCTTCTGCAGGCGCAGGTCGAGGTTGGTCCGCCCCTCGAACTGTCGGCTGCCGCGCGGCTCGGTGAACAGCGACTGCCCCACGGTGTTGCGGAACAGCCGGTCGTCGAGTTCGACCGTGCCGCCGCCCGGGAGCTCCGCGTCGAAGAACAGCTGGCGCGAGACATCGAGCGTGGGCGTCCAGAAATCACCCGACGTGTACGTGAGGAACGCGCCCCCTTCGACACCCCACGGCAGCTGGCCGCTCATGCGCAGCTTGAAGTCCCACGGCGAGAAGTTGCCGAGCTTCCCGTCGTAGTTCAGCTGGCCGTTCGGCTCGACGAACGGTCCGTTCTCCTCCCCGCTCGGGTTGAAGTAGCCGTTCACCGAGAAGAGGTTGCCGGTGAGGTTGGTCCACACGAGCGCGGCGTTGAAGCTCACGCGCGAGTAGGAGCCGGCGAGCGACAGCTGCACCTGGTCGAAATCGCGGCGCGCGTCGTCCACCGGGCGGATCACCAGGTTCTGCGCGAAGGTGAGGCGCAGCGTGTCCGTGGCGACATAGCCCGGCACTACATCGCCGGCACGGAGGCGCGCCGAGAGGTCGTCGTTGCGCACGTAGACCACCGGCAGCACGACGTCCTGTCCGTCGGGGTTCTTCACCGCGCCGCGCGTCTCCACGGCGCGCACGTTCGCGATCGGCGACCAGTTGCGATCGAGGTTCTTGTCCACGAGTGACAGCACGGCGCGGTTGCGGCGATTGATGTAGACCACCTCGGCCTTGAGGTTGCGATTGATCGCTTTCTCCACGCCGATCGTGATCTGGTCCATGTACGGCTGCCGGTAGTCCTCGATCGCGCTGGCTTCATTGAACAGGTTCGCGCCCGGGAAGCAGCTGAACAGCGCGTCGAACTCGGCCGCCGAGTACTGGCGGCCGAGTTCGGGCAGCACCGTCTTGTTCACGTCGTTCCAGTCGCAGTACTCGATGTTCGTGAACACGTTCGCGCCCGGTGCGCGATCGTAGAAGAGCGCGAACAGGTTCTGGTGGAAGCGTCCCCAGTGCGCCTTGGCCACGAGGCTGGCATCGCCGAACACGTCGTACGTGGCGCCGATGCGCGGGTCGAGCCCGGTGGCGCGTACCGCCTCGAAGGCCTCGCTCCCGCGGCTGCCCCCGCCGTTTCCAGGCGTGATGCGTCCCGACCAGAGTCCCAGCCGCAGCCCCGCGTTCACCGACAGCCGGTCGTTGATGCGGATGTAGTCCTGCATGTACACGGCGCCGTTGCGCGTGTCCGCGTCCAGGTCGATGCGTCCGCCCGTGTCGGTGGTGGCGTACACGCCGAGGCTCGGGATCTCCTGCCACGTGGCCGGGCTGAGCGGGTCGAAGTTCGCGCCCGCCTCGGTGTACCAGGTGACGCCGCCATTGCGCGTGCGACGCTCGCGCCAGAGCCCCATGTTGTAGTCGCCGCCCACCTTCAGGTTGTGCTGGGCGCCGCCGGTGTTGAAGTAGCTGTCCCACACACCCGTGAGGCCGTAGCTCGACGGCGCGTTGCGGCGCGTGTAGAAGGCGTTGGCGAACTGCGGCGAGTTGGGCGCGTCGAGCAGCGCCACCGCCGGGAAGTCGGAACCGTTGTAGGGCAGCTCGTTGTCCTGCGCGCTGTACCCCGAAAACTTGAACTCGAGGAAGTTCCGCGGGCTGATCGTGCGCTGCCAGTTGGCCTGGTAGAAGGTGCTCGGCGAGCGTCCCCTGTACGTGGCCTCCACGGCATCGTAGCCCGAGAGGCCGGCTCGCTCGCGGAACACGTTGTCCACGCCCACCGAGGCGTTGAAGATGTCGCGATCCGAGGCCTGCCAGGTGAGCTTGCCGTAGTACTTCTGCTCGCGCCGGTCGGTGAGCGCGGGCAGCCAGGTCACCGCGTCGGAGGTCGCGCTGCGGAAGTCCACCACGCGCCCTTCGGTGCGCGCTTCCTGCCCCGAGATGTAGTAGTAGAGCCGGTCGCGTACGAGCGGACCGCGCAGCTCCGCGTTCACCTCGAAGCGGTTGTCGAGCTCCGAGCCGTTCTCGAACGCGTTCACGTTGCTGCGGTTGATTGCGCGATTCTCGTAGAACGTGCGGAACTGCCCCTGTGTGGTGTTCGATCCCGACTTGGTCACGATGTTGATCAGGCCGCCCTGGAAGTTGCCGAACTCCGCGCCGGCCCCGAGGCCGATCACCTTGAAGTCCTCGATCCAGTCCACGTTCGGCAGCAGGAACGAGCCGCCGCTGCCGGGCTGGTTCACCATCACGCCGTCGAGCTGGTACAGGTTGGCCTGTCCGGTGGAGCCGCCGAACACCTGCCCCGGTCGCGCGCCCGGCGTGAAGGCGATGAGCGCGTTCGCATCGCGCGCCGCCGGGAGCAGCTCCCGCTCCTTCGCCTGCAGCGAGCGGGTGAACTCCGTGGTGGTCGTGCTGATCGTGGCCTGCGTGGCCGTGACCGTTACCGCCTGCAGTTCGGTGCGAGCGGGAGCGAGCGTCACGGATGCACGCTGCACCTCGGCGGCGCGGATCACGATGCCCTGCACGGTGACGGGCTGGAAGCCGATCTGGCGGGCCGTCAGCTCGTAGACGCCGGGCGTGATGAAGTTGATGCGGAAGGCGCCGCGCTCGTCGGTCTGCGCGGTGCGCGGATACGATCCGTCGGCCTGCCGCAGCAGCACCGTGGCGTTGGCAATGGCGCGTCCGTTCTCGAGCGTCACCGTGCCCTGCAGGATGCCGGTCTGCGAGGTCTGCGCGCGCAGCCGCGAGGGCAGGGCGAGCGCTGCGACCGCGAGCAGCATGGCGACAGTCTGGCGCACGAAAGGACGGAGGGAGCTCGGCATGCAGGATCTCCGGGGTGTCGGGCGGGTGCGCGCGCACGGACGACCACCGAGTCGCCCTGCGCTGCGCCTTCGCTCACATACACGCCGGAGTCCGCGGCCCGCAAGTCCGGGCGCGTCACGCGCCCGGATGAGTCCGCTTGCTCGCCCTGCTACTCGTACCGCAGCGCGGTGATCGGGTCGAGCTTGGCGGCGCGCCGCGCCGGCCACACGCCGAACAGCACGCCCACCGTGGCCGAGAAGGCGAACGCCATGCCGACCGATTGCGCGCTGAGCTCGGTGTTCCAGTTGAAGGCGTTGCCGAGCAGGATCGCGCCGCCGCCGCCCAGCACCACGCCGATCAGCCCGCCGAGCAGGCAGAGCACCACGGCCTCGATGAGGAACTGCAGCAGGATGTTCGGACCGGTCGCGCCCAGCGCCTTGCGCACGCCGATCTCGCGCGTGCGTTCGGTCACCGACACCAGCATGATGTTCATGATGCCGATGCCGCCCACGAGCAGCGACACGGCCGCGATGCCGGCGAGCAGCGTGCCGAACACCTTGCTCGTCTCGGCCGCCGTGTTCAGGAAGTCGGCCTGGTTGCGGATCTCGAAGTCGTCCGGCGTGTCGCGCATGAGGCGATGCTCGCGCCGCAGGATCTTCTGGATCTCGGCCATCGTCTGCGGAATCGAGTCCTCGCTCGGCGCGAGCACCGAGATCGAGCGCAGGCGGTCGGTGCCCATGAGACGGAAGCGCGCCGTCTGGAGCGGGATCAGCACCTGGTCGTCGGGGTTCTGCCACGGCGTGGTCTGCCCCTTCGAGGCCAGCACGCCGACCACCGTGAACTGGATGCCGCGAATGCGCACCGGCTGGTCGATGATCGCCGCCGGGTTCTCGATGCCGAGCTTCTCGAGCACGTTCGAGCCGACCACCGCGACGCGCTGCTTCCCCTCGTCCTCGCGGTCGGAGAACATGCGGCCGAAGGCGAGCTCGTACTTGCGCACGTCGAGGTAGTTGGCGGTCGTGCCGACCACCTGCGTGCTGGTGTTCTTGCTCAGATACTGCACCTGGAACTGGCGGTTCATCTCCGGCTGGATCGCCTTCATGACCTTCGCCTGCGCGATCAGCGCCTCGGCATCGCGAATGCGCAGCCGGGCCCGGTCGGTCTCCGACGCCACGCCGCGCGCCGCCACCTGGCCGGGGTTGACCGTGAGCAGCGTGGTGCCCAGCGCGGTGATGCGATCGTTGATCGCGCGCTGCGCGCCGCGGCCGATGCCGTCCATTGCGATCACGGCACCGACACCGATCACGATGCCGAGCATGGTGAGCAGGCTGCGCAGCTTGTTCGCGCGCAGGGCGCTCAGCGCGACACGGAACACCTCGCCCCAAAGCATGGTCAGCTCCCTCCGCGCGGACCGCCGCCACCGCCGCCACCACCACCGCCCGCCGCGGGCGTCTGCCGCGAAAGGCCAGGCACGCCACCCATGCCGCTGAAGCGCGCGTTGCGCTGTTCACGCGCAGCCTGCAGCGCCGCCATGGCGAGCGAGGCCACCTTCTCGCCTTCCTGCAGCCCACTGATCACTTCGGAGAAGTCGTAGTCGGACACGCCGAGGCGCACCATGCGCGGCTCGTACTTGCCGCTGTCGGTCACCACGAACACCACGCCCTGACGCGCCGGCGTCGGGTTGCGACGCGCCGCGAGGCCGCCGCCGCTTCCCATGCCCGAGGGACGGCCGGCGCCGCCGCGCGCCGCCGCACCGCCCGCCTGCGCGGTGCGCGCGGTCCCGGTGTCCGTACCGCGTGCGCCCCCGGCGGGTGCCCCGCCCGCGGCCGCGCCGCCCATCGGCACGCTGCGGCCGGCGGTCGTATCCGCCGCGGCGGCCGTGGCCTCACCGGCGGGGCGCGACGCGTTGAGCGACGCCATGACCGTCTCCGGGTCGAGGCCGAGCATCTCGGCGGCGGCCGCCGCGTCGCGCATGTTGCGCACCGCGTCGTTCGGCACGGCCACCACGTTGAGCTTCCGCTCCACGTTCACCGACACCTCGCCGTTCATGCCGGGGAGGAGCAGGCGCTCGTTGTTCGCGAGCGAGATGATCACGGGAAACATCGTGACCGACTGCTGGATCACCGCCTGCGGCTCGACCTTCTCCACCGAGCCCTCGAACACGCGATTCGGGAATGCGTCCACGACCACGCGCGCGTCCTGGCCGGCCGTGATGCGGCCGATGTCGGTCTCGTTCATGAAGGCGCGCATCTGCACGCGCGACAGGTCGGCCATGGTCACGAGCGTCGTGCCGCCACCCATCACGCTGGTGGCCGACTGGATCACCTGTCCGAGCGACACGGTCTTGGCGATGATCGTGCCCGCAACCGGCGCCGTCACGCGCGCCTCGTCGAGGCGGCGCTGCGCGATGTCCACGCTCGTGCGCACGCGGATCACATTGGCCTGCGCCTGCGTGTACGCGAGGTTGGCCTGCTCGTTCTCCTGCGCGGTGATGATGCGCGCCTTGAACAGGTCGTCGGAACGATCCCGGTTCGCCTTCGCGACCTCGAGCGATGCTTCGGCCGAGCGCAGGTCGGCCTGCGCCTGCTCCACCTGGTTGGTGAGGTCGCGCGTGTCGATCTGCACGATGAGGTCGCCCGGCTTCACGTTCGTGCCGGTTTCGACCGGCATCTGCAGCACGAGCCCGGACGCCTGCGACTTCACTTCCACGATTTCGATCGGCTCGACGGTGCCAGTGGCCTGTGCATCGACCACGATGTCGCGGCGCTCGACGGCCACCTCGCCGATCGGTGCGGGCGGTTCGACCTTCTCGCCACACGCCGCAAGCAGCGCCGTGGCGCCCAGCACCAGCAGCAGGGGACGGCGCGCGGCGCGACGCGCCGGTGCACCCGTCGGGGAAGCAGCGAAGTGGGTCACGGAAGTTCCTGGCCGAGGAGGGCCTCGAGCTGCGCCTTGGCCACGCGCGCGTCGAGGCGCGCCTGGATGAGCGCGGTGCGCGCGGCATTGAGCTGCGTCTGCGAGGTGAGCAGGTCGAGCACGGTGGACGCGCCGAGCTGGTAGCGCTGCTGCTGCACGCGCAGGTCCTCCTCGGCGGCAGCGATGGAGGCGAGCTGCACCTGCACGCGCGCGGCCGCGGTCTGCAGCGCGCGCAGCTGCTGGGTGAGCGTCTGACGCGCCGCGAGCTGTGCGTCACGCGCGGCGGATTCGGCGTTCTCCACCGCGACGCTGGCCGTCACCTGCTGCGCCTCGCGGTTGAAGCCGTTGAAGAGCGGGAACGACAGATTGAAGTTGTACGTCTGCCGCGTCGCCGCGCGTTCGCCGAACAGCAGCAGGTTGTTGCTGGCGAAGGCCTGGCTCGCGGCGTTGAGCCCGTAGTTGAACGACATGCTGATGGTGGGCATGTACTGCGTGCGCGCGCTGCGTCGCGTCGCGCGCGCGGCGGTCACGTTGGCCTGCGCCGCTTCCACCGCGGGGCCACGCATGGCCAGACGCTCGAGATCCTCGACCGACGGCAGCGCCGCCTCGTCGGGGAGCGTGGTGGTGTCGCTCGGCAGTGCCGTGACCTGCACGTCGCTGCCCACGAGGCGCGTGAGCGCCGCGTTGGCCACGCGCAGGTCGTTCTCCGCGGTGAGGATCGCCAGCTGCGCATTGCCCACCTGGATGATCGAGCGCAGCGAGTCCGACTTGGTGGCCGCACCGGCGCCGACACGCGCCACGGAGGCCTGCAGCTGCGCCTCGGCCTGCTCGAGCTGGGCCCGGGCGGCCGACTCGGTTTCGCGCGCGGCCAGCACGGCGTAGTACTGCTGCTTGACCTGCAGGGCGATGTCGAACTTGTTGGCCACGAGCGCCACGTCGGCCGCGTCGAGCGCGGCGCCGGTGCGGCGCAGCTCATAGAGGCGACGCCCGCCGTCGAACAGCTCGAGCTGCGAGCTGAGGCCATTGCTGTAGTTCCACGGGTTGCCCGTGAGCGGCACCAGGTTACCCTGGAAGAAGATGGCGCCTTCGGTGAAGCCGGTGCCCATGTTCATGTTGAGCGACGGCATGAAGGCGCCGAGCGCGCTGCGGCGCTGCGCGGACGCGGTGCGCAGGGCACCGCGGGCCTGCACGGCGCTCGGCAGGTTGCGCTGCGCGGCCGACACGGCCTCACCGAGCGCGATGGGGCGCGCGTCGTCCATGGGCGACTGAGCCGACAGCGTCGAAACAGCAGGGACGGCGAATACCGCCGCGACCGAAGCCGCGACAAGGAAAGACGAACGGGTTGTCACGCGGTCAGCGCTCCCTGGAAGCGGCTCGGGCACTGTCGGACTGGGCCGACATGCGATTGCGCAGTTGGATGAAGGCCTCGCGCTGCGCTGCGTCGAGCCGGAGCTCGATGAGCGTGCGCGCGCTGTCTCGCGCCGAATCGAGCGCGGGCCGGATGGGCAGCATGATCAGGTCGTAGCGCCCGCGGCGCCACGTGAGAATCGAGTCGACCGCGGCCGTCTGCTCCGGCGACAGCGTGAGCTCGCGCGCGAGTTCCTGCACCATGCTGCTGTAGGTGTACTCGCGCGAGACGCTCCCGTCCTTCTTCGTGGTCGCGGTCGAGCGGCCGGCGGCGAAACCGCTGGCACCACCCGTCAGGAACGCGCCGAGCAGGAAGGCCAGCGCGACCGACTTGGACCGGGACGAGGCAGCGGCAGCCACGGCGACCTCAGGGCTCGACGTTGAACAGGTGCCGGTCCACCGTGGCCGACTTGGCGCGGCCCGCCGGCGCCGTGAACGCGATGGACACGTCGTCGGACGCTTCCTCGAACACGGTCCAGTACGCGGCACCCGCCGCGAGCTTGCGCAGGTCGGCGTCGATCTGATGCTCCTTCCAGAGCGAGAAGCCCGCGAGCGTGAGCATGAGCCCCGCCGCCGCCAGGCCGGCGACGCGCGCGATCCGCCACTCCGCCAGCACGTTCCACCACTCCAGTGGCGTCTCGGCCTGCCGCAGGCGCGACATGATGCGCCCCTCGAGGCCGCTCCAGTAGCGGTCGTCGGCCGGCGCGGCATACACCGCGCGCAGCGCCGCCACGAGCTCGGGATCGTTGATGGAACTCCGGCCGGTGTCGCTCCGGCCCGAATGCGTGTTCATTCCGCTCTCCGCAAATTGCTCAGCAGGCGACGCAATGCCGCCCGCGCATGATGGAGATCCGACCGTGCCGTGCCCTCGGGAATCCCGAGCGTCTGGCCGATCTCCGAATGCTTGTACCCTTCCACGTCGTGCAGCACCAGCACCGCGCGCTGCCGCTCGGGCAGCTCCACCAGTGCGCTCGACAGGCGGCTGCGCAGCTCCGCGCTGATCGCCGGGTCGCGAAACGGGGACGACACCGACTCCTGCAGTTCGTCCGCGTCCCGCACCTTCTTGCGGCGCGCGATGTCGAGCGCCGCATTGGCCACGATCCGGTGCAGCCACGCTCCGAACGCCTGCTCGGGGCGAAACCGTGCCATCGCGCGCCACGCGTGCAGAAACCCTTCCTGCACCGCGTCCTCCGCGTCGTCGTGCGTCAGCACGATCGACCGCGCCACCGCGTAGGCCCGGCGCTGATGCCGATGCACGAGCCCCGCGAACGCCGTGTCGTCGCCCGCCTGCGCCGACAGCACCAGCGCCCGCTCGGCCAGCACGTCGGACGAGACCTCGCTGGTCCCGAGCCGCGCGTCGTCCGCCGACCCGCCTCGCGTGCCCGTCGTCACCCGCTCACCACCGTGCGCCCCCTGCACCCCGCGAGCGGGGCGTGGCGCCGGCGCGGTGGCCGGGATCGGGAAGGAGAGCGTGGCGGAGTGCATGCGGTCGGGTCGTGTCACTGGCCTTACGCGCCCCCGGAAGACGGCGTTGAGGCCGAGCTCGCTTGCAGCCGCCCGTCGAGCCCGAGCGCCGGCGCGGCCGCTCGCATCGCGCCGAGCACGAACGCGATGTGCTCGTCGAGCGGGACCCCCAGCGCCTCGGCGCCCTGCACGATGTCGTCACGACTCACTCCGCGAGCGAAGGCCTTGTCCTTGAGCTTCTTGCGCACGCCCGGCACCTCGACGTCGGCGATCGCCTTGCTCGGTTTGACCAGCGCGCAGGCCGTCAGCAGCCCGCACAGCTCGTCGCACGCGAACAGCGTCTTCGCCAGCGGCGTGACCCGGGCCACGCCCGTGTAGTGTGCGTGGCCGAGGATGGCCTCGCAAACCGTCTCCGGCAGGCCCAGGGACCGCAGGTGCCGCACCCCTTCGGCCGGGTGCTCCGCGTCGGCCGCCTGCGCGGCATTCGGGAAGCGCTCGTAGTCGAAGTCGTGCAGCAACCCGGTGATACCCCACAGGTCCGCATCCTCGCCGAACCGCTCGGCGTACGCGCGCATGGCGGCTTCGACCGAGAGCATGTGCTTGCGCAGCGAGTCGCTCGCGGTCCACGACTCCATCAGGGCGAGCGCGTCGGCGCGGGAGAGTGCGGTCATCGGGTCGGGGAGAGGGCTCAAACGGAGGACGCCGTCGGCCGCCCCGCGTTAAGGGGGACCGACGGCGAACCAGTGTCGGGGCGCGAGCCGTCCCGCGCCGCCGAGGCAGGATCAGGCGGTGACGGACGCCGACGGCACGGGCACGACGGCGTGGTCGCCCTCGTGCGCGTCGAACCGGCTGTTCGTCCACACGACGAGCGCGTAGACCACGGCGGCGATGAACAGCGCGCCGCCGATCAGGCCGGCAAACGCCGCGCCCTTGTCGGAGCCGTGGGAGTGACTGGTGGAGGCCATGACAGGGTCCGGATGGAGGGTCAGTCGACGTCGGCGACGCGCACCGAGGTCATCACGTCGTTCGGGCCGATCTTCGAAATCACGTCGAGGCCGTCGCGCACCTGGCCGAACACGGTGTGCACGCCGTTGAGGTGGCGCGTGTTCCCCTCGTGCAGCACGACGAAGAACTGGCTGCCGCCCGTGTCGCGTCCCGCGTGCGCCATGGACAGTGCGCCCACCTTGTGCGTGTGCGGATTGCCGGCGGTCTCGCAGGGGATCTTGTAGCCGGGTCCGCCCGTGCCGACGCGACGGTCGCCCTCGGGCAGGTCGCGGGAGAGCGGATCGCCGCCCTGGATGACGAAGTCCGGGATCACCCGGTGGAACTTCACGCCGTCGTAGAACTTGTCGTTGGCGAGCTTCTCGAAGTTCGCGACGGTCTTGGGGGCCTCGGCGGCGAACAGCTCGGCGACGAAGGTCCCGCGATTGGTCTCGATGGTGGCGAGCTTGGGCACGGATGTCGGGATGAAGGTGAAGCCGGAATTATACCCGGCGTCACCGTCGAGGGGGAGCGAAGCGGGCAGTCGACCCCCCGAGGCTCGAGGCTCGCCGCTTCCCGCTCGGGTCCGTTCCGGGCGATGGCCGCCGGGTGCCGGAACGCCCGTCCGGGCTCATCGCACCGATCCCGCCTGCCCGGCCGGCAAGGGCCAAGGGGCGAGCCTCGAGCCACGGGGTTCAACCGCAACGGCTGGCTGTCCAGCGCTTACAACAGCTTCTGTACCGCTTCCCCGCGCGCGGCCAGCAGCGCCTGATAGGCCGCATCCCGCAGCCACTCCGGCGAACCCTCCTCCCGCACCATCCGCACCAGCCGCTGCACGCACTCCGGGCTGGCCAGCGTGCCCATCACCGACACGATCTCCAGCACCACGTCCTCGTCCGGCTCCGACTCCAGCGCGGCCAGCAGGGCGATCGTGGACGGCTTGCCCTGACTGCGAGCCCCGTGCGCGCTCGCGGCCAGGCGCCGCATCTCGGGGGCCGCGTCGGCCAGACGACCCTGCAGCGCGGCCAGCCCGGGCGCCGTGGCCAGCCGGGTGAGCGCACGCGCCGCGGCCACGCGCAGCCGCTCGTCGTCATGCTCGAGCAGCGGGATCAGGTGACTGTCCGCCTCCACCACCCCCATCTCGCCGAGCAGCGCGGCGGCGTTGCGGGCCACGTACCAGCGCGGGTCCTGCAGCGCCGCGCACAGCGCCTCCTCACCCGCGTCGAGGGCCACGATCGCGTCGAAGCACACGCGCCGGTCGGTCAGCGACTCCGCGTCCTGCAGCAGCTGCACGAGCGTCTGCACCGCCAGGTCGCCGGCCCGGGCCAGCACGGGCATCAGGTCGTCGCGGCGGGCGGAGCGCGGCAGCCGGCGCACGAGCGCCTGCACCGCCGCGGGTGTGAGCAGCCGCCGCACCCCCGCCTCGAGCGCCAGACGCCCCGCTCGGCTCCCCCGGCGGCGCGCTTCGCCCGCCACCCCGAGCGCCACCGCCTCCACCACCGCCGGGTCCGCGAACCAGGGCGGGGTGGCCAGCAGCTGCAGCAACTCACCCACCACCGCGCCCGTCGCCTCGTCCGACCGCGCTCCCGCCAGCCGGTCGAGCGCGTCCCGAACGGCCAGCGGCAGCGCCGCGGCGTCGTCCACCGCCGGCACCGACTTGGGGGTGATGCGTACCGACCACGAGCGCCACGCCGTGCGCTCCGTCGGCCGCTCGCCGGGCACGTCCGTGGCCAGCAGCTGGGCCAGCGCGAGCAGTTCCCCCGGCGACGCCGCGCGGCGCACGTCGAGCGAGAGCGTGCCGTTGGCGTCGAGCCCGCCGATGAGTGCGTCGAGCGCCTCGTCGCGCAGCGGCGAGTCCGGCGGCAGCGCTCGTCCCGCGAGGTGCAGCAGCCCATCGGCCAGCCGCAGCTCGAGCGAGGCCCGCCGCGCGGCCGCCACGGCAAAGCGCAGCGCGCGACGCACCCGCTCGCGCCGCGCCACGCTGGGCGCATCCGCGTCGGTCAGTGCCTCCGACGGCGAGGGCGGCTCGCCGAGCGAGACCACGAGTCGCCCGAGCGCACGCGCCAGCGAGAGCGCGTCGTCGAACGAACCGGCGGACGCCCCGACCGGCCCCGCGGGCGCGGCGCTATCCTTTGGAGGCACGGAGGCTTCGGAGGGCCGATGACGACATGCGGGGCAAGCTACAGCAGAATCGGCGTTTCACCACTGAGCGGGCGCATGACGCGCCCCGCACGTTCGCGCATGGTGCGCGCATGACGCTGCACGTCTGGAGTTCGGCGCACTACGTGATCCCGCTCCCCGACGGGCATCGGTTTCCCATCGCCAAGTACGCCCTGCTGCGCGACGCGCTCGTGTCCGCTGGCATCGTGCGCGCCGAGGCGGTGCACGACCCGGCGCGCGCCACCCCGGAGCAACTCGTGCGCGTGCACACCGACGACTACGTGCGCGCGATCATGGACGGCACCCTCGAGCCGACGGCCGTGCGCCGCCTGGGCTTCCCCTGGTCGTCGGCGCTCGTGGAACGCTCGCTGCGCGCGGTCGGCGGCACGCTCGCGGCCGCACATCACGCGCTCGGCCACGGTGTCGCCATGAACCTCGCTGGCGGCACGCATCACGCCTTCGCCGACCGCGGCGAGGGGTTCTGCGTGTTCAACGACGTGGCCGTGGCCATCGCCGACCTGCGTGCGTCGGGGAGCGCGCGTCGCGTCGCAGTGATCGACCTCGACGTGCACCAGGGGAACGGCACGCACGCGATCTTCGCGAACGACGCAGACACGTACACCTTCAGCATGCACGGCCGGCGCAACTACCCGTTCACCAAGGTGCCCGGCACCCTCGACGTGGAGCTCGACGACGGCACCGCCGACGCGGCGTATCTCGCGCTGCTCGCCGACGCGCTGCCGCGCGTGCTGCATGACGCGCGCCCCGACGTGGTGTTCTACCTCGCCGGTGCCGACCCGCACGAAGGCGACGCCCTCGGCCGGCTCGCGCTCACGCACGCCGGACTCCGACGTCGCGACGCGATGGTGCTCGAGGCCTGCCGCGAGGTGGGGCTGCCGGTGGTGATCACCATCGCCGGCGGCTACGGTCGCTCGATCCACGACACGGTGGCGGTGCACGTCGGGACGGCCGAGGTGGCGCGCACGTTCCTCTGACGGCGAGGCGCCTTCGCTCACCCTGCGGCGTGAGCCGGCCTCGCACCGGCGTTACCCTTCAGCATGGCGACTTCCTTCACCACCACCACGCCCGTCCCGCTCTTCCTGCGCGAGGACGGCCCGCGCGACGCCTCCGTGGGCAACGCGTCCCCGCTCCTCCTGCTGCACGGCGGCCCCGGGGCGCACCACGACTACCTGTACCCGCAGTTCCTCGCGCTTGCCGAGCGCCACCGGCTCGTGACGTACGACCAGCGCGGGGGCGGGCAGTCGCGCACCAACGACCCGACACCAGTGACGTGGCAGGTGCAGGTGGCCGACCTCGCGGCCGTCATCGCCGAGCTCAGCCTCGCATCGCCCACGCTGGTGGGCTACTCCTGGGGAGCGCTGCTCGCCATGCTCTACGCCATCGAGGCCACGCAGAACCCGGCGCTCCCCATGCCGGCGCGGCTCGTGCTCGTCTCGCCCGCGCCCGTCTCGCGCAGGTGGCGCGACCAGTTCGAGGCCGAGTTCGCGGAGCGGCAGCGCAGCGAGGCCATCGCCGGCGCTCGGCGCGCGCTGGCCGACTCGGGGCTGCGCGAGCGCGACCCCGACGTCTATCGCCAGCGGGCGTTCGAACTCAGCGTGGCCGGCTACTTCGCCGACCCGGCCCGCGCCACCGCACTCACCCCCTTTCGCGTCACCGGCAAGGTGCAGCAGGCCGTGTGGGAGAGCCTCGGGCGTTACGATCTGTGCCAGTCCCTGCGTGCCGTGCGGGTGCCCGCGCTCGTCGTGCATGGGGTGCAGGATCCGATCCCGCTCGAGTCGGCGCGTGCCGCCGCCGAGGCGCTGGGCGCGCGGTTCATGCCGCTCGACGACTGCGGCCATGTGCCGTACGTTGAGCAGCCGGCGGCGCTGTTCGGCGCGATCGAGACGTTCCTGCACGAGACTTCCGGCGGCTGACGGGGCGCAACGGCGCGCCTCGTCGACCGTCCCAGCACCTCACGCATGTATCAGTTCGGCGCGGTCACCCACACCTCGGTCGCCACCCTCGACGTCGACGGGCGGCGCTTTCGCGCGACGCTGCTGATCTCGCACGATGGCATCGAATACGTAGGCCGCCTCTGGTTCGCCGACGACGCCGGCCCCGACTCGGCGGGCATCCCCGATCGCGGCGTCTTCCCCGGACGCACCGAGGCGGAAGTCATCGCCCTCGGGCGCCGTCTGCGCCCCGACGAACTGCAACAACGCTTCCGCCGCGCGAGCGCCGAGAAGCGGCGCTACCACGGGCTGCGCGCGCTCACCACCGAACTGCTCGACAAGATCCGCTACTTGAACCAGGTCGGCGTGTCCATGCGCAGCGGGTTGCTCGATGCCGACGCGGCCACGCAGGAGTTGGAGTTGACGGAGCGGCAAATGGTGGAGTTGGTGAAGCAGGCGAAGCGGTTGGCGGGGGTGGAATCCTGAAGGGGGACGGGGTTCGGCGGGGGAGGGTGCTCGGGCTGGGGCCGCTGAGCGCCGGCAGGTGGTCAGCCCTGAGCTGCTTCAGCTGCGAAGCTGATCAGCTGGGTGGTTGCCCCGCGCAGGGGCCGACGGCATCTCACCCTGCTGCCCCTCGCGCGATGCCGCGGTTCGCTGGCCAGCTCCGCAGCTGAAACCGCTCGGGGCTGACCACCTGCCGGCGCTCAGCGGTGCCAGCGCGGAGCACAGCGCGCGGACGAGCCCCGCAGCTGACCAGCTGATCGGCCCTTCAGCGCACCGACCCGCTTTCGGAAACCATCGCGACCCGGCTGATATCGCCGAGCGCCTGCAGGTCGGCAGCCCCGAGCCCTTCCAGCTGCGAAGCTGATCAGCCTCCGGCGCGATCGCGGCATGGCAGGCCTTGTCGCTCGCGCGCGCCCCCGTCGAGGGCCACCGCCCAGCCGCGCCGCCGCAGGCGGCGAAGCTGATCAGCCGAGCCTTCGCTCCGCACCGCAGCCGACGTCATCCCACCCTGTTGCCCCTAGCGCGATGCCGCGGTTCGCTGGCCAGCTCCGCAGCTGAAACCGCTCAGGGCTGACAACCTGCCGGCGCTCGGTGATGCCAGCGCGGAGCACAGCGCGCGGACGAGCCCCGCAGCTGTCCAGCTGATCGGCCCTTCAGCGCACCGACCCGCTTTCGGAAACCATCGCGACCCGGCTGATATCGCCGAGCGCCTGCAGGTCGGCAGCCCCGAGCCCTTCCAGCTGCGGAGCTGATCAGCCTCCGGCGCGATCGCGGCATGGCAGGCCTTGTCGCTCGCGCGCGCCCCCGTCGAGGGCCACCGCCCAGCCGCGCCGCCGCAGGCGGCGAAGCTGATCAGCCGAGCCTTCGCTCCGCACCGCAGCCGACGTCATCTCACACTGTTGCCCCTCGCGCGATGCCGCGGTTCGCTGGCCAGCTCCGCAGCTGAAACCGCTCAGGGCTGGCAACCTGCCGGCGCTCAGCAGCGCTCGCCTCAGCGCCGCCGGTTTCCGCTATCTTTCCCCCATGGATCCCAGAGCCGCGTCCCACATCCTGGCGCAAATCGCCACGTTGCTCGAGCTCCACGGCGAGCCGGCCGAGCGCGTCCGCGGGTTCCAGGGCGCGTCGCGTGTCGTGGCCGCGTTGTCCGCAGACGAGCTGCGCGCAACCGTCGCCGCGTCGTCGGCGCCCGACGGGCTCAGCGCGGAAACGTTCGACGTGGTGCGCGACCTCGTGGACACCAACAGCGCGTTGCTGCTCGAGGTACTGCAGGAAGAGACTCCCGAAGGGCTGCTCGAGATGTTGCGCGTGCCCGGGCTCGGGCCGGCGCGCATCCGCCTCATTCACGACGGGCTGCACATCGAGACCTTGCAGGAGCTCGAGTCGGCCGCGTCCGACGGGCGCCTTGCCGCGCTCCCGCGGTTCGGCGAGAAGACCGCCGAGCGCATTCGTCTGGGCATCGCCTCGCTGCGTGACGCCGGTGCGTTCGTGCTGCACGAGCACGGCGCTGCCGAAGCCGAGCGGCTGCGCGTGATCGTGGCCGAGCACCCTGATGTGCTCGACGTCGCGATTGCGGGCTCGGTGCGGCGCAGTTGCGAAGTCGTGCGCGATGTCGATCTCGTGGCCTCGGTGCGCGGTACGCCGTCGGTGGTCGCGGCGGCGCTCGCGCAGCTCGAGGGCGTGCGCGAGGTCATGGGTGGTGGCGGACGCATCGTCACGTTGCGCTTCGTCAATGGCACGCGGCTCGACCTCGCCTGTGTGCGTCCTGAGCAGTTCGCGCTCGCCCTCTGGCGCGCCACCGGCAGCGAGGCGCACGTGCGGCTCGTGACGGAGCATGCGGCGTCGCTCGGTTACACCTTCGCGGGCGACGAACTGCGTGACGCATCGGGCGCGCCCTGCGCGATCTCCACGGAAGCCGACCTGTATCGCACGCTCGGCCTCGCGCCCATCGCGCCCGAGCTGCGCGAAGGCACGGACGAAGTCGCCGCCGCCGCGGCCGGCACGCTGCCGGTGCTCATCACCGAGCCCGACCTCGCGGGCGCGATGCACTGTCACTCGCAGTACTCCGACGGCGGCGCGACCGTGGCCGACATGGCCGAGGCGGCGCGCGCGCGCGGCTGGCGCTATCTCGGCGTGTCCGATCACTCGCAGTCCAACACGTACGCCGGCGGACTGTCGCGTGATGCGATCCTCCGGCAGCACGAGGAAATCGACGCGCTCAACGCCGACTTCGCGGCGCGCGGTGTGGACTTCCGCGTGCTCAAGGGCATCGAGGCCGACATCCTGCCGTGCGGGCGCGTGGACTACGACACGGCGGTGCTCGACAGCTTCGACTTCGTCATCGCCTCGGTGCACACCCGCTACGGCATGAACGAGCGGCAGATGACCGATCGCGTGCTGAAGGCACTCGAGGACCCGCATCTCACCGTGCTCGGTCATCCCACCGGGCGCCTGCTGCTCACGCGTGAGCCGTTCGCGATCGACATGGGCGAGGTGATCGCGCGCGCCGGCGAACTCGGCGTGGCGGTGGAACTCAACGCCGATCCGCACCGGCTCGACATCGACTGGCGTCTGTGTCGACTTGCGCGGCGACATGGCACGTTCGTGTCCATCGGCCCCGACGCGCACTCGCCGCAGGGACTCGACCACGTCACGCTGGGCGTGGGCATTGCGCGCAAGGGTTGGCTGTCGCCCGAGCAGGTGCTCAACACGCGTTCTGCCGAGGCGGTCATGGCCTTTGCGCGCGCGCGACGTGAGGGGCGGCATCCGGCCGACGTGATCGCGGCCTACGACTCGGCCACCGCGCGGTGCGAGGTGCCGGCCGACGGCGTGACGGCGTTGTGAGCGCGGGACGCGTGCGGGCGACCGCGTCGTGATGGCGAGGGCAGGGGGTGGGGCTCCTCGGCAGCCGCTGTCGCAGAAGCGGCCGGGCTCGGCGGCGGCGTCCAAGGTTGCCGCGTCCAAGCTGCCTGCCGCGAAGGTGCCCGCGGCGAAATCACCTGCGTCGAAGCTGCCCGCCGCAAAGTCGCCCTCGAAGCGTCGCACGGTGAAGACCACCGGGCAGAAGCCATCGCAGAAGGCACCGCCCGTCTCGCGCGCGCCGCGCACCGTGGCCGACAGGAAGCACGTGGCCGCCGTGGTGCTCGAGGCGTTCCAGCGGGAGTACCCGGACGCGCATTGCGAGCTCGATCACACGAACGCCTTCGAGCTGCTCTGCGCCACCATCCTCTCGGCGCAGTGCACCGACGCGCGCGTGAACATGGTCACGCCGGCGCTGTTCGCCCGCTATCCGAATGCGGCCGCGCTGGCGGTGGCGACGCAGGAGGACGTGGAGGAGATCGTGCGCACCACCGGGTTCTTTCGCAGCAAGGCGAAGAACCTGATCGCCATGGCCGGCGCGCTCGTGGACCGGCACCACGGCGACGTGCCGCGCACGATTCCCGAGCTCGTGCAGCTTGCCGGGGTGGGGCGCAAGACCGCCAACGTGATCCTCGGCAACGCGTTCGACATCAACGACGGGATTGTCGTGGACACTCACGTGCAGCGCCTGAGTCGTCGGCTGGGGCTCACGCGCGAAGCCGACCCCATCGCGATCGAGCAGGCGCTCATGCCGCTGTTCCCGCGCGACAAGTGGGCGCTGCTGAGCCACCTGCTGATCTGGCACGGCCGTCGCGTGTGCGACGCCCGGAAGCCACGGTGCGGGGAGTGCGTGGTGGCCGAGGTGTGTCCGAGCCGGGACGTGCAGTAGCGGTTGAACCCTCGCGGCTCGTCAGCGGCAATTGAACTCCCGAGTCTCGCGCTTCGGCGTTGGCAGTTGAACCCCCGAGACTCGCCCCTCGCCGCTTCCCGCTCGGGTCCGTTCTGCGCGATGTCAGCGATGAGGCCACGTGTCGCAGTTCCGTGACTACGCGCGAAGATCATGGCAACCTTGCCGAGATCACACCGAACGGACCCGAGCGGGAAGCGGCGAGGGGCGAGTCTCGGGGGTTCAACTGCACCCCGCCCCCGAACCTTATCGCTGCGTGAAGTCCGTATTGGTCGTCACGTGCCGGCACGCCTCCGCAATCAGCTCCGCCGCGCGATCCAGGTCCTCCAGGCTCACCATCTCGTTCGGCGAGTGCATGTAGCGATTGGGCACCGACACCAGCCCGGTGGCCACGCCGTCGCGCGCGAGCTGCATTGCGTCCGCATCGGTACTCGTGAACCGCCCGGCGGCGTGCAGCGAGTACGGAATCGCGAGTCGCTCCGCGCTCTCGCGCAGCAGCTGCACGACGAGCGGGTGAATCACCGAGCCGCGCGTGATGACGGGACCACCGCCGATCTTGTGGTCGCCCACCTCCTCCTTCTTCGCGCCGGGGTGGTCGGTGGCGAACGTCACGTCCACCGCGATCGCCATCGTGGCGCCGGTGGAGTGCGCGGCCACGCGTGCGCCGCCGCCGCTGTAGCCGATCTCCTCCTGCGCCGTGGCCACCGCGACCACGCGGGCCGCGCCGGGCTTCGCGGCGTAGCGTCGCGCCGCCTCGAGCACCACGAACGCGCCGATGCGGTTGTCGATGGCGCGCGAGACGATGCGATCGTTGGGCAGCCGCAGCACGCGCTGGTCGATCACGCCCGCATCGCCCACACTGATGCGCTCCTCGGCCTCCTTGCGCGACGTCGCGCCGATGTCGACCCACAGGTCGGTCATCTTCGAGACCTTCTCGCGCTCGTCGGGCTTCATGAGGTGGATCGGCTTCTTGCCGATCACGCCCTGCACGTCACCGTGCCGCCCGAGGAAGCGGATGCGCTGCGCCACGAGCACCTGCGAATCCCACCCGCCGATCGGCTCGATGTAGGCGTAGCCGTTGTCGTCGATGTAGGTGACGATCACGCCGATCTCGTCGATGTGACCGGCGAGCAGGATGGTCGGGCCGCCGGCGTCGTTCACGACGGCCATGGAGTTGCCCACCACGTCGGCGGACACGGTCGCGAAGGCGGACGCTTCGTCACGCCACACGCGGGCCGGGGCCCCCTCGAAGCCGGAGGGGCCGGGGGTGTCGAGCAGGCGCTCGAGAAACTGGATGGAGGTGTCTGTCAGCATACGGGAAAGATAGCGGGTCAGGCCACCCGCACCCCGTGCCGCGGGTCCAACTCCGAGAAGAGGCTCGGGTTGAACATGCGCGCCATCGTCTCCACCCCGTCCACCACGCGCGGTCCCGGACGGCTCACCAGCCCGTTCGCGTCCATCGCCCACACCTGGCGCCCCAGCAGCCACGACCACTCGGGGAGCGTCATCAGGTGATTCGCTTCACCGCGCGCCGCGGCCAGGTCGTAGCCGCAGGGCGCGATCACCACCACTTCCGGATCGGCTGCGATGCACTGTTCGAGCGTGGCCGTGACCGAGTGTGCGCCCGCCGTGCCGAGCACGTCGCGGCCGCCGGCGCGGTGCACCTGCTCCGGGGCCCAATGACCGGCCACGTACACCGGGTCGGTCCACTCGATCACGAGCACGCGCGGACGCGGGGCTCGCTCGGCCTTGAGCGTGTCGTGCACCGTACGCAGCCGCGCCAGGTCGCCGGCGATCAGTTCATCCGCCTCGTCCTGCGCACCGAGCGCCTCGGCCACCGCGCGAATGTCCGCGAAGATGCCGTCGATCGTGGTGCCGCCGAGCGTGACGATGCGCGGCGCCGGGGCGAGCCGCGCCGCGAGTGCGCGCACATCGGTCTCGCTCACCGCACACACGTCGCACAGCGCTTGCGTGAGGATCACGTCCGGGTGCAGCGCGCGAATCGTCTCCTCGTCGAGCGTGAACAGCGACCGGCCCGCCTCGCTCGCCTCGCGCACGGCGGCGTCCACTTCACCCGCGGACGCCGAGCCGTGTGCGCCCGCCGAGGGGATCGTGGCCGAAGTCACGCGCGGACGAGACGCAATGATGGGCGGGAAGTCGCACTCGTGCGTGATGCCGATCAGGTGCTCGGTCGCACCGAGGTAGGCCACGATCTCGCTGGCCGCGGGGAGGAGTGAGATGACGCGCATGCTGAGGAACGTTGAATGTGATTCGTGCGTGCGGTTGAACCCACGAGTCTCGAGCCTCGTGGCTTCAGGCTCGAGTCCGTTCCGCGAGATTCGTGCGAACCGACGCGATGTTCGCACAGCCAGCCTGTACTACGACGCTGCAACTCCTGTCAGGCATCGCGCAGCACGGACCCGAGTCTCAAGCCACGAGCCTCGAGACTCGAGTGTTCACCTGAAGCAGCTGCAACAGCTGAAACCGCTGATCCGCTGCAAACCTGCCGTACCGACACCCACGCTCGTCTACGGCTGGACCTCCCGTTCGTATACTGCCTTCCCGCCCACCCACGTCGACAGCACCTCGGTCTTGAGCACCAGCTCCGGCGCCACGCGCATGATGTCCTGGTCGAGCACCACGAAGTCGGCATGCTTGCCCGCGCTCAGCGAGCCGAGCTCCTGCTCCTGGAACGCACTGACCGCCGGCCAGAGCGTCATGCTCTTGAGTGCTTCTTCTCGCGTCATGCGCTGGTCGGGGTACCAGCCTCCCACCGGGTAGTCGTTCGCATCCTGGCGCGCGATCGCGGCGTGGAACGAGATGAGCGGGTTCACGTACTCCACCGGGAAATCGCTGCCATTGGGAATGATCACGCCCGTGTTGAGCAGCGAGCGCCAGGCGTACGCGCCGAGCAGCCGCTCGGGGCCGAGGCGCTTGCCGGCCCAGTACATGTCGCTCGTCTGGTGGCTGGCCTGCATGCTCGGAATCACACCCAGCTGCGCGAAGCGCGGGATGTCCGAGTAGTGGATGATCTGCGCGTGCTCGATGCGGAAGCGGTGGTCGGCGCGCGGGAACTTGTCGAGCGCCTTCTCGTACGCGTCGAGCACGATGCGGTTGCCACGGTCGCCAATGGCGTGGCTGTTCACCTGGAAGCCCCGCTGCAGCGCGCGCTCGGCCACGTCCTGGATGTGCTCCAGCGGGCTGATGAGCAGGCCGTTGTTCCCCGGATCGTCGCTGTACGGCTCGAGCAGTGCGGCGCCGCGCGAGCCGAGCGCGCCGTCGGAGTAGAGCTTGATCGCGCGCACCCACACGCGGCCGTTGTGCAGCCCGGAGCGCGGGCCCAGCTGCATGAAGTGCGAGATCGCGGCGGCGTCGTCGGCGATCATGGCGTAGAGTCGGAGGTCGAGCTCACCGGACTGCGCCATCTCCTCGTACAGCTCGATGGTGCCGCGGCCGGCACCCGCATCGTGCACGCCGGTGAGTCCCCAGCGATGCATGGCCGACTGGGCGTCGAGCAACGCCCGCCGCGTCTCGGCGCGCGACGGCGGCGCGATGACCTGGCTCACGAGCCCCTGCGCGCGGTCGATCAGCACGCCGGTAGGCTCGCCGTTGGCGGCCTTGAGGATGCGTCCGCCCGACGGATCGCGCGTGGCGCGCGTGAGCTTCGCCGCCTGCATGGCCGCGCTGTTCACCAGCGCCGCGTGCCCGTCCACACGCACCAGGTACACGGGGTGATCCGGGATCGCCGCCGACAGCCGCTCGTGCGTCGGAAACTCGCCGTCGGCCCACTGGTTCTGGTCCCAGCCGCGCCCCTGCACCCAGCTCCCCTTGGGCAGCGTGGCCGCGCGCTCCTTCACCCGCCGAATGAGCTCGTCGTAGCTCGGCACCCCCATGAGGTCCACGGTGCTGAGCGTCTGCGCGAGCCCGGAGTAGTGCGCATGCGCATCGACCATCCCCGGAATGACCGTCTTGCCGCCCAGGTCGAGCACCCGCGTGTTCGCACCCGCGAGCGTGCGCGCCTCGCGCGAGGAACCGACGAACGCAATGCGCCCGCCGCGCACGGCGAAGCCATCGGCCAGGGGCCGCGCATCATCCGCCGTGTACACACGCGCGTTGACGACAACGAGGTCAGCCGGCTGGGCGGCGAGTGGAGCGGCGAACAAGGCCGCGAAAGCGAAGATCGAAAGACGCATGGCAGTGGGGTGGAGGACCTTTCGAATCTACGTTCGTGAGCGGACCGTCGTGCAGCGCCGGCACGGGGAACTGCGAAAGACGCGAAGGCGCGAAGGGCGCGAACACGGCATGCGGTGCGGGCGGCGTCGCATCCCGCCGGCGCTGCGTTGTCGGTCGGTCCACGGGGTGGGGGCGGGTTCGGCGCGGCGTCTACCGAGGGCGAGCCGGCGAAGCCCGGCGCCCCCGGCAGTGGTCCGCGACGGGCCCGCCCCCACCCCGTGGACCACGCCAGAACCCGAACGCAAGAAACGCCGCCGGACCGAAGTCCGACGGCGTTCCTCGCACGCCGCGAAACCCGCGACGTGCACCAATCAGCAGCGACTTACTTGGCCGGCGGCAGGATCACCGCGTCGATCACGTGGATCACGCCGTTCTTCGCGGCGATGTCGGCCTGCGTGACGTGCGCCTGGTTCACCATGACCGTGCCACCCATGACCGAGATCTTGGCCTCGGCGCCCGACACCATCTTGGCCGACTTGCCATCGAGCTTGATCGCGTCGGCGGCCATCACCTTGCCCGGCACGACATGGTACAGCAGCACGTTCTTGAGCGCTTCCTTGTCGGCGAGCAGCGCGTCGAGCGTCGCCTTCGGCACCTTCGCGAACGCCTCGTCCGTCGGGGCGAAGACCGTGAACGGGCCGGGGCCCTTGAGCGTCTCGATCAGGCCGGCGGCCGTGAGCGCGGTGGCGAGCGTCTTGAACGAGCCCGCGGCAACCGCGGTCTCGACGATGTCCTTGTCCTGCGCCTGCGAGATCGACGGCGTCGCGACGGCGAGCATCGCCGCGCCGAAAAGAATCGTGGTCAGCTTACGCATTGCAACTTCTCCATCGAAGTGTCGGTGAGCGAACAGCGGACAGACGGTTGCCTGTCACGCCCATCGAACACGGCGCAGCGCGGGGAAGTTCCGGTGTTCGTGCGCGCGGTGATGCACCACACACATACCCCGCGCACCGCACTTCGGTCCGGACTGACGGTCCGGACCGCGGTCGTCTCGTGGCGTCAGCGATCCTCGTCGCGCACCAGCCAGCGCGTGAACCACGCCGACATCTCGTCCCACCACAGCTGCTGGTTCGTGGGTCGCGTGATCCAGTGCCCCTCGTCCGGGAACAGCACCAGCCGGCTCGGCACACGCTGCCGCTGCAGCGCCGTGAAGAGCGCCGTGCCCTCCGTGTACGGCACGCGGAAGTCCTGCTCGCCGTGCAGCACGAGCGTGGGCGTGCGCATGCGTCCCGCCAGCAGGTGCGGCGACCAGCGACGGTAGTTCTGCGACTGCGCCGCGCGATTCCACCACGCGCCGCCGAACTCCCACTCGGGGAACCACAGTTCGTCGGTCGCGCCGGCAAAGTGCTCGAGGTTGAAGATGCCCGCGTGCGACGCGTACGCGGCGAAACGCGTCGTGGAGCCGTTCATCCAGTTCACCATGTAGCCGCCAAACGAACCGCCTGCCGCGCCCACGCGTGCCGAGTCCAGCCACGGATGACGGGCCAGCATCGTGTCCACGCCGCGCAGGAGGTCGTCGTATGCCTTGCCGCCCCAGTCGCGCGACACCTCGTCGATGAACTGCTGGCCGTAGCCCGTGCTGCCACGCGGGTTGAGCGCGAGCACCGCCAGGCCCATCGACGCGAACAGCTGCGCGTTCCAGCGCGCGTTCCAGCTGTCGAGCCATGCGCCCTGCGGCCCGCCGTGCACGAGCACCAGCATCGGCCACGCGCGCGTGCTGTCGAACTGCGGCGGACGCACGAGAAAGCCGTGCACCTTCGTGTCGCCCGCGCCGGTGTACTCCACGTCCTGCGCCGGACGCAGGTCGAGCTGCGCGAGCAGTCCGTCGTTCTCGCGCGTGAGCTGCCGCGGATTGCGCACGCCCGCGCTGCCGTAGCGCCCCATCCACAGGTCGGCCGGCTTGTGCATCGCGTCGCGCACCCACACGAGCGTGAGCGCGCCGTCGCTGCCCAGCTGGTATGCGAGCGACGACTGCGTGGAGTTGTTCGTGCGCAGGAGACGCTCCGGATTGCCGTCGAGCGTGCCGTCGTTCCCGATGGCGAGCCGCCACAGCGCCGTGCGCCCCTCGTCCTGCGCCTCCACCAGCAGCGTGCGGCCGTCGGGCGTGAAGTAGAACCGATCCGCATGATAGTCCCACCCGGGCGCCACCTCACGGCTCGTGCGCGTGGTGCGATCGTGCAGCATGAGCCGCCACTTCGCCGCTTCGAAGCCGGGCCGGCGCTGCGATGCATACGCGATCCACCGGCCGTCGCGCGAGTACACCGGATGCATGTCCCCCGCGCGATTCGCCGAGGTGATCGCCACCGGTGCGCCGCCGGTCACCGGCACGGTGAACAGGTTCAGGTCGGTGGTCCACGCCGCGTCGGGCGATTCCACGCGCGCCGTGAACGCGAGCTCCTGCCCGTCGTGCGACCAGTCGTACGCCTCCGATCCGCCGAACGGCATGGGCGGCACATGCAGCCGCTGCCCCGGCACCAGGTCGCGCGGTTCGGCGCGCGCGAGGTCCACCACGAACAGGTGCGCGCGCGTGCCGTCGTCCCACCGGTCCCAGTGGCGGTAGAGCAGCTGGTCGTAGGTGCGCGCGCGCGAGGGCGCACGGTCCACGCGCAGCGCCGAGTCGGCGTTGCACGCATCGGTGCGGCAGCCGGGATACACGCGCGACGAGAACGCGATGCGATCACCGCCCGGCGCCCACTTCGGCCCCGACGCGCCGCCCCACAGCCGCGTCAGCATGCGCCGCGCCGAGCCGTCGATGTTGGACACCCACAGCTGCCCCTGATGCACGTAGGCCACGCGCCGTCCGTCGGGACTGAAACGCGCCTCGGCGGAGGGCGTGGTGTCGTCGGGAAACGCGCGCGGCGTCGTGCTGCCGTCCGACGGCACGATGTACGTGCGCGCCGTGCGCCGATTCGCCGCGAGGTTCGTGGTGCGCACCGAGTACAGCACCAGCCGTCCGTCGGGCGACACGTGCGGCTCCGACACCTGCCGCATCGCCGTCGCGTCCTCGAACGTGAGCGCGCGCCCGCCGGTCCGCGCTCCGCCGGCCGGCTGCGCGTCGAGCGACCGCGCACCCGGTGGCCACGCCGCGAACGACGCGCCGAGCAGGGCCAGAACGAGAGGGAAAACGGAGGGACGGAACGACGACGTGAACGACACGGATCTCGATGGCGAAGGACGCGCCGGGCGGCGCGCTCCGGCAATGTGGCAAAATAGTCAGGCCGGGCGCTGCGGACTGGAATCCACGGCCAGGCTCCCCCTCAGCCATGCGCCACATGGTGACCGTTCGCCTCGCTCCTCCGGTTAACCTCCTCCCATGCTGCGCCTCCGCTCCCTGCTTCGCCTGCTCGTCGTGCTCGGCTGGCTCGCCACGCTCGTCGCGCTGGCTGTGGTGCAGCTGCTCGGCGACCGGTCGGCGCTCGGCACGGTGGCCATGTACGCGCCGCGCCACCTCACGCCGTGGGTCTGGCTGCCCGTCGTGGTGGCCAGCGCGTTCGTGGCTTGGCGGTTGCTGCTCGCGAGCCTGGCGGGATTCCTGGTGACGCTCTTCGGCGTGGCCGGGTTCGAGCTGCCACTCGGCCGCGCCGACCGCGACGCCGCCGGCGAGCCGCTGCGCGTGGTCACCTACAACACCGACCGCGTGCGCGACGTGGCCTTCCGCATCCGCGACGACCTCGCGCAGTGGGACGCCGACGTGGTCGCGCTCATCGACTGCAAGACGGAAGTCGCCGACACGCTGCGCCGCATCGCGCCACCGGGACTGTTCGTCTCGCCATGGCTGTGCGTGGTCTCCCGCCTGCCGCTCGTGTCGCAGCAGGCCATGCCACGCGCCGTGGTCGCGCGTGGCATGGCGGTGGGATTGGGCCGGCTCGGGCGCGTGCACCGCTTCGTGTTCGCGCACGCCGGCCGCGAGGTCCCCATCGTGGTGCTGCATCTCGAGTCGCCGCGCACGGCGCTGTTCGCCGCCCGCAATCTCGACCTGTCGGAACTCCCCGCCGACCACCGCCGCCGCGCCACACACTCGGCCCTGGTGCGCCGATGGCTGGGCGAGATCACGCCGACCACGATAGTGATGGGCGATTTCAACCTCGCCGTGGAGAGCGCGATATACCGCCGCGATTGGGGGGATATGACCAACGCGTTCTCGGCGGCGGGCACGGGGTTCGGGCACACGCTGTTCGCGGGACGGCACCGCGTGCGCATCGATCATGTGCTGGTTGGGTCTGCGTGGGGGCCGGTGCGGGCGGAGGTGCGGCGGGGGTACCCGGGGGAGCACGAACCGGTGGTGGTGGAGGTGCGCGGAAACCGGCGGAGCTGAGGCGGGCGCTGGTGAGCGCCAGCAGGCTGACAGCCCTGAGCTGATTCAGCTGCGGAGCTGGCCAGCGACCCGCGGCATCGCGCGAGGGGCAGCAGGGTGAGACGACGTCTGCTCCCGCGCGGAGCGGAGGCCCAGCTGATCAGCTTCGCCGCCTTCGGCGGCGCGGCTGGGTGGTGGCGCACGACGAGGCCTCGCGAGAGCGAGGAGGCCGGC
>JAABRO010000002.1 GCA_011390885.1 Gemmatimonas sp. | reverse complement strand
CGCGCACCACCGGCGCCGTCTCCACGATCTCCAGCGTCAGCGAGTTCGGCAGCTGAATGCCGATCGGCTTCCCGTCGTAGTACTCGGCCAGGATCTTCATCCCCGGCTGCATCCACGGCGCCGAATCACCCAGCGCTTCGGCATCGAGCTCGAACTGGTCGTAGTCGGCCACGTTCATGAAGTGATACGAGTCGCCGCCCTGGTACAGGAACTCCAGCTCACGCGTCTCCATGTTCGCCTTCTCGATCGTGTCCGCCGCGCGGAAACGATGTTCGAACGACGAGCCCGTGCGCAGGTTCTTCAGCTTCGCCTGCACCATCGCGCGCAGGTTGCCCGGCGTGTGGTGACGGAACTCGATGATGCGGCACGGATCGCCCTCGAAGACGAGCACCATGCCGCGGCGGATCTGCGTAGCGGTAAGAGCCATTGGTCTGCCTGAACCTCTAAATGGACGACCCCGCGGCACCGGGCGCTCGACACGCCGCGCCCCCGGATGTCGTGTGGAATCGACGGGTGACAGCCTTGAAGCATACGAAGGCCGAGCCCGTGCGGCAACCGCTACCGCGACCGAACCCGGGGCCACGCGCGACACGTCAGCGCGCCGCCGCCTCGGCCACCAGCGGGGCCAGCGCCCGCCACATCGTAGCCGCCACCACCTTCGATCCGGCCTCGTTCGGATGGATCCCGTCCGTCTGGTTGAGCGTGCGCTCCCCCGCCACCCCCTCCAGCAGGAAGGGCAGCAGCGGAATCCCCGTGCGCTCCGCCGCCGCCGCGTACGCCGAGCGAAACTTCGTGGTGTAGTCCGCGCCCAGGTTGGGCGGGGCCTCCATCTGCACCAGCGCGAGCAGCGCGCCCGGCTGCGCCGCGCGCACCTTCTCCACCAGCGCCACCAGCGTCTCTCGCGTGGTGTCCGGGTCCACGCCGCGCAGCCCGTCGTTGGCGCCCACCTCGAGCACGACCACATCGGCCGGGTCCCGCAGCACCCACTCCGCGCGCCGCAGCGCCCCGGCCGACGTCTCGCCGCTCAGACCGGCGGCGTCAATGCGCACCCTGACACCAGCGCTGTCCGCCGTCCGTTGTACCAGCGCGGGCCACGCGCTGTCGGGATCGAGACCAAGACCGGCCGTGAGGCTCGTGCCGAGAATCACCACGCGGGGCCCGCGGGACTCGACGGACGACGTGGCGTCGACGGCCCCGGAGGGTGCCGCCGCCGTCGCCGTCGCTGTTGATTCCGGCGAGGCCTGCTCGACGTCCGCCCGGCCACACGCCACCACGAACGTCAGCAGCAACAGTCCGAGCCCGTCCCGCCACGCCGGTCGTCCTGCACGCGTCGTGGCACGCGCGCGCCCTTCTCGCTTCTTCGACTCCAGTCGCATGCTCGTTGCTCGCGGTTTGTCCAAGGATTACGCCAGCGGTGAACGACCGCTCACCGTCCTGCACGAAGTCTCATTCGAGATTCCCCGCGGGGCCTACGTGTCCATCATCGGTCCGTCCGGGAGCGGCAAGACCACCCTGCTTGGCCTGCTCGCCGGACTCGATACCCCGACACGCGGCACGGTGCTCCTCGATGGCACCGATTTCGGCGCCCTGGGCGAAGACGCCCGCGCCGCGCTGCGCGGCGAGAAAGTTGGCTTCGTGTTCCAGAGCTTTCAATTGATCCCCACCCTCACGGCCCTCGAGAACGTGCAGGTGCCGCTCGAACTGCGCGGCGAGGTGAGTAGCGCCGAGGCGGCGCAGCGTGCGCAGGCGCTGCTCGATCGTGTGGGATTGCACGGGCGCAGCCATCACTTCCCCACGCAGCTCTCCGGCGGCGAGCAGCAGCGCGTGGCGCTCGCGCGCGCCTTCGTGAATGCGCCGCGCATCCTCTTCGCCGACGAACCCACCGGCAACCTCGACGGCGGCACGGGCGCGCGCATCGTGGAGCTCATCGAGGAGCTCAACCGCGAGCGCGGCACCACCGTCGTGCTCGTGACGCACGACGCGGCACTCGCCGCGCGCACGCAGCGCACCATCCGCCTCAAGGACGGCCACGTGGTCGAGGACATCGTACGTGAACCGGCCACGGCCGCGGCGACCACCTCGTCGGCCTCCGCTTCGTCGGCCTCCACCTCGTCAGTCTCCGCATGAGCGGCACCGCCCCGCACGTGCCCGGCCTCCGGCCGGCGGCCCTGCTCCGACTCGCCTGGCGCGAGAGCCGCACCGCCCGCCGACGCCTCGCGCTCTACATGTCGTCGATCGCGCTCGGCGTGGCCGCGCTCGTCGCCATCGATTCCTTCGCCGGCAACGTCACGCGCTCCATCCGCGAGCAGTCGCGCGCGCTGCTGGGCGGCGACCTGCAGCTCTCCACGCGCGCGGCGTTCCCGCCGCTCGTGGACACGCTGCTCGACTCGCTCGCCACGCAGGGCATCCGCCACGCGCGCATCACGACGTTCGCGTCCATGGCGCTCGCCGAAGGGAGCGGCAACACGCGCCTCGTGCAGGTGCGCGCCGTCACCGAAGGGTATCCGTTCTACGGCGACATCGAGACGCAGCCTGCCGGCCGCTGGACCGACGCACACGGCGACACGCCCGTGGTGTTCGTGGACCCGTCGCTGCTCGTCTCCCTCGACGCCGAAGTGGGCGACACGCTGCGACTCGGCCAGCAGGCCTTCGAGATTCGCGCGGCGCTCGGCAACGTGCCCGGCGACGCCGGCATCACGGCCGTGATCGGCCCGCGCGTGTTCGTGTCGGCGCGCTGGCTCGAGACGATGGGGCTGCTGCAGTTCGGCGCGCGCGCCGAGTACGACGCCGTGCTGCGCCTCGTGGCCGGCGCCGATGGCACGCGCGAGGCCACCGACCTGCAGCGCACGCTGCGCCGACGCATCGATCCGCGGTACGTCGAGCGCGAGGCCAGTGAGGAGGAGGAACGCGACCAGGCGGCCGGCGCGCTCGGCGGGGGCGAACGTCTCGACGACACCACGGCCGTCGAGGCCCAGACGATCGCGCCGCGCGTGCGCGTGCGTACCGTGGCGGATACCGAGCGCGACTTCACCGAAGCGGTTGCGCGACTGGCCGACTTTCTCTCCGTGATCGGACTGATCGCGCTGCTCCTTGGCGGCATCGGCGTGGCCAGCGGCATTCACGCGTTCGTGGTCTCCAAGATCGACACCGTGGCCGTGCTGCGCTGCCTCGGCGCGAGCAGCCGGCAGGTGCTCGCGTTGTACGTGCTGCAAGCCGCGGTCATGGGACTCGCCGGCTCGGCCGTAGGCACGTTGCTCGGCGTGGCGATCCAGTTCGCACTGCCGGGGGCCGTGAGCGAAGTGCTGCCGCTCGAAGTGTCGCCCTCGCTCGAGCCGCGCGCGATCACCATGGGGCTCGGCATCGGCGTGTGGGTGGCACTCGTGTTCGCGCTGCGCCCGCTGCTCGCGCTGCGACGCGTGTCGCCGCTGCAGGCGCTCCGCCGCGCCACCGACGACGCGGCCATCCCGGGCGAGTGGACGGACCCGGCGCGCCTCACCATCGATGCGCTGCTCGTGGCGAGCGTCGTCGGCATTGCCATTGCGCGCACCGGCAGCGTGCTGAGCGGCATCTACGTCACGCTCGGCATCGCCGTCGCGCTGCTCGTGCTCTGGGCCTCGGCCACGGTGCTCATCGCCACGGCGCGGCGCAGCGTGCGCGCCGGCTGGCCCTTCGCCATGCGTCAGGGCGTGGCCAACCTGTACCGGCCGGCCAACCAGACGCGCGCGGTCACGCTCGCCCTGGGCTTCGGTGCCTTCCTGCTCGCCACGGTGTATCTGGTGCAGAGCAACCTGCTGCGTCGGTTCGACATCGCCGAGTCGGCGTCGGCCGGCAACCTGCTGTTCTTCGACGTGCAGGACGACCAGGTCGATGCGCTGACCGATCTCGTCACCGCGGGCGGGCACGAGATCGTGGAGCGCACCCCGATCGTGACGATGCGCGTCGCGGCGGTGAACGGCGTGTCGGCGCAGCGACTCATGAGCGACACGCTCGTGGATCGCCCGGGGTGGGTGCTGCGCCGCGAGTACCGCTCGTCGTATCGCGACTCGCTGTCGGCGTCGGAGGTGCTGGTGAGCGGCCGCTGGACGGCCGACCCCGCCGAGCGCGAGCGCCGGCGCGGTCCTGATGGTCCGTACGAGGTGTCGCTCGAACAGGGGGTGGCCGAAGACCTCATGGTCGCGCTGGGCGACACCATCACTTGGGACGTGCAGGGTGTGCGGGTGCCCTCGATCGTGACGAGCATCCGCACGGTGAACTGGGCGCGCTTCGAGACGAACTTCTTCGCGGTGTTCGCGCCCGAGGCGCTGCGCGCGGCACCGCAGCAGTTCGTGCTCATCGCGAACGTGCCCGACCCGACGGCGCTCGCCACGGTGCAGCGCGACGCGGTGCGCGCCTACCCGAATGTGTCGAGCCTCGACCTCTCGGTGATCCGCAACACGATCGGCGCGATCGTGGAGCGCGTCACGGTCGCCATCCGGTTCCTGGGCGTGTTCTGTCTCGCGATCGGCGTGCCGGTGCTGTTCAGCGCGGTGGCCGCCACGCGGCGCGCCCGACTGCGCGAAGGCGTGCTGCTGCGCACGCTGGGCGCGTCGAAGGCGCTGGTGCAGCGCGTGCTCTTTGCCGAGTATGCGGCGCTGGGCGTGCTGGGTGCGTTCACCGGGATGCTGCTGGCGTTCGGCGGCGCGTGGGCGCTCATGAAGTGGGTGTTCGAGGACACGTTCGTGCCCGCGTGGGCCGCAGCGGGCGGCATCGTGGCGGCGATGGTCACGCTCACGGTGGGGATCGGCCTGCTCACGAGCCGCGACGTGCACCGCGAAACGCCGATGGCGGCGCTGCGCGACTCGTGATCGACTGCGCGACGGCGCGCCGCGCGGGAGCGCGCGGCGTCCGCCCTCGCTGAGCTCGAGGGCCCAGGCGTCATTGGCGTTGGTAAGCACGCCATCGTCCACCGGCACCCCATCGATGACACGCACGGCGGGGGACGTGCCGGCGGGGGACGTGCCGGCGGGGGACGTGCCAGCGAGGGACGTGCCGGCGAGGGTCACGATGCCGCGCAGCGTGTTGCTGGTGGCCCGGTTCGCGGCCGGTGCGAGCGATCGCTCGAGCGCCTGCGCGGTCTCGCGGGCCTCCGGAGTGTCGGGCGCGCGCCGCATCGGCCACCCGACGACACGGTTCGTGCCGCAGCTGTGACGCATGGTGACGCGGCTCATCGACGGGGCGTCTCCCGGCTGTGACCACCTTCATCGCCGCCGACGTGGACGACCATGCGTCGTCCCTGAACGATCCGACCGCCGAGTGGCGGACGCACAATGATGCCGGCCTCACCCTGGCGCTGGCCGGCCAGTGGGAGGACGCCGCCGCCTCGTTCGACGCGGCACTCGCAGCGGCCCCGTCACTCGCCGACGGTCCCGATGTGCATGCCCTGCTGCACTCCAACCGCGCGCAGGCGCACTTTCACCTCGGCGAACGCCTGCTGGCCGTCGAGGCGGCGCGTCGCTCGCTCCTGGCGCGCCTGATCTGCGGCGACGAGGGCGATGCGCCGATGGCGCGCATTCGCGCCGACCTGGCGGTGTATCTGGCGGCCTGCGGCGCGCATGAGGAGGCGGATGCGACGCTGCGTCGCGCGCGGCACTCGATGGAGACGCGCTTCGGCGACGAGGACGCGCGACTCTTCTTGCTGCTGGAGAACGAGGCGAGACTGGCGCTGCTGGCCGGTCAGCCGGCGCAGGCGGAACCGGTGCTGCTGCGACTGCACGCGCTGGTGGAGGACACCGGCGCCGATCCGGCGCGCCTGGCGCCGCTCTTCGAGGCCGTACGCGCGTCGCGCTCCGTCCCGGCGGAGTCCGACGCGGTCGAGGTCGTCGCGACCGAGGCATTTGCGACCGAGGCGGTTGCGGCCGAGGCGGTTGCGACCGAGGCGGTTGCGGCCGAGGCGGTTGCGGCCGAGGCGGTGGATGCCGAGGCGGTTGAGACCGAGGTGGTCACGACCGAACCCGACGCCATCGACCTGTTTCCGGTCTCGGAAGCGCCGGACAGCCTGCTGGCCGACGAGTTCGACCTCGTGGACGACGCGGCGTTTCCGCCAATGCGTTCACCATCGCCCGCGGCAATCCGACACGCGGGGCTCATCGAGCCCGGCAGCCATGCGACGCCAGCGCCCGCGGCCACGCGCACGCACCCGCTGGGCTTCGAGATTCAGTACGGCGTGCCGCAGGAACTGCTCATGGACGGCAACACCGACTGACTGACGCGTCAGTTCTTGTGGCGGAAGGTGATGCGGCCACGCGTGAGGTCGTACGGCGACACCTCGACCGTGACCCGATCGCCCGCGAGCACGCGGATGCGATTGCGGCGCATGTTGCCCGCGAGCGTGGTGAGCACTTCGTGCCCGCTCTGCACCGTGACGCGAAAGGTCGCGTTGGGGAGCAGTTCGGTGACGGTTCCTTCGAGTTCGATCGCGTCCTGCTTACTCATGTAGTTTCGATGGTATCCTGGTGCCCGATCCCCACGACGGGGCGAACCGGGGTGCACCTCGCCCGGCCAACCTTGTAATCTACCGACGGTCAGGGCCATCAGGCCACCCCACGCGCCATCCCCGCTCGTCATGGACCGAACTCCGCGCCCCGCCGTCGACGGTGTGCTCATTCTTGGCGCCGGCTGGCTCGGCAGCGCCCTCGCGACGACGCTGGCAGCGGATGGCGTGCGCGTGACCACCGTGCGCCGCTCCCCGCATGACGCGCCCGCGGGCGGACGTGCCGTCGCCTTCGACCTCGAGACGCTCGGGGCACCGGACGCCACCGAGGCGGCCGTGCCCGACGCCTTCGCGCACCATGAGCTCGTGGTCGCCCTGGTCGCCCCGGATCGTTCGCGCGGTGACGATCACCTGCGCACGTATCCGGCCGGTGCCCGTGCGGCCGCGCGCATCGCGCAGGCGATCGGCGCGCGCGCGCTGTGCTGGATCTCCAGCACTGGTGTGTACGGCTACACCGACGGCCGCGAGGTGACCGAGCAGGCCGACCGTTCGGCCGACTCCCCCTCGCAGCGCGCCCTGAGCGACGCCGAAGACCTCGTGCTCGCTGCCGAGCGCGACACACTGCGGGTGGGCGTGTTGCGCGCGTCCGGGCTGTACGGCCCGGATCGCGACCCGGCCGGTCGGTACCGTGACGTCGCCGCGCTCGCCGGCCGCGCCGACCACTGGGTGAACCTCGCCTGGCGCGATGACGTGATCGGCGCCATTCGCTGCTGGGCTGGCCACGCGCTTGGCGACGGCCCGGTGCCGCCCCGCGTGCTCAACGTGTCCGACGGCACGCCGCTCACCGTCGCGGAGTGCGCGCGCCTCGTGGCCCGCGCCGAGGGTCGCACGCTCGAGCTGCCGGCCCCGGCTCCCGGTGCGACCGCGTCTCCGATGCGCTCCAACCAGCGCATTCGCGTGGACGCGCTGCGCGCCCTCGGGTGGGTACCGACAGTGCCGCACCTGCGCGTGGGGCTCGAGCGACTCGGCTACCGGCGACTGGCCGCGGAGCACCAGCCGTACGGACCGCACACGGCGCAGGTGCGCGACTTCCTCCGCGCGCTCTCCGCGCTTGGTCAGGGGGAGCACGACGCCATCGTTGACGCGTGGCGCGCCCACGCGGAGACGCCCGGATTCCGGCGCGCGGAGCGGGTCCTTGGCGAGCTGCTCGCGCGCACGGGACGCGAAGCGGAGCGCGATGCGGCCGCCGGCCCGCTGCTGCAGATGGTGCGCGTGCCGGACGAGCCGGACGCCATCGACCCGATCGCCGAACCGGCGCTCGCGGCCCTGATGGCGCTGGTCATTCGCGACGTGCTGCCGCCGGACGACTTCGACGCGCTCACGGCACCGGTGGCCACGCTGCTGCGCGGCGAGTGATCGGGCCCAGCGACGCGCCGGTGCGGTCGGTCAGCTGACCGTGTCCGGCCTCGGTTCGGCGTCGAGGTCGAAGCGCGGGATCACCGCGCGGAATCCGGAGCCGTCCTCGCGCACGAACCGATAGTGCCCCTCCATCCAGCCCTGCGGCGCCTTGAGCACGCAGAAGCTGCGATACTCGTGGACCTGCCCGGGCAGGAGGTGCGGCTGCTCGCCGACCACACCCTCGCCCTCGACGATGCTGTCGCCGGCCACCGGGTCGTGAATGCGCCAGTGCCGCGACCGCAGCTGCGCGGCCAGCGTACTCACGTTCTCGATGCGGATGTGGTAGGCGAACACGTACTGGCCGAGCACGGCGCTCGACTGCTCCGGCAGGAAGGACGGCCGCACGGTGATGCGGATGCCTTCACTCTCGCGGTAGAAGAATGGACGGCGCTTCGTCACGGCGTGCGCTCCTCCCCGATGCGGTTCACCGTCGAGACGACGAGGTCGAGTGGCTCGTCGCCGAACGGCGGACTCCACGTGAGGCGCGCGCCCGGCACGACATGCACCTGCCAGCCGTCGTCGGTGCGCATGCGCACGACCCACAGCCAGGGTCGCGTGCCATCCGCCGTGCCCAGTTCCAGCGTGCGCACGCCGCGCTCGTTCCGCCCGAGGGCGACGCGCGGCTCGGGCGGCGGCGGCGCCGACATCCACGGCGAATGCGGCACGAGCGCGGGCTCGCGATACGGCCCGTCGGACAGCGTGTCGTTCATGCCGGCCTGGTTGGTCGTGAATGAACGCATGGAGAAGTGCACGTTGCCCGTCGATCCCGGATGCGTGCGCGTGGCCTGGATCTGCGCCAGCAGTTCGGACACGGCGAACGCGCCCGATCCGCGCGCGCCGGCCCGCGAGGTGAAGTTGCCCGGCCACAGATGACGCCGCTGCCGGTTCTCACCCGCCCACCAGTCGAGGAGTACCGGATACGCCTGTCCGTCCTTGTACGTGGGCCAGTAGAGCTGCGGCGAGAAGTAGTCGCCCCACCCTTCGTGCATCCACTTCCGCGCGTCGGCATAGAGCTTCTCGTAGGCATCGAACCCGCGCACCGCGGACGGAGAACCCGGCCGCCAGATGCCGAACGGACTGATGCCGAACTTCACCCAGGGCTTCTCGGCCCGGATGCCTTCCGCCAGCTCGCGCACGAGCGTGTTCACGTTCTCGCGCCGCCAGTCGTTGCGCGAGAGCTTGCCCCCGGCCCGCTGGTACTTGGCCCAGCTCGCGTCATCGGGGAACGGCAGGTCGCCGCGCCCGCGCGACTGCGCGATGGGATACGGATAGAAGTAGTCGTCGATGTGCACACCATCGATGTCGTAGCGCTTGACGACATCGAGCACCACGCGCAGCGTGCGCGCCCGCACCTGCGGCTCGCCCGGATCCATCCAGAGGAAGCGGCCGTACCGCTTGACCAGGGCGGGATTCGTGCGTGAGATGTGCGTGCGCACATCAGGGCTCTTGGCGGCATCGTTGCGCGCGCGATACGGGTTGAACCACGCGTGCAGCTCCAGTCCACGCGCGTGCGCCTCGCGCACCGCGAAGTCGAGCGGATCCCAGCGCGGCGAGGGGGCCTTGCCCTGCTCGCCGGTGAGGTACTCCGACCACGGCTCGATGTCGCTCGCATACAGCGCATCGGCCGACGGGCGCACCTGGAACACCACCGCATTGAGGTGCAGCTCCGCCGAGCGATCGAGGATGGCGATCAGCTCCGCCTGCTGCTGCGCCACCGGGAGCCCGGGCTTCGACGGCCAGTCGATGTTCGCGACCGTGGCCACCCACACGCCGCGAAACTCGCGCGGGATCGGAGGAGCGACCGAGTCGGCGCGCGTGGTGTCGGCGCCGGCCGCTGCCGTCGCGGCAACCGACGCCGCCGATCGCGCGGCCGCACGCGCCGAGAGCGCGGTCACGCCCACGGCGGCGACGGCGAGCACCAGGCCGAGTCCGGCGCGACGCACCGTCGCGCGGGATCGCGGACGCATCATGCCGCGCCCGCCGCGATCACCGGCGCCTGCATGGCCGCGAGCACCGCACCAGCGCGACGCGCCGCTTCACGCGTGCGCTCCGGCGACTGGATGAACGACACCCGAAAGTATCCCTCGCCGCCCGCGCCGAACCCGACGCCGGGCATCACGATCACGCCGGCCTCCTCACGCAGGCGGTCGGCGAACGCGGCGCTCGACATTCCCTCGGGCAGCGGAATCCAGAGGTACATCGTGGAGCGCGGCGACTCGACGGCGAAGCCGGCGTCGGCGAATGCGGCGACGGCCGCATCGCGCCGCTCGCGGAACACCGCGAGGTTGCCCGGCACGAAGGACGCACGCGCCTGCAACGCGGCGGCGCCCGCCACCTGGATCGGCAGGAAGGTGCCGGTGTCGATGAAGCTCTTCACCTTGGCGAGCGCACCGGCGATCTGGGGTCGCGCCACCGCCCAGCCGCTCCGCCACCCGGTCATGTTGAACGTCTTCGAGAGCGAGTGGAACTCGATGGCCACGTCGCGTGCGCCGTCGATCTCGAAGATGCTCGGCGGCACGTAGCCGTCGAATCCGAACTCGGCGTAGGCGTTGTCGAACACGAGCAGGATGTCGCGTTCCACGCAGGTGCGCACGGTGCGCTCGAGATAGTCGCGCGGCGCGATCGCGCCCGTGGGGTTGTTCGGGTAGTTGAGGTACACGACCCGCGTGCGTTCGAGCACCGCGTCTGGCAGCGCCTCGAGTTCGATCAGGAAGTCGCAGCGGGCCTCGAGCCGCACGATGTGCGGCTCGGCGTCGGCGAGCAGCGTGCCGCCCTGGTACGCGGCGTATGCCGGATCGGGAAGCACGGCCACGTCACCGGGCTGCAGGAAGGCGGAGGCGACGTGCGCGAGCCCCTCCTTGCTGCCGAGCAGCGGCACGACCTCCGTGACCGGATCGACGGGCACCCCGAATCGTTCGTGCATGTACGCCGCGATCGCCTCGCGGTACGGCACGTGGCCCATGCCGAAGCCGTAGCGATGCATGGCCGGCTCGGTCACGGCGCGCTGCAGCGCCTCGATCGCCTCGGCGGGTGGTGCGAGGTCCGCATCGCCGGCCCCGAGGTCGATCACGTCCACCCCCGCGGCCAGCAGGGCGCGCTTGCGCGCCGGAATGTGCGCCAGCGGATACGGCGGGAGCGCGCCGAGGCGCGCGGAAAATCGCGGCATGAACGCCCGCTCCTCAGCTGGTGGGCGGATTGAACGCGGCGTGCTGCGTGTCGAGCCAGCTCTGATGGTACGCCGCATCCTCGATCGCGCACGCGGCCTTCGCCACCTTGAGCGGCCGGAACGAGTCCATCATGACCGCCAGCTCGTTGGTGTGCGTGGCACCAATGGACGCTTCCGCGCGCCCCGGATGCGGCCCGTGCGGCAGGCCGTCCGGGTGGTGCGTGATGGAGCCGTACTCGATGCCCTTGCGGCTCATGAACTCGCTCGAGGCGTAGAAGAGCACCTCGTCGGAGTCCACGTTGCTGTGGTTGTACGGCGCAGGAATCGCCTGGGGATCGAAGTCGTACGGCCGCGGGCAGAACGAGCAGATCACGAACCCGTCGCCGGCGAAGGTCTGGTGCACCGGCGGCGGCTGGTGGATGCGGCCCACGATCGGCTCGAAGTCGTGAATGCTGAACGCCCACGGATAGAAGTGCCCATCCCACCCCACCACGTCGAACGGATGGTGGTCGAGCACCAGCTCGTTGATCGCGTCGTACTGCTTCACGTAGATGGGGAACTCGCCACGCTCGTCCTTCGGCTCGGCGAACTGCGGCCGGCGGATGTCGCGCTCCGAGTAGGGCGCGCCCTCCAGCATCTGCCCCACGTCGTTGCGGTAGCGCGACGGAATGCGCACGTGCCCGCGGCTCTCCATCACGAGCAGCTTCGTCGGGCCGGCGTCGAGGTCGTGACGCCAGCGGTGCGTGATGTTGCGGTGGATCACGACGTAGTCGCCGCTCCGGTACGGCAGGTCGCCGAACACCGACTCCAGCACGCCCTGCCCCTCGCACACGTACACGACCTCGTCCGCCTGCGAGTTGCGGTAGAAGTGCGTATCGATGCGGTCCGGCTCCACGTACAGCATGCCGATGTCGCTGTTGAAGAGCAGCGGGATGCGCGAGAGCGTGGCCGAGCCGCCCCTGGTCGCCTGCGCGGTGCGGAAGTGCCGGTGGCGCAGCGAGGTGTCCTCGTCGGCCTCCCAGCGAATGTCGCACACCTTGCGCGCCCGCAGCACCGTGGTGGGCGGGTGCACGTGATACAACAGCGACGAGGTGCCGACGAACCCTTCGTGCCCCATCAGCTCTTCGGCGTACAGGCCGCCGTCGGGTCGACGGAACACGATGTGCCGCTTGCGCGGGATGGAGCCGAGCGTGTGGTAGAGAGGCATGCGCGCCGTGTCCGGTTACAGGTTCCCGCGGAGTTCCTGCTCGCGCTCGATGGACTCGAAGAGCGCCTTGAAGTTGCCCTTGCCGAAGCCCTTCGCGCCCTTGCGCTGGATGATCTCGAAGAACAGGGTGGGGCGATCCTGCACCGGCTTGGTGAAGATCTGCAGCAGGTAGCCTTCATCGTCGCGGTCCACGAGGATGCCGAGCTTCGCGAGCTCGTCCACCGGCTCGTCGATCGTGCCCACGCGCTCCTGCAGCTCCTCGTAGTACGTGGTGGGCGTGCGCAGGAACTCCACGCCGCGCGCGCGCAGCGCGGTGACGGTGGCGATGATGTCGCTGGTGGCCACGGCGATGTGCTGCACGCCGGGTCCGCCGTAGAAGTCGAGGTACTCCTCGATCTGCGACTTCTTCTTGCCGCTCGCCGGTTCGTTGATCGGGAACTTGATGCGCCCGTTGCCGTTCGACATGACCTTGGACATGAGCGCCGAGTACTCGGTGGAGATGTCCTTGTCGTCGAAGGTGAGCAGGTTGTGGAAGCCGAGCACGCGCTCGTAGAAGCTCACCCACTCGTTCATGCGGCCGAGTTCCACGTTGCCCACGCAGTGGTCCACGTACTCGAGCCCGACCGGATCGGGCGCGAACTCCGACGACGCCGGCACGAAGCCGGGCAGGAAGAGGCCGCGGTAGTTGCGCCGCTCGACGATGCTGTGAATGGTGTCGCCGTACGTGGCGATGGCCGCCATGACCACCTCGCCATGCGCGTCGGCCACGACCGTGGGCTCCTGCACCGACGTGGCGCCGCGCTCGACGGCCTTGGCCCACGCATCGCGCGCATCGTCCACCCAGAAGGCCAGGTCACGCACGCCGTCGCCGTGGCGCCGGATATGCTCGGCGATGAAGCCGTCGGGGCCGAGCGGCGAGGTGAGCACGAGGCGAATCTTCCCCTGCTCGAGCAGGTAGCTCGCGCGGTCGCGCACGCCGGTTTCGGGACCCCGGTAGCCAACAAGCCGGAACCCGAAGGTGGCGCGATAGAAGATCGCCGACTGCTTCGCATTGCCGACGTAGAACTCGATGTAATCGGTGCCGTTGATCGGGAACGTGTCGTGCGTGCCGACCGCGGCTTCGGGGGCGGAGGTGGTGGCCATCAGGGACGCTCCTGCGGAAACGGGACTGGTCGCGGCGCGCCGGGCGCCACGGATCGACAACGACCTGCTTCCGTAACCTAAAGGGCGGCACCCAGCGCGGCCACGAACTCGGCCAGCGACTCCGGGTTCACGAGCGCCTCCACGTTCTTCACCGCTCGGCCATGGATCACCTCGCGCACGGCCAGCTCGCTGATCTTGCCGCTGCGCGTGCGGGGAATGTCGGACACCGCGGCGATCACGCGTGGCACGTGGTGGGGGCTCGTGGCCGCCCGGATGCGCCCGCGAATGCGCTCCCGCAGCGACTCGTCGAGCACCGCGCCCGGCGCGAGCCGCACGAACAGCACCACGCGCGCCTCGGTGGCCCCCGCCCCGACCGGCGCATGCTCCGTGACGAGGCTTTCGAGGATCTCGGGCATGGTCTCCACCTGCCGGTAGAGTTCGGCCGTGCCGATGCGCACCCCGCCGGGATTGAGCGTGGCGTCACTCCGCCCGTGAATGACGAGGCCGTCGTGCGCCGTGACCTCGGCCCAGTCGCCGTGGCGCCACACGCCCGGGAAGTGGGCGAAGTACGCCGCGTGGTACTTCGCGCCGTCGGGGTCGTCCCAGAAGCCGACCGGCATGCTCGGGAATGGCGCCGTGCACACGAGTTCGCCCGCCTGGCCGCGCACCGGACGCCCGTCGTCGTCCCACACGTCCACCGCCATGCCCAGCCCGCGCATCTGCAGTTCGCCGCGATACACAGGCCCGGTGGGATCGCCGAGCGCGAAGCACGAGACGATGTCGGTGCCGCCGCTGATGCTCGCCAGCTGCACCGCAGGCGCGATGTCCCGGTACACGAAGTCGTACGAGTGCTCGGCGAGCGGGCTGCCCGTGGACAGGATGGCGCGCAGCCGCGGCAGGGCGACCAGTTCACGCGGACGCGCGCCCGACTTCTCGAGCGCCGCGAGGTACTTGGCGCTCGTGCCGAACACCGTGATGCCCTCGCGCTCGGCCATGCGCCAGAGCAGCGCCGGGTCCGCCTCCGGCAGCGGCGCACCGTCGTACAGCACGATCGTCGCCCCGATCGCGAGCGCGGAGACGAGCCAGTTCCACATCATCCAGCCGCACGTCGTGAAGTAGAACAGCACGTCGTCGGTGCCGATGTCGGTGTGCAGCACATGCTCCTTCACGTGCTGCAGGAGCGTGCCGCCGGCGCCGTGCACGATGCACTTGGGCAGCCCCGTCGTGCCCGACGAGTACAGGATGTACAGCGGATGATCGAACGGAAGCCGCGTGAACGACGGCGTGTCGGCGGACGCCTCCGCGAGCACCTCGTGCCAGCGCCGCCCGCCGGGCAGCCCGTCGAGCGTCGCGGGGGCAGCACCGCGCTCCACCACCCACACGGCGCGCACCGAGGGCAGCGCCGCAACCACCTCGCGCAGCCGCGGCATCACGTCGATCCGCTTTCCCGCGTAACGGTACTCGTCGGCGACGATCAGCACGGTGGGCGCGATCTGCCCGAAGCGGTCGAGCACGCCCGCCGTGCCGAAGTCGGGCGAGCAGGAGGACCAGATCGCGCCGATCGAGGCGGTGGCGAGCATGGCGATCACCGCCTCCGGCACATTGGGCAGCCAGCCGGCCACGCGATCGCCCACGCCCACGCCCGCAGCCTGCAGTCCAGCGGCGCAGCGTGCCACCTCCCGCGCGAGCTCCGCGTACGACACGACCCGCTCGGCTCCCTGCTCCGTCCAGCTCACGATCGCGCGGTGGTCGTCGCGGCGGCGCAGCAGCTGCTCCGCCGCATTCAGTCGCGCGCCGGGAAACCACTGCGGACCGAGAACCGGATCGGGCGGCGCCATGCGATGGATGCCGCGCACGACGGCCTCGTAGGCGCGGCCGTCCGGCAGGCGATCGCACGCGAAGTCCGCCAGGTCCCACATCGCCCCCCAGAACGCCTCGGGGTGCGCCACACTCCAGCGCCACAGCGCGTGACTGTCACGCACGTCGGCGGGCACGACGCCTCGCCGCTGCAGGTCGTGCAGGAAACGCTGCAGGTGCGTGCGCTCGATCGCGGTGGCGTCAGGCTGCCAGAGCGGCGCGTCGTCCCGCTCGGCGTGCGGCGACGCGTGCGGCGGGGCGTGCTCCGTCACGCGGGCTCCTCGGCGCGGGCCACCGCCACCGCCGGACACGTCGGCCCGTGTGCCTCGCAGTACCAGCCGTGCCGATCGTGGAAGACGAGGTGCGGCGACTCCGTGGCCCGCAGCCGCACGCGCACCAGCGCCTCCACCCCGGTGCGTGGCCCCACGTTCGCGCGCGGGTCCAGCCGCTCGACGGTGGGCCGCTCGGGGAACAGATCGATCTGCACGGCCGCTGCAGTCCGCGGCATCGACCGGTCAGCGGCAGCGCGCGAAGCGCGACGGGGGGAGGAAGGCATGATGCCGAATCCTCGTCAATGCGACGGCTCGGCACCAGAGCCGCGGGCCTCGTCCGCGTGGGCCGCGAGCAGTGCCGTCACCGCCTGACGGTCCACCTTGCCGGTGCCGAGCGTGGGCAGCGCGTCGGCGAAGCGCACGACCCGCGGCACCTTGTAGCCGGCGAGCCGCTGGCGGAGCTCGGCGAGCAGGGTGTGCTCGGTGAGCGCTCCGTGTCCGGTCGCGGGCACGACGACCGCACCGCCCACCTCCCCCCACTGCGTGTCGGGCAGCGCGACGACGGCCGCCTGTCTCACACCGCGGCAGAGCAGCAGCGCGTTCTCGACTTCGCCGGGAAAGACGTTCTCGCCGCCGGTGATGTACATCTCCTTGCGACGCCCACTGATGGCCCAGATGCCGTCGGGATCGCGCATGGCGAGGTCGCCGGTGCGCAGCCAGCCATCGGCGGTGAGCGCCTCCGCGGTGCGCTCGGCGTTGTCGAAATACCCGTCGAACAGCTGCGGGCCGCGCAACTCGAGGTCACCCACCGTGCCGGGGGGCACCGGCCGGCCGTCGTCGCCTACGAGCCGCGCCTCGAGGTGCGGCATGAGATGCCCCACGCTCCCCGGCCGCGAGTGCGCGATGGCGTCCGTGGTGGTGAAGCAGTTGGGACCGCACTCGGTAAGCCCGTACCCCTCGCGAAACGGGTAGCCCACCTCGACCACGGCGTCGTGCAGGCGACGCGGACACGGCGCGCCACCGGAGAGCATCCAGCGCAGCGCAGGCAGCGGCCGTCCCCACGAGGCCGCCGTGCGCAGCAGGTCGTACTGCGTAGGCACGCCGAAGCACACGGTCACGGCGTACGTGTGCAGTCCCGTCATCACCGCGTCCGGTTCGAAGGCGTCGAAGAGCACGAGACGTCCGCCGGCCGCGAGCAGCGGCAGCGCGAACACGCCCCAGCCCGCGGTATGGAAGAGCGGCGATGCCACCACGCCGACATCGCGCGACGAGAGCTCCCAGCCGGCAATGGTAGCCGCCGCGTTCCAGTGCAGCTGACGATGCGGCACGATCACGCCCTTGGGGGAACCGGTGCTGCCGGAGGTGTAGAGCAGCATCGCCGGGGCGGCGGCGATGCGGTCCGCGTCGCGCGAGAGCACCGCGTGCTCGCCCGCCATCGCGAGCACACGCGGCCCGTCGCGGTCGAGCTCGCAGCACTGGACGTCGGCCATCCCTGCCTGGCGCGCGGCGTCGTCGGCCAGCGCGGAGAAGGCCTCGGTGACGAGCAGCACACGCGGGCGCGCATCGGCCAGCACGCGCGCGAGTTCGGGGGCCGCCAAGCGCCAGTTCAGCGGGACGAGCGTGCTGCCCGATCGGGTGCACGCCGCCAACAGCACGAGATGCTCGACCCGATTGCGGGCCAGCAGCGCGATGCGGTCGCCACTCTCCACGCCGATCCGCGCGAGTGCTGCGCACCAGCGGTCGGCGAGTGCGTGCAGGGCCGCGTAGCTCCACGTGCGACCGCTCATCGCCTCGACCAGCGCGACGCGCCCCGGATCATGCGCCGCCCACCACGCGATCGGGTCGAACCGGGACACCTCGGTGGCCGGCCGTTGCGCCTGCGACATGCGCGCGCGGCTCAGTCGGTGGACTCTGGCGCGGCCGGCGGTGCCGGCACCAGCACCATCGCCTCGCCCTCGAGCACCACGGCACCATCCTGATTGCGGCACACCGTGGCGAGGCGCACGCGGCGCGTGCGCGGCTTGACTTCGAGCACCTCCACGCGCGCCACGATGGTGTCACCGATGCGCACCGGCAGCTTGAACGCGAGCGACTGCGAAAGATAGACGCAGCCGGGCCCCGGCACGCCGTTCGCCATGGCGGCCGAGATCAACCCGGCCGTGAGCATGCCGTGCGCGATGCGTCCGCCGAACGGACCGCTCGCGGCGGCCACGGCGTCCATGTGCACCGGATTGAAGTCGCCCGTGATGCCTGCATAGAGCTCCACGTCGGTCTCGGTCACCGTCCTGCGGAACTCCGAGGCGTCACCAGGGGCGAGGCGATCGAACTCCATGCTCAGACCTCCATGACGGCGCGCACGTCGGGCGCCAGGGTTGTGCACGCAGTCGCGCGCGTGAGCCACGACACGATGAAGAACACGAGCAACGACGCGACCAGGGCGATCGCCGACGCGGTCACGCCGGCCGGAAAGGTAAAGAGCTTGACGTACGCGAGCGTTTCGAGCGAGAGCGTAGTGAGCAGCCCGGTGCCGATGGAAGCAACCGCACCGGCACGCGTCGCCCCGGTCCAGTTCAGGCCGATGGCCAGCGCCGGCACGAGGGTGGAGGCGAAGAGCCCCCAGCCGAAGATGCCGAGAAAGGCCACGAGCGTGCCCGACGCCTGCGCCACCGCCGCGGCCACCACGGTGAGCACGACGGTCCAGGCGCGCCCCCATCGCAGCTCATTGGCCAGCCGTCGCCCGAACGCGACCGGCAGATCGTGCGTGCACGCCGCCGCGCCGATGCTCATGAACGAGTTCACCGTGCTCATGATCGCGGCCGCCACGCTGGCGAACACGAGTGCCGCGAGCGGCGCCGGTGTGAACTGCAGCAGAAACGCCGGGGTGGCGTCGTCCGGCGAGACGAGGGCGGGCGTGGCGCCGCTCGCCACCAGCGCGCGCATGGCCACGCCCACGCCAACGAACAGCAGCAGCGTCACGAAGAGCGCCGCCGTCATGAGCAGCGGGTACCACTTCAGCTGCCGCGGATCGCGCAGCATGAAGAACTTGTGCAGCACGTGCGGCTGCCCAAGCGCGCCCATGCCGAACACGAAGAAGAACGAGAGCGCCGCCAGCGGCGAGAGCCGCCCCCACGGCCCGAGCACCTCCGGCTCGCTCGCCAGGAGCGTGCGGGAGATTTCGGCCATGCCGCCGCCGGCCTCGAGCGCGAACCAGAACACGAGCACGCTCGCCACGGCCATGAGCGCCCCCTGGAACACGTCGTTCCAGATGCCGGCCAGGATGCCGCCCGACACCGAATAGGCGAGCACGATCGCCGTGCCGATCCAGATTGCCGGTGCGCGGCCCGTGCCGAAGATCGCGTCGATGACGAGGCCGAGGGCGAGGAAGTTCGTGGCCATGTACCCGACCACCGCCACGAGCATCGCGACCGCGGCCAGCCCCTGCACCAGCCGTGAGTCGTAGCGCGCCGCCAGCGCATCGGGCACCGTGAGCATCTCGCGCACCTCCGCGAGCAGGCGCAATCGCTTGGCCATGACCCAGGCGCCCATGGAGTTCGTGAGCGCGGCCGGAAGCACGATGAACACGGCGCCCAGCCCGATGCTGTACACGAGGCCCGGCCCTCCGATGAACGCGAAACCCGACAGCGTGGACGCCATCGCGGCGATCGCGAGCGTGAACAGGCCGAGTCCGCGGCCGGCCACGAAGAAGTCGTCGACGGTGCGCGTGCGCCGCGAGGCGAACACGCCGATGGCCGCCACGACAGCGAAGTAGGCGAGCGCCACGCCCACGATGACCGGCTGTCGCAGCACGGGCAGGGCGGCTGACTGCAGCAGCAAACTCAGCAGCAGCGGCCCGATCACCGCGCCGCTCCGCCGTCCGGACCTTGCCCCGGTGCGTCGGGGCGCACGCGACGTGCCTGCCGCACGCGCTCGAGGTCACCCTCGTCGAGCGTGACGGCATCGAACGTCGCGGCGTACACGAGCGGCAGCAGGAAGAGCGGCAGCACCCCGACCCCGAGCAGGATGATGGCCGCGCGGAGCGGCAGACCAGCCACGAGCGGCGCGTCGACCGACTCCACGGGCAGGGCGAGCGCGAGCAGAAAACCGCCCGCGACGATCGTGAACACCACGGCGAAGGCGAGCACCAGCGCGCGGGACGGCCGCCCCGAACGCACGGCGCCAAGCAGCAGGGTGGCCACCATCGTGAGCGGCACCATCACCGCCATGAGCCACGGCCCGATGCACGCGACCGGCGGATCGACGAAGGCGCTCGCGTACGCGGCCGCCATGCCGACCACACCCGTGACCAGCAGTCGAAGTCCGAGCAGCGACAGTCGTGAACGCGGGATCATGGGAAGACGACAGGTGGTGAAGTACTGGTCCTGCTGGAACTGCCACGGTGTGCTTTCATCGGACGGGCCGGTCGCGCAGCTTTCGGCATGGTGCCCGACCCGAACGGCCCGCGACCTCCCGCCGCGTTCGACCACGGCGAGTCCGACGACGTGCTGCCTCCCGCGCCGTCGCCGCGCCCGTGGCCCCCCGAACCGACGGTGGCCCCCGAAGGTAGTCGATCGCGACGCCTCGCCCTGGCCCTGAGTCGCGCCTCCGTGCTGGCGGCGGTGGTGGCGGGCACGGCCGCGCTGGTGGTGCTCTCCCCGATCGGCACGCGCCGCATCGCTCGGGCCACCGCCGAGCGCGAAGTCAGCGCCCTGCTCGACCCCGACGAGCGCGTGTTCGCCCGCACCTTCGCCTCGCAGCGACGCCCCTCCGATCTCTGGCGGCTCTCGCACGGGCTGCTGGTCGCAACCGACCGCCGGGTGCTGTACGTGGGCGCGGCCCCGCTCACGCTGCTGCGCCCGCACGACCCCGGCCCGCGCGACCTCTACCTCGAGACGTGGCCCTACGAATCGGCCTTCTCGATGGACGCCGTGCCGAACGACGATGGGGCCACAGTGCGGCTCCGCACGCCGAATCGGGCGGTGTCGTACCAGCTGGCCTCGCTCACGGAGGCCACCGCCGTGCGCGCGGTCGCGGCTGACGCGCGCCGGCGACTGCGCGAGGATGCGGAACGCCTCGGCCGTGCCGACGTGCCGCGCACGTCCCCAGAGCGCTACACCACGCATGTCGTGCGGCGCAACGAAACGCTCACCTCCATCGCGCGGCAGTACGGCACGCAGGTGGACGTGCTGCGTCAGTTGAACGGGCTGCGCGACGACGACGTGCGGGCCGGACAGCGCCTCCGGGTGCCGGAAGCGCCGCCAGCGCCCGTGCCCGACGACTCCGTGCTCCCTACTGCCCCAGCACCAGCGCGAAGATGAGCGGCGCGACGATCGATGCGTCCGACTCGATGATGTACTTCGGCGTCTCGATCGCGAGCTTGCCCCACGTGATCTTCTCGTTGGGCACCGCACCCGAGTACGAGCCGTAGCTCGTGGTGCTGTCGCTGATCTGGCAGAAGTAGCCCCACAGCGGCACCTCCGTGCGCTGCAGGTCCTGGTGCAGCATGGGCACCACGCAGATCGGGAAGTCGCCGGCGATGCCGCCGCCGATCTGGAAGAAGCCGAGCGACGTGTCCTTCGTGACGTTCGTGTAGTGCTCGGCGAGGTAGATCATGTACTCGATGCCGCTGCGCACCGTGTGCACGTTCCTGATGTTCCCGTCGATCACGTGCGACGCGAAGATGTTGCCCGTCGTGGAGTCTTCCCAGCCCGGCACGATGATCGGCAGGTTCTTCTGCGCGGCGGCCAGCATCCACGAGTTCTTCGGGTCGATCTGGTAGTACTCCTCGAGCTTGCCGCTCAGCAGGATGCGGTACATGAACTCGTGCGGGAAGTAGCGCTCCCCCGCCTGGTCGGCCGCCTGCCACTCTTCGAGCACGGCCTTCTCGATGCGACGGATCGCCTCCGCCTCGGGAATGCAGGTGTCGGTGACGCGATTGAAGTGCTTCTCGAGCAGCGCCTGCTCGTCCTGCGGCGTGAGGTCGCGGTAGTTCGGCACGCGCTCGTAGTGATCGTGCGCGACGAGGTTGTAGATGTCCTCCTCGAGGTTCGCGCCCGTGCACGTGATCGCGTGCACCTTGTCCTGCCGGATCATCTCGGCGAGGGACAGGCCGAGCTCGGCGGTGCTCATGGCGCCCGCCAGCGTGACCATCATCTGGCCGCCGTTGTCGAGATGGCGGATGTACCCATCCGCCGCATCGATCAGCGCAGCGGCGTTGAAGTGCCGGTAGTGATGGCGCAGGAACGCCGAAACGGGCGCAGCGGAGTGCTGGGACATGATCGGGACGGATTCGGGCGTGAACACGGCGACGGACCGCCGACGCGGGGCGAACGGACAGGCGCTCCGTGCGCGGCGCGCACCGGAGCCCTGAGCGACCCCGCAATCTAGCGGAGCGCCAGCCAGGCTGCGCCGGCGAGCAGCAGGAACAGCAGCAGTCGCAGCCGCCCCGGCACCACGAGTCCGCGCGCCTCGCGCGACGGCCGATCGGCGGCGGCGTCCGCGAGAGCGGCCCGACCCGCTGGCGTGGCGGGTGCCCTGCGCACGCGGCGCGGCTCGGGCGCCCGCACCGCCCACGGATCGGGAAGCAGCACGAGCCCGAATCGCACGGGGGCGAGCACCCCGTCGTCGCGCGGCGCGAGCACCGACGGCGACCCGTCGACGAGCTCGCCCGCCACGCCGGCGCCACGCGCCAGCGCGCGCAGCACCGTGACCGCCCCCGCCGCCTCGCGGTGGGCGCCGCGCTGCAACTCGCGCTCGACCTCCTCCAGCCGTCCCTCCCGCAGCGCGAGCAGCACCTCGCGTCGCCAGGGTGGCACGGCCGGCGATCCGGGCGCGGCGCTCGGTACCGCGGCCGCCACGCCGTGCGCCGGCGTGCCCGCGCGCTCGGCGAGCAGCTGCAGCAGTGAGCCCAGCACCGACCGCACCGCCTGCTCACGCGCCGGCGCGGCCGCATCGCGCAGCAGCCCCGCCGGCGAGAGCGCTTGCAGCGCGGCGCGCACGTCCGCCTGCAGCGCATCGGCCGGCGCGCCGGAAAGCCGCGCCCCGAGCCGATGCAGCGCGCCTTCGAGTGGGTCCAGCCGCACTTGCGCGTCCGGCTCGGCCTGCGCCGTCGCGGCCGGTGACGTCGCGGCCGGAGCCGTCGCGGCACGCCCCGCCCCGTGCCGCATGGCGTCCGCCGACGTGCGCTGCACCACCTGCCGCGCCCACGCCAGCACCGGCGCCGCGATCTCCGTCTCGGGGAGCGCGCCGAGCAGCGCCGATGCCCCACTCGGATCACCGCTACGCGCGCGCAGCACGGCTTCCCATGCGCGCAGCACCGGATGGACCGCCGGTTCGCCGGGCGCTGTCGGCAGCGGGTGCAGCGACGTCGCCGCCTCCAGCGCGGCGCGCGCGCCCGACGCGTCCCCCAGCGCCGACCGCACGACACTGCGCAGGAAGTGCGGCGCGCTCGCGCCGGGCCGGACGTCGACCGCCTGATCGAGCACGCGATCGGCCTCCCCGGCCAGCCCGAGCAGCAGCAGCGCGGCGGCGCGGTAGTACCACCCGCCATCGGTGCGGGCGGCCCCCTCCCAGTCCGCGTCGAGCGCCGCGAGCACTTCCCTCGGCGCACCGCGCACCAGCGCGCCGCGCGCGCGTTCGAGCACCTCGCCGAGCGCCGTCGCCGAGGGCATCTCGCGCGCGATGAGCGAGTCGGTCGCCTCGCCGAGCAGCGTGCCGAGGTCCACGCCGCTGCCGAGCAACTCCCGTGCGATCGGCGACGCGCCGCCGGCACGAGGCACCGGCGTGACCGCAGGCAGGGCGCGCGGCGCGCGCGGGTCGAGGGGGCGGACGTCCATCCGACGGAGTGTCGACGCGCCCAGCACGCGTCTTGAGCCCGTCGCCCAGCCGCTGCCGTCAGGTCAGCGCGTCGACCAGCGCATCCTGCAGGTCCACCGGACTGAAGTGCTCGAGGTCGGCGTGCTGGCGGTAGGCGCGGCCGTCGGTGTCGAGCACCAGGCGACGGCGCGTCGACGAGTGCTCGTACAGACGAAGCTCCCCCACATCATCGGGCCCGTCGACATAGCCGACGAACCAGAAGGCAGCGGCCGCGTCGCGCGCCGCTTCGCCGTATTCGCGCATGAGCGCGCGTTCGAGAGGAATCCAGTCAGGGGAACGGAAGACCATCATGTCGTGGTGTCGAGCGGAGGTGGGGTGGTTGCAGCAGGGACGCCCACGGCCGAGCTCGGTCACGATGTCGTCACGCGTGCGGCACGCGCGTTTCGGTGCCTGCGATTCGCGTCGTGTCGGGCACGCCGACGCCCGTGCGCGCCGGCGCATGTCGGCGCACAAACGCCTCCGCGAGGTCGAGCGATTCGCGCGCCTCGGGAAGGAAGCCCGCGAGGAACTGCCAGACGTGCGGCACGCCCGGCCACGCGCGATACTCGACCGGCACGCCGGCGTCGCGCGCGCGTGCGGCGAGGCGCACGGTGTCGTCGCGCAGCAGCTCATCGGTGCCCACATGCAGCAGCAGCGGCGGCAGCGATTCGAGCGATGCATGCAACGGCGACACACCGGGATCGTTCGGCGACGCGTCGCCGGCGTACAGCCGCGCCACGGCCTCGAGCTGCGCGGGCACGAACATGGCACAGCGGTGCGCGTTCTCCTGCAGCGACGCGCCGGTGCACGCGAGGTCCGCCCACGGACTGAACGCCACGATGGCGGCGGGGCGCGGCAGGCCAGCCTCATCGCAGGCGAGCGCCGCCGCCAGCGCCAGTCCGCCACCGGCCGAGTCGCCGGCCCAAACAACCTCGGCCGGATCGAGACCGACGTGCTCGAGCATCCAGCGCCAGGTCCGTAGCACATCGTCGCGTCCCGCCGGGAACGGGTGTTCGGGCGCGAGGCGGTAGTCGGGCACGACGGTCAGCGCACGCCACTCGCGCGCGAGCCGCGCGGTGAGCGGACGGTGCGTGGACGGGGAGCACGCGATGTAGCCGCCGCCATGCACGTACAGCACGGCGCGCTCCAGTGGGGCCGACGCGTGACCGGGCGGTCGCAGCACCTCGACCTCGTGCGTGTCGAGGCGCACCACCTCGCGCTCGATGCGCGGCGTGACCACGCGGCGCATCCAGAGCGGGCGCCCGATGCGCGTGCGGGCCCACGTCACGTCCACCGGCCGATGCGCGTGTCGCTTGAAGCGCCACCGGATGGCGAGATCGGCCAGCCGCAGCCGCAGGTGCATGTCGGGCTCCGCGTTGGACGGTGTGGGCTCGGTTGGTGTCGGGGCCTCTTCGCTGGCCGCCGGTCCTTGCCGATGTATAATGCAGGACAGGGCGGCCGGCATCGCCCGCCCGTGGCCCCGACCCTGCAGTGGAGGCCCCATGCTCCTCCTCACCGGAGCGGACACCCTCGTCGGACGGCACGTCGCGCACGCGTTGACCAGCGCGCGGATCCCGGTGCGCGCCCTCGTGCCCGCGCGCTGCGCCGTCACCGCGGAAGAGTTCGGCGCGGCCGATCTGGTGACCGGCGACGTCACCGACCGCCGCGCCCTCGACCTCGCCCTCGACCAGGTCGAGACGCTGTTCCTGCTGTCCCGCGCGCACCCCGACCTGGCGGACGTCGAAGCCGGGATCCTCACGGCGGCCGAGCACCACGGCGTGCGCCGCGTGATCAAGCTTTCGGTGGCCGGCGCGGCGGCCGATGCGCCGGTGCAGGTCGCACGCTGGCACTGGGCGTCGGAGCGACGGCTCGCGACCAGCGGCTTCCACCTGGCCATCGTGCGCGCGCACCGCACGATGCAACATCTGCACGCACAGGTGGACAGCCTCTGCTCCCAACATGCGTTCTACGGCTGCCAGGGCCGCGGCCTCGCCGTCGATGTCGATGCCCGCGACGTCGCGTCGGTGCTCACCCACCTCGCGCTCGATCCGCCCCGATCGGGCCACGTGTGGGAGCTGACCGGCGCCGCTCCACACTCGGCGTACGAGGTCGCGGCGGCGCTGGGCTCGGCGATGGGCGCGCCGGTGACCTACGTGGACTGCCCACCCGCCGACTTCGTGCGCAGCCTGCTGGCGGGCGGCACGCCGCGCTGGAAGGCCGAAGACCGGGCGCTCTGGCAGCTCATGATTCGGCGCGGCGACCTGAGCACTCCGAGCGACGCGGTGCGCACGCTGACCGGCCGTGCACCGCGCTCGCTCGAGGCATTCGTCTCGGAGTTCGCGGCGTCGCTGCGCCATGCGCGCACCTTGGGCCCGTCGCGCGCGAGCGTGCCCGCACGCCCTCAGGCCGCGCCGACCTGACGCTCCACCTGGTCGCGATAGTGCCGGCTCAGTCGCAGCCGCGTGCCGTTCTCGAGGAGCACGACGTAGTCGCCCGAGAACCATTGCTGCATCTCGCGAATCCGGTTGAGATTCACGATGGTGGAGCGATGGATGCGCGCGAACAGCCGCGGATCGAGGGTGGACTCGAGGTGGCTGATGCGCTCGCGGATGGTGTGCGCTTGCGTCCCGACGTGCAGGCGCACGTAGTTGCGGTCGGCCTCGATCCAGTCGATATCCCCGACCTTCACGAAGAACATGCGCCCGTCGTGCTTCACCAGAATGCGGCTGGCGTACGCCGGCGGCCCTCCAGACGGCGCGCCGGTGGCGGGTGCGTCTGCCGCATCGGTCTCGTCGCGCGCGCCGGTCGCGCGCCGCTCCGCCGAGCGGCGGGATGCAGGCTCCGCGGCCATCGCATCGACCGCTCCCGATCCGTTCCCCGACACGCGACGCACCGTGTCGAGCAGCTGCCCGAGCCGGTCCGCCGCCGACTCGCGTTCGTGGGCGATGCGCGCACGCTGAAAGGCCACACGAAACCGATCGGCATCGACTGGCTTGAGCACGTAGTCCACCGCGTGCACTTCGAAGGCACGCACCGCATGCTCGTCATAGGCGGTCACGAAGATCACCTTGGGTGCGGCCTCGCCCCGCAGCGCCTGCAGCACACCGAACCCGTCGAGCTCCGGCATCTGTACGTCGAGGCAGACCACGTCGGGCTGCTGGTCGCGGATGGCCTGCAGCGCCGCGTTGCCGTCGGCGCACTCGCCGATGACCTCGGTATCGGGTTCGGCCTGCACGAGGCGCCGCAGCCGCTGGCGCGAGAGTGCCTCGTCATCGACGATCAGGACCCGCATCTTCGACATTCCTGCCTCCGTCGTGCCTGTTCCGGTGCCCGGTAAGCGTCCTTCGTCACTCCGTACGCGATGCAACGTAGAGGGTTTCGGCGCCGATGGTGACCGCGTCCCTCCCCGTCCTCCTCGATGCTCGCTAACCTCATCGCGTGACGCCACCCCCGCCAACCCCCGTCCCCACGGCCACCGCCCAGGTCACGATCGCCGATGAAGGCGTGCGCCTGCGCCGGTGGACGCGCACCCTCTTCGGTCTGGTGTGGCTGGTGCCGGGCGCGCTCGCCGGTGGCGTGGTCTGGCTGTCCGCTCGCGGCGACGGCGTGGCGCTGCCCCTCGGACGCGCCGTGCTCTGGCAAGTGGCCTGCTGGCTGCCGTGGGCGCTCTGGTCCCAGGGCATCCTCACGCTGGTTGACCGCGTGCCGCTCGACAGCCGGCGGATCGGCAGGTGGCTGGCCACGCACGTGCTCGCGTGCGCGATCACCGTGACGGCAAGTCTGCTGCTCGTGGCCTGGCTCGACTGGCAGTTCGCCCCGTGGGCGGTCGGACTCGAGCGCTACGCGCAGGCGCTGCGGCAGAGCGCACCCCGGCACCTGGAGTTCGCCTTGATGATGTACTGGGCGCTGCTCGGCGCGGCGTACATGGTGGAGTACGTGCGCCGGTATCGCGAACGCGACCGGGCGGCGGCCGCCCTCGAGGAGCAGCTCTCGCGCCAGCAGCTCGAGGCGCTGCGCATGCAGCTCAACCCGCACTTCCTGTTCAACGCCCTCAACTCCGTGACCGAGCTCATGGAGGAGGACGTGCGGCGCGCCCAGCGCGCGCTGATCGCCGTGAGCGACCTGCTGCGACTCTCGCTCAAGTCGGCCGGTCGGTCCACGATTCCGCTCTGGCAGGAGATCGAGCTCGTCGAGCTCTATCTGCAGGTGGCCCGCGTGCGCTACGGTGAGGGGCTCGTGATCGACATCAACGTCGATCCGGCCGCCGTCGACGTGGAGGTCCCCAGCTTCGTGCTGCAGCCGTTGATCGAGAATGCGCTCAAGCACGGCCTCTCGCCCGGGCGCTTCGGTCAGGAGGTGCTCGTGCAGGCGCGACGCGTCGGCCCGATGCTCGAGCTGCTCGTCTCGGACAATGGTCGTGGCCTGAACGGCCGCGTGACGGACAGCGGCAGCTTCCTGGCCGCGCAGCCCAGCGTGGATGGGCTCGGCATCGGGCTGACGAACACACGCACCCGGCTCTCGATGCTGTACGGGGACCGATACGCGTTCCGCATGAGCAATGCCGGCAACGGCGGATGCCTCGTGGAGATCCGGATCCCGACGCAGACCTGATCGGACCGGTGGTCGGTCGCCCAAGATCTTTGATTGAGAACGAATCTCAACAAAGACTTGACCGAGTGAATGTGTCGGCTTAGCATCTCACGCGTCCGAGCACCCGGCCCTCTCGACGCGGTGCGCAGTCAATCCCGACGCTTTTTCTCCCCTATGCGCCTTTCCGCCCGACTCCGCACACTGGCCATCGCGGCCGCCACCGCCGCCCTGCTCCCCGCCGCCGCCTCGCAGGCGCAGGCACCGGCCCGCACCGTCGGCACCCTGCTCATCGCCCATGGCGGCGAGCCCAGCTGGAATGCGGAGGTCGAGCGAATTGCCCGCACGGCGAACACCGGCGGCCCGCTGCAGCTGGCGTACCTCATGGGCCCCGCCGCGGCCACGCACCGCTTTCAGGACCAGGTGGCCCGCCTCGTGGCCGACGGCGCCACGGACATCGTGATCGTGCCGCTGCTCGTCTCGAGCCACAGCGGTCACTACGAGCAGATCCGCTACCTCGCCGGCCTTACGGACTCGCTCGACCACATGATGCACCACCACCTGCACATGGGTGGCCTCGAGCGCCCATCCGTCTCGGTGCCGATGCGCGTGGCGCGCGCCCTCGACGACGCGCCGGAGATGGCCACGGTGCTCGCCGAGCGCGCCCGGGCGCTCACCCCGAACGCGTCGGGCAAGGCGCTCTTCCTCGTTGCCCACGGCCCCAACTCGGCCGAGGATCACGCGGCCTGGATGCGGAACCTGCGCGTGGTGGCCGAGCGTGTGCGCGAGGAGTCCGGCTTCCGGGACGTGCGGGTGGAGATGGTCCGCGATGACGCGCCGGTCGACGTGCGCGCCGAAGGGGTTCGCCGTGTGCGCGAGCTCATCGAGATGCAGCGCGCCATCACGAACGATACGGTCACCGTGGTCCCCGTGCTCGTGTCGAAGGGGCGCGTCAGCCGCGAGAAGTTCGCGGCCGATCTCGCCGGGCTCGACATCGTGTACGAGGGCACACCCCTCCTCCCGCACCCGCTGCTCGCCCGCTGGATCGAGCGTCGCGTGACCGAAACGATGCAGGGCACCGTCGCCGAGGAGCGCTCGGGACGCTAAGCTCCGCGCATGCCTCGCCCTTCCTCCTCCTCCCGCCATCGCGCGCGTCGGATCCTCTCGGTCGTCGCCATCGCCGCGCTCTGCGTGCCCCCCTCGCTCTTCGCGTGGGGGGCCAAGGGGCACCGCCTCGTCGGCACCGCCGCGGCCACCGCGCTGCCGTCCGACATGCCGGCCTTCTTCCGCGCCGCGACCGATCAGCTCACGTACTTGAACCCCGAACCCGACCGCTGGAAGGTGCGCGCCGAGCGTGACCTCGATCCGGCGCTCGATGGGGCGTTCAACGCCGATCACTTCATGGACACGGAGATGGCGACGCCGGCCGCGCTCGCGGCCGCGCTGCGCGCGCCCCACCGCTACGCGTACATCGACACGCTGCGCGCCGCCGGCGTGGACGCGGTGAAGATGGGCTTCCTTCCCTTCGCGATGCTCGAGCTCACGCAGCGCCTGCGGCAGGAGTTCCGCATGTGGCGCTCGGCGCCCGATTCAGCCACGCGCGCCTGGATCGAAGCGCGCGTTCTCGATGACGCCGGGGTGCTCGGGCACTACGTCGCGGACGCGTCCAACCCCGCGCACACGACCATCCACTACAACGGGTGGGATGGCCCGAACCCGAACGGCTACGCCACCGACCGCAACTTCCACAGCCGCTTCGAAGGCGCCTACGTGCAGGCGCACATCGAGCTCGGCGACGTGCAGCCGCGCGTTGCGGCAGAGCCCCGGGTGCTCACCGACCTGCGCGCAGAGATCATCGCGTACATTGCGCGCGGCAACGCCGAGGTGGAGCGCCTCTACCAGCTCGACAAGGCGGACGCCTGGGGCATCGACACGCGCTCGGCGGAGAACAAGGCGTTTGCCTCCGAGCGGCTCGCCGCCGGCGCCACCATGCTGCGCGATCTCTGGTGGACCGCGTGGGTGACGAGCGCCGGCCCGGCGACGGCTCCACGCTGAGCCATCGCCGTCAGAGCCAGCGGCGCACGCGCTGCCGGTAGCCGAGGTACGCCTCGCCGAACTTCGCGACCAGGTATCGCTCCTCGCGGGCAATCACGCCCCAGTGCAGCAGCGCGATGCTCGCCGGCAGCAGCAGCAGCCCCCACGCATTGCTCCGTCCCCACGCGTAGGCGAGCTGCACGCCAAGGAAGGCCACGTAGATCGGATTGCGGCTGAACGCATACGGCCCAGTGGTCACGATCGAGCGCGTGGGCTTCCACGGCTCGACCGGCGTGCGTGCGCGGCGGAGTTCGAGCACGGCCGCCGCCGCGATCGCGAGCGCCGAGGCCAGCAGCCCGCCCGCCACGACCAGGCGCCGCCCGCCAGCCGCCGCTGCCATCGGCAGCGGCAGCAGCCAGCGCAGCCCTTCGGCCAGCGCGATCACCGCCGCCGGCAGGAGTGGTGGCGGGGCGATCACGCCCGCCGTCTTGCGCGTCCCCGGGGGGGGCGGTGCGGCGCCGTCGTCAGCCATGCGGTCAGGGGGAATGGGACGGTCGATTGTCGGGAGAAACCGTACACTACACGAGGTGCATGCCGACAGCCACGCGCGGTGCACATGCGCAACCTGAGGGAGACGTCCCGCCGACTCACTCCCGCCCCGGAGGCGCCGCATGTCCCGCCGTATCCTCGTGCCGCTCGATGGCTCTCCGTTCAGCGAACGTGCGCTGACCCTCGCCGTGCCGCTGGCGCAGCAGCACGGGGCGTCGATCGTCCTCACCCTCGCCCACCCGCTGCCCCCGCGTGTCGAGGACGCGACCGGCGGCGCGGGCGTGTCGCTGCGTGAGCCGGCTGAGCACGACGTGCGCGATCATCTGCGGCAGCAGCTGGAGCGCATCGCGCGCCGCGTGGCCATGAAGGACGGGGTCACCACGGCCACGCAGTTTCGCGAGGGGCCGATCGTGGACGAGATCGAAGCCGCGATCGCCGACGTCTCGGCCGAGCTCGTCGTCATGGCCACGCATGGCCGCGGCGGCCTGAGCCGGCTCTGGCTTGGCAGCGTGACTGACGCCCTGCTCCGCCGCAGCCACGTGCCGCTCCTCGTGACGCGCTCGGCGCGCAAGTGGACGCTGACCACGGCCGACGAACCGCTCTTCCCCCGCGTGGTCGTCGCGCTCGACGGGTCGGCCCTTTCGGAACGGGCGCTGGAGCAGGCCGTACAGCTGATCGGCGACTGCACCGGCGAGTTCGTGCTCGTGCGCGTGGAGGACGCGCCGATCGCCGCTGTGTCAAGCACGTGGATTGCGGAGACGTCGGTACGCCTCACCGAGGGCTACCTCGAGCCGCTCGCCGAGCGCTATCGAACGGCAACGCGCCGGGTGAGCACCCATGCCGTGGTGCACCACGACGCGCCGCGCGCGGTTCTCGACGCGGCCAAGGCCACACACGCGTTCGGCATCGTACTCGCCACGCACGGCCGCACGGGCGTGCGTCGCGCGGTGATCGGGAGTGTGGCGGACAAGATCATTCGCGGCGCGAGCGTGCCGGTGCTCGTCTGCCCGTCACCGGGCGCGCGCGACGCCTGAGCGGCGACGCTTGAGCGGCGACGCCTGAGACGCGCGGGGCCGCGCGTCGGGGCGGCCGCGACGGCAGGCGTCAGACTGCGGAGACGGCGCCGCTTGCGGCTTCGCGCTGCCGCTGGAGTTGCATGACGTCGAAGCCCTTGGCCTTCAGGCGTTCGGCGAGGTTTGCCTTGTCCACCGACTTGATCCAGGCCTCGAGCGGGTCGACCTGCCCCGCGTTCACGAGGTCCATGAGCGCGTCGTTCAGGGTCACCATGCCAAGCCGCTTGTTGGTCTGCATGACGGACGGGATCTGCACCGTCTTGCCTTCGCGGATCAGGTTCGACACAGCCGCATTGACCAGCAGCACCTCGCGCGCCGCGATGCGACCGCCGCCGGTCTTCTTGAGCAGCGTCTGCGAGACCACGCCCTTGAGCGACTCGGCCAGCATCACGCGGATCTGCTCCTGCCGGTCGGCGGGAAACTGGTCGATGATGCGATCGATCGTGCCGGCGGCCGTGGCGGTATGGAGCGTGCCGAACACCAGGTGTCCCGTCTCGGCCGTCTCAATGGCGATCGCCACGGTCTCGAGGTCGCGGAGTTCACCCACGAGCACGACGTCCGGGTCCTCGCGCAGCGCGGCGCGCAGTGCGCTCTTGAAGCTCTGCGTGTGCACGCCCACCTGCCGCTGCGTGATGAGGCAGCGCTTGTTCTGGTGCACGAACTCGATCGGGTCCTCGATCGTGATGATGTGATCGTTGCGCGAGCGATTGATCAGGTCGATGAGCGCGCACATCGTGGTCGACTTGCCGGAGCCGGTCGGCCCGGTCACCAGCACGAGGCCCTTGCTCAGGTAACAGAGTTGCTGCACCTCGGGGCTGATCCCCATCTCCTCGACGGTGACAGTGCCCGAGGCGATGGTGCGGAAGACCGCGGCCGTACCGTTGCGGTCCTTGAGCGCGTTGGCGCGGAAGCGGGCGACGCCGGCGATCTCGTGGGCGAAGTCGGTATCGGAGCCTTCGGCGAACTCGATTTCGTTGCGCTGCGGCATGGCCGACGTGACCAGCGCGCTGAGATGCGCATCGCTGAAGGCCGTCTCACCGGCCATGCGTTCGAGGTCGCCCCGAACCCGGAGCACCGGCGGCTCGCCCACGCGCAGGTGCAGGTCGGCAGCCCCGAGCTCGACCTGGCGCCGCAGCAGCCGCTCGAGCTCGGTGAGTGCCGCGACACGACTGGGATAGGGGCCCCAACCTCGATCGCTCGCGCGGCGCCCCGGATGGGCGGTGGCCGCCTCCCCCGGGCGTTCGGTGGCGCGACGCTGCGGATCCTCGTCATGGGCCGAGGCCTCGCGCCGGTCGAGTGACGCGGCGGTCACCGTGCGGTCGGATTGCCGGCGCGTGAAGACCACCTCGAGGGGACGATCCGACGACGGTTCGTCCCGTACGGCCACGTCCACGCGGCGGCCATCCGGGAGCGCGTACTCAGTAGGCCACGCCGCCGGCACGCCGGCGACTGCGCCCGCTTCACGGGCGCGAGTCCGCGTGTGCTCGAGCATCTGCACGATCTGCTCGCGCACGAGCGCCTGGCGGGTGACGGGAACGGCCTGCTCTGCGCGCCGCAGCCAGGCCGGCTCGCCGGCGCGCAGCAGCACGTCGTCCATGCCCCGCGTGTGGAGGAGATCGAGGATCGAATCGAGAGTCGCCGACATGAGCAGAGTGAGCGGGAGCAAGGGGCTGCGCTCTGGGGACGCTGCCGCGAAAGCCGACGTCACACACTGCGCGGTCGACCCGGCACCGCTGTCACAGGGGCGGAAACGCAACACGGCCCGCCGAGTGGCGGGCCGTGTGCAAAACCAGCAGTTGTCGCGATGCCGTCGGGGCACCGGAGTGGGCCTGGGAGGAGTTGAACCTCCGACCTCACGCTTATCAGGCGTGCGCTCTAACCACCTGAGCTACAGGCCCGGTCCCCTGTCCGGACGACGTTCAGGAACGCCAAGCCGGACAGACCTACAATCGTAACGACCGAACCGCCCGTCGTCAACGAAGACGAGCGTGGCGATCAGTCCTCGTCCACCGGCCGACCGGGCCGGTCGTCCTCGTCGTCATCGACGTCGAACTCGTCGTCGAGGTCCTCGAACAGATCGTCCTCGTCGTCGTCGAGATCGTCGTCGTCATCCTCGTCGTCCTCGTCCTCATCGTCGAGGTCGTCGTCGAGGTCGTCGTCATCCTCGTCGTCTTCGTCGTCGAGATCGTCGTCGTCGAAGTCGACGTCGTCTTCGTCGAGCGCCTCCTCCTCGTCGTCATCGCCGAACACGGCGAGTGCCACGGCACGATCGGTCCCGAGCGGGTCGGCCCAGACGGGCGCACGACGAGCCTCGTCCGGCGCCTCCCACGACCACGACCCGAACAGCTCCTGCATGAGCGGAATCTCCAGAAGAGTGACGTTGCGATGGAGGCCACGACCCGCCAGAAACGGGAATCGCACCGACCATCCGGCGGTCGCCAACGTCGACGCATGTGTCGTCGCCGCGCCGCCGTCGGCAAGTATCAACGCATGGCGGTGCGCCCGCAACTGGCGGCGGGAAAATGACGCGTGGTGCGGTGCAACGGCACGATGCGCGGACGCGGTGCGTGGTGTTGCGGGGCGCGCCGCCCTGGGGCGTCAGCGCGACGGCGCCTCGCGTCCCGCCGTCCCGTACGGCACGTCCGCCGGTGCGCCGCCGAACGGCCAGTCGCCCGCCTTGCGCGCGAAGTCGGGGCGGGCCTGCGCGTTCACGTAGGCGGCCACGTCGAGCGCCGCCTGCTCGTCGAGCGTCGGCTGCCCGCGCGGCTGGTCGTGCGGCATGTTGGCGCGAATGAAGGCGGCCGCCGTGCGCGGACGCCCCATGCCGGCGCCGATGCTGTACGCGCCCGCGCCCCAGAGCGGCGGCGCGTCGGGCGTGCCCGCCCCGTTGCCACCGTGACAGCGCGCGCACGTTGAGGCGTACACGCGCGCGCCGCGCGCGAGGTCCCCGACCGCGGCCGTCACCGGAGGTGCCCCCTGCCCGCGAATGCGTACGCCGTGCGGCACGTCGCGCGAGAGGAACGTGAAGTACGCCACGATGTCGCGGAGCGCCTCGCTGTCGTGCGGCAGCGCGCGGCCCACCATGCTGCGCTCGAGACAGTCGTTCACGCGGTCGCCGATCTGGTTGACCTGCGCGTTGCGCGCGCGGTACTGCGGGAAGCGCGACATCACCCCCACCCACGGCAACGCATCGGGGCGCCGCCCATCGTCGAGATGACAGCTGGTGCAGCGCAGCTGGTTGCCGACATGCGCCGGCAGGCTGTCGCGGGTGGCGGCCAGGATCGCGCGTCCTCGGCGGATGCGCCGCCCGTGCTCGTCGTCGGGCAGGGTGTCGGCGAGCGGCACGTTGACGGGCCAGTCCGCCACACGAGCGGCACCGTCGCCCGCACCGGCGACCGACGAACCCAGCGCCGAGACGCTCGGCGCGGTTCCGCATGCCGCGAGCAGCGAGGTGGCGACCAGGGTGAGGAGACCGGCGGACGACAGGTGGAAACGACGCATCCCGCAACCTATGCGCCGCGCCGGTACGTGGCCACGCCGCGTGCGCCGTCGTGGAACACGACACCCGGCGCGGGTACGAACAGGCATCACCGTGCCGCTGCCACCGTCCGGAGTTCATCCATGTTCGTCGCCCAGCGCCTCGTCCGCCGCGCCACCCTGCTCCTCGGCCTCGCCGCCGCACCACTCGCTGCGGTGCATGCCCAGCGCGACAGCACCGCCACCGTGCGAGGCGCCGTGCGTACCGCCGAGGGGGTGCCGATCGACGAGGTGCTGCTCGTGCTCTCCGCCGACACCGCGCGGGTCGCGGAGGCGCGCACGCTGGGCAACGGCAGCTACAGCCTGACTCGCCTCACGCCCGGCGCGTACACGCTCACCGTGCGACGCATCGGGTACGAATCGCGCACGCTGCCCGTGGAGATCACCACGGCCGGCGTTCTGCGGTTCGATGTCACCCTGGCCCAGCTGTCCGTACCGCTCGACGCCGTGAGCGCGAGCGACACGTGGACGGGGGTGGTCGGCGTGGTGGGCGAGTACGCCACGATGCAACCCATCGGCGGCGTGCGCCTGCGGCCACTCGCCAACGATGGGGACTCCGTGCACACGGATGCGCAGGGTCGCTTCGTGCTCGCGGTGCCCGACGGTGGCACGGGCGCGTTGCGCGCCGAGCGGGAGGGCTATCAGCCGCGGCTGGTGTCGTTCCGGGTACGCACAGGTGAACGTGCAGAACTGGCCGTGCTGCTCGACAGTGGGCGGACGCAGCGCAACGATGCCTGGGTGTGGAAGGACCTGGCACAGCGCCACCGATGGAGCACACCGCGCTCGGTGCGCGTGGCGCGCGCGGAACTGCTCGCGACCGGCGCACGGAACCTGCTGGTGGCCCTCGAGCAGTCGCCCACGGTGCAGGAAAGCAACCTGATCTTCACTCGCGGGGCCTGCCTGTTCGTGAACGGACAGCCGCGGCCGGGCTTTCCGCTGGATGCCATCGTGGCTGACCGCGTGGAGTATGTGGAGGCCTACGCGCTGCGCGGCGACCTGTCGCGCACCCTCGCCGTGCGCTGGCCGCGTGGTGCCAGCTGCGGCGCGCCGGGCGGCGACCTCGCGATCCGGCGTGCAATCGAGAGCGGGCTCGGCATCCAGTACGTCGTGGTCTGGTTGCGCTGAGCGGCGGTTCGCTCGTGCCCCGAAACGAGAAGAGCGGCGACCGTCCCGGGGACGGTCGCCGCTCCTCACAGATGCCCGAGGGCGTACGCGTCAGGCGCCGGCGCGCTCGCGCTTCGCGTCGCGATTGGTGCGCTTGCGATCGCTGGCGAGCAGCAGGCGCTTGCGCAGCCGGATGCTCGTGGGCGTGACCTCGATGAGCTCGTCCTCCTCGATGTACTCGAGCGCGCTCTCGAGCGTGAGCAGCCGAGGCGGCTCGAGCACGATCGCGTCGTCGGCCGACTTGGAGCGCATGTTCGTGAGCTTCTTTTCCTTGGTCGGATTCACGTCCATGTCGCCGGGGCGGGCGTTCTCGCCGATGATCATGCCCTCGTACACGGGCGCGCCGGGCTCGATGAACAGCACCGAGCGCTCCGAGAGGCTCCACAGGGCGAAGGCCACCGACACCCCGTTTTCCATGCTCACGAGCGTACCGCGCATGCGGCCGGCGAGCGGGCCGGCCCACGGCCCGTACTCGAGGAAGCGGTGGTGCATGAGTCCCGTGCCGCGCGTGTCGGTGAGGAACTCCGAGCGATACCCGAACAGGCCGCGCGCCGGGATCTTGTAGAGCAGACGGACGAGCCCCTGCCCCGGGTTCTTCATTTCGATCATCTCGGCCTTGCGGGGGCCGAGCTTCTCGAAGACGGTGCCCATGTACTCTTCGGGCACGTCGATGGCGAGCTCCTCGTACGGCTCGAGCCGCTCGCCGTTCTCACCGGTGCGCGTGATCACGCGCGGACGCGACACCTGAAACTCGAAGCCTTCGCGCCGCATGGTTTCCATGAGGATCGTGAGGTGCAGTTCACCGCGCCCCGAGACGCTCCACGTGTCGGTGGAGTCGGTCTCCTCGACGCGCAGCGCCACGTTGCGCTCGAGCTCCTTGAACAGGCGCTCGCGCACCTGACGCGACGTGACGAACTTGCCATCCTTGCCGGCGAAGGGCGAGTTGTTCACGAGGAAGTCCACGGAGATCGTGGGCTCCTCGACCGTGATGCCTTCGAGGCGATCCGGGTGCGCCGGATCGGTGACCGTGTCCCCGATGTCGACGCCCTCGAGCCCCGAGAGGCAGACGATCTCGCCGGCACTCGCCGTCTGGATCTCGACACGATCGAGCCCCTGGAAGCCGAACAGCTTGATGACGCGCGCCTGCTCCGGCTTCTTGGTGAGGTCCATGGAGTTGAGCAGCACCTGCTCGCCCACCTTCACCGTGCCGCGCTCGATGCGGCCGATGGCGATGCGCCCCACGTAGCTCGAGTAGTCGATGGTGGACACGAGCATCTGGAACGGCGCCGCGGCATCGCTCGGCGGGGGCGGCACGACCTTCACGATCGTCTCGAAGAGCGGCGTGAGGTCCTGCAGCGGCTGGTCGAGGTCCATGGTGGCCGTGCCGTCACGACCGGAGCCGTACACGGTCACGAAATCGAGCTGCTGATCGTTGGCCTCGAGCTCGATGAAGAGCGAGAGCACCTCGTCATGCACGCGATGCGGATCGGCGCCGGGCCGATCGATCTTGTTGATCATCACGATGGGCGTGCGCCCGAGTTCGAGCGCCTTGCGGAGCACGAAGCGCGTCTGCGGCATGGGACCGTCGAAGGCGTCGACGACCAGCAGCACGGCGTCGACCATGCGCAGGATGCGCTCCACTTCGCCACCGAAGTCCGCGTGCCCAGGCGTGTCCACGATGTTGATCTTCGTGTCACGCCAGAGCACGGCGGTGTTCTTGGCGAGGATGGTGATCCCCCGCTCCTTTTCGAGCGGATTGGAGTCCATGACCCGCTCTTCCACGACCTGATTGTCCCGGAATGCGCCGGCCTGGCGGAGCATCTGGTCGACGAGGGTGGTCTTCCCGTGGTCGACGTGGGCGACGATGGCGATATTGCGAATTTCCATAGCCTTAAAGGATAAGCTCCCCGGTCGCCCAAGGGCAGTGGCCCAACCGTCCGAGATTCCCCGACTTGCCGACCGCGGCCCCGCGTCCTACCGTAGCGGAACCACTCGTCAACCCGGAGGCTTCCGATGCACGAGCAGGACAAGCCCGTGGCGAACACCCCGCGCTACCCGACCGGCCGTGGATACGGCCACGACTACATGCGCGGCGGTGAAGTGTTCGGTGGGTATGGGTACGCCGAGCGCCCCGACTATGAACGGCGCCGAGGCGACCACGGTGCCAGCCCCCCGGATCCCGCGTCGGCCGAGCCCGGATCGCCCTAGCCCCACGGGCTGACCGGACCAGTCGGCCCGGTCGGTCGCGTGACACTCCCCCACTGCCCCGTCGGATCCCGGTGATCCGATGGGGCAGCGTGCGTCACGGCACCTGTCAGCGAGCGCCGATCCGCGGCGCGCGCAGCACCCCGACCGACTCGCGCAGTAGCCCCACCGCCGCGCGCAGCACCAGCAGGCACACCAGCAGCGACGCGATCGAGTCCGCGGCGAGGAACCCGGTCCGGTCGATCACCACGGCCGCCGCGATCGTGCCCACGGAGCCCAGCAGGTCGCCAAGCACGTGCAGGTACGCGCCGCGCGCATTCAGGTTGGCGGCGACCGCCGGCCGGAGGATGACGGCCGCGCCGACATTCACCGCGAGCCCCACCACCGCGACGCCGAGCATGAGGCCGGTGGCCACGGCCTCGGGCTGGCCCAGCCGATGCGCGGCCTCCACCGCGATGCCGACGCACACGAGCAGCAGCACGACAGCGTTCACGAACGCCGCCTGCGCCTCGCGGCGCTGATGCAGGCCGTCGGGTTCGTGCGTCCGGCGCGCGTTCCACCACGCCACCCACAACGCCAGCCCGAGCGCCCCCGCATCGGTGAGCATGTGCCCCGCGTCAGCCAGCAGCGCGAGGGAGTTCGAAAGCAGGCCGCCGACCACCTCGGCGAGCATGAAGCCGGCGGTGAGCACGAAGGCCCACGTCAGCCGGCGGCGCACCTCCGGTCGCCCCGCACGCAGCGCTTCGGCGGCCGCGTGCTGCACACAATCCGTGTCGCCGTGCGCGTGGCCGTGCGCGTCGCCGTGCACATGGCCGTGCGCGTGGACCGGCGCCCGTTCGCCCTGCGACACTACCCGCGACGCCGCACGAGCGCGGCCGCCAGGCGCACCGCCTCGTAGAAGCTCCCCGGATCGGCCAGTCCGCGCCCCGCGATGTCGAGCGCGGTGCCGTGATCGGGTGACGTGCGCGGGAAAGGCAGCCCGAGCGTGATGTTCACGCCGCTGCCGAAGGAGGCCACCTTGATGGCCGTCATACCGACGTCGTGCGCCGGCGTGAGCACGGCGTCGAACTCGCCGCGGAGCGCGCGCACGAAGACCGTGTCGGCGGGGAGCGGGCCGACCAGCCCCGCGCGCCGCGCGGCCGGCGCGAGCACGCGATCATCTTCGTCGCCGAACCGGCCACCGTCGCCGGCGTGCGGGTTGAGCGCGCACAGCGCGAGCCGCGGCTCCGTCAGGCCGAACAGCTCGCGCAGTCCTGCGCGCGTACGCTCGGCGGTGGCGACGATCTGCGCCTCCGTGACCGCATCGCTCACGTCGCGCAGCGGCAGGTGCGTGGTGATGAGCACTACACGCAGACGATCGCTGGCCAGCATCATGGTGGTCTCGCACCCGGTCAGCGCGCCGAGCATTTCGGTGTGCCCGGGCCACGGAAAGCCGCCGTCGGCGAGGGCCCGCTTGTCGATGGGCGCGGTCACAATGCCCTGCACGGCGCCCGCCAGCGCCAGCTGCACCGCGCGCTCGATCGCCAGCCCCGAGAGCCGGCCGGCCAGCGCGCGGTCTGCCGTCTCATTGCCCGAGGGCTCCCACGCGCCGACCACTTCGTGCACTGCACACGGTGCCGGTGCACCGCCCACCACACAGGGTACGATGTCGTCGCCATCCACCAGCGCGCGCCAGGTGGCTGGCTCCACGGCCGCCGCCACGAGTTCAGGCCCGATGCCTCGCGGATCACCGAGCGTGAGGGCGATCGTGCGGCGAGTCATGGAGCCGAGCGGGGCCGCAGCATCAGATGCCCGGCTCGTGATTCAGATCCGCACCGACACGTACGTTTGCGCACGCAGCGTGTCGAGCAGTCGCCGAATGCTGTACGCCTGCTGCATGGATCGGCGCAGCGAGAGGCGCGCCTCGTCGAGCGTCATCGTGCCCGCGGGCTGTACACGCGTGAGCCGCAGGACCACGAGCTTGCGCGTGCCGGAGGCCTGGTCATCGATCGCGAACGGCCCCACGATGCTGCCCGCCGGATTGTCACCGATCGCTTCGGCGTACGCCGGTGGCAGGTCTGTCTGGGCGACCTCGGGCACGATGGCGTCCTCGCCGCTTCGCTCATCATGGAACTGAGAGCGCAGCGAATCGAACGGCACGCCACGGTCCCACATGGCCCGCACGCTGTCCGCACGCGACACGGTCCGTGCGTAGTCGCTGGAATCGATCTCGGCGCGGATGAGGATGTGACGCGCCTTCACCTCGGCCGGCTGCACCCGATCCACGCGGATGAGGTGCCACCCGAAACGCGTTTCCACCGGCGGGCTCACGATGCCGGGGTTGAGCATGAACATCATGCGGTCGAACTCGGGCACCATCACGCCGCGGCGATTCCACCCAAGGTCTCCCCCCTCCGCAGCCGCCCCGTCCTGCGAGACGGCGCGCGCGACCTCCTCGAAATCCATGGGCTTGTCGCGCAGCCGCTCGTAGAGCGAATCGATGGTCTTGCGCGCACGGGCGCGCGACTCCTCGCCGGGCAGCGTGGGGATGAGGATCTGCTGGAAGCCGAGGGTGGCGGGCCGCTGCGGCAGGTTGTCCTTCTGTCGCTCGAGCTCGGCGGTGACGTCCTTCTCGCTCACGTTGACCGTGGTGAACTTGCCGTCGCGCTTGAGCTTCTCGATGTAGCTGTTCTGCAACCGATCGCGCCGGATCTGCTCGAACTGCCGATTGCGGTACTCGTCGGGCGTACCGAAGCCGGCCTCGACGAGCGCCGCGCGGAACTGCTGGTCGCCGGGGAAGTTGGCGCGCGCCTTGGCCACCTGCTCGTCGGCCATCGCGCCGATCTCGTCCTCATCGACGGTCAGCGCGGTGTCCATCTCGGCGCGCTGCACGAGCACCTCGACGTCGACGAGCTGGCCGAGCACGGCGCGCAGCAGTTCGGCGCGCGCAGCCGAGTCGGGTGGCACCTGAATGTTCTGTGCCACGACGGCCGCCTCGATGTCGGACACGAGGATGACCTTGGTGCCCACCACGGCGGCGATGCGGTCGAGCGGCAGGGCCGACAGCGACTGGCCGGCCGGGCGCTGCTGGGGGGCGACCTGCGCTTCCGCGAGCGGGGCGACGGCGAGCGTCGCCGACACGGCACCGAGCAGCCCGGCGAGGGCTCGCGGGCGACGAGAGAGCGAACCGAGAATCATGCGCATGGGAAAAATCTACCCGGGAAATCGTAGGCGGGTCCGACGGCAATCCGGAAATGCAGCAGGGACCGTCCGATTGGGACGGTCCCTGCGCAGGAACGCGAGGCCGCGCAGAATCAGGGCGCTGGAGGCGTTGCGGCCGCCGCGCTGTCACCAGCCGGCGGCGCGGTCGGCGCACCCGGCGCGGCCGGCGCGGCACCGCCCGCCGAGTCGGCGGCCGCACGGATCTGGCGGGCCTTCTCGATGGCGCGCTCGAGGCCCGCGTCATTGAGCGAGAACGAGTACTTGGTCTGCAGGGCGCGGGCCACCGGGTAGGCGACGTCGGCGAACTGCACCTCGTTCTTCACGAGCTTGTCGAAGTAGGCCTCGATCTTGCGACCGGCCAGCGCTTCGCGATCGCCGGGCGACGAGGCCGAGTCGGCGAGCATGCCCGGCTCCACGCCCATCGTCGTCCATGCCATGGTGAGGTTGTTGCGGAAAGCGAGGCGCAGATTGCCGACCTCGTCCTCGTTCACCATGAACTTGAGGCTGTCGGCCTTGAGCAGGAGCAGCTCGTTGCGCACGATCTGGCGCACGAACTGCTGCGCGACGCTGTCTGGCGCGCTCATCAGCTGCGGACGGATCTGCGCCTGGGGGGGATAGGCCGCCACCCAGTCGGCGAGGCGCGACGCGGTGAGCTTGCCGCCCTTGTATTGCGCCACCGTGCTGTTGTTGCCGCGGAGACCGAGCGGGCTGCGCGCGGCGTCCTTGGCCAGCGTGACGGCGTCATCGGAGAGCTTCACGCCGGCGGACGTCTCCATGTCGGCCAGGTACGTGCTCTCGGCGACGACCATGTTGCGCTGCTGCGCCTGCTGCGCGACTTCGGTGGCGACATCGCTGAACGGCTTGCGGTAGATCACGTGGAAGCCGAACGAGGTGCGCACCACCGGCGAGATCTCGCCCGGCTGCAGCGCGAGCACCGCCACCTCGAACTCCGGCACCATGGTGCCCGGCGTGAACACGCCCAGGTCACCACCGCGATCGCCGGCACCGGGCTCGTCGCTGCGCGCGGCGAGGCGGGCAAAGTTCGCAGGGGTGGCTTCGGCGCGGATGCCCTCGGCCTTCTTGCGGGCGGCTTCCACAGCCTCGGGCGTCGCATCCTGACCCACCTGCACCAGGATGTGACGCGCCGACATGAACTCACCAGCATTGAAGCGCTCCTCATCGGAGCTCGTGCTGCTCGCGGTCCACGTCTTCGAGACGCTGTCGTAGAGCGCCTTCACGCGCATGTTGTCGATGGCCGACCAGAGGCCGGCGTCCATGACCTTGGGATCGGTGACCGTATCGGACCGGGCCGCCGCCACGCCAGCGAGCTGGTAGTTGATCCAGAGCTCCGCCACGCTGCGCGCCACGTCGACTTCGAGGGGCGCCTGCGAGCTGGCGATGATCTCCGCGAGCCGATCGGCGGTCAGCTCCTGCGAGCCGGCCTTCGCCGCAGTGCCGACGCCACCCGCCGCGCCGCACGCCACCACGAACGCCGCGGCGGACAGGACCACCATGGCAGGAACCCGAGACAGCTTCATATGATAGGACTCCACAATCCGAGCGAAGGACGGGAAGGCCGACCGGAGTGGCCGCCGCCCGACAGTGAGGAAGGAACGCAGTTGTACGGATTCAGACGGTCAAGCTGCGCAAGGCGCGCACCAGGCCGTCCAGCATCTCTGCGCCGCCGACTCGCACGAGCTTCAGCGCGAGGGGCGACGTGCGCCGAACCTCGACCTGGAACTGCACATCGTGGAAGGCGGCAGAGAGCCCCTTCAGGCGAGGCACCGCATCGGCGCGAAAGTTAACACGGGCATCGGACCCACGCACAAGCACCCCGTCGATCCCGATGGCCGCGCCCAGCACCCGCAACAGGCTGCTCGCGAACAGCGCCTCCGCGGTGGGCGGCAGCGGCCCGAAGCGGTCCCGGACCTCCGCCTGCAGGTCGTCGATGGCCGAGGCGGTCCGGCAGGCCGTGAGGCGTCGATACACGTCGAGCTTGGCGTCCTGCGCCGGGATGTAGTCGTCGGGCAGGTAGGCCGGCTGGTCGAGCGAGACGTCGGCCGGCACGAAGGGACGCGCGCCCTCGCCCTGCGCCAGCTGCCGCACCGTCTCGTCGAGCAGGCGCAGGTACAGGTCGAAGCCCACCGAGTGCACGAACCCCGACTGCTCGGCGCCGAGCAGGTTGCCCGCGCCGCGGAGCTCCATGTCCTTGAGCGCCACGCGGTACCCGGAGCCGAGTTCGGTGTGGTGCTCGAGCACCTGCAGTCGTCGCTCGGCATCCTCGTCGATCTGGTCCGGCGCGATCAGGTAGCAGTAGGCGCGACGGTGCGAACGCCCCACGCGGCCACGCAGCTGGTAAAGCTGCGCGAGGCCGAAGTGATCGGCCCGGTTCACGAACATCGTGTTCGCGTTCGGCACGTCGAGGCCGCTCTCCACGATGAGGGTGGACACCAGCAGGTCGACCTCGCCTTCGACGAACTGCTTCATCACCGCCTCGAGGTCGCGCTCCTTCATCTGCCCGTGGCCCACCGCGATCCGGGCGCGCGGCACCAGGCGCTGCAGATGGTCGGCGATCGCCTGGATCGTCTCGATGCGGTTGTGCACGAAGAACACCTGGCCCCCGCGGTCGAGCTCGCGCGAGATCCCTTCCTCCAGCAGACCGTCGTCCCACGGCTCCACGAAGGTGAGCACGGGGGAGCGGTCGCGCGGTGGCGTCTGCATGAGCGTCATGTCACGCAGGCCGGCGAGCGACTGGTGCAGCGTGCGCGGGATCGGCGTGGCCGTGAGCGTGAGCACGTCGGTCTCGAGCTTCAGCTGCTTGAGGCGCTCCTTGTGCTTCACGCCGAAGCGGTGCTCCTCGTCCACCACGATCAGCCCGAGCTGCTTGAACTGCACGTCGGGACTCAGCAGGCGGTGCGTGCCGATCACGATGTCGATCTTGCCATTGTTGAGCTCCGCGACCACGGCCGCCTGCTGCTTGGGCGTCTGGAAGCGCGACATGACCTCGACGCGCACCGGAAAGTCGGCGAGGCGCTCGCTGAAGCTGCGTCCGTGCTGCTCCGCGAGGATGGTGGTGGGCACGAGCACCGCCACTTGCCGCCCGCTCTGCACAGCCTTGAACGCCGCGCGGATCGCGATCTCGGTCTTGCCGTACCCCACGTCGCCGACAAGCAGCCGGTCCATGGGGCGCGCGCCTTCCATGTCCTGCTTCACGTCGTTGGTGGCCTTCCGCTGGTCGGGCGTGTCCTCGAACAGGAACGAGCTCTCGAGCTGGCGCTGCCACGGCCCGTCGGCGGAGTGCGGCGGCCGCGCCGCCACCTTGCGGCGGGCGTAGAGCTCCAGCAGTTCCTGCGTCATCTCGAGGATGGCCGTGCGCGTCTTGTCGCGCTGCTGCTGCCACTTCTTGCCGCCGAGCTTGTGCAGCCGCGGCGGCGGCGCATCGCCGCCCACGTCGCCCGCCGAGCGATAGCGCTCGATCTGATCGACGCGATAGAGCGGCACGTTCAGGCGGTCACCGCCCTCGTACTCGATGACGGCGGCCTCGATCGTCTGCTCGCGGAAGAAGACGCGTTCGATGCCCCGATAGATGCCGATGCCGTGCTCGAGGTGCACGACGTAATCACCGGGTTTGAGCGCGCCGATCGTGTCGAGCGCCGCGCCCGTGCCGTACCGCCGCGCGCGGCGCAGGCGGCGATCGCGCCGGAAGATCTCGTGGTCGGTGAGCACGCGCAGCTTGCCCGGCACGACGAAGCCACCGTCGAGCACGCCGATGGTCAGCGCCGCCGCGACGGGGCCGTCCTCGCCGAGCAGTTCGTCGAGCCGCTCGGCCTGCCCCGCGTTGTCGCAGAGGATGACGGTGGGCGGATCGGTGCGCGTGAGCCGACGCAGCACACGCAGGTCGCGCGAGATGGACTCCGGCGCGACGATCGCGAAGCTGACGTCGGGGTTGCTGACCGGCACGTCGCTCACGGCAGGACGTGCCTCCTCGTCGCGCAGTCGCCGTTCCGTGCGGCGCGCGATGCTGCCCGCCGTGGGCAGCAAGCGGAAGGTCGCGAAGCGCGCGAGCGCCTGCCCGACCTCCTGCGGCGAGCGGAAGAGCGCCTCGCGCGGGGGCGCTTCCTCGCCGCGGCGGCGCGCCAGGTCGATGTGGTGCGCGCTCTCCTCCCAGGTGCGCTGCAGCTCCGGCTGCACGCTGCTGCCCGCCGGCACGACCACGAAGGTGTCAGGCCCGAAGAGCTCCGGCAGCGAAATGCGCTCGGAGCCGCCGGCCGACTCGCGCACGCGACCATCGACGGGCAGCACGAGCGCGAGGTCGGCCGGACGCGTGGTGCGCTGCGAGTTGAGGTCGAAGTGCCGCAGTTCGATGACCTCGTCGCCCCAGAACTCGAGGCGCACCGGATCGGCCATGCCGAAGCTGTACACGTCGAAGATGCCGCCGCGCACCGAGAACTGGGCGACGTCCTCCACCATGGGCACGCGCTCGAACCCGATCGACTCGAGATGCGCCGCGAGGTCCTCCGGGCGACGCACGTCGCCCTTGCGGATCTCGAGCCGCGCACCGCGCAGCGCGCTCGGCAACGAGGTGCGCTCGAGCAGCGCGCGCGACGTGGTGAGCAGCACGCGCACGGCACCGCGTCCGAGCCGCTCGAGCGTCTCCACGCGCTCGCCCGCCACCTCGGCGTGCGGCTCGACCTCGCCGAAGCCTTCGCGCGGCGGATACAGCGCCACCGGCACGTCGTCGAGCAGCGTTTCCAGGTCGGCCAGCCACCGCTCGGCATCGGCGAGCTGGTCGGAGACGACCACGAACACGCGATGCGGCAGGTCGCGCGCCAGGGCGGCGACGAGCACCGCGTCCGAGGAACCGGCGAGTCCGCCGATGCGCAACGTGGCCCCTGCGCCCGGCAGGGCGGCGCGCGTGTCGTGGTAGCCCGGCAGGCTGGCGACGACGTCGATCAGGCGTGGCAGTCCCATGCTCAGCTGCCTCGCGCGCTGAAGAGGCCACGGGCAACGAGCGCCTCGAGGAGGAGCGCCAGCAACGCCACGAGCACGAGCGGCCAGACGATCGATCGACCGCCAGCGCGATCGAAGACGGCCTCACGCACGCGCGCGCCCTCAGGCTCCATGCGTGCCGTGCCGTCCAACCACGATTCGCGCCACACCGCCTCGCCCCACGCCACCACGTTCGACTCCCCGGGTTCCGGATTCACGACCAGCGCACCCACTGTGCGCGCGCCCCGCCGCAGCAGGTAGACGCCGGGCTGCGCCGGCACGACCAGCCCAACGCTCGAGGCGGCTCGCGTGGTGCCCTCGGGCGCGCGCAGCGAATCGATCTCCACCGGCAGCGCAATCGTGTCGCCCGGGACGGCCTGCACGAGCACGCCATCGTCGCCCAGACGCTGCCCGACGAGATCACGCAGCCACGGCACGAAGCTGGCCTGCAGCGGCGCGGTGGTCGCGCCGGGCGCGAGTGGCGAGGCCACCAACGCGTAGCCGGTGCCGGCCACGAGCCACGGCGACGCGCCCGCCACCGCCAGCACCTCGCCGGAATCGGCGGCACCGCTCACGCGCGTGAGGCGATAGCGCAGCGTGACCGTGGCCCCTTCGAGGGCCACGCCACCAAGTCGCGCACTGTCGGCACGCACCGCCCGCACGGCCACCGTGTCGCGCAGCGGGGCACCGAAGCGCCACGGAATGCCCGCGCGCTCGAGCACGCGGTTGGCCGCGCCCACCTGCAGCGGATCGTCGGGCGCGAGGCGCACCGCCACGCCGCGCACCTCGTCGGCCGCGCCGGTGATCGTCACCGGCGAGCGATCGGCGGGCGTCGCGCGCCGCAGCCGGCCGTCCTCCACGAGCGTCTCGAGCGCGGCGGCCACGAACGGTCCCGCCGAGCGCGTCGCCGACACGGCCGCGGGCGGCGCCGCCCGCACCGCGAAATGCCGCACGTCATCGCCGGGGAACTCGTCGGCATCGACTTCGACACGACCGGCAAGCCAACCTGTGTCCACCGCCTGCGCGGCGGCGTCGACGCGGGCCGGTGTCTCGAACGGCGCGGCCGGCGCGGTGCCACGCGCGAGGGTGCGCGATTCGAGCGTGGCGCGCCACGGCACCGAGTCGGCCCCACTCAGCGTGACGGCGAGTCGCCCCGCCGGCACCCAGCGCGTGGGCTCGACGTCGACCGCGAGCACGGCGCGGTTGGGTGGGCGCGTGAGGTCGGGCGCGTGCACCACGAGCGCCACGTCGTCGAGGCGAAGCGTGGCCGGCTCGGACGCGAGCGCCGTGCGCTGGCCATCGGTGAGCACGAGCACAACCGGCGTGCGCGGCCGCCCCGCGTCCACGAGCGTGCGCGCGCGCCGCAGCGCCCCCTCGAGGTCGCCGCGCCCGTTCGCGGGCTCGAGCGCGTCGATCGCGGCCACGAGGGCCGCGGCGTCACCGGCGGTCACGACCCCTTCGCTGGTGACGAGCCACGCCCGATCCTCGGGCGTGAGCGACGCGGCCACGTCACGCGCCGTGGCCTGCAGGCGCGCGAACACCGTCTGCCCTTCCACCACGGCGCGGGTGCTCATCGACTGGTCGAGCACGAGCGCCACCGCGATGGGCGGATGGCCGGCTCCGAAGAAACGGGCGACCGGCCGCGCCACGGCGGCGACGAGCGCCAGCACGGCGAGCAGGCGCAGCAGCAGCAGCAGGCGATTGCGCACGGTGCGCTCGCGATCGTGCTCGCGCTCCGTCTGCAGCAGGAACCGCACCGCGGGAAACTCGACGCGACGCGTCACGCGCCGGCGCATGAGGTGCACCAGCAGCGGGACGCCGGCCAGCGCCACCAGCGTGAGGAAGAACGGGGCGAGAAAGGTCACGCGATCGGCATGGGGCCGCGCCCGGAGGCGCGCACGAGCGCGCGCAGCGGCAGGCCGAACGGCTCGTCGGTCATGGCGAGCGCGTAGCGCGCGCCCACCTGCAGCACGCCCTCACGCCAGGCGGCCAGGGCGTGACGCACCGTTTCCTGATACTCGGCGCGGATCTCGCCCGGCGTGGCCGGCACGGCGACGCCGCTCTCGGGATCGGTGAACAGCGCCTCGGCACCGTCGGGGAAGTCGCGTTCGAGCGGATCGAGCACCTGCAGCACGAGCACTTCGTGGCCCCGCGCGCGCAGCGTACGCAGCTGCTCGAGCACCGGCGCCTGGTCCACGAGCAGGTCGGACACCAGCACGATGAACCCGGGGCGGCGCGTGAGGTGCGCGGCCTGCCCGAGCGCCGCGGCGAGGTCGGTGCCCGTGCCGCCCCCCGCCTCGGCGAGCGCGGCGGCGAGGCGCCACCACTGCCCCGAGCGGGAGCTCGGCGGCACCACCGAACGCACGCTGGTGTCGGCGCGCACCAGCCCCACCGCGTCCCGCTGACGCAGGAAGAGCAGCGCGAGCGCGCCGAGCAGCCGCTCGGCGTAGGCCAGCTTGGTGAGCCGTCCAGCGGCACCGGTCCAGCGCATGGAGGCGCTCACATCGAGCACCAGCATGGCCCGTGTGTTCGTCTCCTCCTCGAACTGCTTGACCACCCAGCGATCGGCGCGCGCTGCGATGCGCCAGTCGAGATAGCGCAGGTCATCGCCCGGCTGGTAGGGCCGATGCTCCGCGAACTCCACCGAGAAGCCCTTGCGGGGCGAACGGTGGAGTCCGGTGAGGAACCCGTCGACGACCCAGCGCGCGACCATCTCGAGGTGGCCAAGCGCGCTGATCGCCGACGGATCGAGGAGGTCGGCTCGTGGGGAGGACATGCAGTCGCTAAAGGTGGCGATCGGGCGCAGCGAGACCAAGGGGCGCGCTGACGCGACCGCGATCGCCAGCGTGTCCCCCGGTACGGTTGCGCGGCGCGGAGCGTTGCGACGCGGTGGGGCAAACGGTCCCTCATCGGCGACCTGCCCCGGCGCATCGACGCGGATCATTGGCGTGGATCCCGTGTATGGACCTATGTTTGCTGCAGCAATGTCTGGCCGCGTCATCCCACCCGAGGGCCGCATCATGACCCATCTGCCCACCGCCCGACGCCGGGCACCTCGTCGCCTCGCGGCGGCTGCGGCCTTCGCCGCGACCCTGTTCGGCGCCCTGCCAGCCGTCGCACAGCAGGGATTGCCTGTGGTGCGCCTGTCGCAGATGCCGGGAACCGGCAACGCCGGCTTCGGGGGCGCCGCCAGCGTTCGACTCGACCGCGATGCGTTTCTCGTGGTGCTCGAGATCGGCGCCGACCACCGGGCGCGCATCGTGTACCCCGCGTCGCCCAAGGATCGCGGCTTCGCTCGCGCCGACCGCATCGTGCGGGTGCCGCTGCCGAGTGCGGACGCCGCGTTCATCCGGACTGCGGAGCTGCGCATTCCGGAGATCGTGGCCTTCGCATCGGACATGGCCCCCGACCTCGCGGCCTTCACCGACAACGGCAAGTGGTGGGACTACCAGTTCAGCGTGATGCCCGGTGCCGGCTTGGACGAGACGGTGCGCGGCATCGCCGAGCTCATCTACGGCAGCGCCGACATGCCCTACACGGTCGCGACGCGACGCGTGTTCGCGCAGGTGCCCACGTTCGCCTACACGGCGCTCCAGAGCTGCGGCTACAACATGAACTCGCCGTACTCCGACCGGTTCAACCAATTCCTGTGGCAGTCGTTCGGCCCCGTCTCGATCCTGGAAACGAGCTGGATGATCGAGCAGCGCTACCGCAACTTCCAATGGGAAGGGCCGTTCTGGTTCATGGCCGCGATGATGCCGAACAGCTACTTCAGCCGTTCCATCAACATGGGGCTCTGGAACACCTTCGGGGCGGTATGCGACCCGCTGCGTGGCCAGTTCCGGTACTTGGAGCTGATGAACGTGGCGTACAACCCGGGCGTGCCGGTCACGCCGCCGGGTGAAGAGGGGCCGGACGATGGGCCGATCGCCCCGCCGCCGGCCGATCGCAATCCAGAGGCCAAGCCGCCCGTCGTGCCGGGCGTGGAGATCGTGCCGGCGTCGCCGCGCGACATGCAGCGGCGGGCCGAGGCGGTGACGCGCGTGGCGACGGCACGTGGCGAGTCCCTGCGCGGCGGCACGGCCACCGAGGCGCGCGGCCCGCTCACGCGCGAGTCCAACTATGATCTCGTGAAGCGGCAGGAGATCGCCACGGTCATGGCGTATCTCTCGGCGCAGCGCATGGCCGGGCGGACCGGCTCGGTGGTGGATGCCTTCGAGCGGGTGCGTGCCGGTCAGGTGCTGGCGAACGGTACGAACGCTTCCGGGCAGCAGGGGCGCGGGCTTCGCGCCACGGACTACCGCGGCTACAACCCGGGAAGTGGGCCGGGTGGCAGTGGTTCGTTCGGACGGGGCGGCAGCGCCGGCTCCGGCAGTGGCAGCAGCGGCGGCGGTGTCTCGTCCGGCGGCGCCGTGGGCTCCGGCAGCATGAGCGGCGGCGGCGAGGCGCGCGGCGGCGGCGAAGGACGTGGCGGTGCCGGCGGACGCGGCGGTTCGGGTCGCCCCTTCTGACGCACCACCGGCCGACTTCAGGCCATCACGCATGAATGCGGCCCCACCTGCTTGGAACTGCGGGTGGGGCCGCTAGTTTTCCACGGCTAGGCTCTGCACGGTGCGTCTGCCCGTGACCGAGCTGCCAGCAGGTGCCTCGGCGCCCGCTCCGTCCCACAGCGTCACTCGTCCGTGCAGCTCGACCGAATCCGCAACTTCTGCATCGTCGCCCACATCGACCACGGGAAGTCCACCCTGGCCGACCGGCTCATCGAATACACGGGCACCCTGCAGAAACGCGAGATGAAGGCGCAGGTGCTCGACACGCTCGACCTCGAGCGCGAGCGCGGCATCACGATCAAGCTGAACGCCGTGCGCATGGCCTACGCCGCCGGCGATGGCATCACGTACGAGCTCAACCTGATCGACACGCCGGGCCACGTGGACTTCACCTACGAAGTCTCGCGGTCCCTCGCCGCCTGCGAGGGCGCGATCCTCGTGGTCGACGCCTCGCAGGGGATCCAGGCGCAGACGCTGTCGAACCTGTTCCTCGCGCTCGACGCCGGCCTCGAGATCATCCCGGTGCTCAACAAGATCGACCTCCCGGGCGCCGAGCCGGAGCGCCGCCGCGACGAGATCGTGGCGCTGATCGGGTGCGAGCCGGATCAGGTGCTCTCGGTGAGCGCCAAGGAAGGGCTGGGCATTCCCGAGCTCCTCGAGGAGGTCGTGCGGCGCGTGCCGCCGCCCAAGGGCGACCCCAAGGGCGCGCTGCGCGCCCTCATCTTCGACTCGTACTACGACAAGTATCGCGGCGCCATCCCGTCCATTCGCGTGGTGGACGGCGAGATCCGCAAGGGCATGAAGATCACCTTCGGCACGTCCGACAACGTGTACGAGGTGAGCGAGGTGGGATCGCTGCAGCCGCGCCAGACGCCCGTGCCTTCGCTCGGCGCCGGCGAGGTAGGCTACGTGGTGGCCTCGGTGCGCTCCGTGCGCGAGACGCGCGCCGGCGACACGATCTTCGACGCCACCAACCATGCGGCCGAGGCCCTGCCCGGCTACCAGGAAGTGCGCAGCTTCGTGTTCGCGGGCATCTACCCCACCGACACGACGCAGTACGAGACGCTGCGCGACGCGCTCGAGAAGATGAAGCTCAACGACGCCTCGCTGCAGTACGAGCCCGAGACGTCCACCGCGCTCGGCTTCGGCTTCCGCTGCGGCTTCCTCGGGCTGCTGCACATGGAGATCGTGCAGGAGCGGCTCGAGCGCGAGTACGACCTCGACCTCGTCACCACCGTGCCCAGCGTGGAGTACCACGTGTACCGCACGGACGGCACGATGGAGCTGGTGGAGAACCCGGCGCTCATGCCCGAATCGGTCGTGATCCAGCGCATCGAGGAGCCGTACGTGAAGGCGCGCATCATGTGCCCCACGGAGTACATCGGCCCCATCATGACGCTGGGCACCGAGCGGCGCGGCATCTACAAGAACATGACGTACGTGGACACCGCGCGCGTCGAGTTCGACTGGGAGTTTCCGCTCGGCGAGATCATCCTCGACTTCTTCGATCGCCTCAAGACGGTGAGCCGCGGCTACGCCTCGCTCGACTACGAGATGCTCGAGTACCGCCCGAGCAAGCTCGTGCGCCTCGACATGCTGATCAACGGCGACCCGATCGACGCGTTCTCCGTGATCACGCACGCCGACAAGGCGTACGAGTGGGGGCGCAAGATCGCCGAGAAGCTCAAGGAGCTCATTCCGCGGCAGCTCTTCGAGGTGGCCATCCAGGCCACGATCGGCAACAAGGTGATCGCGCGCGAGACCGTGAAGCCGCTCCGCAAGGACGTGCTCGCCAAGTGCTACGGCGGCGACATCTCGCGCAAGCGCAAGCTCCTGGAGAAGCAGAAGGAGGGCAAGAAGCGCATGAAGCAGGTGGGCAGCGTGGAGATTCCGCAGGAGGCGTTCCTCGCCGTCCTGCAGGTCGACTGAGCCGACCCGCGCCCGCGTGACGTCGCTCGTCGTTCAGACCTCCTTCCTCGGCGACATGGTGCTCACCACGCCGCTCCTCGCGCGCCTCGCGCGCCGAGGACCGGTGGACGTGGTGGCCACCCCGCAGTCCGCCCCGCTGCTGACCGGGCACCCGGCCGTGCGCGACGTGATCGTGTACGACAAGCGGGGCGGCGCGCGCGGATGGCGCGGGCTGCTGCGCGCCGCGCGCGCCATCCGCTCACGGGCCGGCGGAGAGCCACGGGGGGTGACCGTCGCCTACCTCGCGCAGGGATCGCTGCGCAGCGCGACGCTCGTGGCCGTCGCCGGCGTCGGAGAGCGTGTGGGCTTCGCGTCGTCGGCGGGCCGGCGGCTCTACACACGGGCGGTTCCGTTCGACCGCACGCAGCACCACGCCGAGCGGTTGTGGCGACTCGCCTCGACCGATGACGACGCCCCGGACGCACCGCTGCACCCGCGGCTCTATCCGTCGTCCAACGACCACGCCGCCGCGGCCTCGCTGCTCGCTACGTCGGGCGTGGCGCCGGGCGCCCCGATCCTCGTCGTGGCACCCGGCAGCGTGTGGGCCACGAAGCGGTGGCCGCACTACCGCTCGCTCGCCATCGCCCTCGCCACCGATCCGCGCACCGCGAAGGCGCGCCTGGTCGTGCTCGGATCGGCCGCCGACACCGGCATCGCGCGCACGATCGCGGAGGGGATGCAGTCGATCGGTGCCGCGCTCCCCATCGATGCGACCGGACGCCTCCCGCTGCTCGCGTCCGCCGCCCTGCTCGCGCGCGCCGGCGCGATCGTGACGAACGACTCGCTCCCGCTGCACCTGGCGTCGGCCATGGGCACCCCCACCGTGGCGCTCTTCGGGCCGACCACGCCCGACATGGGCTTCGGGCCGCTCGCCCCGCACGCCGACGCGCTCGGCGTGCAGGGACTCGCCTGCCGCCCATGCCACGCGCACGGCCCGCAAGCCTGCCCGCTCGGCCATTGGCGCTGCATGGAAGAGCTGTCCGTGGCGCGCGTGATCGACGCGGTCGCCGACGTCATGCGCGTGACGCGCTGACGCCCTCCGCGGCGCCCACGGGTGGCAACGGTCGCCGCGCCGACTAACCTTCCGGGGGTTCGCGATCCGTCCCGCGCGCCCGACTCCTCCGCCCTCAGCTGCCCCCCATGGCTCCTGCCACCTACCTGCTCGGTGTCGATCTCGGCGGCACCAACATCGTCGTGGGCGCGATGCCCGACGACGGCACCGCCATGCACGGCGTGCACTCCGAACCGACACACGCCGAGGACGGCGCGGACGGCGTGACCGCGCGCATCGTGCGCATGATCGAGCAGACGATCGAGGCCACGGTCGCCGAGACCGGCATCACCCGCGCGCAGTTCCGCGGCGTGGGCATCGGTGCCCCGGGACCGCTCGACCTCGACACGGGCGTGGTGCTCATCACGCCCAACCTCGGATGGGTGAACTATCCGCTGCGCGATCGCGTCTCCGCGGCCGTGGGGCTGCCGGCCGCGCTCGACAACGACGCCAACTGCGCCACGCTGGGCGAGTGGTGGATCGGCGCGGCGCGCGGCGCGCGTCACGTGATCGGCCTGACGATCGGCACCGGCATCGGCGGCGGGCTCATTCTCGACGGGGCCGTCTATCACGGCGCGTCGGGGATCGCGGGCGAGCTGGGGCACACGTCGATCGAGACCAACGGGCGCCGCTGCAACTGCGGCAACTACGGCTGCCTCGAGGCCTATGCGTCGGGCCCCGCCATCGCCACGCGCGCCCGCGAGGCGCTCGGCGGTGGCGAAGCGTCGCTCCTGCCAGCGCTGGTGGACGGCGACCTGTCGCGCATCACGGCGCAGACGGTGTATCAGGCCGCCGAGCAGGGCGACCTCGTGGCCCGGCAGGTGGTGCGTGACACGGCGCAGTTCCTGGGTACGGGCATCGCGAACCTGCTCAACATCTTCAATCCCGAAGTCGTGGTGATCGCGGGCGGCGTCACGCAGGCGGGGGCGGCACTGTTCGAGCCGCTGCGCGCCGAGGTGCGCCGCCGCGCGTTCAAGCCGGCGGTGGACGCGTGCCGCATCGTGCCCGGCGAGCTGCCCGGCACCGCGGGCGTGGCGGGCGCGATTGCGAACTTCGTCGCGCGGCATCCGTGAGCGCACGCAAACGCCGCGTGGGCGTGATCGGGACGTTCGTGTGGGACGTGATCCACGGGCGCGACCGGCGCGCCGTGCCGGTGGAGGAGTGGGGGGGCATCACGTACGCGCTGGCGGCGCTCGACGCGGCGCTCGATGACGACTGGGAGATCGTGCCGCTGCTCAAGGTGGGCGAGGACCTCGCCGACCGTGCGCGTGCCTTCGTGCAGACGCTGCGGCACATCGCGCCCGACGCCGAGCTGGTGGCCGTGCCCTATCCGAACAACCGCGTGGAGCTGCGCTACCACGACGCGGACCGTCGCAGCGAGTACCTGAGCGGCGGCATCCCCGGCTGGACCTGGCTGGGCCTCAAGCCGCTGCTCGAGGCGGCGCAGTGCGATGCGCTGTACGTGAACTTCCTGAGCGGCTGGGAGCTCGACCTCGAGACGGCGCAGCTGCTGCGCGCGCACTTCGCGGGGCCGATCTACTGCGACCTGCACATGCTGGTCATGGCGGTGCAGCCGGACGGATTGCGCGTGCCGCGTCCGTTGCCCGACGTGGCCGCGTGGTGCGGCTGCTTCGATGTGCTGCAGGTGAACGAGGACGAGATGGCCATGATGGCGCCGGACCCGATGCGGCTGGCCGCGACGGCGATGGCCGCCGGGGTGTCGTGCCTGTGCGTGACGCTGGGACCGCAGGGCGCGGTGTACGTGGCGGCGCCCGGCTTCGTGCGGCTGGCCGACCTGCCGTCGCGCGGCGGACTGGCCACGGGGCCGCGCGGCGGCAGCGGCGCGCTCGGGGCGTTGCGCACGGCGCGCCTTCCCGCCGTGCCCGCGCGCATCACGGGCGACGGCGATCCGACCGGCTGCGGCGACGTGTGGGGGGCGACCTGTTTCTCGCGGCTGCTCGCCGGTGATATGTTGGAGGATGCCATGGCGGCGGCGCTTCGCGCGGCGTCGCGCAACGTCGAGCACCGCGGTGCCTCCGGCCTCGCGGCTTACCTCCGAGGAGAGCTCCACCTCTCGTGACGACCGTGATCAACGTGCCCCCGTCGCTCGATGAGCAGACGTTCGAGCACGTCGTCGAGCAGCTCGCGCCGCTCGCACCCGACCAGAAGGTGCTGTTCGACGCCCGCCACGCGCGGTGGGCTTCACCCTTCGGGCTCACGGCCCTCCTCGCCGCGGCACAGACGCGCGCCACGCGTCCCGACTTCACGGTCCCCGAGCACCCCGACACGGCGTCCTACTGGGCGCGCACGGGCTTCTTCCGGCACGCGGCCGACCTGTTCGACCTGCATGGGCATGTGCCGCGCCAGCGCGAGGGGCACGATTCCGACGTGCTGCTCGAGATCACGTCCGTCTCACAGAGCGACGACGTGCACGCCGTGGTCGGACGCATCCAGCAGAAGGCCGCCGAGATCCTGCACGGCCAGCTGCACCTGGAGACGGCCGCGACAATGGGCTTCGGCATGACGCTGAGCGAGGCGTGCCAGAACATCGTCGAGCACGCCGGCTGCGGCGGCTGGGTGGCGGTGCAGACGTACACCTTCCGTCGTCGGCTCGGCCGCCGCGTGGTGGTGATCGCCGTGTGCGATGCCGGCGTCGGGTTCCGCAAGTCGCTCGAGAGTTCGCCGGGGCATCGCCATGACGACCGGTGGGGCGACGGGCGCGCGCTCGAGTCGGCCGTGGTGCACGCGGTGAGCCGCTTCCGCCACGGCGATGCCGGTCGCGGCCAGGGACTCGCCGGCATTCGGCGCTTCATCGCACGCTGGGATGGCAAGCTGAGCGTGCGCAGCGGCACGGCCCGCATCGCGCTCGTGCCCACGTGGGACGAGGATGAGCCGATGCGTGAGGGGCTCGCGGCGTTTCCGGGCGCGCAGGTGCAGATCATGATCCCGGAGCGGCTGCCGGGCGATCCCGGCCCCGCGGCGCGCGCGCGCGGCACGGAGCGGCGATGACGCATCACATCGACGTGAGCACGGTGCTGCGCGGCGCGGTATGCGAGCTGTATTCCAACCTCGTCACGCGCCCCACCGGCGCGGCCGTGCGCGGTGCCATCGAGGCGTTGCTCGCCGAGCGCAACCCGCCCACGATCACCACGATCGACTTCTCGCGCGTGAACCTGCTCGACTTCAGCTGCGCCGACGAGATCGTGGCCAAGCTGCTGCTGCGTCACGTCGAGGCCGCGCACGCGGCCGACCCGGCGCCGGCCGACGATCACTACGTGTACTTCCGCGGCATGCGCGACGATCATCTCGATGCGGTCGAGGCGGTGCTGGAACGGCGCGCCCTGGCGCTCGTGTGGGACTTCGACGGGGTGCCGTCGCTGCTCGGCAGCGTGGACCCCGACGAGCGGCGGCACTGGGAGTTCGTGCGCGTGGGCGGCCCGGTGTGGGCGCCGCACGTGGCGCGCGCGCTCGACTCCCCGGTCGAACGCTCCACGCACGTGCTCGACCGGCTGTGGCGCCGCCGCCTCGTCATGCGCAGCGCCGAGGGCTTTCTCGTGCCTCGCGGCATCAGCGGAGTGGCCGCATGAAGGGCGGCGACGACACGCCAGGCGCCCCGCGCATCGGGCGCGGCATGTTCTCCGGCTTCGCCCCGCCGCTGCAGGTGGTGGGCTACATCGCCACGCGACGTGGCGACCCGGAGCGCGGCCCGCTCATCAAGATGCGACCCGACGACGCCCTCATTCGTCTGCTCACGGACGGGGAGCTCGTGCGTGTGCTGGGACCGCGTCGCAGCGAGTACGCCGAGCTCGTGCTCGACGAGTCGCTGCCGCGCGGCGGCGTGGTCGTGCGCGACCTCGCCGGCGTCACCGTCACCGAGATCGTTCGTGTCCTGAAGGCGGACTTCGATTCGCCGCGCACCACCTGATCGTTCCTGCATCCGTCATCGCTCCCCACCTTCATCGCATGTCCGACGACCTCCTGCCCGACTCGCCCTCCGCGGCGCTGCGCCGCGCGACGCTCGCCATTCACGGCGGTCGCGCGCATCCGGCGCCCGGCGATCCGGTCGTGCAGCCGATCGTGCAGAGCGTGAACCACGTGCTGCCGGTCGGGATGCCCGACGACGTGCTCTACACGCGCTACGCGAACACGCCCAACGCGCAGGTCGTGCAGCGCCGACTGGCCCTCCTCGAGGGCGCCGAGGCGTCGCTGGTGCTCGCCAGCGGCATGGGCGCGACCGCCTGCACGATGCTGTCGCTGCTGCGGCCCGGCGACCACCTCGTGACGAGCGCGTGGATCTACGGCGGGACGCGCAAGCTCTTCGACCAGGAGCTGCCGGCGATGGGCATCACGGTCACCTCCGTCGTGCCCACCGAGTCCCGCGCGTGGCGCAAGGCGCTCACGCGCAACACGCGTGCGATCTTCCTGGAGTCGCCGGTCAACCCGACCACACGCGTGCTCGACATGCGCCCCATCAGCGCGCTCGCCCGCGAGACCGGCCTCGCGCTCGTCGTCGACTCCACGTTCGCGAGCCCGGTCAACTTCCGTCCGCTGGAGCATGGCGCCGACGTGGTCATCCACTCGGGCACCAAGTACCTCAACGGCCATCACGACGTGCTGGCCGGTGTGGTGTGCGGCTCCGAGTCGGTGGTGGACGAGGTGCGCCAGAAGCAGATGGTGTGGGGGCAGACGCCCGATCCGTTCGCGCTCTGGCTGCTCGAACGCGGCCTCAAGACGCTCGACGTGCGCGTGAAGCGCCAGAACGCGTCGGCGCTGCAGATCGCGACGTGGGCGACCCAGCACCCCGCGATCGCGCGCGTGCACTACCCTGGCCTGCCCAGCCACCCCGACCACGCGCTCGCCTGTGACGTGCTCGACGGCTTCGGTGGCATGCTCGCGCTCGAACTCGCCGGCGGTGGCGACGCCACCGGTCCCATGCTCGAGCGCCTGCGCCTGATCACGCACGCACCGAGCCTCGGGGGCGTGGACTCGCTCGTGAGCGAACCGCGCTACACGTCCCATGCCGCGATGACTTCGCAGGCGCGCGCCGCCATCGGAATCCCCGACGGCTTCCTGCGCTTCAGCATCGGCCTCGAGGACCCCGACGACCTCATCGCCGACCTCGCCCAGGCGCTGAGGTAGCGGAGTGTCCGGAGTCCTGCGGCTCGACGCCGTCACCAAGGAGTACCCGCGCACCGGCGTCGCCGTGCGCGACGTGACCTTCGCGATCGAGAAGGGCGAGTTCGTCTTCCTCACGGGCCCGAGCGGCTCGGGGAAGAGCACGCTGCTCAAGCTGCTCTCCTTCGCGGAGCGCCCCACGAGCGGTGAGGTCAAGGTGAGCGGCTTCTCCTCGACGTCGCTGCGCAGCGCCGACATCCCGCAGCTTCGGCGGCGGCTCGGCATCGTCTTCCAGGACTTCCGCCTGCTCACCGATCGCACGGTCGAGGCGAACGTGGCGTTCGCGCTCGAGGTCACCGGCACGCCGGCGAACGCGATCGGGCCGAAGGTCGGACGCCTCCTCACGCAGGTCGGGCTCGCGTCGAAGGCCACGGCCATGCCGCACGAGCTGTCGGGCGGCGAACAGCAGCGCGTCGCGATCGCGCGCGCACTGGCCAACGACCCGTTCCTGCTGCTCGCCGACGAGCCCACCGGCAACCTCGACGAGCGCGCCACGCGCGGCATCGTGCAGCTGCTGCGCGAGATCAATGCGCTCGGCACCGCGGTGCTGATGGCCACACACGACCTCTCGCTGATCATGCGCAGCGGCTACCGCTACCTCGAACTCGAGCGCGGCGTGCTGCTGTACGACGGCACCGATGCCAGCCGTCTCGCGAGGCACCAATGAGCCTGGCCCTGCGCGAGGCGCTCCTCGCGTTCCGCCGCGCGCCGCTCATGAGCGCGCTTGGCATCACGACCATCGCCTTCTCGCTCTTCGCGTTCGGGCTGTTCGGCCTCGTGGCGCTCAACATCCGCGCCGCGCTGCTCGAGGTGGAGGACCGCGTGGAAGTGCGCGCCTTCCTCGCCGATGGCACCTCGGAGGACGCCATCGCGGCGCTGCTCGGAGACATCGGTGCGTTTCCCGAGGTGCGCGAGGTCGGCTACGTGAGCCCCGACTCGGCGCTCGCGCGCTCGCGCGAGGAGCTTGCCGAGTTCAGCGACGTCTTCGACGCCTCCGTGCTACCCGGCTCGATCGAGATCCGGCTGCGCGAGGGCTCGCGCGACCCGGTCACCGTGCAGGCGGTCTCCGATCGCATCGCCACCTACCCCGCCGTGGACGACGTGCGCTTCGGACGCGAGTGGGTGGAAAAGCTCTATCGCATTCGCACCGTGGCGGTGTACGCCGGCATCGGGCTCGGCATCGTGTTCGCGCTCGTGGCGGTGATCATCATCGGCAGCACGATCCGCATGGCCATCCTCGCCCGGGCGCGCGAGATCGAGATCATGCGCCTCGTGGGCGCCACGGACGGCTTCGTGCGCCTGCCCTTCCTGATCGAAGGCACCATCAAGGGCACCCTTGGCGGCCTGCTCGCCGTGGCCATGACGTGGCTCGCGCACGGCCTGATCACGCGCACGCTCTTCGAGTCGGTGTTCTTCTCGCCGATGCAGGTCGCCGCCGGCGTCGCCGCCGGCGCCGCGCTCGGCTTCGTGGGCAGCCTCATGTCCGTCGGGCGTCACCTGCGGGCCGTCTGGCGCGACGCATGATCGCGCGCGCGGTGCGCCGCGTGGCCCGGCGGGTCGCGGCTCTCCGGTCGGCGTCCGGTCGGGTCACGCTGCTCGGCCTGTGCGTGGCGGCGTGTGTCGCCCTGCACGCGCCTCAGCTGCCAGCCCAGTCCGCCGACGCGCGGCTCCGGCAGCAGCAGCAGGAGCTGCAGCGCCTGCGCGAGGAGCGCCGCGAGCTCGAGCAGCGCATGGGCACCCTGCAGCGCAGCGCCCGGTCGCTGGCCGAAGAGGTCGCCAACCTCGACCGGCAGGCCGATGCCACGTCGCGACTCGTGCGTGCGCTCGAGGATCAGCTCGCCGCCATCACGATCGAGGTCGATTCCGCCACCGGCCGGTTGGTGCGCGCGGAAGACGAACTGCTCGGCAAGCGCGCCGTGCTGCAGCGGCGCGTGGTGGACATCTACAAGCGCGGTCCGCTCTACACCGCCGAGGCGATGCTCTCCGCGCGCTCCTTCGGTGAGCTGGTGGCGCGCTACAAGTACCTGTACGAGGTGGCGCGCCATGATCGCACACTCGTGGCGCGCGTGGAATCGCTGCGCGACGAGATCGCCGGCCAGCGCTCGCGCCTGGTGCGCCTGCAGGACGACCTCGAACGCAACCGCAGCGAGAAGGCCAGCGAGCAGGTGCGTCTGCGCGCGCTCGAGGAGCAGCGGCAGCAGCGCCTCACCGTGGTGCAGCGCGACGCGACGCGCACCCAGCAGCGCCTGACGCAGCTCGCGCGCGACGAGGCACGGCTGTCGAACCTGATCGCCTCGCTCGAAGCCAACCGGCGCCGGGCCGAGAGCGCGCCCAACGCGCGACCGGCCGCGCCCTCCTCGCTGCGCACCACCGACCTCGGCAAGCTCGATTGGCCGGTGGACGGCGAGATCCTCTATCGCTTCGGGCGTGTGGTGAACCCCAACAACACCACCACCCGCTGGAACGGACTCGGCATCGCCGCGGCGACCGGCGCGGCGGTGCGCGCGGTGTCCGCCGGGGAAGTCGTGGTGGCCGAGACGATCGGTACCTATGGGCTCACCATCATCGTGCAGCATGGCGCGGGTGACTACTCCGTGTACGGGTCGCTCGCGCGCGCCAACGTCCGCAAGGGCGCGACCGTGACCAAGGGCCAGGTCATCGGCACGGTCGGCGCGGCCGATCCCGACCTGCCTCCGCACCTTCACTTCGAAATCCGTCCGCGCGGTCGCGCTGTCGACCCGCTCGAATGGCTGCGAGCCCAACGTCGATGACCCCAGCGAAGAAGCGCGCCACCGCGACGGCGACGGCCGCCGCACCAACGAAGGCGCCGGCCGCGCGCAAGCAGACCCCCGCCAAGTGGACCGACCACGAGGTGGGGCAACCGCACCCGGCCGCCACCGATCCGGCAAGCGACTCGGCACCGCTCGGTGCCCACGTGTCCATTGCCGGTGGCACGGCCGAGGCCGCGCTTCGCTCCCGCGAAATCGGCGCGAGCGCGGCCCAGATCTTCACGAAGCAAGCCAACCGGTGGGCCGAGCGCGACATCGAACCGGCCGAGGCCGAGGCATATCGCGCGGCGTTCGCCGACACCGCCGTGCGCTGGCAGTGTGCGCACGACAGCTACCTGATCAACCTCGCGTCGCCCGATCCGGAACTTCGCGCGCGCTCCATCGAGAGCTTTCGCGCGGAGCTCAGGCGCTGCCACGCGCTCGGCCTCGATGCGCTCGTGTCGCACCCTGGCAACTACATGGACGAGCGCGCCAGCGGCCTGCAGCGCAACGTGGACGGGATCATCGAGGCGCTCGAGGCGGAGGTCGGCCCAACGCGTCTGCTCATGGAGCTGACGGCCGGCCAGGGCACGGTGCTCGGAGGCACCTTCGAGGAGATGGCCGACCTGCTCGACCGGATTCCGGCCGCGCTCCAGTCGCGCGTGGGCGTGTGCCTCGACACGGCGCACGTCTGGGCGGCCGGCTACGACCTGCGTGAGGATTTCGACGGCGTCTGGGCCCGGTTCGGCGACACGATCGGTTTCGAACGGCTCGGGTGCCTGCACCTGAACGACTCGAAAGCCGCGCTCGGCTCGCACCTCGACCGCCACGAACTCATCGGCGAGGGCACGATTGGTGCCGACCCGTTTCGCCGCATCATGACCGACCCGCGCCTGCAGCGGGTGCCGCGCATCATCGAGACGCCCAAGGGCGACGCCCCGGCGGCCACGGACGCGCGCATGCTCTCGCTGTTGCGCTCCTTCGCCGCCGGCGGGTGACGGCCAGTCCGGCCCCACGGCCGTGACCGCTCTTGAGGCGGTGTCGTCACCCACCCATCTTGTTCCGTAGCATCACTGCAGTCGCAGCACCCCGAACAAACTCCGTCAGGCGCCGCCGAGCGCGCGCCTTCGTTTCGTTTTCCTTTGCGTCGCGCGACTACGTGGCTCGCGCGGTGCCTTCTCGTCGAGGGTCGCACCACGATGGCGACACAGCTCAGCCCCGAATCCGCAGTCCGCGGCAGCGTCGATGGCCTGACGCGGCAGGGACTCACCCCGTCCGGCTCCGTGCACTGGAACCTCGGGGCGCCCGAACTCGTCGAGGCGGCCATCCGCCGCGGTGAGGGACGCCTGGCGGCCATGGGGCCGTTCGTGGCGGTCACGTCGCCGCACACGGGACGCTCGCCCAACGACAAGTTCGTGGTGCGCGAGCCGTCGAGCGAAGCCGACGTGGATTGGGGCAAGGTGAACCAGCCGATCGCGCCGGCGCACTACGACATCCTGCTCGCCGACGTGAAGGCGTACCTCAACGAACTGCCCGAGCTGTTCGTGCAGGACCTCTACTGCGGTGCCGACCCGGCCTCGCGCCTGAGCGTGCGCTACGTGCTGCCCAATGCGTGGCACGCGAACTTCGTGCGCAACATGTTCATCCGGCCCGAGCTCGCGGAGCTCGCCAGTTTCGCGCCCAACTTCACGGTGTACCACGCCCCCGAGTTCCAGGCCGACCCGGAACGCCACGGCACGCGCACAGGCACGTTCATCGTGCTCAACCTCGCCGAGCGCACGATCCTCATTGGTGGCACGCGCTACGCGGGCGAGCTCAAGAAGTCGATGTTCACGGTCATGAACTACCTGCTCCCGAAGAGCGGCCAGCTGTCCATGCACTGCTCGGCGAACATCGGCGAGAACGGCGACACGGCCCTCTTCTTCGGCCTCTCGGGCACCGGCAAGACCACCCTCTCGGCCGATCCGCAGCGCAGCCTGATCGGCGACGACGAGCACGGCTGGAGCAGCGAGGGCGTGTTCAACTTCGAGGGCGGTTGCTACGCGAAGGCCATCAACCTCTCGGCCGAGCAGGAACCGGACATCCACGCCACGACGCGCATGTTCGGCACCGTGCTCGAGAACGTGGTGCTCGAGCCCATCTCGCGCGAGGTGAAGTTCGACGACCAGTCGATCACCGAGAACACCCGGGTGTCGTATCCCCTGCACTACATCCGCAATCATGTGCCGAGCGGTCGCGGCGGCCATCCGAAGCACGTGGTGTTCCTCACCGCCGACGCGTTCGGTGTGCTGCCGCCGATCAGCAAGCTCACGCCCGAGCAGGCGATGTACTACTTCCTTTCGGGGTACACGGCCAAGGTCGCCGGCACCGAGCGTGGCGTGACGGAGCCGCAGGCCACGTTCTCCGCCTGCTTCGGCGCCGTGTTCCTCGTGTGGCACCCCACGAAGTACGCCGAGATGCTGGGGCAGCTGCTCGCCGAGCACGATGCGCAGGTGTGGCTGGTGAACACCGGCTGGAGCGGCGGGGCGTACGGCACGGGCAAGCGCATGAAGCTGGCGCACACGCGCGCCATGGTGCGCGCGGCCGTCGCCGGCACGCTCGACGGCGTGGACACCGTGGAGCACCCCATCTTCGGGCTGCGCATGCCGGTCTCGATCGAGGGCGTACCCGACGAGGTGCTCGACCCGCGCCGCACGTGGGAGAATGGCGAGGCGTACGACGCGCAGGCCACGCGACTGGCGGGCATGTTCCACGAGAACATCCGCAAGTTCGGGGACGCGGTGAAGCCCGAGATCCTGGCCGCCGGCCCTCGCCGCTGATCGACCGGGTCGCCCGTGGACATTCTGCGCGACCCGCTCTGGAACAACATCCGGCTCGACCCATTGGCGCTCGCGCTGCTCGACACCACTGTCGTGCAGCGCTTGCGCTATGTGCGGCAGCTCGGACTGGCGTTCCTCGTGTATCCCGGCGCTTCGCACTCGCGCTTCGAGCATGCCCTCGGCGCGCATCACCTTGCGGGCGAGGCGCTCCGCCTCATGCACGAACAGGGGCAGCTCGACCACGTCCCCACCGATGAGCCGGCCATCGTGCGCGCCGCGGCGCTGTTGCACGACATCGGGCACTATCCCTTCTCGCACGCGCTCGAGGAGATCGGCGCGCTGCACCACGAGGAAGTTGCGCGGCCGCTGCTGCTCGGCGGGCCCGTGGCCGACGTGCTGCGCACACACCTCGGCGCCGACGCGCCGGAGCGCGTCTTCGCGCTGATCACCGGCACCAGCAGCAGTCCGCTGCAGGGCCTCATCTCCGGCTCGCTCGACCTCGACAAGATCGAATACCTCAAGCGCGACGCGCACATGTGCGGCGTGCCCTACGGCGAGATCGACGTGGATCGGCTGCTCAACTCGCTCGTGGTCGTGGGCACGACGGATGAGCGCGCGCTGCATGTCGGCGTGCGGGAGAAGGGACTCTCGGCGCTCGAGTCGCTGCTGTTCGCGAAGTACCAGATGTTCCGCAACGTGTACTGGCACCATGCCGTGCGCAGCGCGACGGCGATGTACAAGCGCCTGGTGGCCGAAGCGCTCTCGGGGGGCCTGATCGACCCGTCGGTCGTGGCGCGGCACACCGACGAGGGGCTGCTGCATCACCTCGATGGCCTGCCGCTCCCGCCGGTGGCGCGCACGCTGCTCACGGCCCTGCGACGGCGCCGGCTGCACAAGCGCGCGCTGGAGCAGCCGGCGGCGGTGCTCGCGGGAGACGAAGCGGGGGAGTGGCTCGCCACCGACTACCCGCTCACGCGGCGCGTCGAGGACGCCCTCGCACTCGAACTTGGCCTCGCACCTGGCGCGCTGCTGCTCGACTTTCCGGTCAAGACGCAGATGCTCGGTCTCGACCTGCCGATGGTGCGACGCGATGGTTCGATCGTGCAACTCACCGAGCACGGCTGGCAGGGGGCCATCAACCTGCCCCGCCTGAGCGACGAGCTCTATCGCTCGGCGCGGCGGCTTCGGGTGTTCACCGAGGACCGGGCGCCCGTACCGGAAGGTGCCCTGCTGCGGCTGGTCACGCGACCGGCTGGCGAGGTGCGCGATCGTCTCGATCGCGGTCGCGCACTGCTGGACTGACCGGCAGCGGTGCCGCGGGACCCACTAGGCGTCGTCGGCGCGGTCCGCGGCGCGCGCTTCCGCCAACTTGCGCGCGATGCCGCGGTAGAACGCGGCCTCTTCGACCCGCCGCTCCTCCTCGAGGGCCAGGGCGCAGCGCTCGATGGCGAAGAGGATGTTGCCGAGGTAGAGATCGGCCACCGCGCCCACCTGAGCGGGCGCCGGTGTGTCAGCCATGGCTCGGTACGGGGTGTTCCCCGGTGGTGCGCGGACTCGTGGTCACCGAGACCGTCTGCACCTGCACCACGATCGCCGTGATGTTGTCGAGGCCACCGCGGCGGTTCGCATCGGTGATCATGGAATCCACCTGCCGACCGGGCGTGCCGCGCGTCTCCATCAGCTTCTGGAGGTGCGCGTCGTCCACCATGCCGGTGAGGCCGTCGGAGGCCAGCAGGAATACATCGCCGGCCATGAGTTCGCCATGCAGGATGTCCGGCTCGACAGCGGCATTCGCCCCCACGCATCGTGTGATCACGTTGCTGTAGGGGTGGTAGCGCGCCTGCTCGGGGGTGAGGAAGCCTGCGTCGACCTGCTCCTGCACGTAGGAGTGGTCCTTGGTGATCTGACGGAACACGCCGTTGCGCAGCAGGTAGATGCGCGAGTCGCCGATGTGACCGATCACCCAGTGCGCCTGGCCGAGCAGCAGACACGAGGCCGTGGTGCCCATGCCCTGCTTGTCGGCCTCCACGATCGTGCGCTCGAAGATCGCGCGATTCGCCAGGCGGAGGGCATCGGCCATGACCTGCAGGGCCTGCTGGCTGGCGACGTCGCGCAGGTCGGCGAGTTCTCTGGCGACGATCTGCACGACCATCTCGCTCGCCACTTCGCCGGCGGCGTGGCCACCCATGCCATCGGCCACGATGAAGAGCCCACGCTCCTGATCGGCGTCGGCATAGAGGCTGTCTTCGTTGCCTGCGCGGATTCGCCCGACATCAGTGCCGGCGGCGACGGATAGCTGCACGAGGTTGGTCGATCGGGTCCCGGACACGGAGGGAGACGACATGTCGGACAGCCTCCCGATCGAAATGGAAGAGCCCGGCACGCGTCGACTACGCCGAAGCTACGTGGTCGTTGCGGGGCTTGGCAAGCGCACGGGCCGTTCCGGCGGCGCCGAGGCGCGCGCGCCCACCCCGCGCTCCAGCCGCGAGAGGCGCTCGTAGAGCCCCCCCGCCGCGATGAGCGCGCGATGGTCCCCGCGCTCCACCACCTCGCCGTGGTGCAGCACGAGGATCTCGGTGGCCCGCTGGATCGTGCTGAGACGGTGCGCGATCGCGATGGTGGTCCGCCCCTGCATGAGCGTGTCCACCGCGCGCTGAATCGTCGCCTCCACCTCGGAGTCCACGGCGCTCGTGGCCTCGTCGAGGATGAGCAGCGCCGGATCGGCGGCGACCGCCCGCGCGAAGGCCAGCAACTGCCGCTCTCCCACGCTGATGCCGGCCCCGCGCTCCGCGAGTTCGTGACGCCAGCCCCCGGGGAGCCGGTCGATGACCCGGTCGGCGCCGACCCGGGCCGCCGCCGCGGCCAGCGCCGCGTCATCCAACCCGGTGGAGAGCCGGATGTTGCCCGCCACGTCCCCGGCGAAGAGGAAGATGTCCTGCTGCACGTACCCCATGACCGCGCGCAGCACGTCCAGCGGCAGGTCGCGCAGGTCCGTGCCGTTGAGGAGGATCCGTCCGCGCTGCGGCTCGTAGAAGCGCAGCAGGAGATTCACGATGGTGGACTTGCCGGCACCCGTGTGGCCCACGAGCGCCACCGTCGATCCCGGGCGGACCGTGAACGAAATGTTGCGCAGCACCCACCGCGGCTCGGAGGCCGCCGGCTCCGCCTTCGAGTGCCCCCCGGACTCCGTTGCCACGGGGGCTGCGTCGTAGCGGAACCAGACGTCCTCGAACGTCACGGTGACCCCCTCGGCGCGCAGCCGCGCCACACGCGCCTGCCGGTCCGGCGTCGCCCCGACCCCGCCGGCCGCCGGCGTGTCGAGCAGGTCGAACATGCGCTCCGCCGCCGCCATCGCCGCCTGCAGGATGTTGTACTTCTCCGACAGATCCTGCAGCGGTTGGAAGAAGCGCCGCACCAGCTGGAGGAAGGCCGCCACCGTGCCCACGGTGATCGCGCCGTCGCTCACGCGAAACCCGCTGGTGACCAGCAGACTCGCGAGCGCGAGCGTGGTGAGGAACTCGATCACCGGGAAATACAGCGCATACACGCGGATCGACCGCAGGTGCGCATCGAGATGATCGTCGTTGAGTGCTTCGAAGCGGCGACGCTCCGCGGCCTCGCGGCCGAAGAGCTGCACGACGCGAATCCCCGCCAGGCGCTCCTGCACGAAGGTGTTCAGCCGAGCGAGCGCGGCGCGAATGTCGCGGTAGGCCGCGCGCACGTGCGACTGGAACAGCCGCGAGGCGATCACCACCAGTGGAATCACGACGAACGCCGCCAGTGCGAGCTGCCAGTCGATCCACAGCATCACGACACCGATGGCCGCGAGCGTGAACAGGTCACCCAGTCCGGCCACCACCCCCGAGGTAAACAGCTCGTTGAGCGCCTCCACATCGCTCGTGGTGCGTGTCACGAGCCGGCCCACGGGCGTGCGATCGAAGAAGGAGACCGGCAGCCGCTGCAGATGCGTGAACAGCTCCTGCCGCAGGTCGCGCATGACGCGCTGGCCGAGCAGCGCGGTGCTGAGCGTCTGCAGGTAGGTGGCGCCGAACTGCACGAGCAGCACGCCGGCGAATGCGACGGCCGCGAGCAGCACAGCCTCCCCGTTGCCGGCCGGCAGCGCGTCGTCGATCACCCAGCGTGTGAGCAGGGGCCCCACGAGCTGCAGCAGCGACTGCAGCAGGATCAGGGCGACGGCCGCCAGCACGAGGCCGGCCCACGGCCGTACATAACCCACCAGCCGCGCGGCGAGCCGGGCGTCGTTGCCACGGGGGCGGGCGTCATCGGCGGGCGGAGCGGGCGGCGTCATGGCCGGAATCTAGCGCGGCACTCCGATAGTTTTGTTCCGGTGAGGACCATGCCGTGAAGGACTACATCCGCATCCGTGGCGCCCGCCAGCACAACCTGGCCGGCATCGACGTCGACATCCCGCGCGCCGCGCTGACCGTCATCACCGGTCCGTCCGGATCGGGCAAGTCGTCGCTCGCCTTCGACACGCTGTACGCCGAGGGACAGCGGCGCTACGTGGAATCGCTCTCGGCGTACGCGCGCCAGTTTCTCGAACGCATGGAGAAACCGGACGTCGACTACATCGAGGGAATCTCCCCCGCGGTCGCGATCGAGCAGACGAACCCGACGCGGTCCTCGCGCTCCACGGTAGGCACGGGCACCGAGATCTACGACTATCTGCGCCTGCTCTGGGCGCGCGTGGGGCGCACGCACTGCCGCGTGTGTGACCGCGAGCTCACGCCATCCACCGTCGAGTCGGTGGTGGACGCGCTCGAGTCGCTGCCGGCCGGCACACGGTTCGTGGTGGCGGCCCCGCTCATCCGCTCCGCGCAGCTCTCGCGTGACGTGCTGCTCGAGAACCTGCGCGCCCGCGGATTCGTGCGCCTGGCCGTGAACGGCGACGTGCTGCACCTCGACGACCTCGGCGACCGCGATCTGGGCGCGGACGCGGACGTGCTCGTGGTCATCGACCGCCTGCAGGTGGACCTCGAGCGCCGTGCGCGCTGCGCGGACGCCGTGCAGACCGCCTTCCGCGAGGGCGATGGCGACGCCGTGCTGCTCTTTCCCACGCCCGTGCGGCCGCCGCGGGGCACGCATGGCCAGGACGGCACGACGCCCGTCTCGCGACTGCGATTCACCGAGCGCTTCGAGTGCCCCGATGACGGCACGCGCGCGCCGCACCCCACGCCGCAGCTCTTCTCCTTCAACAATCCGCGTGGGGCCTGTGCCGTCTGCAACGGCTTCGGGGCCGTGCTCGGCTACGACGAGTCACTGATCGTGCCCGACCCCGAGCGCTCGCTGCGCGATGGCGCGATCGATCCATGGACCAAGCCGCGCTACGAGAAGCAGCGGCGGCTCGTGCTCGACTTCGCGCACACGCTCGGCGTCGATCCGGACGTGCCGTGGCGTCGGCTGCCCGCGGCGGCGCGCGAGCAGCTGCTGCGCGGCCAGAAGCGGCCGTACGTGGGAATCTTTCCGTTCCTCGAGGCGCTCGAGGAGAAGCGGTACAAGCAGTACATCCGCGTCTTCCTGCGGCAGTACCAGCGCGCCAACACCTGCACGGCCTGCGAAGGCACGCGCCTGCACCCGGACGCGCTGGCCGTGCGCGTGGCGGGCCGTCGCATCAGCGACGTGGCCGTGGAACCGGTCGATGCCCTGCACCGCTGGCTCGCATCGCTCACGCTGCCGCCGCGCGACGCGGCCGTCGCCGAAACCGTGCTGCGCGAGGCGCGCGCGCGCACGCAGTTCCTGTGTGACGTGGGACTCACGTACCTCACGCTCGACCGCGCCACACGCACGTTGTCCGGTGGCGAGGCGCAGCGGATCAGCCTCGCCAATGCGCTCGGGGCCGCGCTGGTGGACGCGCTCTACGTGCTCGACGAGCCGTCCATCGGGCTGCACCCGCGCGACATGGACCGGCTGCTGGCGCTGCTGCACCGGCTGCGCGACCTCGGCAACACGGTCGTGATGGTGGAGCATGACCTCGACGCGATCCGCACCGCCGATCACATGATCGAGCTGGGCCCTGCCGCCGGTGAGCACGGCGGGCGCGTGGTGTTTGCCGGTCCGCTCAATGCCGCGGGCGAGAGTCCGCTCACGGGGCAGTACCTGACCGGGGCGCGCACCATTCCGCTGCCGGCCACGCGGCGGGCCGTCGGGCCGCGCTGGCTCGCGCTGCACGGGGCGCGCGCCCACAACCTGCACGGCGTGGACATCCGCATTCCCCTGGGCGCGCTCACGGTGGTGAGCGGGGTGAGCGGCTCGGGCAAGAGCACGCTCGTGCACGACGTGCTCTTCCGCGCGCTCGAATCGCGCTTCGAGGGCGAGCACTCGGCCAAGGAGCACCTCGGCGAGACCGTGGGCGACTTCGCCGTGCTCGACGGGGCGGAGCATCTCGACGCCGTCGTGCTCGTGGACCAGAGTCCGATCGGGCGGTCGCCGCGCTCGAACCCGGTCACGTACGTGAAGGCCTACGACGAGATCCGGAAGCTCTTCGCCGACACGCCGCTCGCGAAGCAGCGCGGCTTCGGCCCGGGGCACTTCTCCTTCAACGTGGCCGGCGGCCGCTGCGACCACTGCGAGGGGGCGGGCGCGCTCGAAGTGGAGATGGTGTTCATGGCCGACGTGTTCGTGCCGTGCGACGCCTGCGGCGGCAAGCGGTTCAAGCCGGAGGTGCTCGAGGTCACGGTGCGCGGCCGCTCGATCCACGACGTGTTGCAGCTCACCATCGACGAGGCGATCCGGGCGTTTCCGCGGGAGGACAAGCTCGCCCAGGCGCTCTGGCACGTGCAGCAGGTGGGGTTGGGCTACCTGCGCCTCGGCCAGCCGGGCACGACGCTGTCCGGCGGCGAGGCGCAGCGCCTCAAGATCGCGCGCGAGCTCGCGCTCACGGCGAAGGGCGGCGGGCGCCGGCTGTACATCATGGATGAACCCACCACCGGCCTGCACCCGGAGGACATCCGCCGTCTCGCAGTGGTCTTCGAGCGCCTGCTCGACCAGGGGCACACGCTGCTCCTGGTGGAGCACAACCTGGACGTGATCAAGCTGGCCGACTGGCTGATCGACATGGGGCCGGAGGGGGGCAGCGGCGGCGGAACGGTGGTGGCGATGGGGCGCCCGGAGGAGGTCATGGCGGCGGCTGCGTCGCATACGGGGCGCTGGCTGCGCACCGTGCTGCCCGAAGGCGGCGTGCCGGCCGCGCGTGGAGCAGCCGCACGCGGAACGGCGGCGCGTGGATCGGCAGCGCGCGGGGCGGGCACATCGACGCCAAGACGTGGTCGCCCCGCTTGACGTACGGGCGTCGCGTGGTGACTATTCGGGATCCTTCCCGAGTAGCTCAGTCGGTAGAGCAGGTGACTGTTAATCACCGGGTCGGGGGTTCGAGTCCCTCCTCGGGAGCTGCAGCTGTCGCAATGGCCCGGCCGTCACGGTCGGGCCATTTGCGTTTACGCGTGTGGCTCGGCGCCTGTTGACGCAGCGTGCCCGTACCGTAGCTTCCCATGGGTGCCGGGGTGGCGCGCGGTTGTCCGCCGCCTCGTGCGCCTTCCCGCCCGCCCCCTCGCCCGCTCCCCCGTCACCACTCTGTGAACACCTGCCCTAGCTGCGGGGATCAGTTCGACGACGAGCTGGCCTTCTGTCCGAAGGACGGCGCGCGCCTGTCGACCGCTCGCGGCGATGGCGACCTGGTGGGCACGGTCATCGCGGAGCGCTATCGCATCACCTCGAAGGTGGGCGGCGGCGGCATGGGACAGGTCTACAAGGCCGAGCACGTCCGCATGAAGCGGACTTGCGCCATCAAGGTGCTGCGCGGCAATCTGGCCGGCGATCCGGAGGCCACGCAGCGCTTCCAGCGCGAGGCGGAGAACGCGAGCCAGCTGTCGCATCCGAACGTCGCGCAGATCTACGACTTCGGCGAGCACGACCAGCTGGTGTACCTCGCCATGGAGTTCATCGAGGGCGAGTCGCTCGCCGCGCTCCTGCAGCGCGAACCGGCGGTGCACCCCGACGTCGCGGCCGACATCATCTCGCAGAGCGCCGCCGCGCTCGAGGCCGCGCACGCGCGCGGCGTGCTGCATCGCGACGTCAAGCCGGACAACATCATGCTCGCCCGGAATCCCGATGGGACCTACCTGGTGAAGCTGGTGGACTTCGGCATCGCGCGCGCGATGACGAGCGATGACCAGCGCGTCACCCGAACCGGGCTCGTGATCGGCACGCCCGAGTTCATGAGCCCGGAGCAGATCGCCGGCGAGACGCTTGACGCGCGCTCCGACCTGTACGCGCTGGCGCTCGTGGCCTTCCAGTGCGTGACGGGGAAGGAGGCCTTCGCGGCCACCTCGTCGAAGCAGAACCTGATCATGCGGCTCACCAGTCGCCCGCGCACGCTGCTCGAGGTGCGCGGCGACGTGCCCTGGCCCGAGTCGCTGCAGGCGGTGTTCGATCGCGCGCTCGCCCCCGATCCCGCCGACCGCTACGACTCCGTGGGCGAGTTCGCCGAGGAGCTGTGGACGGCGATCGGCTCCATGGCCCCGTCCGAGACGGCGGAGCTCTATCGCAAGGCGCTGGAACAGCGGGTGGTGAGCGTCGCCTCGCGCACCCCGCAGGCGGCCTCCCTGCCCGTCACCGGCTCCGCACGGATGGGCCCAGCGGCCAGCAGCACCGTCACCGACGTGCCGCTGGCCACACAGCCGATGGCCGCGCCACCGCAGCCTTACGCGCCCGCGACGATGGGACGGCCTGAGCCGTCCCCCACCAGCTACCCGACACCGCCCCGAGCGTATCTGGAGCAACCGCCGGTGTACCGGCAACGTCCGCGCCTCATGCCCTGGCTGCTTGCCATCGGGATCGGCGGCTGGGCGTTTCTGGCGGCGACCGGGCGCACAGGGCAGGCCCGCGCCGTTGTCGACACGGTCGTGACGAACCTGACCGGCCTGATCGGCACGACCCGCAAACTCGCGGACCAGGACCCATCAGCAACGGAGCGGGCAGCCCGGCGCGCGCCGGCGTCATCGCGCCCAGCCGCCGACGGCGCTCCGGCGGCAGAGGCCGGAAGCGGCAACGACGGCTCGGCGCGCCCCGGTGGGAGCGCGCCGAGCGCCGACTCATCCGCCCTCGAGTTCGGCACACCGGCGCCGACGCTGACCATGCCGCCGGTCACACCGCCCGTGCCGCGAACCATGCCTGCAGACTCCGTGCAGCGACCGCCCGTCGACACCCTCTGACGCGACCGGGCCCGCCCTGATCGGCGCCGGGACCCGCGCGTGATCCAGGCGACGCGACGCATGACGACCGCGCGGTTGCTCAGACCCGGCAGCTCGTCGAGCTTTCGGGAGCCGGTCGGATCCGGCGTCAGCCTCACACACACGAGGACGATTCGTGCCAGTGCCTCCTTCAAGACTGCTCGGTGCCGCGGCGTTCCTCGTCGGCGCTGCGCTGCTTTCCCCACCATCGCTCACCGCACAGAGCGCGCCGTCCATCCCCTTCGAGAAGTACACGCTGCCCAACGGGCTCGAGGTCATCCTCCACGTGGACCGCTCGGTGCCGATCGTGGCGGTGAACACGTGGTACAAGGTGGGCTCCGGCGATGAGCAGCCCGGCCGCACCGGCTTCGCGCACCTGTTCGAGCACATCATGTTCATGGGCTCGCAGCATGTGCCCGTGGGCAAGTTCGATCAGTGGCTCGAGGCCGCGGGCGCCAGCAACAACGGCTCCACCAACTTCGACCGCACCAACTACTACGAAACGGGCCCGAGCAACGCGCTGCCGCTCATGCTCTGGCTCGATGCGGATCGCATGGGCTTCCTGCTCCCCACCATGGACCAGGAGAAGCTCGACCTGCAGCGTGATGTGGTGAAGAACGAGCGGCGCCAGAACGTGGACAACGTGCCGTACGGCCGCTTCCTCGAGTCGGTGCTGCCCGTGCTCTTCCCCACCGGCCATCCGTACTCGTGGGAAGTGATCGGCTCCATGACGGACCTGAGCGCCGCCACGCTCGACGACGTGACGCGGTTCTTCCGCACCTACTACGCGCCGAACAACGCGTCCATCGCCATCGCCGGCGACTTCGACGCCGACTCGGCGAAGGCGTGGGTGTCGAAGTACTTCGCCGACATCCCGCGCGCGACGGCGCCGGTGCGCCCCACCGTGCCGACCGTTCGTCTGGCGCGCGATACCATGCTCGTGGTGGAGGATCGGGTGCAGCTGCCCCGCGTGTACCAGGTGTGGCGCTCCGTGCCGGCGCTGCACACCGACGATGTGGCCATGCAGGCGCTCGCGCAGGTGCTCGCCGGTGGGCGCAGTTCGCGACTCTATCGCACGCTCGTGTACGAACAGCAGGTGATGCAGGACGTCGGCGCGTACCAGCAGAGTGCCAAACTCGACGGCATGTTCGTGCTGCAGGCCACCGCGAAGCCCGGCCAGCACCCGCGCGCCGCGGTGCAGGCCTTCGAGCAGGAGATCGCGCGCATTGCCCGTGAGGGCATCACCTCGCGTGAACTCGAACGTGTACGGAACGGCATGCGCGCGCGCATGCTCGACGAACTCTCCTCGGTGCTCGGCAAGGCCGATCGGCTCAACTACTACAACTACTTCGCAGGCACGCCGGACTTCGCCGCGCAGGACCAGGCCCGCTGGGACGCGCTCACCAGCGCCGACGTGCAGCGCGCGGCGGCCACGTGGCTGCAGCAGCCCAAGGTCACGCTGAGCATCGTGCCGCAGGGCAAGCCCGACCTGGCGATCACCGGAGGAAGCCGCTGATGCGCCGCCCCATGTCCTGTGCCGCCATCGCGGCGATCGCCGGTGTCACCCTCTCGCACGCCACACTGCACGCGCAGCCGGTGGACCGCACCGCACCACCGCGGCTCGCCGCGCCCACCGCGGTGACCATGCCGACCACCGAGGAGCGCACGCTCCCCAACGGCCTGAAGCTCGTCGTGGTGACGCAGCGCAAGCTGCCGCTGCTCGACGCCGTGCTCGTGCTGCGGCACGGCACGGAGGCGGATCCGATCGGCAAGGAGGGGCTGGGCGCCCTCACCGCCGCGCTCCTGCGCGAAGGCACTGCGGGGCGCACGTCGCTCGACATTGCCGAGCAGCAGGCGTTCCTCGGCATTCGCCTCGGGAGCGGCGCATCGCTCGAGCAGACGACGGTGTCGCTGCACGCGCCGACGGCCGTGCTCGACTCCGCGTTCGCGCTCATGGCCGACCTCGTGCTCCGCCCGGCATTCCCCCAGGCGGAGTTCACGCGCGTGCGCAGCGAGACGCTGACCGGCCTGCTGCAGTTGCGCGACCGCGCGCCGGCGATCGCCGATCGCGCGTTCGCCGCGCTGCTCTACGGCGAATCGCACCCGTACGGACGGCCGACGGCCGGCACCGAGACCACGGTGGAGACGATCACGCGCGCTGACGTGCAGCGCTTCTGGGAAACGTGGTATCGCCCGAACGCGGCCACGCTGATCCTGGTGGGGGACATCTCCGTGGAGGACGCCGAGCGACGCGCGCGCGCACTCTTCGGCGGCTGGACGCGCGCCGAGCTGCCGCTGATCGCGACGGCAGCGAATCCGGCGCGTGCATCCACCGGCATCACGCTCATCGACAAGCCCGGCGCACCGCAGTCGTCATTCCGCATCGGCTCGGTGGGCGTGGCTCGCGACACGCCCGACTATCACGCGCTGATGGTGCTCAACACGTTGCTCGGCGGCAGCTTCACGAGCCGCCTCAACAACAACCTGCGCGAGACGAAGGGCTACACGTACGGCGCCGGCTCGTCGTTCGCGATGCGCCGCGCCGAGGGACCGTTCACGGCGCGGGCGGAGATCGTGGCCGAGAAGAGCGACTCGGCGCTGCTCGAGTTCATGAAGGAGCTGCGGGCGATCCGCGAGCCCGTGGGCGAGGAGGAACTCGAGAAGGCCAAGCAGTATCTCATCCTCGGATTCGCCGAGCGCTTCGAGACCACCGCCGACGTGGCGTCGCAACTGGCGCCTCTCGTCACGTACGACCTGCCGCTCGACACGTGGGGCGGATTCCAGCGCGGCGTGGCGAGCGTGACCGCTGCGGATGTGCAGCGTGTCGCCACGCGCTACCTCGATCCGTCGGCGCTCCGCATCGTGATCGTGGGCGATCGCGCGCGGATCGAAGCGCCGCTGCGCGCCACGAACGTGGCACCGCTGCAACTCCGCGATGCGATGGGGCGCGAGGTGCCGCGTCCATGAGCCGGTTGCATCAGGCGGGCCGCGGTGCGTTCGGTGCCGCCGCGCTGCTCGGCCTCACGCTGTTCGGCGCAAACCCGCTGCGCGCGCAGCCCTCGGCCGCGAGTGTCGCCGAGGGAATCGCGACGCGTTCGGCCCTGCTCCGCCCCGCCGACGTGCGCGCGCTGTCGCGTGACTCGTCGGTCGTGATCCTGCAGGTGGGCACGCCCGCGCAGTTCGCCGCCGGCCACGTGCCGAGGGCGCGCCCCGTCGCGCTGAGCGACGTGTCCACGCCGCGCCGGCAGGACGCGCTGTTCCTCGAGATTCCCGACACGCCCGCGCTGGAGCGGTGGGCGCGCTCCGTGGGCATCAGCGACGCCACCTCGCGAATCGTGGTGGTGCCGGCCAGCGACACGCTCCAGTCGGCCACGCGCGTGCTCTTCACGCTGGCCTTCATGGGTTTCGGCGATCGCGCGGCCTTCCTCGACGGCGGGCTGGGCGCATGGCGCGCTTCGGGCGCGGCCCTCGAGGCGGGTGACGCGCCGGCGCTCGCTCCGAGTACCGGCCCGCTCACCATGCGACGCGATTCCTCGCTGCTGGCCGTGATCGATGCCGTCGAGGCGGCCACGCGCGAGTCGTCCACCACCATCATCGACGCGCGGCTGCCGCAGTTCTTCAACGGCAACGGCGGCGGCTACCCCCGCGCGGGGCACATTCCATCGGCCGTCAACGTGCCGCTCTCGCTGGTCAGCGATGGAGGTCGCCTGAAGACGCCGGAGGAGCTCCGCCGGCTGTTCTCCGAGGCCGGCATCGCCCCCGGCCAACCGCTGATCACGTACTGCCACATCGGGCAGCAGGCCACGCTGCTCTGGTTCGTGGCACGCGAGCTCGGCCACGAGGTGCGGCTCTTCGACGGCTCGTTCCAGGAGTGGAGCGGCAGCACGCGTCCGGTCGTGACGCCGTAGTCGGCGGACGGTGACTCGGTCCGGGTAGTCCGATTAAGTTCCTCCCGATCCCGTTCCGACCCGTCCCCGCGTGCCGTCCGGAGTTGCCGTGTCCGCCGAAACCGTTCCGTCCGCTGCCCCCGACACGCGCACGCCCGTCGTGGGCGTGGTGATGGGGAGCGCGAGCGACTATCAGGTCATGGAGCCGGCGTGCGAGGTGCTGCATGAACTGGGCATCCCGTACGAAGCGCGTGTGGTGTCGGCGCACCGCACGCCCGACTGGCTCTTCGAGTACGCGGAAGCGGCGCGCCCTCGCGGCCTGCAGGTGATCATCGCCGGCGCCGGCGGCGCCGCCCACCTGCCGGGCATGCTCGCGGCCAAGACCACGGTGCCGGTGTTCGGCGTGCCGGTGCCGGCCACGGCGCTGCAGGGCATGGACGCCCTGCTCGCCATCGTCCAGATGCCGGCCGGCATCCCGGTGGGCACGCTCGCCATCGGGCGGCCCGGCGCAGCCAACGCGGCCCTGCTCGCGGCGCAGGTGCTGGCCAATCACGACCCCGCACTTGCGGCGCGCCTCGAGGCCCGTCGTGCGGCGAAGGCCGAAGAGGCGCTCGCCCGTCCGCTGCCGGCGCCAGGTGCGATTCCGCCGAGCGCGGAGGCCTCCCGTGGCTGAACCGACGCAGCACGCCGCAATTCTTCCCGGGGCCACCATCGGCATCCTCGGGGGCGGACAGCTCGGCCGCATGACCGCGATGGCCGCGCGCAGCATGGGTTACGACGTGCATGTGCTCGACCCCGACCCGAACTGCGCCGCGCGCGTGGTCGCGTCGCGCACGATCACGGCGCCGTTCAGCGATGCGGACGCCGCCGCGGAACTCGCGCGCGGGTGCGACGTGGTCACGCTCGAGATCGAGCAGATCGGCCGCCACGCGCTCGACGCGGCGGCGGCGCACGCGCCGCTGCACCCGTCAGCCGACGCGGTGTACATCATTCAGGATCGCGTGCGCCAGAAGCGCTGGCTCGCCGAGCAGGGATTTCCAGTGGGGCCGTTTCGCGAGGCCGACTCGACCGAGGCGATCGCCGGTGCCGTGGCCGACTTCGGGGCCTCGATCGCGAAGGCGTGTCACGGAGGCTATGACGGCCGCGGCCAGGTGCGCCTCGCGGAGGCGAGTGCGGCCGAGAGCGCGTGGGCGGCGCTTGGTCAGCGCCCCTGTCTCGTGGAGCAGCGGGTCGACATCGCCGTGGAGCTGTCAGTGCTCGTGGCGCGCCGCCCATCGGGCGAGATGGTGGCCTATCCGCCGTCGCGAAACCACCACACGAACGGCATCCTCACGTGGAGCGTGATCCCGGCCGAGCTGCCCGAGGCCGTGGTTCGCGCGGCCGAGCAGCTCGCGCCGGCCATCGCCGAGCGGCTGGGCGTGTGCGGCCTGCTGGCGGTGGAGCTCTTCTTCACGACCGATGGCCGGCTGCTCGTCAACGAGCTCGCACCGCGTCCGCACAACACGTATCACCACAGCGAGCGCGCATGCGCGACGAGCCAGTTCGAGCAGCTCGTGCGCGCGGTGTGCAACCTGCCGCTCGGCGCACCGCACGTGATCGAGCCGGGCGCGATCGTGAACCTGCTCGGCGACGTCTGGCTCCACGACGTCGCCCCCGACATTCCGTTCGCGCTCGGCGTCGCGGGCAGTCGGCTGCACCTGTACGGCAAGGGAGATGCGCGGCACGGCCGCAAGATGGGACACCTCTCCACCGTGGGCGAGACCGCGCAGGAAGCCATCGGGCGCGCGCTCGCTTCCTACCGTCGGCTGTCGCCGGAATCGGCGGTGGCCGCCGGGCTCGCGGGACCGCCGCCCGCGCTGCGCAGCGCCGATGGCGCGCTGCTCGCCGAACTCGCCGCCGTCGATCGCGGCGATGCGGCACCGTGGCAGGGACCGGACGACTCCGATCCCGATCGCGAGGACGTCGGCTGACCGCCGGCGCCTTCGCCCTCGTTTCCTCAACCTTCAGGTCATGTTCTCTCGCAACTTCTACGAGATCCTGCACATCATCGGGATCGCGCTCATGTTCGTGGCCATCGGTGGCGTGGCCGTGCACGCGGCCAACGGTGGCAACAAGAAGGACAGCGCCACGCGCAAGCTGGTGTCGATCGGGCACGGCGTGGGCGCGCTGCTCGTGCTGGTGGGTGGCTTCGGCATGCTGGCGCGCATCGGGATGCAGCATGGCGCCGGCTTCCCGGCATGGCTGTGGGTCAAGATCGCCATCTGGGCCGTGCTGAGCGCGATCGTGCTCATGCCGTACCGCATGCCGGCGCTGGCCCGTCCGTTCTTCTGGCTGCTCCCCATGCTCGCCGGCGTCGCGGTCTACATGGCCGTGTACAAGCCGCTCACCTGACGCCGGCCGACACCGCGTGCACGTCCTGGTCCTGAACGCCGGCTCGGCCACGCTCAAGTTCCAGGTCGTGCGCACGGACGCCGAGCGCATCGCCGCGAACGCGGATGACGTGCTCGCGCGAGGCACGATCGAACGCATCGGTGGCGAGGCGGTCATCACCGTGCGTGGCCCCGAGGGCGTCGCGTCGAAGCGCACGGCCGCGCTGCGCGACATGCGCGCGGCCGTGGAGTGGGTGGTGGGGTGGGTGACGTCGGGCGAGGCGCACACCGGACTCACCTCGCGCGCCGACCTGCACGCCGTCGGGCATCGCGTCGTGCACGGCGGCGAGCGGTTCTCCCGCTCCGTGCGCGTCACCCCGGATGTCGCGCGCGCGATCGAGGAGATGATCGAGTTTGCGCCGCTGCACAACCCGCACAACCTCGCGGGCATTCAGGCGGCGCAGCGCGCGCTTGGCGACGGGGTGCCGCAGGTGGCCGTGTTCGACACAGCCTTCCACCAGACGCTCGCCGAGCACGCGTTCCTCTACGCGATCCCGTATCCGCTGTATCGCCGGCACGGCGTGCGCCGCTACGGTTTTCACGGCACCTCGCACCGCTCGGTGGCGTATCGCTACCGGCATCTCACCGGCACCGAGCGCGTTGACGTGCGCATCATCACGCTGCACCTCGGCAACGGCTGCTCGGCCTGCGCGATCGTGGGCGGCGAGTCGATCGACACGTCGATGGGCTTCACGCCCCTCGAGGGACTCGTGATGGGCACACGCTCCGGTGACATCGACCCGGCCGTGCTCGACTACATCGCGACGAAGGAGGGGTTGTCCCTGCCGCAGGTGGAGGCGCTGCTCAACTCGCAGTCGGGGCTGCTCGGCATTTCCGGGCTCACGAACGACATGCGTGACCTGCTCGCCGAGGCGCGCGAGCACGACGACCGACGGGCGAAGCTCGCGATCCGCATGTTCTGCTGGCGCGCGCGCAAGTACGTGGGCGCGTACCTCGCGGCCATGGGCGGCGCCGATGCGATCGTCTTCGCGGGCGGCATCGGCGAGAACGCACCCGAGATCCGCGCCGAGATCTGCGACGGCATGGAGTGGGCGGGGCTGGTGGTCGATCCCTCGGCGAACGACGCGCTCACGGGTGGGAAGGCGGGACGATTCAGCACCGACGACTCGCGGCTGGCCGCGTGGGTGGTGCCGACCGACGAGGAGCTGCTGATCGCGCGCGACACCTGCCGCGTCGTCGGCGGGACTTGACAATCCGGCACGAGCGGTCGAGACTGACACGCAGGACACAATCGAAGGGAAACGCGATCGACGTCCGATCGCCGTGGTGATTTGCCGCCTATTGCCGCCACGCAAAACAAGGAGCTAAAACGCACACGCGCCCGGTGGCCCCTGCTACCCGGGCGCTTGCTGTTGGGCGGCACTCGTCACGCGATGACGGGTGCCTCCGCGCCGAACTTCGTCGGCCCGCGCACTCGTCGAGCATCTCGCTTCGGAGAGTGCCACATGACCGCTCGGCCCACGTTCCGCCCCGACACGCTCGCCCTGCACGCCGGCCAGGAGCGCCCCGATCCCGCCACGGGCGCACGCGCCGTGCCCATCTACGCCACCACGAGCTACGTGTTCGACGGCCCCGAGCACGCGGCCGACCTGTTCGGACTGCGCGCGTTCGGCAACATCTACTCGCGCATCATGAACCCGACCACGGACGTGTTCGAGAAGCGCGTCGCCGCGCTCGAAGGGGGCGTGGCCGCGGTCGCGACGGCGAGTGGTCAGGCGGCGATCACGCTCGCGCTGCTGAACCTGGCGCAGGCGGGCGACAACATCGTGGCCTCGCGTACACTGTACGGTGGCACGGTGGCGCTGCTCGGCCACACCCTGCCCCGCCTCGGCATCACGACACGGTTCGTGGACGTGCACGACACCGAGGCCGTGCGCGGCGCGATCGATGCCAACACGCGCGCCCTCTTCGTGGAAACGATCGGCAACCCCGCGCTCGACGTGCCCGACCTCGCCGCACTGGCCGAGCTCGCGCACGCGCACGGCCTGCCGTTGGTGGTGGACAACACCTTCGCCACGCCGATTCTCGCGCAGCCGATCGCGCATGGCGCCGACATCGTGGTGCACTCCGCCACGAAGTGGATCGGCGGGCACGGCACGAGCATCGGCGGCGTGGTGATCGATGGCGGCCGCTTCGACTGGGCGAATGCGCCGCGCTTCCGCGCGCTCTACGCGGAACCGGAGCCGGCCTACCACGGCCTCGTGTTCGGCCCCGCCTTCGCCGACATCGACGGCGCGAACATCGCCTACGCCATCCGTCTGCGCACGGTGCTGCTGCGCGACATCGGCGCGGCGCTGTCGCCGTTCAATGCGTTCCTGTTCCTGCAGGGGCTCGAGACCCTGCCGCTGCGCATCCGGCAGCACTGCGCGAACACGCTGGCGGTGGCGCGCTTCCTCGAGTCGCATCCGGCCGTGTCGTGGGTTTCATACCCCGGGCTGGCGTCTCATCCGTCGCATGAGCGCGCGACACGCGTGCTCACCGGCGGCTACGGCGGCGTCCTCGCGTTCGGCGTGCGTGGCGGCGAAGACGCGGCCAAGGCGTTCGTGGCCAACACCACGCTCTTCTCCCTGCTGGCCAACGTCGGTGACGCCAAGAGCCTCGTGATCCATCCGTGGAGCACGACGCATGAGCAACTGGATGTGGACGCACGCCTCGCGGCCGGCGTGACGCCGGACCTCGTACGTCTGAGTGTGGGCCTCGAGGACGTGGGGGACATTCTCGCGGACCTCGAGTCGGCGCTGACGGCGGCGGTCGAGGCGGCCGAGACGGCGTCGGAGGGGGTGGTCGCATGAGTCCCGCCACACTCGAGCGGCCGCGCCGCGCGGCCACGTACCTCGAGACGTCCGCGCCGTCGCCGGCGCCTGCCGAGGTGCAGCAGGGCACGCACGTGCTGCCATCGCTCACGCTCGAGTCGGGCGTCGTGCTGCGCAACGTGTCGCTGCGCTGGACGCTGCTCGGCACGCCGCACGAGCGCCACGCGAACGTCGTGCTCGTGACGCACGCACTCACCGGCACCGCCGATGTGCACGCGTGGTGGGCGCCGCTCGTGGGGAACGGGCGCGCGCTCGACACGTCGAGCCACGCCGTGCTGTGCGTGAACGTGCTCGGCGGCTGCGCGGGGAGCACCGGCCCGCGCAGCGGCGACGCGGCGCCGTTCCCCGCGATCAGCACGCGCGACCAGGCCGCGGCGATCTGGGCGCTGCTCGACGCCTTCCACGTGCGGCACCTCGCGCTCGTCACAGGCGGATCGCTCGGAGGCATGGTGGCCCTCGAGGTCACTGCGCTGCGTCCCGCGCAGGTCTTCCAGACGGTGGTGTTCGCCGCGCCGGCCCGACAGACCGCCCTGGGCGCCGGCTGGAATGCGCTCATGCGCTCGGCCATCGACGTGGGCGGCGCGCGCGACGGACTGGCGCTCGCCCGCATGGCCGGCATGCTGAGCTATCGCTCGGCCGAGGGCTTCGAGCAGCGGTTCGGCGCGTCGGTTGCACCGGACGGCACGCCAGCGATCGCCTCCTGGCTGTCGCACCACGGCCAGCGCTTGGTCGAGCGGTTCGACACCGCGAGCTACGTGACGCTGATCGACGCGATGGATCGGCACGACATCGCACGCGCACGCGGCTCGCTCAGGAACGCACTCAGGGGCTTCGGCCACCGCATCACGGGCGTCGGCATTCCGGGCGACCTGCTGTATCCGGCCGAGGTGGTGCAATCGTGGACACGGCAGGTCGGCGCGCGATACGTATCGCTCGACTCCCCGCACGGACACGATGCGTTCCTGCTGGAAGTGCCGCAGGTGGACGCAATCCTGCGCGACGCGCTGCGCACCTCGACCGTGCGCCGCGCGAACAGCGCGTCCTTCGGACACGGACTCGACGCACTCGCTACTCCCGCCGCCACGATCGCAGCGCCGACCCGCATCGCGCTCGCAGGCTGCGGGGTGGTGGGTGATGCGTTCGCGTCCGCGCTCGCGCGCGGGTCGACCGCCGAGGCGCTGCTCGATCGTGTGCTGGTGCGTGACATCACGCGCGAGCGCACCGGTCTTTCGGCCGCATTGGCGACGGGACGCGCGGCCCAGGGCGTGCTGACCAGCGATCCGGCGCAGCTGCTCGATGGCGAGGCGTCGGTCCTGGTGGAGGCACTCGGCGGCATCGAACCGGCGCGCACGCTGGCCGAGCGTGCACTGCAACGTGGCGTGCGCGTGGTGACGGCCAACAAGGAGCTCGTCGCGGCGCACGGTCCCGCGCTTCTCGCGCTGGCGCGCGTGCACGAGACGACGTTCGACTTCGAGGGCTCGGTGAGTGCGTCGGTGCCCGTCGTGCGCCTGCTGCGCAGCCTCTCCCGAGAGTCGCAGGTCGCGCGCATCACGGGCATTCTCAACGGCACGACCAACTACGTGCTCGACGCGATCGCCGATGGCACACGGTTCACCGACGCCGTGCGCCTCGCGCAGGCGGCCGGCTTCGCCGAGGCCGACCCCTCGCGAGACCTCGATGGGCGTGACATCGAGGCCAAGGCGCGCATTCTTGCGTGGCTCGGCTTCGGTGTCTCGCCCGACGCGGTCGTCGTCACGCGTCGTGGTCTCGACGAGGCGGTGGCGCGCTGGGCCGCGCTCGTGGCGCGTACCAGCGACCGCATTCGACTGCTCTGCACGATCGAGCGTGTCGGCGCCGAGGTGACGGCACGCATCGGCCCGGCACGCGTGCCACTCTCGAGTGCGTGGGGCGCGGTTCGGGGCGTGCAGAATCGCATCGTGATCGAGGCCGAGACCGGCGCACGATGGGAACTCGAGGGACCGGGCGCAGGCGGCGATGCCACGGCGCGGGCGCTGCTCACGGACCTGCGAGCGCCGACGGCCTGACGCGGCACGATCGTCGGTCGGACCACTCGATGCGTCACACCATGTGCGGGGCGAGCTGGATGAGGCAGAGGCTCGCCCCCTGCGGGTCCATCACCACGATGATCCGTCCGTACGGCGTGGCGAACGGGCCGTGCAGCAGCTGACCGCCGTTCGCGAGCACGGCGGCGTGCGCCTGCTCCACGTCACGCACCGCGAAATACGCCGACCAGTGGGGCGGCATGTCGCCCCACTCCGGCGTCATCGGCATGACGCCGCACACCGGCACGTCGCCCCGATGCAGCAGGTGGTACGGGCCGCCGCCGTCGTTGTTCACTTCATGGCGAAGACCGAACACGGACGCGTAGAACGCGCTCGCGACGTCGGGGGCGCGCGTGTTGACGTCACACCAGGTCATCGCGCCATGTTCGTCGACCACGCCGGCTCCCGTGTGCTCGCCCGGCTGCCACAAGCCGAACACGGCGCCGGTGGGATCCTGGCAGATGGCCATGCGTCCGAGCTGCGCCACATCCGTGGCGGGGGCGAGCGTCCGCCCCCCCGCTGCCTCGATGGCCCGTGTGGTGGCCTCGGCATCGTCCGTACCGAAGTACACCGTCCACGCGGGCGGGTACGACGCGCCGGCCTCCATGCCACCGATCCCCGCAGCGACCGCGTCGTTGCTCCGCGCAATGGCGTAGTGGTGCATCTCCGGGCCGCTCACGTCATAGGTCCAGCCGAGCACCGCGGCGTAGAACGCGCGCGCCGCCTCCGGATCGGGCGTCATGAGGTCGAACCAGATCGGCTGGCCGACGGGTAGCGACGAAACGCGCGTCATGGCAGGAACCCTCCAACGCAGGGTGGCGAACGTACGGGGTTCCCGAATATGCCGCCGCTGGTTCAGCTCTGCACGAGCGCCCCGATCCCCGGCCACACGTCGGCACTGTACTTGACCAGCGCCCTCAGGTACCGCTCGCCGTCGTCGCCGTGTGCAGCGCGCACCGCGGCCACGGCGCGCTCGACCGACGCAGCGTCCGCGAACGGCGGCTGCAGAGCTTCCTCGATCACGCCGTGGTCATGCTGCACGCCGGCGGTCTCGAGGAAGGTGATCTGGATCGCCGGCTCGAGCTCCACGTAGAGGAGCTGCAGCAGCTCGAGCTCGTCGCTCGCCGACTCGGCGTTCAGGCGCACGACCTCTCGCGACAGACGGTCGGCGGGCCAACCCATGACGGCGGCCGCACGGAAGCCGCCGCCGCGCGCGACTAGACGCTGCGCGAACTTCGCGCGCACGTCCTTGTGGTGGGTGATGGCGTGCTGGACCAGCGCGATGCGGCGTGCTGCCGGCAGGGTACGATACGGTGAGAGTGAAGGCATGCGCGGAAGATAATCGCCGCCGGACGCCGCGGCCGCGTGCGTATCGGCTTCGCAACGACCCGGCAGCCTGGCGTGGCGCCGACGGGCGCTTCGCAGGACATTGCTCGCGGAGACCCTGTGCGCGGTGCCCGATCGAGGTGCCGCATTCGCTCGCCGCCCGCCCTCTCGCCCGCTTCGCCCATGGACCGCCGCGACTTCCTCGCCGACCTGAGCCGCACCGTGGCCGTGTGCGCCATCGTGCCCAACAGCTGGCGCCTCACCGACCGACCGCGACTGGCCGACGACCCGTTCACGCTCGGCGTGGCGTCGGGCGATCCGCTCCCCGATGGCGGCGTGCTCTGGACACGCCTCGCGCCGCGCCCCTTCGAGCCCGATGGCGGCATGGACGGGCAGCGCACCACGGTGCGCTGGGAAGTGGCCAGCGACGACGGCTTCCGCGACATCGTGGCCCGTGGCAGCAGCGTCGCGTCGTTCGAGCTCGGCTACAGCGTGCACGTGGATGTGCGCGGCCTCGCCCCCGACCGGTGGTACTGGTATCGCTTTCACGTCGGTGAGGCCACCTCGCCCGTGGGCCGGCTGCGCACCGCCCCGCCGCACGACGCGCTCGCGCCGCTCGCGCTCGCCTTCGCATCCTGCCAGCACTGGGAGCAGGGCTACTTCACGGCGCATGCGCACCTCGCGCGCGAGACGCCAGACCTCGTCGCGTTCCTCGGCGACTACATCTACGAGTATGCGGGCACCGATCGCGTGCGGCGCCACCACGGCCTCGAAATCCGCACGATCGACGACTATCGCCGCCGCTACGCGCAATACAAGAGCGACACCGACCTGCAGGCCGCACACGCCGCGTGCCCCTGGCTCGTGGTGTGGGACGATCACGAGGTGGACAACAACTACGCCGACCTGACCGGCGAGAACCGCATGGAGTCGGTGGAGCAGATGCGTGCGCGCCGCGCCGCGGCCTACCAGGCCTGGTACGAACACCAGCCCGTGCGTCTGCCGCGCGCGCAGCACTGGGCCGAGCTCGACATCACGCGCCGCGTCCGCTGGGGTCGCACCGCCGACCTGTGGATGCTCGATACGCGCCAGTACCGCAGCGACCAGGCATGCGGTGACGGTACGAAGCGCGTGCCCTGCGAGGATTGGGCCGACAGCGCGCGCACGCTGCTCGGTGCGCGGCAGGAGCAGTGGCTGCTCGACGGCGTCGCGAAGGGCGACGCACGCTGGCAGGTGCTCGCGCAGCAGGTGATGGTCGCGCCCTTCGACAGCACGCCCGGCAGCGACACCGCGGTGAGCATGGACCAGTGGAGCGGCTACCCGGTGGCACGCGACCGGCTGCTGGCTGGCCTCGCCGAACGCGCGCCCAATCGCACCGTCGTGCTCACCGGCGACATTCACTCCAACTGGGTGAACGCGCTGCACGCCGGCTTCGACCGACCGGACCGCCCGGTGGTCGGCGCGGAGTTCGTGACCACGAGCATCTCGTCCGGCGGCAACGGCTCGCCCACGCTCCCGGAATCGGCGCAGCGCGCGCTCGCCGAGAATCCGCATGTGCAGTGGCACAATCGGCAGCGCGGCTACGTGTCCTGCCGCGTGACGCCGGAGCGGTGGGACGCCGCGTATCGCGTCGTGCCCACGGTGAGCGAGCGCGGGTCGGCGGTGGAGACGCCGACCCGCTGGGTGGTGGAGAATGGAAAGGCGGGTGTGCAGCGCGCCTGACGCGCGTTGCTACGGCTCGAGGATCGCCGTGATGCGCTCGGCGATGTCGCTCCAGTGCGCGCGCGCCGTGGCCGAGCGCGCGGACTGCGCCGACGACCGCGCGTCGCGCTGAATCTCGCGCAGCTGCGCGCGCGCGAGCGCCGGCAGGTCGCTCTGCGGCAGGCTTGGCGCCGTCACGAACGGTGCCGGGCGGCCGCCACCACCGCCGCCACCGCCAGGGCCTGCAGCCGCGGGAGCGGTCGCCGTGGCCGGCAGCAGCGCTTCGAGACGCTGCACGTACACGCGCTGCAGCTGGCGCCGATGCAGGTCCGGCTCCGCACCGATCCACACACCGCGCTTGAGATCGGCGAGGTACGCCGAGACCGGATACGCGTTGGCGGCATCGTAGCGCTCCGCGTCGACCATGCGCCCCAGCCGCGCGGCACTGAGCAGCGACGAGAGGATCCCCGCCTGTCGCGCCCCCAGCACGGGATTCGGCCCAATGCGCTGCACGATCGACGCCGGCTGCAGCCAGTCGGGGGTGGTGAACACCTGCGCCGAGAGGAACGCCAGCGCTTCCCGCTGACGCGCACGCGGCACCACGGCATACACCGGCTCGGTGTCTTCACCCGTGCGCAGGTCCACCTGCACGCCGCCCACCACCGTGGCCACATGATTCATGTAGCCCGCCCAGCGCCCCACCGCCTCCTCGTACACTTCCTGCAGCTCCGTGAAGTCGTCACCGGCACGGGTGGTCCACGAGGCCAGGCTCGGAATCATGCGCTTGTAGTTCTCGACGGCGTACGTACTCGCCTTCACCGGATCGTCGCCGAGGTCTTCGGTCTGGTGTCGCGGGTCGCCCGCGGCCAGGCGTGGCGGCACGAAGCGGTACGGAAACGGACCGGACTGCCGTTCGAGCCAGCCGTGCAGCACCGGCCGCTCCGCCTCGGGCGTGGGCGTGTCGGTGAGCCGGTAGCCCCAGCGGATCGCGAAGTCGTCGAAGGGGCCGAGGCGCCGGATGAAGTCCTTGGTCTGCAGTCCGTCGCCGGGCTGGGCCACGTAGTTCTGCCGCGCGTAGTCCATGATCGTGGCGCTCACGCCGTACGTGCGCGTGAAGCTCACGCTGCGCAGCGAGTCCACCGGGAATGACGCCGACGCGATCATGTTGTGCTGCAGGCCGAGCGCATGGCCGATCTCGTGCGCGATGACCTGTCGCATCGTCTCGCCCATGAGCTCCTCGGGAATGTCGAGCGTGCGCGCCGCCGGATTCGCGGCGCCGGTCTCCATGATGAGCCAGTTGCGATACGAGCGCATGTGGTTGTGGTACCACGTGATCTCGCTGTTGAGGATCTCGCCCGAGCGCGGATCGTGCGTGTGCGGACCGGTGGCGTTGCGCGTGAGGCTCGCCGCCCAGCGCACCATGCTCACACGCGCGTCGTCGGGATCGAAGTCGGGGTCCTCCGCCTTCGTGGGCGCGGGCTTCGCGATGATGGCGTTCTTGAAGCCGGCCTTCTCGAACACCGACTGCCAGTCTTCCACGCCCTGCTTCACGTACGGCGCCCAGCGGGTGGGCGTGGCCGGATCGAGGTAATACACGATCGGCTTGACCGGCTCCACGAGCTCCCCGCGCGCGTAGGCGGCCGGGTCCTTCGGTTCGAGACGCCACCGCGTGATGAACGTTTCGCGCTCGGCCTTCAGCACGTCGAGACCGTAGTTCACCCGATCGACGGAGAAGTAGCCCACGCGCGGGTCGAAGATGCGCGGACGCATCGGCACCTTCGGCAGCAGCACGATCGACTGGCGCGTCTCCATCGTCACGCTGCCGCCGTTCACGTCATCGGGGGGCGTGGCCGCATCGAACGTCTGCACCTGCCGCACTTCGATGTTGGTGGGGAAGGCGCGCACGCTGCTCACATAGCTGCGCGCCGGGTCGAAGCGGCGCACGCCCCACGTGCGGCGCTGGTTCGCGTTCACACCGCTCGTGGCCGGATTGTCAGTGGCGAAGAAGTCCGTCACATCCACCACGGTCGCGGCGCTGTCGGCGGTGAAGGCGGCCACCGGAAACCCGCCGAGGATCGCCGGATAGTTGTTCTGCGCGACGCTGAGCGCGATCGGCAGCGTCGTGTCGGCCACGGCGGCCGTGCTGATGCTCTTGAGCAGCAGGCGATCGGCGGCGCGTTCCCAGCGCACGAGCCGCTCGTTGAGCGAACTGCCGGCGCTCTGGAAACCACCGGAGCCGGCGGGCACGCCGGACACGCGCGTGACCATGAGGAAGTCGCGGCCGAGCAGCGAGTCGGGCACTTCGAAGAGAATGCGCTCGTCGATGCGGTGCACCGTGATGCCGCCACGCTCGGTGCGCGCGGCGCTCGTGACGACCTGCGCGTAGGGACGCGGACCGCGGCGCACGGCTGCGCCCGGCGCGGTGGCGCTCGGCGTTGTCGCGCCGGGCGCGGGCGTCGGGGCCGCCGCGGGTGCGGTCGCCACGGGACGTGCCGGCTGCGCGGTGGTGGCACAGGCCGCCGTGGTGGCCAGCACGACGGTGCCGGTGGCGAAGCGGACGAGATCTCGCATGCAGGAATCCTGGCGGCGGGCCGAACAGCGACGGCGCCCGGATGGCACGTCGCGAGGCGGCGAATGTAGCCCTCGGTCCCACCCCCGGCGAGCCGCGCTGCGCGACCCGCGTCAGCGCCCGTCCACGCGATAGCGCGCCAGCACCTCGCGCACCTTCGCGAGGTCGATCGCGTCCACGGTCGACCCGCGCACCTGCTCCATCGTGGCCATGAAGAGCGCGTTGTAGATCGCCTCCTCCGTGGCCTCCACCACCGCCTGGAACACCGCCGACGTGGCGTCGTTGGACAGCTCCACCACCGACTGCGGCGCGTCACCCGCGCGCAGGCGCACCGACTCGGCCGTGGAGAAGGCGATCACATAATCGCCCGATCCGTTCGACGCGCTCGAGCCGGTGCGGCCGAGTCCGAGCATGGCGCGCGCAGCCACCCGCTCGAGGTTGCGCGCGGTCATCGGCGCGTCGGTGGCCACCACGATCATGATCGAGCCGTCCCCACGCTCGGCCTGCGCATCGCCGGGGCCCCCCGACGACGGCGCCACGAGCCGCTGGAAGGCGAAGCGGCCCAGTGCCTGCCCCACCGGCGCGCCCATGACCTGCAGCACGCCCCCGTAGTTCCCCTGCACGAGCACCCCGACCGTGTGTCCACCGGCGGCGGCGGGGAGCCGCCGCGAACTGGTGCCGATGCCTCCCTTCCAGCCGAACATCGACGTGCCGGTGCCCGCGCCCACGCTCCCCTCCGCCACAGGACCGGTGTCCGCCGCCGCCAGCGCGGCGCGCAGTGCCTCCCCGATGCCCGGGCGCGTGCGGATCGTGTTCAATCCCCCGTCGTTCGTCTCGCCCACCACGGGGTTGATCGAGCGCACGTTCCCGTTGCCCGGCAGCGCCAGCATGTGTTGTGCGAGCGCATCACCCACCTGCCAGATGCAGAGCGTGCACGTGAGCGCCACCGGCGTCTCGAGTTCGCCGAGTTCGCGCACCTGCGTGATGCCCAGCAGCTTGCCGAAGCCGTTGCCCACGTGAATCGCCGCCGGCACGCGCGAGCGATAGAGGTCACCGCCGTGCGGCACGATCGCGGTCACACCGGTGCGCAGCGAGTCGCCCTCGCGCACGGTGCCGTGTCCCACGCGCACGCCCGGCACGTCGGTGATCGCGTTGTGCGGCCCGGGCTGGAAGACGCCGGGGGCGACACCGAGTGCACGCGCGCGCGCGCGCGGTTCCGGAGCGGTGGACGTGGGCGACTGGGCGACGGCCGACGTCGCGACCAGCGCGCTCGCGACCAGCGCGCTCGCGACGAGCGCGGTCGCGACGAGCGCGGTCGCGGCCAGTGCGGCGACCAGCGGACGCGCCGCTCGAAGGTGGCGACGGCAGTCGCGGGAGGTGGTGGGAGCAGGCATAATTGAATGATGTCGCTCCGCCCCGTGTACGGCCACGCCACCCTGCGTCAGCGCCTCGCCACCGCCGTCCGCCACCACAAGCTGCCCGCCAGCCTGCTGCTCACCGGCCCGCGCGGCGTCGGCAAGCAGCGGCTCGCGCTCTGGCTTGGCCAGCGTCTGCTGTGCGAGGGGGCGGACGCGCGCGACACGCTCGAGCCGTGCGGCACCTGCCCGCAGTGCCGCTACGCGCTCAAGCTGCAGCACCCCGACCTGCATTGGTTCTTTCCGCGCGAGCGGCTCAAGATCACCGACCCGTCGGCCGACGACGTGCGCGCCGATCTGGGGGACGCGATCGCCGATCGCCTCAAGGCCGACGGCCTCTGGTCCGCCAGCCTGGGCATGGAGGGGCTGCACAGCGCCACGGTGAAGGCGCTGCTGCAGGCCGCGTCGCGGAGGCCGGCGATGGCGAAGCGATCGGTGTTCGTAGTCGGGGACGCCGAACGCATGGTCTCGCAGGAGGGCTCGGACCAGGCCGCGAACGCCTTCCTCAAGCTGCTTGAGGAGCCTCCGGCCGACGCCACGCTGATCCTCACGAGCAGCGAGCCCGGTGCGCTGCTCCCCACGATCCGCTCGCGCGTGGTCACCGTTCGCGTGGCACCGCTGCGGGCCGACGACGTGACCGATTTCCTGCACGATCCGGCGGTGCAATCGCGACTCGGCACCGCGCCCGCCGACGTGTCGTCGCTGGTCGCACGGGCGGGCGGTGCGCCCGGACGGCTGCTCGAGGACGCCGCCAGCGCCGATGCGCACGATGCGGCGCAGCGACTGCTCGACGCCGCACTCGCGCCGCGCACGCCGGACGGCGATGCGTTGCGCGCGCATGTGGCGGCGAGCGCCGGCGTCACGAAGGCGCGCGGTCTCTACTCCGATGTGCTCGACGCGCTCACCGTGCTGCTGCACGCGCGCGTGCGTGGTGCCCTCGAGCGAGGACTCGATCGACACGCGCGTCGCGTCGCGATCGCGGTGGCCACGCTCGAGCGCGCAAAGCTGCACACGCAGCACAACGTCACGCCGCAGCTGATCACCGCCGTGCTGCTGGATGAGCTGGCCGAACTGCTGGCGCGGCCGGCATGACGGCGCCATCGAGCGAAGCGCGTGATCCGGGCTCGGGCGCACCGGCCGGTGCCGCGAGCGGGCTGAGCCACGTGGACGAGGTCGGCGCAGCCCGCATGGTGGACGTGTCCGGGAAGCCGGAATCGGTGCGATCGGCCGTCGCCACGGGGGCGATCCGGATGCGCGCGGAAACGTGCAAGCTCATACAGGACAACGCCTTGAAGAAAGGTGATGTGCTCGCGACCGCGCGTCTGGCGGGCATCATGGCGGCCAAGCGGACCGCCGACCTGATTCCGCTCTGCCACCCCCTCCCGTTGTCGGGGGTCCAGGTCCGGGTTAGCGTTGATACATCGCTCCCAGGTGTGCAGGTCGAGGGAGCGGTACGAACCACCGCCAGGACCGGGGTGGAAATGGAGGCGCTGACTGCCGTAACCGTTGCACTCCTCGTGGTGTACGACATGGCGAAGGCAGTCGATCGTGACATGATCATCACCGACGTGCAGCTGCGCGAAAAACGCGGCGGAGTGCACGGCGATTACGTGCGGAGTGGTTGACGGGCGCACGCTTGGCCCCAACGCTGCTCGCCGTATCGATGGTCATGACGGCGCCCTCCTGACTCGCTGATTGGAAGGGACCATGTCATATAGAAGTGAATCGGGCGCGACGTCTGGCGACCGGTCCGAGATGGTGTCGAAGACGATGCCGTCGCGGCCATCCGCCCCGACGCGCCTCCAGCGTCGCCGTCGTCGGCGCGCTCGGAAGCTGTCTGCTCGTGTGGCACTCGCAGGACTGCTCGCCTTTGCGGGCATGCAGTGGTTCGGCGATCGATCGTCGGCCACATCGACGGACGAGACCTTGGCCATCGGCCTCGAACTCGCCCCTCTGTGGCGCCCCGCGGCCGACGTGCTCGATCGGCCCGTGCGGATTGGGCCCTGGCGCTACCGCGCCGAGCTGGCGGGCATCGATGCGTCCACCCAGCATCTGCTGCGCTGGAACACGGTGTTCACCTACGCGCGGCGCTATCGCATCACGATGGAGCTCGCCGGCCTCATCCACGATCAGGCGATCGCGGAGAAGATCGAGCCCGAACTCGCCTTCCGGCTGGTTCGTCTCGAGTCCCGCTTCGACCCGAACGTGGTCAGCCATGCCGGGGCGATCGGCCTCACGCAGCTCATGCTGGGCACGGCCCGCTACTTCCAGCCGGGCATCACGGAAGAGCAGCTCACCGACCCGGCCACGAACCTGCGCATCGGGTTCCGCTACCTTCGGGGGCTGATTCGCGAGCACCGCGGCGACCTCAAGCTGGCGCTCCTCACGTACAATCGGGGCCCCACGGCGGTGCAGAACGCGCTCGCCATGGGTGAAGACCCAGCCAACGGCTACGAGCGCGTGCTCATGCGCGGCTACACCGGCCGCGGCGTGATCGATTGACGTGACTGGTGAAGTGCGCCGGGCTCAGCCCCGGCGCACCACCAGCCGCTGCCCCGCCTTGATCCGGTCCGACTTGAGACCGTTCAGCGACTTGAGGCGCGACACCGACAGCCCGTAGCGCTGCGCGATCACGCCCAACGACTCGCCCCGCTTCACCACGTGCGTGCTGCTGGCGGCCCCCGTGCTGGCGCTGCTGCGCGTGGACGCCGACGTCGACGAACCGCCGGCGCTCACCACCAGGCGCTGGCCGGCGCGAATGCGGTCGGAGCGCAGGCCGTTCAGCGACTTGAGACGCGCCACCGACACTCCGTACCGCCGCCCGATCACGCCCAGCGACTCGCCGGAGCGCACCACATGCGTGGCGCTCGCCACGCTGCGCACGGAGCGGTCGAGCGAGGGATCGTTGACCACGCGCGCGCCGAGGATCGCCTCGCGCGTCGGCACGCGCACCGTCTGCCCCGCGCTGATGGCGCCGCTGCGCAGCGTGCGTACCCCCGGATTGTACCAGCCGAGTTCACGGCTGGAGATCTCGTGCCGCTTCGCGAGGGCAGCGAGCGTCTCGCCCTTGTCGGGCGTGACCTCGGTCCATCCCAGGCGCTCCTCGGCCGGCAACGCCACGTATGCCGCGAGCACGATCGAGTCCGTGCCGGCGGGCACGCGCACCCACTCCGCGCGGTCCGGTGGTGCGACGCCGCGCAGAAGCCCCGGGTTGAGTTCAATCAGTGAGTCGAGCGGCACGGCCGACGCCCGCGACAGGGCGCCGAGCGACGTGCCGGCGTCCACGAGCACGGAGTCGTAGCTGAAAGGCGCCTGCCGCTCGATCACCATGCCGAAGCTGTCGGGCGTCTTGGCCAGCAGCGCCGCCGCGATCAGCTGCGGCACGTAGTTCTTGGTCTCGCTGGGCAGGTAGTTCTGTTCGGCCAGCGCGAAGAACATGTCATCGCCCTCCGCCTCACCGATCGCGGAGGAGAACCGTGTCAGGCCGCGCGCGACCCGCCCTGGCCCGCCGTTGTAGGCCGCGGCCGCCAGATAGAGCGACCCGAACTGCTGCTGCAGGCTGCCCAGGAAACGGATGGCCGCGTCGGTGGAGCGCGCCGGGTCGCGTCGCTCGTCCACCCACCAGTCGATGCGCAGTCCCACGCCACGGCCGGTGGCCGTCATGAACTGCCACATCCCCACGGCGGCGGCACTGGAGTACGCGTGCGGATCGTAGCCGCTCTCGATCAGCGCGAGATAGTACAGGTCGGACGGCATGCCCGCGTCGATCAGCTTGCGGCGGATCATCGGCTCGTAGCGTGTGCCGCGACTGAGCCGCTCCGCGATGCGATCGCGCGCCGGCCCGCTGAACAGCCGCAGGTAGTGCTCCACGCGTTCGTGCGTCTCGTACGATCGCACGTCGATGTCCCAGGTGGGTGCTTCGTCGAGCGCACCGTCGGAGATGCCGTCGAACGCGGTGGAATCGCCGAAGACGGCCGAGGCAGCCTGCATCACGGCTTCGGGCGAGGCGAGGTCGGCACCGGAGGCCACGGATCGTGGCGCGCGCCGGCCGGCGGCGTCGGCACCGGCGGACGGACTCGAGACGGCCGCAGGCGCCGTGAGCGGCTGCAGCCCCGGCTGGCAGGCCGACAACGCCGCACTGAGGGCGAGGGCGCCGGACACCGGCCGGAGGAGGGAACGGGCGGTAGGCATGACGCAAAGTACCCCGCATCCCCGCGGAGGTACACCAGCCGGGCTCGACCATTCCCCGCGGGCACCATCATTCCCTTGCGGTCGTCACGCTCGGCGCGCAGGCTCTGGATATGTCCACACGCTCCCGACTTTCCGCCCTCGTCGCACTGGCCGTGGTGCTCTCGCTCCCCGGTGCGTCCCCCGACGCGCAGGCCGCGCTCGATCCCGAGCTCGTGCGCCAGCGCATCGAGGCCCGCGTGGCGCAGGTGGCCGGCGCCGAGGTCGGCGTGGCCATCCACGACCTCGGCGCCGGACGCCAGCTCTCGATCGACGGTGGGCGCGTCTTCCACGCGGCCAGCACCATGAAGGTGCCGGTGCTCATCGACCTGCTGCGCGAGGTGGACGCGGGACGGCTCTCACTCGACCAGCCGCTGCTGCTGGTGAACGCCTTCCATTCGATCGTGGATGGCTCGCCGTACGCGCTCGATCCGGGCGACGACTCCGACAGCCTGGTCTTCGCGCGTGTGGGGGAGTTCGTGCCCATTCGCTGGCTGGCGGAGCGCATGATCACGCATTCGAGCAACCTCGCCACGAACGCGCTCATCGCGATTCTCGATCCGGCGCGCATCACGCAGCAGATGGCGGCCTTCGGCGCGCAGCACACGCGCGTGCTGCGCGGCGTGGAGGACGGACCGGCCTACGCCGCCGGCCGCAACAATGTCACCTCCGCTGACGACCTGGCCGCGATCCTCGCCGCGCTCGAGCGCGGCGAGAGCGCCTCGCCCGCCTCGACGCAGTTCATGCGCGAGGTGCTCGAACGGCAGGCCTTCAACGACCAGATTCCCGCGGGGCTGCCGGCCGGCACGCGCGTGGCCCACAAGACGGGGCAGATCACGGCCACGCTGCACGACGCGGCCATCGTGTATCCGGAGGGACGCGCGCCGTTCGTGCTCGTCGTGCTCACGCGTGGCATTCCCGACGTGCGTGTGGCGGAGCGGCTCACCGCCGACATCGCCGCCATCGCGTGGGAGTGGCTGGGCACGCGCTGAGACCGGGCCGACGCGCATACGCTGACCTCACGGCGCCCCGTTGCGGTCACTCCGTGGGCAGCATCCCCGCCTCGAGCGCGAAGCGCGTGAGGCCGGCCACGTTGTGGATCTCCAGCTTGCGCATCAGGCTCTCGCGATGCGCCTCGACCGTGCGGCGCGAGATGCCCAGCTGCGCCGCGATCGCCTTGTTGGTATGGCCGTCCACGATGCCCTGCAGCACGTCGCGCTCACGCGGCGTGAGCAGTGCGAGCTGGGCGTTGGCGGCTGGGGGCAGCGCCGGCTCGGGCGACGAGGTGAGGCGGCGCACCACCGACGGGCTGAAGAACGTGCCCCCGGCGTGCACCGCCCGGATGGCGGCGCGCAGCTCCTCGCCGGCGCTGTCCTTGAGGATGTAGCCGTGCGTGCCGATGCGCATGCCCTCACGCACGTACTCCGCGTTGTCATGCATGCTCAGCATGAGGATCTTCGCGTCGGGCAGCGCCTCGCGCAGGCGCGCGGCGGCACGCAGCCCCGTCTCGCCGGGCATCGTGATGTCGAGCAGGACCACATCGGGCCGGTGCTCGAGCGCGAGCGCCACGGCGTCGGCGCCATTGGCCGCCTCCCCCACCACCTCGATGCCGGGTTCTGCATCGAGCACGTGCCGCAGCCCCTCGCGCACGAGGGCGTGATCGTCGGCGAGCACGACGCGCACCTGCGTCGGTGCATGGGAGGTGGCCATCAACGAGTCTCCGGGGCGACAAGGGGAACGTGGACCACAACCTCGGCACCGGGCTGGGCGTTGCGCAAGCGCACCGTGCCGCCGACCGCGTGGATGCGTTCGCGCATGCCCGTCAGCCCCATGCGGCCGGCGTCCGTCGCCACCTGGCCACGCGCATCCACCGGCAGGCCGCGCCCGTCGTCGCGCACGCGCAGTTCCACGCCCTCCGCATCACACGAGAGCGTGACCCGTACCGTGGCGGCCGCCGCATGGCGCACCACGTTCGAGAGCGCCTCCTGCAGCGCGCGGAAGAGCGCCAGCTCCGTGTCCGGTGAGAGCGTCGGAACGGCGTCCTCGGCGCGAAAGGTCACCACGAGGCCGGCGCGCTCCGACACGTCGCTCACCAGCGAGCGCAGCGCCGGCACCAGCCCGAGGTCGTCGAGCATGGAGGGTCGGAGATCGTTGGTCACGCTGCGTATGCTCGCGATGCCGGTGTCCACCAGCTGCAGCAGCCGATCGAGACGCGGCCCCTGCGGCACGGCCACGCTCGGACGCAGCGCCTCGAGCTGCATCTTGACCGCCGAAAACACCTGGGCGGTTTCGTCGTGCAGCTCGCGCGACAGACGGCGGCGCTCTTCCTCGTGCTGCCGGACCATGCGCGTGGAGAGGCGCTCGAGATCCTCGGTGCGGCGGCTCAGCTGGCGATCGAGGTCGGCCTGCTCGAGCGACGCGCCCACCTGCTGCCCCAGCGCGCGCAGGAAGTCGTCGTCGAGCGCGGTGAACGGGTTGCGCACCTCGCTGGCCATCACGAGCGCGGCCACGACACGATCGCCGCGCGTGACCGGCAGCGCGGTGATGTACGGATGGTCGGCCTGCGCCGAGGCAACCTGTGGCGCGCCGGTGCGATGCAGGCGCTGGAGCGCCTGCTCCACCTCGGCGAGCGGCGCACTTGCGGTCCAGGCGGCGCACACGCCGGTGCCCAGCGTGAAGTGACCGTCGGCGGGCACCCCGACGCCGGTCGACTCGCGCTGCGCCGAGTCGGCCCCGAGCTCATCGAACTCGTACATCGCGCTGCCGCGCACGCCCGGCAGCGTGAGGGGGCGCTGCAGCAAGTCGGCGAGCAGCGCCTGCTCGTCGCGGCGGCGCTGCAGGTCACCGGACAGGGCCGAGAGCGCGCGCACGCCGCGCCCGAGGTCGTCGAGCACGAGCAGCACCACGCCGGCCCCCACCAGCAGCTCGAAGCAGATGTCGAGGTAGTAGCCCCACGGCGTCCACGCGCCCTGCGCGCGCAGGAACGGATAGTCGAGATGGTGCAGCGCCCAGAGCGCGAACGCGATGGCGAGCAGTCGCGCACCGGTCGAGCGCGCCACGCGATGGTACTGCCAGAAGGCCCACCCCGTCCACGCGGTGGCGAACGAGAGGAAGAGCACCGATGGCAGGGCCGCCCACAGGAAGTGCTCCAGCTCGTAGATCGCGATGTACGACCAGACGGGCGGGAAGAGCAGCAGCAGGCCATGCACCGGGCGTGTGCGCGGCTGTCGGGAGAACACCAGCGAGGCCCACAGCAGGATGAGCGCCGTCCAGCCGGTGGTCACCTGATGCCAGTACAGCCAGGCGTACTGGTCGGTCACGAGGAAGCTCGCGATGCAGGCCAGCCGCAGCACGTACATGCCCCACGCCACGGCGAACCACGCGAACCACGGCCGCCGATAGCGCTGGTAGAGGTGCAGGCACAGCGCCGCCAGGCCCGTCGTGATCACCCCCTGCAGCAGGGTGGCCGCGAACTCCGACGCGAAGAGCGGATTGGCGCCCATCAATCGCCCGTGACCGGCGGACCGCCGCTTTCACCGCTGCCGGGATACACGTGGTAGATCGTGCGCGACGGGAACGCGAACCCGGAGCCGGCGGCCTCGACGATCTGCATGAAGGAGAGCAGCAGGTCGTTCTGCACGTCGAGGAAGGCCATCAGGTCGGGCACTTCGAACCACGCGCGCACGCGGATCGTGATCGCGGAATCCGCGAAGGCGACCGTGCGCACGATCACCGTCTCAGTCCAGAGGGTCGGCTCCTCGCGTAGCCGCGCGTCGATCGCCGTCATGATCTGCCGGAGCTTCTCGGGCGTCGTGTCGTAGGTGACGCCGATGTCGTGCCCGAAATAGAAGCGATCGCGTTCACCGAACGTCTCGATGCGCTCCTCGGCCAGCCGCCCGTTCGGAATGCGCACCACCGTGCGGTTCAGCGTGCGCACGCTCGTGGAGCGCAGGCCGATGCGTTCCACGGTGCCCTCCATGTCACCGATGCGCACGAAGTCGCCCACGCGGAACACCTTGTCAGCCGCCAGCGACACCGAGCCGAACAGGTGCTCCACCGTCTTCTGCGACGCGAGCGCGAGCGCCACGCCGCCAATGCCCACGCCGGTGAGCAGCGCACCCACCGAGTAGCCGAACTGCGACAGCACCACGAGCAGCGCGATGATGCCCACCGACACGCGCAGGATGCGCGCGAGCAGCGGCACGAGCGTGCGCGCCTGCGGCTGCGTCGCCGCCCACGGACCGAGCAGCAGCTGGTCCTGCACGAGCGAGATGACGCGCAGTACGGCCCAGAAGATCGCGGCGAGCACCACGCCACGCGACGACGCCGCCACGATGCCGGCGACGCGCGCGTTCAGTCCGAGCACCCCGAAGAGCGGCGTGGCGAGCACCCCCACCAGCCAGAGCCGGAAGGGGCCACGCAGGCGGCGCACGATCAGGTCATCCCATTCGGTGCTCGTGCGGGCGGTGACGAGCGCGAGCAGCCAGCGCGCGCCCAGCGCGATCACACCCGCGAGCGCGACGCTCACGAGCACGGCCAGCAGCATGCCCAGCGCCTGCCAGTAGTAGAGGCCGAACGGCCCCTCGCGCAGCAGCGGCGCCGGAATGCGCCCGCGCAGCCACGCATCGGGGAGCGACGCGTACCAGCCGTCGATCAGCCCCACGGTTTCCGCATCGAACACCCAGCGGCCGATGCGCCCTTCCTGCACGCGTCGCAGCATCACCGGCTCGGGCAAGCCGCTCGCGCCAGGCACCACGCCAAGTCGGTCGCGCTGCAGATCACCATCGGTGGTGTCGCCCTCGGCGAGCGGCGACACCTGGTCCATGGCGATCCAGAGGCGCTGATCGAGCACCTCGCGCAGGCGACGGGCGAGGTCCGGCCCGCGCGCGGCCTGCGCCTTCGGGATGTCGAGGTACTGCGCCGCCTGCACGTAGGCGTGGCGCTTGGCGAGTTCGAGGAACGCCATCGCCGAGGCGCGTGGCGATTCGGGCGACATGAGGCCGCCGGCGCTGGCCGACGCGGAGTCCTGCGCCGCCGGCGCCGCCGGCGGTCGCAGCAAGCCAAGCTGCGCAGGGAGCGGCGTGGTCGCACTCGCGACCAGCAGGCAGGCAAGTCCGGCGCGACGAAGGCGCGCGGTCACACGCGCGGTCACACGCGCGCTCACGCACGGCTCGGGGACGCGCTCAGCGTGCAGAACGCGGGGCGGGTTCCCGCGCGAAGGGGAAGCCGGTGGCAAGTCGTCGGGCGAGGTCGTCATCGAAACCATAGATGTCCGGATAGAAGCGCGTCTCGCCATCCTGCGTGGCCATCGCGGTGGCGTACAGGATGAACACGGGACGCGGCTGTCGCAGTTGCACATACAACGGCTCGGAGCGCGCCATGGCCTCCGCGATCCGCTCGTCGGTCCACTCGGGCTGGTCGGCGAGCAGCAGCTTCGCCAGCCCGACGGGATTCGCGATGCGAATGCAGCCGTGGCTCGCGTCGCGCCGCGCCCGCTCGAACACCGACTGGGCCGGCGTGTCGTGCAGGTAGACGTTGAACTGGTTGGGGAACAGGAACTTCACGCGACCCAGGGCATTGTGGTCGCCCGGTGTCTGGCGCAGACGTGCCGTTCCGGCCTGGAGCGCGGCGAGCGCCGCCGCGCCGCTGCCGAGCACCGGCGAGTCATCGCGCTGCCCCCGCACCGCCTCGTAGCGATTGCGCGCCAGGTAGGTGGCGCTGCGACGCGCCGCCGGGAGGATCTCCTTGCGCAGGATGCTCTCCGGCACGTCCCAGTACGGTGAAAACGCGATCGTCGTGAGGGTGTCGCTGAAGAGCGGCGTCTCGGTCTTGTTCGCTTCACCGACGACGACATCCATGCGCAGCAGTTCGGCTTCGTCGTCGCGCTCGCCCGAGAAGACATAGAGGCGGAACGCCGGCACGTTCACGATGAGGGGGGGCGCCCAGAAGGCGTGCGGCAGCCAGCGCATGCGCTCGAGGGTGAGCTCGAGCGCGCGCACCTTGTCGGTCACGGGGCGCGTGAGCGTGGCGTAGGTGGCACGCCCCAGCACGCCATCCTCCACGAGGCCGCTGCGCGCCTGGAAGCGCCGCAGCGATGCCACGAGCTGCGAGGTGAACAGGAGCGAGTCGTCCGTCGGTGGTGCCACCGGACCGGCCGCCGCATCGCCAAGCGCCGTGAGCAGCCGCACGAGCTGCGGCGCGCCCTCCCAGCGATCGCCTTCGCGCACTGCCTTCTGCCCCGGCAAGGTCGGGAGTCGGGTGAGCGACGACTCCGCGGCAAGCGCGCGGAACCGCGCCAGCGACTCCTTCACACGGGCGTAGTGCACCAACGTGGGCTCGTACGTGCGCAGCGTCTCGGCGACATTGCCCGAGCCGGCAAGCGCCCGCACCGCCTCCACGACACCGATCGGCGACCGCGGAATCCGCAGCGTGCCGTGCGCCGCGCTCGGCGCGATGCGCCCCTCGCCGATCGCGCGTACGAAGCGCATCGCGTTCGCACTCATTGCGACATCGAAGGAGGCGCGATACTCGGGGGAGACAAGGTAGGTAGCCAGCGCCGGCAGACGGCCGGCGTCGAAGTCGGTGGCGCGCAATCCGAACGATTCCGCATCGGCGAGCAGCGTGAGCAGGGCCCGCGCCTGCGGCGTGAGCGCGCCGTCACGCAGCCAGACCGGTTGCCACGCCGTGCTGTCGTAGAGCGCGTGCAGCGAATGGCGCACGTCGTCGAGCCGCGGCCAGCGCATGGCCTCGTGACGCCCGGCCTCCACCAGCGCACGGCGGGCGAGCCGCTCGAGGGAATCGGGCGACGGACTCGTCGTGGCCAGAAGGTCCTGCGCCGCACGTGCGGTGCCGACCGGGACGATCAGCAGCAGTGCGAGCAGCATCGAGCGCCGCCAGCGCCGCGGCGCGGCGGTTCCGGACGTCGCGCCGGCGCGCTCGTCGATGCCAGGCAGGCGTCGCCGGCCCGGCACGGTGTCGGCGAAACCGGTCGGCCAGGACGGGCGCGCCTTCGAACGGTCGCGGCAGAGAGTATCGGGAGTCCTCACGCGTCCCAAGTTACCACGCCCACCCGGTTCGGCGAGCGCACGGCGGGCAGCGCCCCCCGGGTCGTGCCGGAGGAAACGCCGAGATCGGCAGCGCGAGGCCGACGCAACCCGTATGATGGAGAGTGCGTGGCCTGCCGCCACTCGTCTCCCCCCGCCCCACCTCCGATGTCCCTGCCTCGTTCCCTGATCGCCGGGTCGCTCGCGACCCTTCTCGTGCTCGGCGCCGGCGTGACCGCCGCCAGCGCCGACCCGAACGTGCCGCCACCGCGCAATGACGCCGTGGTCACCGTCGACTCCGCCCTGCTTCGCCAGTATCGCTGGCGCAGCATCGGCCCCGACCGCGGCGGTCGCTCGATCGCTGCCAGCGGCGTGCGCGGCCGGCCGAACGAGGCCTACTTCGGCGCCACCGGTGGCGGCCTCTGGAAGACGGTGGACGCGGGCGCGAACTGGTTCCCCGTCACCGACGGGCAGATCACGAGCGCCTCGGTCGGTGCCGTGGCGGTGGCCGAAACGAATCCGGATCTCGTCTTCATCGGCACCGGCGAGCAGGCCATTCGCGGCAACATCATGCCGGGTGACGGCGTGTACCGAAGCCGCGACGCCGGCAAGACGTGGCAGCATGTGGGCTTCCGGAACGTGGACGCGATCTCGAAGATCCGCATCCACCCCACGAACCCCGACATCGTGTACGTCGCGGCGTTCGGGAAGTACAGCGTGCCCAGCACCGAGCGCGGCGTCTTCAAGAGCACCGACGGCGGCGCCACCTGGCGACGCGTGCTGTATCGCAACGACGTCACTGGCGCCGTCACGATCGCCATCGACCGCGCCAATCCGAACGTGATCTACGCGGCGCTCTGGGAGGCGTTCCGCAAGGAGTACACGATGTCGAGCGGCGGCCCGGGCTCGGGGATCTTCAAGAGCACCGACGGCGGCGAGACGTGGCGCGAGATCACACGCAATCCCGGCCTGCCGAAGGGACTGATCGGCAAGGTCGGACTCGCGACCTCGGCGGCCGATCCGAACCGCATCTACGCGCTCATCGAGAACGAGAACGGCGGCCTCTTCCGATCCGATGACGGCGGCGCCACGTGGGCCTTCGTGAACGGCGACCGCAACATCCGGCAGCGCGCATTCTACTACACGCACCTGCACGCCGATCCGGCGAATGCCGATCGTGTGTACATCCAGAACGTGGCCTTCTGGCGCTCCGACGACGGCGGGAAAACCCTCACGTCGATCGGTCAGGGCACCCACGGCGACTTCCACGACCTGTGGATCAACCCGGACGACCCGAAGCACCTCGTGATCGGCAATGACGGCGGCGGGACGGTCACGAAGACCGGCGGTGCTCCCTACACGCCGCAGACCTTCCCCACGTCGCAGTGGTACCACGCCATCACGACCAGGCACCAGCCGTTCCACGTCTGCGGCTCGCAGCAGGACAACTCGACCCTCTGCATTCCGATGGACTGGAACCGCGCCAGCTGGAACGCGGCGCGTGGCGCGTCGCACGACAGCACGGGCCGCTACGTCGAGCACGCCAGCGGTGGCATGGCCGTGTCGTATCAGGTGGGCGGCGGCGAGCCGGGCTACATCGCCCCGGATCCGCTCGACGTGGACATCTTCTACGCCGGCACCAACAACGGGCGCTACCTCGACAAGTACAACCGCCGCACGGGGCTCTCGCGCGAGGTGAATCCGTATCCGTGGTTCTACTCCGGCGAGCCGGCGCTCGAGATCAAGGAGCGCTGGCAGTGGACGTTCCCGATCATCTTCTCGCAGGCCGATCCGCGCCTGCTGTTCACGTCGTCGCAGCGTCTGTGGGCCACGCGTGACGGCGGCAAGACGTGGGACAACCTGAGCCCCGACCTCACGCGCGCCGATCCGAAGACGCTCGGCCGCTCCGGTGGCCCGATCACGGGCGACATGAACGGCCCCGAGGTGTACGCCACGATCTTCGCCGTCGGCCCCGGCAAGAAGAACGCGAACGTCATCTGGACCGGCAGCGACGACGGCCTCGTGCACGTCACACGCGACTTCGGCAAGACGTGGACGAACGTGACGCCGAAGGACATGCCCGAGTTCGGGCGCGTCTCGCAGATCGACGCCTCGGCGTTCGACGACGGCACCGCGTACATCTCGGTGCGTCGCCCGCTGCTCGACGACCGCGCGCCGCACATCTGGAAGACGAACGACTTCGGTGCCACGTGGACGAAGATCGTCAATGGCATTCGCGCCGACGCCTACGTGCACGCCGTGCGCGAAGACCCCACGCGTCGCGGCCTGCTGTACGCCGGCACGCAGCACGGCGTGTGGATCTCGTACGACGACGGCGCGAACTGGTCGGATCTCTCGCTCAACCTGCCCGACGTGCCGGTGGCCGACCTCATCGTGGAGGGCAACGAGCTCGTGATCGGCACGCACGGCCGCAGCTTCTGGGTGCTCGACGACATCACGCCGCTACGCCAGTGGACGCCCGCCGTCGCGAGCGCTCCCGTGCACCTCTACACCCCCGTGCCGGCGCTCCGCTCCACGAGTGGCGCCACGGTCACCTACACGCTCGCCTCGGCCCCGCAGCGCGCGCGCCTCGAGGTGATCGACTCGACCGGCGCGGTGCTGCGCGCCTTCACGCACGACACGCTCCCCCCTGGCGCGGCACGTGGCAGCGGCGGTCGTCGTGGCGGCGGGCCGGTGTTCATTCCCAAGGCCGCCGGCATCAATCGCTTCACGTGGGACCTGCGCACCGAGCCGATCGTGGGCTTCCCGGGCATGATCCTCTGGGGCGCGGGACTCAACGGCCCCGTCGTGCCCCCCGGCACGTACACGCTCCGCCTCACCGCGGACGGACAGACCGTGACCGCCCCGCTCGTGGTGCGGCGCAACCCGCTCGTCCCGGAGTACACCGACGCCGACTTGCACGCGCAGTACCAGTTCACGCGCCGCGTGCGCGACAAGTCCACCGAGGCGAACCTCGCGGTGATCGCGATTCGCAACGTGAAGGCGCAGGTGGAGCAGCGCCTCGCCGCGAAGAACGATGGCGGCCTGCGCAGCGCGGGGCGCAAGCTGATTGCCGACGCCAGCGCGATCGAGGAGAAGATCTACCAGGTTCGCAACCAGAGCGGCCAGGACCCGCTCAACTTCCCGATCAAGGTGAACAACCGCCTCGCCAACCTGCTCAGCATGGCCGAGCGCGGTGACGGCCCGCCGGGGACGTACATGCCCGAGATCTTCGAGATCCTCAGCACCGAGCTCAAGGCCTACACCGACGCGCTCGACACGCTCTGGAAGAACGACCTCGCGGCGTTCAACCAGCGGCTGGGTCGGCTCGGGCTCGTGCCGGTCGAACCGACGTGCGCCAAGGCGGAGGGATGCGGGCCGACGGCCTGACATCACACCCGATGCCGCAAATGACGAGGGCCCGCCACGATCGTGGCGGGCCCTCGTTGCTTCTCGCACCGCGCGAGCAGTGACCCGGGTGGGACTCGAACCCACGACCTACGGATTAAAAGTCCGCTGCTCTACCAGCTGAGCTACCAGGTCGACCCAGCGACGCGCCATCGGTCGTCCCGCGGACGCGCGCCGCCGCAATATAGCGGGTCAGCCGGCCTGCGCCGTGGCCTCGTAGCCGGCCTCGGTCACCGCGGCAGCGACCGCCTCCGCCGTCGACTGTGCGGGATCGACGGTGACCTGCGCCGACCCGATCTCCACCGTCGAGACCGCGACGCCGGGAACCGCCTCGAGCGCCTCGCGCACCGCGCGCACGCAGTGCTGGCAGCTCATGCCCTTGATCGACAACGCAACCGTGCTCATCGCATCCACTCCGGACTGGGGGTGACTCGGTCGGGCCCACACGCGACACGGCCCGACCTCCTCCAAGTCTGCATACCCCTACCCCCTATGTCAACCGAGCAACGAAACGGCCCCGGATCCGCAGGGGACCCGGGGCCGTCGGACCACACGCTCCTGCTCAGCGCATCGACAGCGCGGCGATCGTCGACTCGGCCGGCGCGTCGATCACGAACGCCACCCGGCGGTTGAGCTGCGCGCCCGGCTCATCGCCCCAGGCGCCCGGACGGACCTGACGCGTGCTGCCGTAGCCCACGCTCGTCACGAGCGTCGGCGAGACGCCACGATCGCCGAGGAACTGGCGCACGGCGTCGGCGCGACGCTGCGAAAGCGCCAGGTTGTACGCGCGCGAACCGGCCGGATCGGCGAATCCTTCCACCGTGATCGTCGCGCCGTTGTAGTACGTGCGCACGACATCGGCGAAGCGCTCGAGCGCCGCCACGTCCTCGCCCCGCACGGTGGCGTCATCGAAGGCGAAGTGCACGGGGAACGCGAACTGCACCTTCCCTTCCATGGCCGTGATCTTCGCGCCGAACTCGTTGCGGAGCGCCGTCAGGTCGTTGCGCAGCGCCGCAAGGTCACGCGCAACGTCGGCGCGCACCGCACTGTCACCGGCAACCCGCCCCGCACGCTCGGCGGCAATGTCGGCCGACAGCGCCGCACGCTGCGACTCGAGCCCGTTGCGGACGAATCCCTTCGTGGCGCAGGCGCCCAGCGAGGTGGCCGCCAGGATGGTGAAGCCGATCAGCCGGAGCTGCTTGGTGTGTCGCATGTGATTCCTCCCATTGGATGCGGTGCTCGGCGCCGCGCCGGCACTCGGTCCAAGGAAGAAAGGCCCGACGGCGAGCCCCCGCTGTGATATGACGCACCAAGCGTGAAACTCGCGCCCCGAAGGATGGCCGAAGGACGAGCGAGCCCCTCACGCCGCACTCACTGCCGCGCCAGCCACTCCCCACCATCGATCACGAAGATGCTGCCCGTGATCCAGTCGCCCGCCGGAGAGGCGAGGTATGCCACCATGTTCGCGATGTCGCGAGGCGTGCCCCAGCGGCCGAGGGGAATGCGCTGCTGTGCGTACGCGTCCATCTGCTGATCCGCGACCGCGAAGCGATCGGGAATGCCGCTCTCCGCCGGCGGGGTGAACGCCTTGCGCACCCCCTCGGTGGGAATCGGACCCGGCGCGATCGCGTTCACGCGAATGCGCTCCGGCGCCCACTCCACGGCGAGCGTACGCGTGAGCGCATCCACGCCCGCCTTCGCTGCGGTCGCGTGCGCCATCTGCGGCCAGCCGCGGTAGTGCAGCGTCATGCTCGTGCTCACGATGCGCCCGCCCCCTTGCGCCTTCATGGCCGGATACACCGCCTGGGAGCAGTGAAACGTGCCGTACAGGTCGATCTCGACCACCGCCTTCCACGCATTCGGCGACAGCGTCGCGCTCGGCGCGTAGAAGTTGCCCGCCGCGTTGTTCACGAGCAGGTCGAGGCGGCCGTGCTGCTGGGTCACGCCATCGACCACCTCGCGCACGCGTGCCTGGTCGCGCACATCGAGCGCGACACTGCTCACCGCGCCGCCCGCCGCGGCGATCCGCTCGCGCGCCGCCTCGAAGTGCTCGGGCTTCCGGCTGGCGATCACCACATGCATGCCAAGCGCCGCGAGCAGCTCGGAGATGCCGAGCCCGATGCCGCTGCCGCCGCCGGTGACGAGTCCGACCTGGCCGGCCAGCAGCCCTTCGCGAAACACGGACACATTGTCAGACGCCATCGGGCAACACCTCGCGATGCAGGGAGACGGGACCGGACACGCGCGGCACGGACGCGTGTGACGCCGACACGTTTGACGCGGAAACGTGCCGCAGCGTGCGCGGCAGCCGCGCCGTGAGATCATCCTGCAGGGACCGCGCTTCCGCCAGTGCGAGATCGACCATGTCGGCATCGCCACCGAGACCGGCCGTGGTGAGGCGAAGCGTCGCCACGCCGAACAGGCGCTGCAGCGGACCCTGCCTCACTTCGATGAGCTGCAGCTTCCGCTCCGGCAGGATCACCATCGTGCGCGCGAGTCCGCCCTCGCGCACCACGACGTGACCGTCCACCACGGCGATGCCCCGCGCGCGGCGGCGCATCCACGCGAGCCCCCACACCAACGGCAGCAGCCACGCCACGCGGCCGAGCCATTCGGGCCACACGGCCGCGACCAGCGCCACCACGAGCAGCACGCGCACGGTCGAGGCGAGCGCGATGCGCACGGCCGCCACGGGCTTCGGCCGCGTCCACGCGGCATCATCGATCGGTGCCGCCAGCAGCGTGTCGAGCGAGGCGTCGGGAAAGACCACGGGCACGAAGCGCGAGACCTCGTCACGACGCAGGATCGGCAGCAGCACCTGCAGTCCACCACTCGACGCTCCACCTCCGCCGCCCGCCGATCCGGCCGACACCAGCCGCAGCTCGCCCAGCCCGAAGGGCCGGCGCAACACCGACTGATGGAAGCGCAACGCCTGTGCGCGACGCAGCGGCACACTCGCCTGCACACGGGAAAACAGTCCATGGCTCCGGCGCAGGTCGCGCCCCACCCGCTCGAGCGTGAACCCGTGATAGCGCACCACCGAACCCGCCACCGACACCATCCACGACGCCACCACCAGTGGCACGATCACAAGCAGCACCAGCAGCGCGAGCGCCCAGCTCGCCCCGATCGCGTCGGTCACCGAGACGAGCGAGCCGGCGAGCAGGCCCGTGAAGTCGAGTTCGGCGAAGAACGAGGAGCGGAGCCGGTCGAATCCGCTGAACAGCACCGCGAGCAGCACGCCCACGTTGTTCGAGGTGGCACCGGCGACCATGAGCTGCTCCACGTCGACCGTGGCGATCACGGTGCTTTCCGCCGCCTCTTCCACCGGCGCACCCGCCGCACCCTGCGTCGCGTCCGACGCGGGCGCCTCGCGCGCCCCAAGCGCACCACGCCGCTCGGCCACGAGGTGCTCGCGCAGCGACTGTGCATCGCGCCAGCGCAGCACGCGCAGCACCACTTCCGCGGCGCTCCCCTGCGTGGCCGTCTCCACATGCAGCTCGCCCATGCGCAGCAGCCGCTGCAGCGCCGACTGCCGCACGTTCACGCTCTGGATGCGGTCGTAGGGGATCACGCGCGACTGCCGCGCGAACACACCGCTCCGGAAGAGAAACGCGTCGGGGCCCAGTCCGTAGCGGGTGAACAGGAAGCGCGCGATCGAGCCGGCGGCGAACAGCACGAGCAGCCCGCCCACGCCGTACAGCAGCCAGTCGCCGCCCCGTGTGCGCGACTGCAGCGCGACGAGCACGAGCGGGAACAGCCCCGACCGCAGCAGCGCGAACCAGTGAAAGAGAATGCTCGCGCCATGCAGCCGCTGCATCTCCACCGCCGGTGCCGCGCCGCTGGCCGGCCCCTCGTCGTGCCCGGTCACGGCCGGTTCGTCACAGCGGTTCGACCGCGCCGGCGAGTTGCGCGAGCCGCTCGCGCAGCGCCTCGGCATCAGCCGGTGCGAGCCCGGGAATGGTGAGGCTGCTGCTCGTGCCGGACGCGGTGTGCACCGTGACTCGGCTCAGGCCGAGCATGCGCTCGAGCGGCCCCTGCTCGGTGTCCACGTGCTGAATGCGCGTGAACGGCACCACGCTCTCCTGCCGGAACATCACGCCGCGGTCGAGCCGCAGCGCGTCACTGGTCACCTGATAGCGCCAGGCAGCGTAGCGACGCCCGGGCACGCGCACGGCCACGATTGCCGCCACCAGCCACGGCACGAGCGCGGCGCCGGTCGCGGCCCGCCAGTCGCCACGGAAGGCCGCGAACCATGACGCCGCACCGAGGACCGCCGACGGGACCAGCGCGTTGAGCAGGATGCCGATCCGCCACCAGGTGCGCACCCGCGGCGCGAGCCCGCGCGGCTCGTCGCGCCCAGCCGCCGGGCTCGGCTCGAGGGGCTGCTCGGAAGGCGCCTCGGGGGGCCCCTCGGTCTCGTCGATCATGTCAGCTCCAGCGCGGTCTGGATGTTCAGGCAGAACGATCGCCGGTGGTGTGCGGTGAGCCCGCGCGTCGCGATCGCCTCCCGATGAGCGGCTGTACCGTAGCCCATGTTCCGTTCCCACGCGTAGGCCTCGTGGCGCGCGGCCAGCTGTCGCATGAGCCGATCGCGCGTGACCTTGGCCACGATCGACGCACAGGCCACCGAGTAGCAGGTGGCGTCGCCCTTCACCACGGCGGTGTGCTCCACGCCCAGCCAGCGCAGCGGCGAGCCGTCGACGAGCACGTGATCGGGTGCGACCCCGAGCCGACGCTCCACCATGACGAGCGCGCGTTGCATGGCGCGCACCGTGGCGTGCAGAATGTTCAGCCGGTCCACCTCGCGCACCGACGCCGCCCCCACGCCGATGGCGACGGCCCGTTCGCGAATGCGCGCGGCGAGCCGATCGCGCGTGGGCGCGTCGAGCGCCTTGGAGTCGTCCACGCCGGCGATGGCCCGCACGCCGGCCGGCATGACGAGCGCACATGCGACAACGGGGCCCGCAAGCGGGCCCCGTCCGACTTCATCGATTCCGACCAGCAGGGGACCATGCCGGGCCCGCAGGTCGGCCTCGAGGCGCGTCCAGCGAGCCATGACGACGGCCGGCCGCGGCTCAGCCCTGCGTCGCCGGCCCCTTGGGCGCGCGCACGACCTTGCGCTCCTTGATGCGGGCGGCCTTGCCGACCACGTCGCGCAGGTAGTACAGCTTGGCGCGGCGCACGACGCCGCGGCGCACGACCGTGAGGCTGCCGATCATCGGGCTGTGCAGCGGGAAGATGCGCTCCACGCCGACGCCGTTGGAGATCTTGCGCACGGTGAACGTCTCGCTCACGCCGCCACCCTTGCGGGCGATGCACACGCCTTCGAACGCCTGCAGGCGCTCCTTCTCACCTTCCTTCACGCGCACGTTCACGCGCACGGTGTCGCCCGGACGGAAGGCGGGGATGTCGGAGCGCAGCCACTCCTTCTGCGTTTCGATGAACGGATGCATATGGATCTCCAGGGCGCCACGCGCCCATGATTCAGAAGCCTGCGGATGCCGGCGCGCCCAGGCGTACCGGTTGCGAGAGGCCGCGTCGCACGGCCGGAGCCCATCTCCGGACGCGACATCGACGTGGCATCGCCGCTGCCGACGCGACAGGCGCAGTCGACAGGTGACGAACCGAACCGCTCGTGACGACAAGATGACGACCCGATACACCTTGTCCCGCACGCGCAGCCCCCCAAGTTACTGCGACCCCAGCGGATTCCGCTAGGGGCGCACGGCCCCGCCCCGTCACCGCCCCACGCCCGCTGGTGGGAGCCGATCGGGCTTCCCGTTCCTTTCTCTGCATGCCCAGCTCCCGTCCCCTCGCGTATCCCCCGACCGACCGCGTCGAGCAGGTCGACGTCTACCACGGCCAGGCCGTGGCCGACCCGTACCGCTGGCTCGAGGACGACAACGCTCCCGAAACGGCCCGATGGGTCGCGGCCCAGAACGCCGTTACCGACAGCTGGCTCGCCCGCTTTCCCTGGCGCGGCGTTCTGCGCGACCGGCTCACGGCCCTGGTGAACTACCCGCGCGCCGGCCAGCCGATCGAGCGCGCCGGCTGGCTCCTCATCGCCCGCAACAGCGGGCTCCAGAACCAGAGCGTCTGGTACGCCCAGCGCGGCGTGCACGGCGAGCCGCAGCTGCTGCTCGACCCGAACGAGCTCTCCCCCGACGGCACCACGCGCATCGGTGCCCTCGCCATCGACCGCGCGGGCGAGCACGTGGCCTACGCGCTCTCGCACGCCGGCTCCGACTGGCAGGAGATCCGCGTGCGCCGCCTCGCCGATCGCACCGACCTCGACGACGTCGTGCGCTGGGTGAAGGTGTCCGACATTGCCTGGCATGGCCGCGGCTTCTACTACTCGCGCTACCCGGAGCCCGGCGCGCGCGCGCTCTCCGGCGTGAACGAGCGGCATCAGGTGTGGTACCACCAGCTCGGCACCGCGCAGGAGGCCGATCGCCTCGTCTTCGACGACGCCACGCATCCGCAGCGCTTTCACGTGCTCAGCACCACGCGCGACGAACGCGTGGCGGTGCTGTCCGTGTCCGATCGTGGGCAGGGCAAGGACGGCGAGGCGCTCCACGTCCTCGACCTCGAGACGCCCGGCGCCACCTTCCAGCCGCTCTGGGAGGGCTTCGATGACCAGTTCCGCGCCGTCGACCATGTCGATGGCGCCCTGCTCGTCTTCACCACACGCGATGCCCCCAACGGACGCGTGGTGCGCATCGACCTGCGCGACCCGCATCCGAGCCGGTGGACGACCGTGCTCGCCGAGCGCACGGAGCCGCTGCAGGAGGTGACCACCGGGGGCGGACGCCTCTTCGCCACGTCGCTGGTTGACGTCACCACCTGTGTGCGCTCCTTCGCGCTCGACGGCACCGACGAGCGCACCATCGCGCTCCCCGGGATCGGCACGGCGTCGGGCTTCGACGGCGATGCCGAGGCCACGCACCTCTTCTACACCTTCACGTCGTTCACCGCGCCCCCGACCATCCACCGACTCGACGTCGCTACGGGCGAGAGTGCGCTGTTCGAGGCGCCCTCGCTCCCCTTCGACCCGGCGCAGTTCGAGACGCGTCAGGTTTTTGCCACCAGCCGCGACGGCACCCGCGTCCCGATGTTCCTCGTGCATCGCCGCGGCCTCGCGCTCGATGGCGACAACCCCACGCTCATGTACGGCTACGGCGGCTTCAACGTCACGCTGCTGCCGCAGTTCAGCGCGGCGCGCGTGGCGTTTCTCGAGCAGGGCGGCGTGTTCGTGCAGGCCAACCTGCGTGGCGGCGGCGAGTACGGGGAGGCCTGGCATCAGGCGGGCATGAAGGCGCGCAAGCAGAACGTCTTCGACGATGCGATCGCGTGCGCCGAGTGGCTCATCGCCAACGGCTACACGCGCCGCGAGCGGCTGGCCGTGCAGGGCGGCTCCAACGGCGGCCTGCTCGTGGGCGCACTCATGACCCAGCGCCCCGACCTGTTCGCGGTGGCCCTGCCCGCCGTCGGCGTCATGGACATGCTCCGCTTCCACAAGTTCACCATCGGGTGGAACTGGATCGCCGACTACGGATCGAGCGACGATCCCGACGAGTTTCGTGTGCTGCACGCGTATTCACCGCTGCACAACCTGCGTGATGGCGTGGCGTATCCCGCCACCCTCGTCACCACCGGCGACCACGACGATCGCGTCGTGCCGGCGCATTCGTTCAAGTTCATGGCGCGCCTGCAGGCGGCTCAGGCCGGCGACGCGCCCGTGCTCATCCGTGTGGAGACGCAGTCGGGACACGGCAGCTCGTCGCTCACCAAGGCAATCGCCGAACTCGCGGACATCTACACCTTCCTCTTCGCCAACCTCGGCATCACCCCGCAGTAGCTGCATGCCCTTGCTCCGCTTTCGTTCCGCCATCCTCGGCGCCTTCTCCATCGGCCTTCTGCTGGCGGCATGCACGTCCAACGCGCACGCCGCCGCGCGACTGCAACCGGACTCTGCCGCCATGCGCGCCGACCTGCTCCGGCGCGTCACCCGCTTCCACCGCACGTGGCGCGAGGTGTGGCAGGCGTCCATGATCGACCGCAAGCAGGTCATCGTGAACCTCGAGCTGCTGCGCAACGACCTCGCGTACGGCAACGTGACCTACGAGGGGCTGCGCTACCAGTCGATCCTCTGCTCCGCCGGCTGGCTCGGCGAAGCCGAACTCGCCGCCGCGCAGGCCAACCCGCAGGGTGGCGACCAGCGGGTGGATCTCAGCGTGCCGCGCCCCACCGCCACCGAGCGCCTGCTGGCCACCCTGCAGGCCCCCGGCACGGCCGCGCCCGATCCGGAGGCCGCGCTCCCGCTCGCCACAGCCCCGGTGCCGCCGGGCCCGCCGCAGGCGCTCAACCTGCTGTCGTCACGGCGCGTGCGCGGCGACCTCGACAAGGGGCAGGTGTGCCCGCAGTGGGTCCCGGACGGCGTCGGACTCCCCATCGACGAAGGCGAGCGCATCGACTTCGCGCTCCCCGTCGCCGTGCGCCCGCGCATCACGCGTGCGCGCGACTCGCTCATCACACGGCTCGCCGAGGCGCAGGCGCTGTTCCCCGGTGACGACTGGATCGTGGGACAGCTCGTGCGCTTCCAGCTCGACAACGCCGACGTCATCGGCGCGCGGCGCACGCTCGCCACCTGCGGCGGTACGCCGACATGGTGCGAGGCGCTGCGTGGCCTCGTGCTCGCGCAGGCCGGCGAATCAGGGCCCGCCGAAGCGGCGTTCCGGCGCGCCGATGCGGCCGCCGTGCTCGGCGTGCGCGGCACCTGCGCCGACACGTCGGCGTTCGCGCTGCTCCCCGACGGTCCGCGACGCGAGGCGCACGGGCTGCCGTGCGAGGAGCAACGCGCGCTCGAGGCGCGGCTCTGGTGGCTCGCCGACCCGCTCTGGAGCGTGCCCGGCAACCCGCGCTACACCGAGCACCAGCGGCGCCTCACGACGCTCGCTCTGCGCAGCCGCTTCGACGAGGACGAGCGCTACGTGTGGCGACGCACCGGCGGCGGCGAGGCGCTGCGCGAAACCGTGGTGCGCTACGGCTGGCCCACGCACACCTACTGGGGTGGCTACCTGCTCGACGAGCAGCTCAACAAGGGACGCTCGCGCGTCATGATGCAGCCCAACCCGCCGTACACGGCCAAGGAGTACGCCCCCGATCGCGTCACGCTGCTCCCCACCTGGTCGGCACTCGAGGCTCCGCTGCGCGCCGTCCCGGACGACTGGCAGCTCGTGCGCCCGGAGTCCATGCGCCTGACCGACTGGTGGCCCGCCGAGCACATGGCGCTCGCCCCGCGCATCTACACGCTCCCCGACGGCCAGATGGCCACGCTTCGGCGTGATCACACGCTGCGACTCGCGATGGCCGTGGACGATCCGGTGCGCGGCCTCGAAGGGGACGTGGCCACGCTCCCCGGCGTGCAGCTGCTGGCGTCCACCGGCCCGGACGCGCTCGCCGTCGTCGCCGACACGACCTTCACCATCGGGGCGCCGCTTCGCGTGATCGGTGATTACCGCGGCGGCGCGACCCTGCTCAGCCTCGAAGTGCCGGGACGCGTCCCGCTCGAGGTGTCGCACCGTCGCCGCTTCGGATTTCAGCCGCCGCCCACACTCGCGGAGCTGCCGGACGACGCGCTGGCGGTGTCGGAGCCGGTGATCGGGCGGCTCGACCAGCCGGGCGACGCCGTGCCGATCGATCCGGACGACGTGCTCCGCCGCATGGCCGGCACGCTCTCCTTCGCGCGCGATACACCGCTCGCGTTGTACTGGGAGAGCTACGGCATCGCCGTGGGCGACACGGCCGATGTCGAGGTCCGCATCGCCCGCCGCGACGATCGCAGCGCGCTGCGCGCGTTCGGCGCGTTCTTCGGGGTGGCCGATGCTCGGCGCGACAGCATCAGCATCCGCTGGCGCGAGCCCGATCCCGGGCGCGCCGCCGTGGCGATCGCCACGCGCATTCCCACCGTGGGACGCGCGCTGGCGCTCAACGTGAGCAACCTCGCGCCGGGGCGCTACGCCTTCATCGTCGTGATGACCCGCCGCGACGGGACCCGGGCGCAGGCGGAGCGGGAGATCGAGGTGCGTCCGTAGGGCTCGCACCGACCGCGCGCAGGTAGCGCTGCTCGCTCTCCCGCGCCGCGCGGAACATGTCCACCATGGGTGCCGGATGGTCCACGCGCGGCGACGCCTGCTCGGGGCGGTGCGCCAGGTGCGGAGGGAGCGCCGCCAGCGCCGGCAGCCAGTGCCGGATGAACGCGGCGTCCGGGTCGTAGTCCTGCGCCTGCTTGTACACGTTGAAGAAGCGGAAGCCGCGCGCGTCGTTGCCCACGCCGGCCACGTACATCCAGTTGCCCCAGTTGCTCGACACGTCGTAGTCCAGGAGCCACGACTCGAACCACGCCGCCCCGAGCCGCCAGTCGATGCCGAGCACGCGCGCGAGAAAGCTCGCGACGTTCTGCCGGGCGCGATTGCTCATGAAGCCGGTCGCCGTCAGTTCGCGCATCGCCGCATCGACGAGCGGAAATCCGGTGGTTCCGGACGTCCAGCGCGCCAACTCCTCGCGCACGCCGCGGTCGCGCAGGGTGCGCCACGGAAAGCGCAGCCCCTGCACACCGCCGGCGGCGAACAGGCGCGGGCCCGCCGTCTCCGCCACGAAGCGGAAGTAGTCGCGCCACAACAGTTCCACCACGAGCCAGTGCGTGTCCTCGTTCCTCACGCGCGTGCGCTCGTATCGCCGCACCTCGTCGTGAATGCGTCGCGGCGAGAGGCAGCCGAACGCGAGCCACGCCGAGAACCGGCTCGAGTCGTTGGGCGAGAGCAGGCCGTTCCGCGTCTGCTTGTAGGTGCGCAGCCGGTCCTCGCGCCACATCCAGGCCGACAGCCGCTCGAGCCCGGCGCGCTCACCGCCCACGAAGGTGAATCGCGTGCGCGGGTCCGGCTCGGGATCCTGCAGTCCGAGCGCGGCGAGTGTGGGCAGCGCGCCGGCGTCGCACGGCACGGAGGGCAACGTCGCGGGCGCCGGTAATGCCTCGCGGATCGGCACGTCGCGCTCCACACGATTCCGGAACCGTGTGAACACCTCCGGCAGCTCACGCACGTCGAACGGCAGGTCATCGCGGTGCACCAGCGTGTGGCCGGCGTAGGCCCGGCACCGCACGCCAATCGTTGCGAGCGCCCGCGTGACCGCCTGCTCCACCGCGAGCTCCTCGCTGGTGACCTCGGCGTGAAAGTGCATCGCGGTCGCGCCGAGTTCACGCGCGAGCGCCGGCAGCACCACCTCCGGCTCGCCGACGCGCACCACCAGGTCACCACCGAGCGCGCGACACGACGCACGCAGGTCGGCCAGCGATTCGAGCAGAAAGCGCGCGCGGAACGGCCCGGTCTTCGGGACCGCGAGCGCGTCATCGGCGACGAAGTGCCGCGGGTCCACGCAGTACACGGGGATCACGGACGCGTGCGTGGCGAGCGCCGCCAGCAGCGGCTCGTGGTCGTGCAGGCGGAGGTCGTTCCGCAGCCAGAGCAGGATGGGAGTGGGAGGCGAGGCAGGCATCACGCGACGAACGGTTGGCATGCACCCGCGTTCCGTCGTTCGCCCGTCGCGTGGCGCCTGCCGCGTGGCGCCCGTCGCGTGGCGCCCGTCGCGTGGCACCCGTCGCGTGGCGCGTGGCGCCTGCCGCGAGGCGCGTGGCGCGTGGCTACGCGGGCTTCGGGGCGGAATCCACGCGGATCGACCGCCACGCGCCCTGCCGGAAGCGCCACACGCTCAGCCCGCACCGCGTGGCGTGCCCGCCCAGGATCGCCAGCCAGATGTGCAGCGGCTCGAGGCCGACGGTCTGCTGCACCACGAAGCAGGCACCGATCGGGAGCGCGACCTGCGAGACCAGCGAGATGTAGAGCGGACTCTTGGTGTCGCCCGTGCCCTGCAGCCCGCCGGTGTACGTGAGCGCCACCGCAATGAACACGCCCGAGACGCTCAGCACGCGCAGCAGTTGCACACCGAGTTCCACGACGACCGGCTCCGTCATGCCGAACGCGCCGAGCAGCACCCGCGGCATGAACACGTACAGCACACCGATCGCGGCCGCTCCGCCCGCCGCGATGCGCGCCGCCAGGTGCGCCGCCTGCTCGGCGCGTTCCGGCTTCCCCGCCCCGAGGTTCTGGCCCGCCACGGTGGCCACGGCGCCCATCAGTCCCACCGATGTCCACGTCACGAGGCTGAACAGCTCTGTGTAGGCCACCGCATAGGCCGCCTGCGCCTGCGCGCTGAGCGCGAGCGATCCGATGAAGCCGAGCAGCAGCACCCCGCCCACGTTCATGGCGATCCCCTGGATGCCCGCCGGCAGGCCGAACCGGAAGAGCGACCGAATCACCTCCCAGTCGGGTCCCCACGGTCCCTCGTGCGGGAAGTGCACCACCCACGCGCCACGGCGGAGCTGCACGAGCGCATACAGCGCGGCGCCTCCGGTGGCGATCACGGTGCCGAGCGCAGCGCCCGCCGTGCCGAGCGCTGGAATCGGACCGGCGCCGCGGATCAGCAGCATGTTGAGCGCGATGTTCACGACCGTCACCGCTGTGCCGATGCGCAGCGGGGTGCGCGCATCCCCCGCCGACCGCAGCGCGCCCCCGAGCATGAAGAACACCAGCATGCCGAAGCTGAAGCCGAACATGATGCGCAGGTACGGCAGCGCCTCGGCCTGCACGGCGGGGGCCGCGTTCACGAGTGTGAGCAGCGTGGGAGCAAGCAGGTACCCCGCCGGTGCCAGCACGAAGACCGCCAGCGAGACCGCCGTGAGGAACGCCTGGTACACGGTGCGGTTCACCCGTTCGCTGTCGCCGGCCCCCACGTAGCGTGCCACCAGCACGCTCATGCCCGTGAAGAGCGACGAGATGAACACCACCACCACGAGGAACAGCTGCAGGCTCACGCCGATGGCGGCGTTGGCCGTGTAGCCCACGTAGTGGCCGACCATGGCATGATCCACCACGCCCTGCAGCCCACCGATCACGTTCTGCAGCATGGTCGGCCAGGCGATGCGCCAGACGGCGGGACCGAGCGGCCCGTCGACGATCGAGCGGTCGAACACTTTCGCGGGACGGGCGGAGGGGGCGGCCATGCCGAGAAGCTACTGCAGCGACCGACCGGCGGCTGGCCGGATCGGGCGGCAGGCGGCGCGTCGCCGCCGTATGTTGCTGCAAGCGGCGAGCATCGCCATCGACGCGACCTGCTCGCCCCCACAAACCCGCACGAGGCGAGGTCGCGCATGCGCTGGAATCCCGGGCATCAGAGCCGGAACGTCGAGGACCGTCGCGGCGCGAGCGGTCGCCCACCAGGTGGCGGGCTGCGCGTCGGCATTGGCGGCATGATCGTGCTGCTCATCCTGAGCGTGGTCTTCAAGCGCGACTTCCTCAGCCTCGCGAATACCGGCGGGGTCACCACTGGTGCCGTAGCGGAAGGACCGGTCGCCTCGTCGCCAGCCGAAGACTCCCTCGTGCAGTTCGTGTCGTTCGTGCTCGACGACACGCAGGAGACGTGGGCTCGACTCTTCCGCGAGAGTGGCAGCACGTACGCGCCGGCGACGCTCGTGCTGTACCGCGACGTCACGCCCACCGCCTGCGGCACCGGGCAGTCGGCGTCCGGCCCGTTCTACTGCCCCGGCGACCAGAAGGTCTACATCGACCTGTCCTTTTTCGACGAACTGCACCGCCGCTTCGGCGCCGCTGGCGACTTCGCACAGGCCTACGTGCTGGCGCACGAGATCGGACACCATGTGCAGACCATCACGGGTACCTCCGGCCAGATGCGGCAACTGCAGCAACGCAATCCGTCACAGGCGAACGCACTCTCGGTGCGGCTGGAGCTGCAGGCCGACTGCTACGCGGGCGTGTGGGCCAACTCCACGGCGCAGCGCCGCTTGCTCGAAATGGGCGACCTCGAGGAGGGGCTGCGCGCGGCCGCCGCGGTGGGCGACGATCGCATCACGCAGGGGCGCGCCTCGCCCGAATCCTTCACGCATGGCACCTCGGAGCAGCGCATGGCCTGGTTCAAGCGCGGCTTCGATTCGGGGCGCCCGGAGGACTGCGACACCTTCAACAGCCGCAGCTGACCGCTCCGACGACTGACCGCGGCGACGGCTGACCGACGCCGTCAGCCGCCGGCGGGCCGGCGTCGCGCCTTCTTCGCGGCCTTGGCCCGCGCCCGTTCCTCACGTTCGGCGATGATCGCTTCACGCGCGGCGATTTCCGCCTCGCGCACGCTCCACGCGGCGCGGTCGCGCGCCTCCGCCTCGCGCGTGCGCGCGAGCGACTGCGCCTCGCGCCAGGCGGCGACCTTCGCGTGGTCTCCGCTCATGAGCACGTCGGGCACGGCGTGTCCGCGATACTCCGCGGGGCGCGTGTAGCTCGGCGCACTGATGCCCCGGTCGAAGAACGAATCGGTGCGCGCGCTCTCCAGGTCGCTCATCGCGCCCGGCAGCAGGCGCACCGTCGCATCGATGATGGCCAGCGCCGCGGGCTCGCCCCCCGAGAGCACGAAGTCGCCGAGCGACAGCTCCTCGGTGGCCAGGTGATCGGCCACGCGCTGGTCCACGTCCTTGTAGTGTCCGCAGAGCAGCGTGAGCTCGGTGCCTGCGGCGAATCGCACGGCGTCGGCGTGCGCGAACCGCCGGCCGCGCGGCGAGAGCAGCACGATGGGAGCCGTCGCGCCCACCGACTCGACCGCCTCGAAGAACGGCCCCGGCGCCATGACCATGCCGGGTCCGCCACCGAACGGATAGTCGTCGACGGAGCGATGGCGATCGTGCGTGAAGGCGCGCAGGTCGACGAGGTTGTAGCGCACCGCGCCGGCCGCCGCCGCGCGCGACGGAATGCTCAGCGCCAGCGGTGCGTCGAAGAACTGCGGAAAGATCGTGACGACGTTGATCGTGAGCACGCGGCTCAGTCCAGCAGGCCGGGCAGGTCGACGAGCCGCACCGTGCGCGCCTCCCAGTCGGCCTCGAGGATGAGTTCTTCACGCCAGGGCACCAGGCGACGACCGCGAGCGGTGTCCACCTCGATGAGCAAGCCCTGCGGCGCCTCGTACACGTCACACACGGCCCCCACGCGCGCGCCATCGTGCGCGAACACCTCGAGCCCCATGAGGTCGTGCAGGTACACCTCGTCGGGGTCCGGCGGCGGCAGCGTGTCGGCGTCGGCGAAGAGCGTGCGCGCCTTCCACGATTCGGCGACGGTGCGATCGTCGAGTCCCTCGAGCGACACGATCCAGCCGAGGTTGACCTCGCGCGCCGCTGTGATGGTTCGCGGCGCCGGGTCGACCTTGCGGCCGTCGGCACTGCCCACATAAACGACGCGGCCGGGCGCGAACACCGCACCCGGCACGTCGGACTTGGACTCGATCAGCAGGGCACCACGCACGCCGTGCGCGCGGCGCACCCGACCGACCAGCAGTTGCTCGGCCAGCGGAGTTACTCCGCGGATTCGGCGAGCGGCACCGCCGCGGCGCCGAGCTTGGCGGCGAGGCGGGCCTCGTGACGCGCCTTGATCACGCCCGCCTTGCGGAGCAGCGAACGCACCGTGTCGGTGGGCTGCGCGCCCACGTCGAGCCAGTGGTTCACACGGTCGATCTTCAGGTTGAGCGCACCTTCCGCGATGCGCGGCTGGTACTGCCCGATGATCTCGATGAAGCGGCCGTCACGCGGGAAGCGCGAGTCGGCGACGACGATACGGTACATCGGGGTCTTCTTCCGTCCTTCACGACGGAGACGAATCTTCACGGCCATTGCGGCAATCCTCTGGAAGGTGCACTGCGCGGTTCCGAGCTCCTCGCATCACCGGCGGTTCCGGCGCGCACTCGGGGGTGTCGTGGCGTCGCCCGCAGGCGACCGTGTCCGGCTACCGCCCGCCGAACATCCCGGGCATGGGGAACGGCATCCGGCCGCCCTTCCCCGCCTGCCCGCCCATCTTCTTCATCATCTTCTGCATGCCCCGGAACTGCTCGAGCAGCCGGTTCACTTCGCTCACCGGACGGCCGGAGCCCTTCGCGATGCGCGCGCGGCGCGAGCCGTTGAGCATCTCGGGCTTCTTGCGCTCCGCCTTGGTCATGGAGAGCACGATCGCCTCGACGTGCTTGAGACGCTTGGGATCCATCTTGGCATCCTTGAGCGCCTTCGTGTTCACGCCGGGCACGAGCTTGAGCAGGTTCTCGAGCGGGCCGAGCTTCTGCATCTGGCGCATGGCGGCGAGGAAGTCGTCGAGATCCATCCCCTCCTTGCGCACCTTCTTCTCGAGCAGCTTGGCGGCATCGGCGTCGAACGCCTCCTGCGCCTTCTCCACGAGCGACACGACGTCGCCCATCTGCAGGATGCGGCCGGCCATGCGCTCGGGGTGGAACTCCTCGAGCGCATCGACCTTCTCGCCCACGCCGATGTACTTGATCGGCTTCTGCGTCACGCCATAGATCGAGAGCGCGGCGCCACCGCGCGCGTCGCCATCGAGCTTGGTGAGCGTGACGCCCGTGATGCTCAGCGCCTCGTCGAAGCCCTGCGCGATCTTGACCGCCTCCTGGCCCGTCATGCCGTCGACCACCAGCATGATCTCGTCGGGCTTGATCGCGGCCTTGAGGCGCTTGAGCTCGTCCATGAGATCGGCGTCGATCTGCAGGCGGCCCGCGGTGTCCACGATCACGACGCGATCGCGGTTGCGCGTGCCCTGCTCGATGCCGGCCTTGGCGATCTTCACCACGTCGGTGGTGCTGCGATCGGCGTAGACGGGCACGTCAAGCTGGGTGCCGAGCGTCTCGAGCTGGTCGATGGCAGCCGGCCGGTACACGTCGGCGGCCACGAGGCGGGTGCTCTTCCCCTCGGCCTTGAGCCGGCGCGCGAGCTTCGCGGCCGTAGTCGTCTTACCCGACCCCTGCAGGCCGACCATCATGATGATGGTGGGCGGCACGGTGCTGATCTTCAGCCCCTCGCGCCGCTCGCCGAGCATGGCGGTGAGCTCGTCGTGCACGATCTTGACGAGCTGCTGCTCCGGGCGGACCTGCTTGATCTGCAGGGCACCGATCGCCTTCTTCTCGACCTTTTCCAGGAACTGCCTGGTGAGGGAGAAGTTGACGTCGGCTTCGAGGAGGACACGCCGAACTTCGCGCAGCCCTTCCTTGATATCCGATTCGGTGAGGACGCCCTTGCCGCGCAAGCGGGCAAAGACGTTGCCGAGTTTGTCTGAGAGCTCGTCGAACATAGCCCTGTAACGTAAGGGTTCGGGCGCCCGCGTGCCAGTGACCGGTCCCACCCCGCGCACGCGGCCCCGCGAGGCCGCTGTGTCGTGCATGCCGCAGTGCCGGGAGTGTGACGGGACGCGCCAAAAACGGCGCAAGTTGGCTTGCAGACACGATTTGCGTTCCGTCCGTCCGGCCCTACATTCTCCCCGGCTCACCGATTGGTGACCTGCGACCGATACTTTGGGTGACCGGAACCGTCGCACCGATGCGACGGTCGGCCCAGGTGCCCAAAGGTCACGAACCCGGGCAGTTGCCCGACCGACTCCGTCCTCCCTCGCCGTGTCTCCTGCCGCCTCGCGCTTCCCCTCCCTGCCCATGCCTCGCGGGCAGAAGAAGGAGGAGATCCTGCGCTCCGAGTTGCCGCCCACGCTGCCGCTCATGGCGCTGCGCTCCACGATCGTCTTTCCCCTGGGAACGATCGCCGTGCAGATGGGCGCTCCCGAGAACCTCGCACTGCTCCGCCAGCATGAGGAGTCGGGACTCATCGTGGCGCTCGTCGTGGCCGGCAGCGACCTCGAGGACCCGATCGACCCGCGCAGCTTCGTGGGCAAGGTCGGCGTGGCCGCCCGCGTGCACGAGCGCATCAACCTGCCCGGCGACACGGTGCAGATCACGCTGCAGGGGCTGCGTCGCATCACGCTCGAGGACATCGAACAGGTCCAGCCGTTCGCCGTCGCCCGCGTACAGGGCGCGCGCGAGACGCCGCCCGACCCGGCCGAACTCGACGAACTCGTGGCGCGCACCGTCGCCGCCGCCGAAACGCTCGCCGAGCTCATCGAGCGCATCCCGGCCGAGGTGCCGCAGATCCTCAAGATGAACGTCTCCGACCCGGGACGCTTCGCGGATCTGGCCGCCACCAACATGAACCTCCGCATCGCCGACAAGGAGGAGGTGCTCCAGCGCCTCGACATCGGCCAGCGCATCCGCTTCATCCTCTCGCGCCTCGAGCGCGAAGTCGCGCGCGCCCGCGTCATGGAGGACGTGAAGAAGCAGACCGAGGTGAAGATCGAGGAGCATCAGCGCGAGTTCTACCTGCGGCAGCAGCTGCGCGCGATCCAGTCGGAGCTCGGCGAGGCCGATCCCAACGAGAAGGAATCGGTCGACCTGCTGCGCCGCATCGACGAGGCGCAGCTCCCCGAAAAGGTCGCCCAGGAAGCGCGCCGCGAAACGGAGCGCCTGCGCATGCTCTCACCGGCCAGCAGCGAGTACCAGGTGCTCCGCACCTACCTCGACACGCTGCTCGCCCTGCCCTGGCACGCGCGCTCGGCCAACGATGCCGAGATCTCGCTCGAGAAGGTGGAGGCGGCGCTGGGTGACCGCCACTACGGCCTCGACGAAGCGAAGGAACGCATCGTGGAGTACCTCGCCGTGCGCAAGCTGCGTGGCGGCGATCCCAACGGCCCCATCCTGTGCTTCGCCGGCCCCCCGGGCACCGGCAAGACGTCGCTCGGCAAGGCGATCGCCAAGAGCATCGGGCGCGAGTTCTATCGCATCTCGGTGGGTGGCGTGCGCGACGAGGCGGAGATTCGTGGCCACCGGCGCACCTACGTGGGTGCCATGCCCGGCATGCTGCTGCAGGCGCTGCGCCGCGTGCAGGTGAAGGACCCCGTCATCATGATCGACGAGATCGACAAGATGGGGAACGGCGGCGCGAGCGGTGACCCCACGGCGGCCATGCTCGAGGTGCTCGATCCGTCGCAGAACGACAGCTTCGTCGATCACTACCTCAACCTGCCGTTCGACCTCTCGTCGGTGCTGTTCATCTGCACCGCGAACAACCTCCACGACATTCCGCCCGCGCTGCGCGATCGCCTCGAGGTGATCCGCATTGCCGGCTACACGATCGAGGAGAAGGTCGAGATCGCCGAGCGGTACCTCATGCCGCGGCTGCTCGCCGACCACGGCCTCGACCCGATCGACATCTCGCTCCCCGACGCGGTGCTTGGCCACATCACCGCGCGCTACTCGCGCGAGGCCGGGCTGCGCACCTTCGAGCGCTCGCTCGCATCGATCCTGCGCAAGCGCGCCCGCGCCAAGGCCGATGGTGACACGAGCACGTGGGTGATCGACGTGGCCCGCGTGGAGCAGATCCTCGGCGCGCCACGCTACGCCGTGGAGGAGGCGGAGAAGGAACCCGAAGTGGGCGCCGTCACCGGCCTCGCCTGGACGAACACCGGCGGCGAACTCATGACCATCGAGGCGCTGCGCATGCCGGGCAGCGGCAAGCTCACGGTGACGGGACAGCTCGGGGGCGTGATGCGCGAATCGGTCGACGCCGCCTACTCCTTCGTGCGCTCACGCGCGGCCACGCTCGGCATCGAGGAGGTGGAGTTCCGCGAGGCGGACCTGCACCTGCACTTTCCGGCGGGCGCGATCCCCAAGGACGGGCCGTCGGCGGGCATCGCCGTCACCCTCGCGCTCGCCAGCGCCCTTTCGCGGCGCCCGGTGCGACGTGATGTCGCGCTCACCGGCGAGGTCACGCTGCGCGGCAAGGTGCTCGAGATCGGCGGCGTGAAGGAGAAGGTGTTGGCCGCCTACCGCGCCGGCCTGCGCGAAGTGATCCTGCCCAAGGCGAACGAGAAGGACCTGCGCGACGTGCCGGCGGAGGTGCGCGCCGGCATGGCCTTCACCTTCGCCAGCGGCATGGACGAAGTGCTGCGCCTCGCGCTGCTCTCGGACGCGCCGGCTGTCCCGGCCGATCGGGCGGACGACGACGGCGACCTGCTCACGCTGCCGTTCGACGACGCGTCCCGCGGGACCCGCTCAGAACGCCGCCGCGAGCGCGTGCAGCAGTAGCCCCACGAGGCCGCCCACCAGTGTCCCGTTGATGCGGATGAACTGCAGATCCCGCCCGATCTGCAGTTCGATCTTGCGCGACGTGGCGTTCGCGTCCCACTGCGCCACGGTCGTCGCGATCAGCTGCGACACCTCGCCGCGCGCGTGCTCCACGGCGTAGGTCACCAGTTCGAGTACCCACTGGTCCACCTTCGCGGTAAGCGCCGGATCGGCGAGCACGGTCTTGCCGAGACCATTCACCCAGCGCTCGATCGCATCGGGCTCCGCCTGCTCCTCGTCGGTGAGCCGCTCGGCGTAGCGCGTGATGCGTCCCTTCAGGTCGCCCCACACTTCACGCGAGAACTCGCCCACCGACGGATGCTCGAGCAGCTCGAGCTTGAGCGACTCCGCCTTCGCGATCACCTCGGGCGACGTGCGCAGCGACTCCACGAATCGCTGCACCGCTTCGTCGTAGCGCACCCGCAGCGGATGATCCGGATCGGCGGCCACCGCGGCGAGCGTGTTCTCCACGCCCGTCACGATGCGATCGTGCAGCTTGTTCTCCACAAGCCCGGGCACCCACCACGGACTCTCCTGCTTGATGCGGTCGCGGATCGCGTCGTCGTTCTCGGCGATGAACCGCGCCGCGAGCCGCAGCGCGTCGTCGAGCAGCGACTGGTGACGTCCGCCCGCAGTGAGCACTTCGAAGCCGCGCGCCAGCAGCGGCGCCACCTGCACCGTGCGCAGGCGTCGCACCACCGCCTTGTCGGCAACGGCCTGCACGTCCTCGTCGCGCAGCACATTCACCGCGCCCGCGAGCCCGGTGGCCACATGGCGTGCCAGACGGCGCGAGTTTTCCGGCTCGGCCAGCCAGCGCGCCGCCCGCTCGCCAAGCTTCATGGCGGCGAGCTTGTCGGCCACCACCTCGCGCTGCAGGAAGTTGCGCTGCACGAAGTTGCCGAGCGCGGTGCCGATGCGGTCCTTGCGCGCCGGCACGATGGCCGTGTGCGGGATCGGGATGCCGAGCGGATGGCGGAAGAGCGCCGTGACGGCGAACCAGTCGGCGATGCCACCCACCATGGCCGCCTCCGCGAAGGCGCGCACCCACGACAGCCACGGGTAGCGAGGCTCGAGCAGGCGCGAAACGATGAAGAGCGCAGCGACCACGACGAGCATGCCCGTCGCAATGCGCTTCATGCTGACGAGGCGCTGTCGCTTGAGTTCGTCGTCGGCCGTGATGCGCAGCGCCGGCGGGAGATCGGCCTCGGCGGCGGGCGGCGTCACCGGCGGAGCACTCGAGCCCGTCTGCACGTGCGTGGCGTCAGTTGTCGATGGTGATTCGCTTCGGATCGACGAGTCCGTCAGCCTGTCCCCAGGGCGCATCGGTGATCACTACGAGCGGACGCGTGCCGCGAGTTTCCACCTGCACGATCACGCTGCGCGCGAGGCGGCCCTTGGCGGTGTCGGGCGGCGCGTAGTAGCGGCGCGTGGGCGCATCGAGCGCGTCACGCGAGCCGATGCGCGGGTGGCGCTTGCGCAGCCATGCGGTGAACTGGTCCACGAACTCCGCCGCCTCCACCGGGTTGTCCCACACGCTCGCCCACACGAGGGCGTCGCCCTGCGGCAGTTCGATGAGCGCGAAGCGATCCCCGTCCACGCCTTGGGCGGCACGCCCCGCCTGCAGCTCGTTGGGGATGTACTCGTACATGATCAGCCGCGTCTCGAACTCGCCGAACACGTTGCTGTACACGACCTTGCCGCGCGCAGGCTCGGGCAGCGTCACCTGCCGCGGCACGCGACGCTCGCTCGCTGGAATGAGCGTGTCACCGCGCCCGAAGTAGGACGCGTCGCTCAGCAGCTGCCGCGTGGAGATCGGCATGTCGAGCAGCACGGTGTCCGCCGGACGCCGCGTCGTGAAGCGATGCACGAAGTCCGCGCCGCCCGTGTACGGGAAGAGCAGCGACTCCCGCACCACCATGGGCGCGTTGGAGAAGATGGGCATCCCCTCCTGGCCGGCGCGCATGGCGGCGCGCGCGCGATCCCAGCCACCCATGCGCATGCCCGTCTCACCGAGCGAGGCGCGCAGCTGCGCGTACACCGCCTGCCCCTCGAGAATGGACTGCGCCGCCACCTGCCGATCGGCGTCGTCGGTGGCCGACTGGATCGAGTCGATGTTCACGTACTGGTCCTGCAGCGCGTGCACCAGCTCATGCGTGATCGTGACCTCCACGAGCTCCGGGGCGACGCCGTCCACCACGTACAGCACCTTCGTGGCGGGATCGTAGTACCCCACGATCTGCTCCTCGAGCAGGCGGCGCAGCAGCGCATTGAGGTCGGTGGACGCCGGGAGCAGGCCGAGCAGCTTGTACACGCGCTCCTGCCCCGCCAGCTGCGTGGCCGCGCGCTCGCTCGTGAGCTGCTGGAGCAGAAACTCGCGCACCTCGTCCTTGGTGCGGGTCTCGAGCACGGGCGTCTGCTTGAAGGTCAGCCCCGTGGCCTCCTCCACCTTCGGGATGGCGCGTCCCAGCAGCTTGGCATACGGGCCGTCACCGACGGACGGCGCCGACTCGCAGGCCGCGAGCACGAACGCCGACAGGGTCAGCGTGGCCCAGGTGGAGAGGCGACGATGGGCAACGGACGGGCGTGGCGATGCGTGAAGTGATGTCACAGGCCGAGGGCGCGCTCGAGGTACCAGGCAATGAGGGAATCTCCCCAAAGCAAGGCGAGGAGTGCGGCAGGCGCAAGGAAGACGCCGAAGGGCACATCGGGGAACGCGAACTCCTCGCCACGCCGCTTCGCGCGCACCGCGACGATCGGGCCCACCACGAGCAGGAACGCCGCGGCCCCGAGAAAGGCGCCACCCACGATCGTGAGCAGCGACCGCGGCGGCCCGAGCGCGGCGCCCACGAAGGCCATGAGCGTCTCGTCGCCGAAGCCCATGGCCTCCTTCTTGAGCGCCACTTCACCCAACCAGCCGATGATGCGGATCGCCCCCGCGCCCACGCAGGCGCCGAGCACCGCGTCCATGGGCCCCACGAAGCGTGACGGTCCGTCGAACCAGAGCGCGGCGACGATCGACGTCACCAGCGCGAAGCCCAGCCCGGTAAGCGTGAAGCCGTCGGGAATCAGGTAATGCTGCAGGTCGGTGAGTGCGATCCCGAGCAGGATCGTGCCCACCACGGCCACGCGCAGCGCCTCGAACGTGAAGCCCAGCGCATACACCGCCGTGAGCCACCCGAGCGCGACGATGAGTTCGATGATCGGATACTGCGCCGAGATGCCGCTGCGACACCCCGCGCACTTCCCGCCCAGCCGCAGCCAGCCGAGAATGGGCACGTTCTCATGCCAGCGGATCTGTCGCTCGCAGTGCGGACAGCGCGAGGGCGGCGAGACGACGCTCAGGTCGGCCGGCCAGCGCGCCACGCACACGTTGAGGAACGAGCCGATGCTCGCGCCCACCACGAACGTGGCGAGCAGGAAGGGCCAGAACTGGTCGAGCGGAAGCACTGCGGTCATCGACAGCCGGGGTCAGGGAGTGCCGGGCGCGAGCACGTAGAGCAGGATGCCCGCGGCCACAGCCACGTTGAGCGATTCGGCACCGGCCGCCATGGGAATCGCGACGCGACGGTCGGCGGCCTCCGCGACGTGCGGCGACACGCCGGCCCCCTCGTTCGCCACCACCAGGGCGAGACGGGCCGGCCGAGCGGTGGCAGCGGACGCGATCACTTCCCCGCCCGTATCCGCCACCCAGAGGGCCACGTCCCGCGCCGACAGCCACCGTGTCGCCTCGTCCCAGGCGAGCGGCACCACCGGATGCGTGAACAGCGCCCCCATCGCGCTACGGACGACTTTGGCGTTCCAGACGTCAACCGTGCCGGGGAGCGCGATCGTCACCCCCACCCCCAGCGCGGCCGCGGTGCGCAGGATCGTGCCCACGTTGCCCGGGTCCTGCACCGCGTCGAGCACGAGCGTGACCGCGCCGACCGGCAGATCTTCGGGCGCCCATCGGGGTATCTCCGCAAGGGCCAGCACACCCTGCGGGCTGTCGGTGTCGGCGGCGTCGGCGAACTCGCGCTCGGTCACCTCGGCCACGGGAACACCACGCCGCGCCGCCTCCACCCGCAGGGCAGCCGTCCGCTCGTCGCGATCGGCACCCTCGGCCAGCAGCAGGCCGCGGACGGCGACCGGGGAGGCAAGCAGCGCCTCGACCGTGCGAACGCCTTCGGCAACGAACAATCCGTGTCGCTCCCGCGCCTTGCGGCGCTTGAGGTCACGGGCGAGAGTCAGCAGCTTCACGCAGGGTTCGACCAGGTCGTGGGGAATCGGACAGCACGCTCAACCGCGCCCTGTGCGGCGCAGGCAGAGGGATATGCGCGAGAGACGAACGGGACACAACCGCGGCACCGCACCGGTGCGCCGCAGCCGCCCCCTCACGGTGGGCATGGCCGTGGCCGTGCTGACCGCGGGCATCGCCGGCTGCATGGCCACGACGCAGGAGGAGGTCGCCATGGGCGCGCAGTACGCCCAGGAGATCAACCGGCAGCTCCCCATCATCGGCGATCCCGAAGTCGCGCGCTACATCACGGTGCTCGGTGATTCCCTCGCGCGCGTGGCCGACCAGCGCAACCTCGACTGGCACTTCTACGTCGTCGACCAGATGGAGATCAATGCGTTCGCCGTGCCGGGCGGGTACATCTACGTGAACCGCGGTCTCATCGAGCGGGCCGAAACCATGTCGGAGCTCGCCGGCGTGCTCGGCCACGAGATCGGCCACGTCACGCAGCGTCACTCCATGGAGCAGATGGCCAAGGCCCAGCAGGCAAACGTGGGGCTCACCATCGGCTGCATTCTCGCCCCGCAGGTGTGCAACAGCGGCATGGGCTCGGCGGCGGTGCAGATCGGTGCCGGCAGCCTCTTCGCCAAGTTCTCCCGCGACGACGAGCGCGAGGCCGATCGCGTGGGCATCGACTACGTCGTGCGCGCGGGCATCGACCCGCGCGGCATCCCGGCCATGTTCCGCACGCTGCTCGCCGAGCGCGCGCGGCGTCCAGATGCGCTCGAGGGGATGTTCAGCACGCACCCGCTGGCCGAAGATC
>JAABRO010000001.1 GCA_011390885.1 Gemmatimonas sp. | reverse complement strand
GCACAGGACCGTGCCGACGCTGGGCACCTCCCCGATGAAGGGCAGCACGGCGGCCAGCAGGGTGGCCCCGATTGGTTCGCCGAGCACCGTGAGATTCACCAGGTACGCCGGCAGACGGCCCAGCGCGTAGTTCATGCCGGTGTGCCCGAGCAGCATGGGACCGACCGCCAGCCCCACAAAGATGCCCCACTCGTTGGCGGGCTGCGGCCAGAGTGAGGCACCGGCCGGAATGGACAGCAGCACGAGGGTGACGAGCGCGGCACTGTAGGCGAGCAGCACATAGCCCCACGTGTCGAGCACCTGCCGCACGGTGCGCCCGAGCAGGTAGTAGCCGGCGGCGGTGATCGCGCCGACCACGGCCAGCGCATCGCCGAGCAGCGCCGCACCGCCCGCGGCCGCGTCGTCGGCGGGTGCATCCACCCAGGCCACACCGATCGCGCCGGCCATGGCCAGCAGGATGCCGAGCCACTGCCGGCGGCTGGGACGCTCCCCGAGGAAGCGCGCCGAGACCGCCGCGATGATCGCCGGCTGCAGGTTCACCAGCGTGACCGACGCGGCGACGCTCGTGTAGCGAAGCGACGCGTTCCAGCTCCAGAAGTGCAGCGCGAGCAGTACGCCGGCACCGAGCGCGGCGAAGACGAGCCGCCGGTCGAGGGTGCGGTAGGCCCGCCAGCTCCCCGCGTGCAGCGCCAGCGCCGCGATCGGCACGAGCGAGATGGCCAACCGCCAGGTCGCGATGGCGATGGGGTGCGCGTCGCTCAGCCGGATGAGCGGTGCCGCGAGTGAAATGCCGAGCAGCGAGCCGGCGAGCACGAGGAGCGGGGACGGTTGGCGCACGCCGGGGATGATGTGCGGGTCCGGTCGGCCGCGCTACCTTTCGCGCCATGTCACACGCCCTTTCGACCCGTCCCTCGCCCCTCATCGCGCGAGACCGCCTCGCCGCCCTGCTCTCCGCCGCGGCGGGTCAGCATGTGTGCATCGTGGGCGATGCGATGCTCGACCTGTACCTCCGCGGCGACGTGGATCGCATCTCCCCGGAGGCGCCGGTGCCGGTGGTGCGCGTGCGCGAGCGTCGCCAGGCGCTCGGCGGCGCCGCTAACGTGGCGCAGAACGTGGCGGCGCTCGGCGCCGGCTGCGACCTCGTCGCGGTGGTCGGCGACGACCGCGCCGGCGAGACGCTGCGCGGCATGCTCGCCGATGGCGGCATGCACGAGCGCTCGCTCGTGACCGTGGCACGGCCCACCACCACCAAGACCCGTGTGATGGCGCGCTCGCAGCAGCTGGTGCGCTTCGACGAGGAGGAGGACGCGGATCTCGGCCCCGATGATGTGGCCCGTGTGCTCGGGGCCATCGAGGCCGCGATGCCCGACGCCACCGCGCTCGTGTTCGAGGACTACAACAAGGGCGTGCTCGTGCCCGCCGTGATCGCGGGCGCCGTGGCCATGGCCCGTCGCAAGGGCATCCCGATCGTGGTCGATCCCAAGTACCGCAACTTCTTCGCGTATCAGGGCGCCACGGTGTTCAAGCCGAATCGCCGCGAGCTCGAGAGCGCGCTCGGTGCCGCCGTGGACCTCGAGCACCCTGAAGCGCTGCCCGCGACCTTCGCGCGCCTCGGCGTGGACTACCTGCTGCTCACCCTCGGTGAGCGTGGCATGGCACTCGTGGATGCGGAGGGCGCCGTGCATCGCGTCCCGACCACGGCGCGCGAGGTGTACGACGTGGTGGGCGCGGGCGACACGGTCACGGCCTATCTCGCGGCCATGCTCGGCGCGGGCGCGTCGGCGCTCGAGGCGGCGATCATCGCGAACTATGCCGCCGGTGTGGAGGTAGGAAAGCTCGGTGCGGCCACCGTGTCCGCCGACGAAGTGCTGGCCGCCTACGACGCGCACGAGAGCGGCGTCTGACCCTGTTCCCCGAGTTCATGTCCCTGCCCTTTCCGCGTCGCGCGCTGTCCACGCTCGCCGGCGCTGCCGCCCTGTGCGTCTCGTTCGCCCCGGCACGCCTGCCCGCGCAGGCGGCGCCCGGCGCGCCCCCGGCCGGCCTGGTGGTGCACTTCCAGACCGGGTTGCCGTTCAGTCGCTTCGTGGCGGACGAGACGCAGCCGGGCGACAGCTACTCGGCGCTGCGCGCCACGCAGCTGCACCTGCGCGCGAGTCAGCACGTCATCTCCGCCACAAGCCTCTGGCTCGAGGCCGGCTCGACGGGGCGCGGCTCGCGCTTTCGCAACGGGGACTCGCCCGAGATCGACCTGAAGGTGACGTGGTGGGAACTCGGGGGCGGCGCGAACGTCGCGCTCCGGTGCATCCGCGCCGTGTGCCCGAGCGTCGATGTGGGGGCCGTGCTCGCTCGCAAGCGCGACGCCGTGCAGCGCGAGACCTCCACCGGCCGGCCAATCGGCCTGCTGCCGGTGCGGCGCTACGAAGGCTCGGCGCTCGCCGGTGTGCGCCTCGCCGTGCCACGGTGGCGGAACATCGCGCTCGTGCTGCGGCACCAGGAGGGATTCACGAATCTCCTGCCGGACGACGTGGGCGCACGGGTGCGGTCCCGCGCCCAGTCGATCGGCATCTCGCTGCCGTTGACGCAGTAGGGTTGGCGGCGGGGCCGCCTCGCCTCGCTGCCCCGTGACGGCGAGACTATGTTTTTTCCGTTGGCCAGCGGGGGTGTAGCTCAGGTGGTTAGAGCGCCGGTCTCATAAACTGGAAGGCGTGGGTTCGAGCCCCACCGCCCCCATTCTGCTGTGGTCGGTCCGCGCGTGGTCTCCGTCGTGCGTGCGGCGGCCGCGTCGTTCGATCCTTCACCTGCGGAATCACGTCACGCATGCACGCATCGTCCCGCCCCCCCCGCCGCGTCGTCGTCACCGGCTTCGGGGCCGTCACGCCGCTCGGTCTCACCGCCCAGAGCTCCTGGGACGCGGCGCTTCGCGGTGAGAGCGGGGCCGCGCCCATCACCCGCTTCGACGCCTCGGGACACGACACCCGATTCGCCTGCGAGCTCAAGGGCTTCGATCCGCTCAACTACGTGGATCGCAAGCTCGCCAAGCGCATGGACGTGTTCGCGCAGTACGCCATGGCTGCCGCCAACGAAGCGATCGCGCACGCCGGCATCGACAGCGCGACGCTCACCGACGCGCAGCGCGCCCGCATCGGCGTGATGATCGGCAGCGGTCAGGGCGGCATGGAGACGTTCCAGAACCAGGCCGTGACCTGGCACACGAGCGGCCCCGGTCGCCTCTCGCCGTTCTTCGTGCCGATGATCATCTGCGACATCGCCGGCGCGTGGGTGGCCATGCAGCACGGGCTGCGCGGTCCCAATCACTGCGTCGTGTCGGCGTGCGCCACCGGCAACGACAATCTCATGAGCGCGCTCGACTCCATCCGGGCCGGTCGCGCCGACATCATCCTCGCGGGCGGGGCCGAGTGCGCGATCACGCCGCTGGGCGTGGGCGGCTTCGGGGCGGCGCGCGCGCTGTCCACCCGCAACGACGAGCCCACGCGAGCCAGCCGTCCCTTCGACACGGCCCGCGACGGCTTCGTGCTCGGGGAAGGCGCGGGCGTGCTCGTGCTCGAGTCGCTCGAGTCGGCCGAGGCGCGTGGCGCGACGATCTACGCCGAGTTGCTCGCCGTGGGCGCCGCGTGCGACGCGTATCACCTGACCGCGCCGCACCCCGATGGCGTGGGCGCGCGGCTGGCCATGGAAGGCGCCTTCTCCGAGTCGAGACTCGCCCCCACCGACGTGGACACGATCAACATGCACGCCACGAGCACCGGGCTGGGTGACGTGGCCGAATGCGCCGCCGTGCGCGCGGTGTTCGGCGACCACGCTGACGTCTGCACGGCCACCGCCACCAAGAGCATGACGGGTCACATGCTGGGTGCCGCCGGCGCCGTGGAAGGCATCTTCTCGGTGCTCAGCATCGTGCACGGCGTGGTGCCGCCGGTCATCAACCTCGACGACCCGGATCCGGCCTGCACGGTGCGCGTGGCCGCGAACGCGCCGGAGCATCGGCCGGTGCGCGTGGCAATCAGCAACGCCTTCGGCTTCGGCGGGCACAACACCTGCGCCGTGTTCGCGGAGCGGTCGGTAGGTGACGCGCTGGCCTGACGGCGAACGCACTACACTGACGAATCGGGGCGGTCGCTGGCGCGATCGCCCCGCGTGCGTTCAGGGGAGCGTGGCGTGCGCGCTGGCCGGGTCGAACCGCGCGCCCGCCGGCAGCACGTGCATGCGCACCTCCGCCGCACCGAGCGTGCCGGCGCCCGGCGCCGTGCGCTGCGCCGCGCGCGCGTCGTAGATCACGACCACGCTCTCCCCCGACACCCGCCACGTGCCGTTCGGTTCGATCACGAGCGCGGTGGACTCGTCGATACCGGCGCCGAGGTGCGGCTCGCGCTCGAGCACGAGGCTCAGCAGCCGGTTGTGCCGCCGCCGACGCACGAAGTGCTGGTCGATGACGGCGTTGTCGATCAGCCCGAAGCCGTCGCTCGTGACCACGTTGTCGCGGTCGATCGTGATGTTCACGGCGCTGCTGTCACTCGAGGGACGCGCGCCACCTCGGCGACGCTCGTCGCCGGTGATCATGACCGCCGACAGCACCGCCGCGCCGGCGCTGGTGCCGCCCACGACCGCCCCCGCGACGTGGCGCGCCTTGATCGCACGTTCGAGCGCGGTGCCGCGCACGATGCGCGCGAGGCGGCTCTGGTCCCCGCCCCCGAACCAGATGCCGGTGACGCCGTCGAGCAGCGCCGCCACGCTGTCGAGGTCCGCCTGCTCCCGCGTGACCCACATGTTGAAGGCGGTCGCGCCCAGTTCCCGCAGGTCGCGTGCCTTGGCCTCACCGCTGCGTTCTCCGGAGGCGGAGGCCATGGCGAGCACGGCGATCTTTGCGGAGTTGCCACCAGCGAGTTCCACGAACTCGCGCACCATGGCGGGGGTCTGCGGGCCCCCGCCCACGACGTACAGCGCACCGCGCGAGGCCTGCCCCGCCTGCGCCTGAGCGATCGCGGACAGGCCGCTGAGCAGCAACAGCAGCGGCACGACGAGGTGCGCGGCGCGAGGGAGAAGCCGGCGCGGCGCACCGCGCCGCGCGATTGCACGAAACACCGTGGGGAGGGTCATCCCGCTAATTTGCGTCAGGCACCCGCTTCGGGTGAGGGGCTGTGGCCCCGTTGGTTCCGTCTCGCAGTGAGGTTCGACGTGTCGCGTGTCCGAGTCCCCCGTGCCCTCCTGCTGCTCGCCATTCCGGCGGCGCTGCTGCTCATTCCCACGGCCATCGGCCTGCTCACCGACTTCTGGTGGTTCCAGGAGATCGGATATGAGGTGGTGTTCACCCGCACGCTCCTGACCAAGCTGGTGCTCTTCCTGCTGGTCGGCGGCCTCGCTGCGGCGGTGATCGGCGGCAACCTGGCCTTCGCGCAGCGCGGTGCGGTGCCGGGCCCGGTCGTGGTGCGCATCGGTGAGGCCGTGCAGCAGGTGGACCTGAGCAACGCCCTGCGCCGCTTCACGCGGCCCGTGGCCCTCCTGCTCGCGCTCATGCTGGGGCTCGGCGCCACCGCGATGTGGGATACGGTGCTGCAGTTCCTCGATCGCTCGGCCTTCGGCACCGCCGACCCGATCTTCGGCCGCGACATCGGCTGGTACGTGTTCACGCTGCCGGCGATCTCCGCGGTGCTCGGCGTGCTCCGCAGCCTGATCACGCTCAGCCTGATCGTGCTCGTGCCGGTCTACTTCTTCCGCGGCGACGTCGTGCTGCTGCCGCGCGGCCTGCGCATCGAGCCGACCGCCGGTCGCCACCTGGGGGTGCTCCTGGCGCTCTGGTTCGCGACGGGCGCGGCGTCGCTCTGGTTCGTGGACGCGGCCAACCTGCTCTTCTCCGAAACCGGCCCCATGGTGGGCGCCAGCTACACCGACCTGCACGTAACGCTGCCGGCGCTGCGCATCGCCGCCGTGGCCGCGCTCGTCGGTGCTGTGCTCGCCGTCGTGGGTGCCCTGCGCGCGCAGCTCGGCTGGTACGCCTTCCTCGGACTCGGCGTGTATGCGGCCGTCACCGTGCTCGGCCGCGGAATCGCCCCGGGCCTCGTGCAGAAGTTCGTCGTCGCACCCACGGAGCTGACCCGTGAGACGCCCTACCTCGCGCATCATCTCGAGGCCACGCGACGCGCCTGGTCACTCGATCGCGTCGAAGTGCGCGACCTGCCGGGCGAGGCCGCGCTCTCGCTGGCGGACATCCGCGCCAACTCCCCGACGATCGAGAACGTGCGCCTCTGGGACCGCGCGCCGCTGCTGCGCACCTTCAAGCAGCTGCAGGAAATCCGCACGTACTACGACTTCGTGTCGGTGGATGACGATCGCTACTGGATCGACGGCAAGTATCGCCAGGTGCTGCTGTCGCCGCGCGAGCTGAACACGGCATCGCTGCCCACCCGCACCTTCATCAACGAGCACCTTACCTTCACGCACGGCATGGGGCTCACGCTGAGCCCGGTGAACGAGGTCACCAGCGAAGGGCTGCCGATCCTGTTCGTGCAGGACCTGCCGCCGCGCACGACCGGTGAACTGCAGGTCACGCGCCCGCAGATCTACTTCGGCGAGATCACCGAGTCGCACGTCTTCGTGAACACGAAGCAGCGGGAGTTCGACTATCCGTCGGGCGAGGCGAACGTGTTCCGCGCGTACACCGGCACCGGGGGCGTGCCGGTGGGCGGCCTGCTCCGCCGCTCGGTGTTCGCGCTGCACTTCGGGTCGAGCAACATCCTGCTCTCGGGTGACATCACCGCCGAGAGCCGCGTGCTCTACAACCGCAACATCGTGGCGCGTGCCCGCAAGGCGCTCCCGTTCCTCACGTTCGATCGTGATCCGTACATGGTGATCGCGAAGGACGGCACGCTGCACTGGATTCAGGACGCGTTCACGTCGACCTCGCGCTATCCATACGCCTTCCGGGCCACCGGCGGCACGAGCTACATGCGCAACAGCGTGAAGATCGTGATCGACGCCTACCACGGCTCGATGCGCACCTTCGTGGCCGATCCGTCCGATCCGCTCGTGCAGACCTGGGCGAAGGTGTACCCCGGCGTGATGCGCCCGCTCGAGGAGCTGTCCGAGGACCTGCGCTCGCACATCCGCTACCCCGACGACCTGTTCCGCCTCCAGACGGCGCTGTACAGCACGTACCACATGGACACGCCGGAGGAGTTCTACAGCCGCGAGGACCAGTGGCAGATTCCGGTGGTGGACCGCGGCGACGGGTCGGTGCCGTTCATGCGGCACATCGTGATGCGCCTCCCGGACGAACCGAAGGCCGAGTTCATTTACATGGCGCCGTTCACGCCACGCGGCAAGGACAACCTGGCCGCGTGGATGGTGGCCCGGAATGACGGCGAGCACTACGGCACGCTGCGGGTGTACCAGTTCCCGCGTCAGAGCCTGGTGTTCGGTCCTCGACAGATCGAGAACCGCATCAGCCAGAACCCCGAGATCTCCCGGCAGCTCTCGCTCTGGGACCAGCGTGGCTCCGAGGTCATCAAGGGCGACCTGCTCGTGATCCCGATCGAGCAGGCGCTGCTGTACGTGCAGCCGATCTACCTGCAGGCAGAGGGTGGCCGCATTCCCGAGCTGCAGCGCGTCGTGGTTGCGTTCGGCGACCGGGTGGTCATGCGCGAGTCGCTCGAAGGCGCGCTCGAGGCGCTCTTCGGCTCCGATGCGGACGCACCGGCCACTCGGCCGATTCCGCTCGGCGAGCCGGAAGCGGAGGCCGAGGCGACGAGCCCTGACGCGCAGGCGCTCATCGTGGAGGCACGCCGACGTTACCAGGCCGCGATCGACGCGCAGCGCGAGGGCGACTGGGCGCGCTACGGCGAAGAGCTGCGCCAGCTGGGCCAGCTGCTCGAACGCCTCGAGGCCGCGCGCCCGCCTCGTCCGTAACGCCCGGATCGGCCCTGCCGAGGTCGCGATCACACGACCTCGGCAGGGCCACTGGCGCGAGTTCGTGGACCCGTTTACTGTACGGGTCTGCCGGGTTCGCCCAGCAGAACGGGCGTGTAGCTCAGCTGGTTAGAGCGCTGCTTTCACACAGCAGAGGTCCGGGGTTCGAGTCCCTGCACGCCCACTGTACAAACAAGAACGCGGCCGGATGCTCCTGCATCCGGCCGCGTTTTCGTTTCCGTCGGTCGCGCCGTCCGCAGCGCGGAGCGGACGCGCGGCGGTCAGCGCACCGTGCTCAGCTCCAGACCGGCTTGCCGCAGGCGTCCGGCCAGCTTCTCGTCCACGCGCACGGTCACGAGCAGGTCGGAGCCGTCGGCCTTCTGGTCCACCACCTCGCCGTCGCGATGCAGCGAGGCCAGCACCGCGCCCTGATGCGCGCCCACACGCACCTCCACGAGCGGGCGCAGCTTCCGGATGCCCTGTACGAGCGCCGCGCGCAGCGTCTCGAGCCCGCCCGCCGCGTGCGCCGAGACGAAGAGCGCGTCGGGCACCAGGTTGTGCACGCGCTCCTCGACGCCCGCCCGCTCGGCCTCGGGCACGGCATCCATCTTGTTGCATACGAGCAGCGTTGGCCGCAGTTGCAGCCCGAGGTCGGCGAGCACCTCGTCCACCACCTCGCGATGTTCCTCCCACGAGGGATGGCTGGCGTCCACCACGTGCAGCAGCAGATCCGCCTCGCGCGCCTCGGCGAGCGTGGCGCGGAACGACGCGACCAGGTGGTGAGGCAGCTTGCGAATGAAACCGACCGTGTCGGTGAGCAGCACCGTGTACCCTTCGCCCACCTCCACCTCGCGGGTGAGCGGATCGAGCGTGGCGAAGAGCCGGTCCTCCACGAACACCTCGCGATCGTCGGCCATGGACCGCAGGATCGACGACTTGCCCGCGTTCGTGTAGCCGACCAGCGCGACCTTGAACAGGCCGCTGCGCTGGCGACGCTGCACCTCGCGGGCGCGCTCCACATCGACCAGCCGCTCCTTGATCACCTTGATGCGATGCTGGATGAGCCGCCGGTCGGTTTCGAGCTGCGTTTCACCCGGGCCACGCATGCCGATGCCGCCCTTCATGGTGTCGAGGTGGGTCCACATGCGCGTCAGGCGCGGCAGCGTGTACTCGAGCTGTGCGAGCTCCACCTGCAGCCGCGCCTCCGCCGACCGCGCGCGCGTGGCGAAGATGTCGAGAATGAGCTCGGCGCGGTCCATGACGCGCGTGCCCGTGGCCAGCTCGATGTTGCGCGACTGCGCCGGCGTGAGTTCGTCGTCGAAGACGATGAGCGTGGCACCGAGTTCCTTGATGCGGAGCGTGAGCTCGTCGAGCTTGCCGCTGCCGAGGTACGTGCCCGGATGCGGGCGATCGACCAGTTGCGTGAGCGTGCCGACGACCTCCGCACCGGCGGTGTCCACCAGGCGGGCAAGTTCCTCGAGGTGCTCGTCCACGTGCAGGCGGGCGGCGCTCCGTTTGCGCGGCGCGCCCACGAGCATGGCCTTCTCGACGGGAGGCGTAAGGGAAATGGGGAGTCTGGAGATCTGGCGGGTCCTCGTGAACCGCGGTCAGCGGCTCGGGTTGACGACGGTGTTGAAGCGTCCGCTGCGATCGTAGGGGCGCGTGAAGTTGCCGATTGGGGTGGACACGCCCAGGTCACCGCGTACGCGGTAGTTGACGCTGCCCGTGTTCAGGAGCTGCCGCCCCGCGGCCCCGAGGCCGCGGTAGGTGAAGCGGATCGGCAGGCGAACGAGCGACGAGTCGCCCCGCGCCACGGAGAAGCGCGAGTCGAGCGCGCCGCTGCCGAGCTGGATCGAGTCGATGTCCACGCGATACGTGAGGCGCGTGGCGTCGAGCGCGAACCGGTTCGGGTTGTACACCGAGAGGATCACGTCGAGGTTGCCGCCGTCCAGGCCGAGCCCGACGACCTGCACCTCGCGCAGCTCCACGAGCGGCTCGGAGAAGGTCGCGCGGCCGAGTGCGGCGCAGCCGGCCGTGGCCACGACCAGCGCCGAAGCGATCCACATGGCGGCACGCCGAAACGTCCGAGCGCGGGCGCTGCTACCTCTCATGTTCTGGTTCTCCCTGGGGTGATCCTGCGCCGGCGTCGCCGGAGGGCGACTTGCCGGACGGCGGCGTGTCGGCGGTCGCCCGCTCGCGCATCTGCTGCCACCATGCGAGTCGCTTGCCGATGTCCTTCTCGAAGCCGAACGGCCCCGCTTCATAGAACGTACGCATCTTCACCTCGGGCGGGAGGTAGTCCTGCGGCACGTACGCGTCGGGCGACTCGAATGCGTACTGGTACCCGTGCCCGTAGCCGAGTTCCTTCATGAGGCCGGTCGGCGCATTGCGCAGGTGCAACGGCACCGGGGCCGCCGGCGTGGCGCGCGCCGCGTCGAGCGCCGCCTTCCATGCCGTGTACACGCGGTTGGACTTGGGCGCCGTCGCGAGGTACACCGCCGCCTCGGCGATCGCGAGTTCCCCCTCCGGGGAACCGAGCCGTTCGTACGTCTGCACCGCGGCGAGCGCGAGTGGCAGCGCCTGCGGGTCGGCCAGGCCGATGTCCTCGGTGGCCATGCGCACCATGCGTCGCCCGATGAAGCGCGGGTCCTCCCCGCCCTCGATCATGCGCGCCAGCCAGTAGAGCGCCCCCTGCGGATCGCTGCCGCGCAGCGCCTTGTGCAGCGCGGAGATGAGGTTATAGTGCTCCTCCCCGGACCGGTCGTACCGCGGCATGCGCCGCTGGGCGGCATGCGTCACGTGCTCCATCGTGATGGCCGACCCGTCGGACACGAGCGCCGCCGCGGCCTCGAGCACGCCGAGCATGCGCCGCGCATCCCCGTCGGCCAGCTCGGCCAGCTGCCCGATGACGTCATCGGCCATGGTGAGGAGCCGGGCCCCGAGTCCACGATCCTGGTCCGCGAGAGCGCGCCGGACGAGCGTGCCGAGGTCGCCAGGCGTCAGCGCCTGCAGCACCACGACGCGCGCGCGGGAGAGCAGCGCGCCCGTGAGCGCGAACGACGGGTTCTCGGTGGTGGCCCCCACGAGCACAACCGTGCCGGCCTCGACGTGCGGCAGGAAGGCATCCTGCTGCGCGCGATTGAAGCGATGGATCTCGTCCACGAACAACAGCGTCGCGCGGCCGAACTCCCGTCGGCGCGCCGCCTCCGCCACCACTTCCCGAACCCGCGCCACTCCGTCGCTTACTGCGGAGAACGCCACGAACTCGGCGTCGGTGGCGTGGGCCAGCAGGCGGGCGAGCGTGGTCTTCCCCACCCCCGGCGGTCCCCAGAGAATCATGGAGTCCACCACACGGCGGTCGAGCGCGGCGCGCAGCGGCGCTCCGGGGCCAAGCAGCTGCGCCTGCCCGACGAACTCGTCGAGCGAGCGCGGCCGGAGACGCGAGGCCAGCGGCTCGGGCAGCTGCGTGGAGAAGAGCGAGCTCATCGATCAGCCGGGGTGCAAATCGAGACGGCCCGCGACCTCGTCGAGCAGCTGCGCGAGCGTCGGCACCGGTGGGCGCGTCTCCGACGTGGCTCGCCAGTCCGCGGGTGGCACCTCGGCGCGTTCCACGAAGCCGGCCGCGTCGAGCAGATACAGCCACCGATCGGAGCGGGCATAGATCACCAGCGCCATCTCGGGGGTGATCGTGAGCTGGTCGTCGGGCGTGTACACGCTGAGCTCCACGCCGCCATGCCGCGTGAGCGCGCGCTGCAACGGGGTGAGCGCCGCGCGCACTTCCTCACGCGCCAGCCGCTCCCCGCGCCAGCGCCGGTCGTCTCTCGCCGACTCGATCGCGAGGTCGACCTCATCGTCGAGCTGCGCGAGCAGCGAGAGATAGGTACGCAGCAGCCGTTCGGCAGGGCTCCAGACGAAGCACTCCACGAGTCCCGCGCGCTGTCGTGTCACGTACCAGTCCGGCACGGGTCGAAAGCGCGGCACCTGCAGCTCGAGCGTCTCGCGCGCGTCGGTCATGCGCTGCTCGACGTGGCGGCAAGCCGCGTGGCCTCGGGGAGCAGCTGCTCGGCCGTGTTGCGCGTCGGGTCCTCCAGCACGAAGGCCACCAGCCCCTGCAGCACGCGGCCGAGCGCCGGGCCGTGCGGAATGCCAGCGCGGCGCAGGTCGTCCCCGTCCACGGCCAGATCCGCGATGTCCAAGGGGTCGCGGAACGCCACGATCAGGAGGGCCCGATGCAGCTGCCGCCACTGCCGAGGGGCTGGTGCCGGGTCACCACACTCGCTCGCCGCCCACCAGAGCGCCGCCGCGAGACGCCCGAACGCGGCCACGCGCAGGCGACCGATGCGCGCGGCCCACTGCCGCAGCTCCCCGTCCGCAAGCGGCTCCCCGTCCAGCAGGCGACGCCCGATCGTCCGCCCCAGCGCCTCCCACAGGGACACAAGTGTTCCGACGGTGGAGATTTCCACATTCGAGAACTTGAGATCTCGCATCAGTCGCTGCGCGGCCACCGGCGTGAGCGACGCGAACAGGGCGGCGAGACGCAGCGTGACCCGGAGCGGACGCGTGGGCGGACCCGGGAGCGGCAGCGCGTCCGTGGCGAGCAGGTGCTGGTCGGGCACGGTGGCAAGCGCCGGGGCGAGCGTCGCGAAGGCGCCGCTCGTCCGCCAGAGCCGCAGCGCGGCGGAGGGTCGGCGCACCTGCTCCATGGTCTTTTCCAGTTCCTGCTTCACCCGCTCCGCCGACAGCCGCCCGAGGTGCGGCGCCGACCGGCAGATCGCCCCCCACGTCTCCGTCTCGATCTCGAAATCGAACCGGGCCGCGAACCGGATGGCGCGCAGCGCCCGCAGCCGATCCTCTTCGAATCGCGCGTCCGGATGCCCGACCGCGCGAACCAGCCGGCGCTCGAGATCGCCCTGTCCGTCGAACGGGTCCTCGAGTCGCTCCTCGAGCGGGTCCCAGGCAATGGCGTTGATGGTCAGGTCGCGCCGGGCGAGGTCGTCGTGCAGCGAGACGCCGAACTCCACGACGGCGTGCCGGCCATCGGTGTGCACGTCGCGGCGAAAGGTGGTGACCTCGTGCATGCGCCCCTCCGGGTCCAGCACGCCGATCGTGCCGAACTGGATCCCGATCGGCACGGTGCGCCTGAATAGCCGGCGGACGACCTCCGGGCGCGCCGAGGTGGCGAGGTCCCAGTCGAGGTGCTCGATGCCCAGCAGTGCGTCGCGCACGGCGCCGCCCACGCACCAGGTCTCGTGACCGGCGCGCACGAGGGTGCGGGCGATGTCCAGCACCACCCGAGGGGGCCGCAGCGCCGCGGCCGGGGTCAGCCGCAGAGGACGCTCCCGCCGTTCACGTTCAGCACCTCGCCCGTGATGTGTCGGGCGAGGTCCGAGCAGAGAAAGGCGATCGGGCCGGCGATGTCGGCGGGCGCCGCCACTCGGCCGAGCGGAATGGCCGCCTCGATGCGCTCACGTCCCGCGCCGGCGAACGGACGTGAGACCGCCTCGGTATCCACCCAGCCGGGGGCCACGGTGTTCACGGTGATGTCGCGCGGCGCGAGCTCCACCGCCAGCGACTTCACGAAGGAGATCATGGCCCCCTTGGTGGCCGCGTAGTCGGCGTGGAACGCCTCCCCCCGCTGCCCCGCCGTGCTGGAGACGAGCACGATCCGCCCGCCGCGGCTGAGCCGACTGGATGCGAGACGGCATCCATAGAAGATGCCGTCGAGGTTGAGCGCCATTGTGGAACGCCACCGATCGTCGTCCAAGTTTTCCACAGGCACCGGATTATCGGGCCAGACGCCGGAGTTTCCCACATAGATATCCACACCGCCCAGTTGCGATTGGGCGAAGTCGAAGAGCGACTCATTCCCCTGCTTTGTGGACAAGTCTGACGAATGTGGAAAAGCGAGCACGCCGTGGGAGGCGCACCGCATGGCCACCTCGTTCGCTTCCGCGGCGCGACTGCGGTAGGCGATGACGACGTTGGCACCGGCGCGCGCGAGCAGTTCGGCCGTGGCGGCGCCGATGCCGCGGGATCCGCCGGTGATCACGGCACGCTTGCCAAGCAGGGAGAGCAGCGGAGTCGTCATGTCAGATATCACGTGAGATGATGTAGTGTAACGCTATCTAAATGAATGCATTAATGTCGTGCATATACAGCGAGTGATCAGATCGTCCCTTCGACCGATTCGCAGATCAGATGCTGCAGGCAGAGATGTACTTCCTGGGCGCGATCCGTGCGATCCGTGGGCACGATGAGGATCAGGTCGCTCAGCGCGGCGAGCTGGCCGCCATCCTTCGCGGCCAGCGACAGCACCGGCACTCCCTTGGACCGTGCCGCCTTCGCGGCCTCCAGCACATTGGGTGAGTTGCCCGATGTGGAGTGAATGATCAGCAGATCACATTCCTTGGCGAGCGCTTCGATCTGTCGAGAGAAAATGTGATCGAAGCCAATGTCGTTGCCCGCCGCTGTCAGCAGCGAGGTGTCGGTGGTCAGCGCGATCGCCGGATACGCCCGCCGGTTCTTCATGTAGCGCACCACGTACTCGGTGGCCATGTGCTGCGCGTCGGCGGCCGAGCCACCGTTGCCGCAGAAGAAGAGCGTGCCGCCGCCCGCGAGCGTGCGGCGCACCAGGGCGGCGGCCTGCTCGATCTGCGGGCCAAGCTGCTCGGCGGTGCGGCGCGCGGTCTCCGCGAGCTCGAGCAGCGCCGAAGTGAGCGATGAGGACATGTCGGTCGGGCAAACGGGGAAGGATGGCCGGCACCGCACGATCGGGCGGCACGCGGAATATGGCGAAGCGGGCGGGCGGCGCGCTCAGCGGCCGAACAGGCGCTTGAGCCGATGCAGCGGGCCACCGAGCGCCAGCGGCGGCACCGGCTCGGGATCCTCGTCGTGCAGCAGGAACTCGGCATTCTGGTGCGTCAGGAGCGCCAGCTGCGCCTCGCTCGCGCCCTGCTCCTGAAGCCAGGCGCGTCCCGCCACGAGCGAGCGGCGGTCCCCATGGTTGTCGGAGGCCAGGACATCGACCAACCCCTCGGCGAGCAGCGTGCGCGCCATCTCGCTCGGACCGCCCCGGCCCATGAGTACCGACACGTCCGTCTGGATCACGACGCCGACCTTCCGGAACGCCCGCACCAGTTCGGCCGTGCACCCGTAGTAACGCTCAGGATGCGCCAGGATCGGTGTGCGGCCGCTCCTCGCGAGGCGACGCAACTCGGTGATCGCCCCCCGAGGCACCCCACCGAGGCTGAACTCCACCAGCAACGCGCGTGAGTCGCCGAGGGTGAGTGCGGGGTCGGACAGGTCGACGCCGGGCTGATCGAGCATGATCTCCCAGCCGAGCGCGAGCGTGATCCCGGGCACCGCCTCCTGCAGCGCCGCCAGCTTCTCGCGATGCCCCGCCACCGGCGCCGCCTGCGCCTTCGAGGCGTCAAGGTGCGGGGTACACACGACGACCGAGACGCCCTCGTCCCGGAACCGCTCGAGGATGGGCACACTCACGTCCAGCGACGGCGAACCGTCGTCGACACCGGGCAGGAGGTGCGTGTGCAGGTCGATCAGGGCGCCTCCGGAATCTCCGCGATCCGGGTCATGGCGTCCGCCGCGAGCCGTTCCATCGACTCGGGCTCCGCGGCGGCCGCCTCGAACGCGTACGTCACGAGCGCGTCGATGGCGAGCAGGTCGAGCGCAGAGGCCCGATTCGTGGCCCGTTCGGCCAGCAGCGTGGCCAGCCGCGCCTCACCCGCCGCGAGGCACGCGGCGGGCACATCGTGGACCGGACGATCCGCATGGTCGGCCAGCAGCTCCCGGAGCCGCGCATGCAGCGCCACGGGGGGCTGCGGTTCGAGGCGTTCCAGCCAGCTCGCGACGGTCTGCCCGCTCACGCGCCGGCACTCCCGACGATGGCCGCGGCGCCCGCCAGCGCTTCATCCAGGCGCGTCGGATCGGGGAGCCCCGCCTGCGCCATGTGCGGCTTGCCGCCGCCCCGGCCGCCCACGGTGAGTGCGATGTCGCGCACCAGCGCATCGGCACGCAGGCCGCGTTCCCGGAGGTCGTCAGTCACGACCACCAGCAACGCCGCCTTGCCATCGCCGAAGTCGGCGCCCAGCACGCCCACGCCGGAACCCAGCCCATCGCGCACCGCATCACCCATGGCCTGCAGCGACTTGGCATCGGGCGACGCCACCCGCGAGACGACCAGCGGGATGCCGTTGGCATCCTGCTTCGCGGCCAGCAGCGAGCCGAGCGCCCCGCCGCCAGTGCCTCCGCCCCGCAGTGCCTCGTCGAGCCGCTTCTCGAGCGACCGGCGCTCCTCGAGCACCGACTCCACCTTGCGTTCGAGCGACTCGAGTCCGGCCGTGCCACCGCCCAGGTTCACCTTGAGCTTCTGGGCCACCTGCACCAGCGTGCGATCGCGCTCGCCGAGCAGCGCGAAGGCGCGGCGTCCGGTCACGGCCTCGATGCGACGCACGCCGGCGGCCACGCCGCCCTCGCTCACGATGCGGAAGAGCCCGATCTCCGCCGTGTTGCGCACGTGGGTGCCGCCGCACAGCTCCATGCTGAGGCCGGGGATGTTCACCACGCGCACCACGTCGCCATACTTCTCGCCGAACAGCGCCATCGCGCCCGAGGCCACGGCGTCGTCATAGCTGCGCTCGGTGATGTCGAGCGGGACGCCCTGCCAGATCCCCTCGTTCACCAGCTGCTCGATGCGCGCCAGCTGCTCGGCGTCGATCGGGCCGTGATGCGTGAAGTCGAAGCGCAGGCGGTCCGGTGCCACCAGCGAGCCGGCCTGATGCACGTGTTCGCCCAGCTGCGCCCGCAGCACGGCGTGCAGCAGGTGGGTGGCGGTGTGGTTGCGCTCGGTGTCCTTGCGTCGGCCTGCGGGCACGATGGCCGTCGCCGTGCCGAAGGTGATCGTGCCGGTGAGCGTGCCGATGGCCGCAATCCGCCCGTCGGCCTTCTTCACGTCGCTCACCTCCACGCGCCAGCCGTCGCCCACGATCTCGCCCTGGTCGGACACCTGTCCGCCCGACTCGGCGTAGAACGGCGACTCGCGCAGCATCACGGCCACCCGACCGTCCTCCAGCGTGCGCACGGCAGTGACGTCGGAGAGCACCTGCGTGGTCACGTAGCCCACGAACGCGCCCTCGAGCGAGTTCTCACCGGCCCGCTCCCACGCGGCCGGATCGGCGAAATCGTCCGCCGCAACCGTCAGTCCGCGCGCCTTGCGGTCATCCTGCGACAGCTTGCGCTGCGCCGAGAGCGCGGCCTCGAAGCCGGCGATGTCCACCAGATAGCCGCGCTCGCGCGCCATCAGCTCGGTGAGGTCGACCGGGAAGCCGAACGTGTCGTACAGGCGGAACACATCCTCGCCGGCGATGGACCCGCGCACCGCGGTCGAGCCCTGTGTGGAGCCGATCGGCGCGAGTTCGTCGAAGCGCGCCATGCCGCCGTCGATCGTGGCGAGGAAGCGCTCCTCCTCCGCGCGCGTGGTGGCGAGCAGGTGCGAGCGACGCTGCTGCAGCTCGGGGTACAGGTCGCGCATGTGGTCGATCACGGCCTCGACGACGTGCACCAGCGTGGGCTCGCGGCGACCGAGCAGCCACGCGTGACGCACCGCGCGTCGCAGGATGCGACGCAGCACATAGCCGCGCCCCTCGTTGCTCGGGAAGACGCCATCGGCCAGCAGGAACGCCACCGCGCGCGCGTGATCCGCGAGCACGCGATACGAGGCCGAGTCGACCACGCGACCGTCCGCCGTGGACGCAGTGCCGTCGCCGGTCCCGGGTCGCCACGGATACGGAATGCCGACGAGCTCCTCCACCTTGGTGATGTAGGGGCGGAAGAGATCGGTGTGGAAGTTGTTCGTGACGCCCTGCTTGACGGCGGCGATGCGCTCGAGCCCCGCGCCGGTGTCCACGCTCGGCTTGGGCAGCGGCACGAGCGTGCCATCGGCCTGCCGGTCGTACTGCATGAACACGAGGTTCCAGATCTCGAGGAAGCGGCCGGCCTCGGCGCCTTCCACGAAATCGTCCTGCGAGAAGTCGGACACCGCACTGTCGGTCCAGGCGCCTTCGGCCCCCTGCGGCACCGCCCAATCCTTGGCGAGCGCCGCGAGGTCCACGTAGATCTCGGAGCACGGGCCGCACGGCCCGGTGTCGGCCATCTGCCAGAAGTTGTCCTTGTGGCCGAGTCCGTAAATGCGGTGCTCCGGCATCCCCGAGATCTCGCGCCAGAGGGCCCGCGCTTCGTCGTCCTCGTAGAAGACGGTCACGCGCAGGTGCTCCGGCGGCAGCCCCAGCTCCTGCGTAACGAACTCCCAGGCGAAGCGGATCGCGTCGCGCTTGAAGTAGTCGCCGAACGAGAAGTTGCCGAGCATCTCGAAGAAGGTGTGGTGCCGGGCGGTATGCCCCACCTGCTCGAGGTCGTTGTGCTTGCCCCCGGCCCGCACGCACTTCTGCGACGTGGTCGCGCGCCGTCCGAAGCCGGGTTCCTCGAGGCCGAGGAACACCTTCTTGAACGGCACCATGCCGGCGTTCGTGAAGAGCAGCGTCGGGTCGTCGCCAGGAACCAGCGAGGACGACGGTCGGATGGCGTGGCCGTGGCGTTCGAAGAACGCGAGGAAGCGGGAGCGGATCTCGGACGATTGCATAGGCGGGGAAATATATGTGTCCCCGGCGCCGTCGTGTGCCCCATCGCGTCGCGATGCACCGAGCCCCGCGGCTGTCCGCGCTACTCGTCGGATTCCGGCATGCCGCGCAGGACCGCGCGTACGGTTTCGGAGACGACCGCCCCCGAGAAGCCGCGGCGCAGCAGGAAGCCGGTGAGGCGGCGGCGCTGGACATCCGGCGCGTACGCGCGCAGCGCGCGCATCCGTTTCTCTGCCGCGGCCCGGCAACTCGCGCCATCGTCGATGGACTCCTCGTCCACCACCTCGCGCACGGCGGTGTCGATGGTGGAGCGGTCCACCCCCTTTCGCATGAGCGACTGGCGCACCTTGCCGGCCCCCTCGCCGCGCTTGAGGCGGGAGCGGGCCTCGGCACGCGCGACGTCTGCATCGTCGAGCAGGCCGAGCGCCTCCAGACGGGCGAGCACACGCTCGACGAGTTCGGCGTCGGGCTCGAGTCGCGCGAGCTTTCGTCCCAGTTCGCGCCTCGACCGGCGCGCGCGCGCCACCGCGCCGAGCGCTCGGTCGAGGCTGGCGATGAACCGATGCGCGCGCTCGAGCGCCTCGACGGCCATCGCTTCGAGCGGCGTGCCCTCGCGCAGCGACGGGAGCGCGCCGATCGCCTCGGCGTCCACGAGCCACGCGCGATCATCGACGAGACGCACGCGGTAGCGCCCGGGCTTGCGCGGGTGCTCGCTCACGGCGCGCAGGACGCCGGGCGTCCCGGGCGGAAAAAGAGCCGAGGGGCTACTCACGATGAGCCGTGGTGATCCGGGCACCACTTCACACCGCGAGCGACCCCTCGGCCCTCGCCTTCCGGCATCGCGCATGTCGCGCGGACGCCTCGACTACTCCTCGGGCTCCGGAGCCGGCGGCTCCTCAGGGGTGCCGGGCTTGATGCCGAGCACCGCCTTCACCTTCTCCTCGATCTCGGCCATGAGCACCGGGTTGTCCTTGAGGAACAACTTGGCGTTCTCACGACCCTGCCCGATGCGCTGGCTGCCGTAGCTGTACCACGCGCCCGACTTCTCGATGATCCCCGACTCGGCGCCGATGTCGACCAGCAGCGAGCTGTGCGAGATCCCTTCGGCGTACATGATGTCGAACTCCGCCTGGCGGAACGGCGGGGCCACCTTGTTCTTCACCACCTTCACGCGCACGTGCGAACCGACCACCTCGTCCTTGTCCTTGACCGGACCGATGCGCCGGATGTCGAGGCGCACCGACGCGTAGAACTTGAGCGCCTTGCCACCCGTGGTGGTCTCGGGGCTGCCGAACATCACGCCGATCTTCTCGCGCAGCTGGTTGATGAAGATCACCGAGGTCTTCGAGCGCGCGATGGCACCAGTGAGCTTGCGAAGCGCCTGGCTCATGAGCCGCGCCTGCAGGCCCACCTGCATCTCGCCCATGTCGCCCTCGATTTCCGCCTTCGGCACGAGCGCCGCCACGGAGTCGATCACGACGACATCGACGGCGCCGGAGCGCACGAGCACTTCGCAGATCTCGAGCGCCTGCTCACCCGTGTCGGGCTGCGAGATGAGGAGGTTCTCGATATCGACGCCCAGCTTCTTGGCGTACTCGGTGTCGAGTGCGTGCTCGGCGTCGATGAACGCCGCGACGCCACCGGCCTTCTGTGCGTTGGCGACCACGTGCAGACAGAGCGTGGTCTTGCCGCTCGATTCCGGCCCGTAGATTTCGGTGACGCGACCGCGAGGAATCCCGCCGATCCCGATCGCCGCATCGAGGTTGATGGCGCCCGTGGGAATGCTCTCGACGCGAACCTTCGAGTCGGTCCCGAGACGCATGATCGAGCCCTTGCCGCAGGACTTCTCGATCTGCGCGATCGCGAGCGCCAGGGCCTTGCGCTTGTCGTCGTGCGATGTGGTGACGGCCATGATTCCACCCGTGTTGGTGAAGGTGAGGTGCGATGCCCTGGCAGAGCGGAATCTACCCCGCCCCTGAATTCGGCCAAGACCCGAACAAAGTACGAAACTCCGGTCCCGTGGACAACCCCGGACTTATCCACATTACTACGCTACCCGTCTGACAGCCGGAAGGCGTCCGCCACATGGCGGATCCGAACCCGGTCACCATCGAGCAGCACCCCGACCACATCGAACCGGTACCGGTCGCCCGCGGCGCCGCACCGGTCCACCCACACCTGCGCCGACCGCACCAGCTCGCGGCGCTTGCGCCAATGCACCGCCTCCAGCGGCGAGCCGAACGACGTGCCCCGCCTCGCCTTCACTTCCACGAAGGCCACCAGCGTGCCCTGGCGCATGACCAGATCGATGTCCCGATGGCCGCTTCGCCAGCGGTGCGCGACCAGCGCCCAGCCGGCGCGAAGCAGCCAGCGCGCCGCGATCCGCTCTCCCTCCAGACCGAGCCGCTGCCGTGCGTTGCTCATGGGAGCAGACTAGCGCGGAGGCGGCCGCCGTCCATCACCGTTTTCACGCCGGCCGCATCGTATTGCCCAGCCCGCTGCCGCAGGTCACGTTTCGACTATCGGGCACCGCGGCATCTGCCGACGTTGCCCCCCGTCCACTTCGCCCCACACGTCATGCCCCGTTCCCGGCTTGGCTCGACGGGCGCCCTGCTCCTGCTGGGCGTCACCGGTTATCTCGGCGCTCGTCCCGTCGGCCCGCTGCCGGCGCTCGGCCCGCTGCTCGATCCTGCCAACGGTCTCTGGGCCTCGGTGCAGTCGACCGAACTCGCCGCCGAGGCGAATGAGGCCCTTCCCGGGCTGTCGGGGGCCGTGCGCGTCACCTACGACGACCGCGGCGTCCCGCACATTTTCGCGACCAGCACCCTCGACGCCTACCGCGCGCTCGGCTACGTCGTGGCGCGGGATCGCCTGTTCCAGATCGAGATGCAGACGCGTGCTGGCGGCGGCACGCTCACCGAACTCGTGGGGGAGCGCGCGCTGCCACTCGACCGCGCCACACGTGCCCTCGGCATGCCGCGGGCCGCCGAGCAGCGGGTCGCCAACGCCGACACGACGACGCCGGCCTGGCGCATGGCGGCGGCATATGCCGACGGCGTGAACGCCTTCTCCCGCGGGCTCTCCTACCGCGACTATCCGCTCGAGTACAAGCTGCTCGGTCGGGACCCGCGGCCGTACGGCCCGGTCGACATGATGCACCTGCTCAACCGCATGGGCTACACGCTCGCCTCGTCGGAGGATGAGTTGCGGCAGGTGCGCGCCGCAGCGCGCGTGGGACGCGAGGCGGCGCTCGCACTCTTCACGCCGCACTCGCCGATCGTCGAACCCATTCAGCCGAACGGACAGCGCACGCCACGCCGCACCACGCTCGCGCTGCCCGCGCCGGGTGCGCCGGACGCCGAGTCGGTGGCGCTGCTCGAATCGCTGGGCAACGCGGACTTGCGCCTCGCCTTCGGTCTGCCCGAGCGCGGTCCGGATGCGGTCGGCAGCAACAACTGGGCGGTCGCGCCGGCGCGATCGGCGAGCGGTCGCGCGCTGCTCGCCGGCGACCCGCACCTCGAGCTGACGCTGCCATCGATCTGGTACGAAGCCCACCTGGTCGTCCCCGATTCCTTCGACGTGTACGGCGTGACAATTCCCGGATTGCCCGGCATCGTGATCGGCTTCAACCGCGATGTCGCGTGGACGTTCACGAACGTCGGTGCCGACGTGATGGACTTCTACCTCGAGGAGGTCGATGACGAGCGCAGCCCCACGCAGTATCGCCTCGATGGCGAATGGGCCGAGCTCGGCCGCCGCGTGGAGCGCTACCTCGATGGCGACGGACGCCTGCTCGCGGAAGACACGCTCCGCTACACGCACCGCGGCCCCATGCGACGCGTGAACGACCGCTGGATTTCGCACCGCTGGACCGTGCTCGAGGGCGACGGTGAAGAGACGGAAGTCTTCGACCGCGCGGCGCGCGCACGCACCGGACGCGAGCTGCTCGACGAGATGGCCTCGCGCTATCAGGCCCCGGCGCAGAACATGCTCGTGGCCGATCGCGACGGGCTGATCGCGATCCGCTCCACCGGCCGGTACCCGATCCGGCCCGACAGCGGACGCGGTGACGTGCTGCGCGACGGCACCACGCGGCGCAGCGACTGGCTCGGCAACTGGGCGATCTCCGAGTACCCGCAGGCGTTCGCGCCGGCCCAGGGTTACCTCGCCTCGGCCAACCAGCAACCGATGGATCCGCTCGTGGAGCCCCGCTACATGGGCACCGACTGGGAGCGGCCCTGGCGCGCCATTCGCATCAACGAACTGCTGCGCGAGACGGACAAGGCCACACCCGAGGACCTGCGGGCCTGGCAGACCGAGCCGCGCAGCGCGCGCGCCGATGCGTTCGTTCCCGTCTTCGTGACGGCGGCACGCAACGGTCCGCCGAAACCGTCGCTCGTGCGCGCGGGGCAGCTGCTCGCCGACTGGGACCGTCGCTACACGCGCGACAACGAGCGGGCCGTGCTCTTCGAGGCGGCGATGACCGAACTCTCGCGCCGCCTGTGGGACGAGTTCCGCTCGGACGACGAGAACGCGACGCCCGCTCCCATGCCGAGCGACATGATGACGGCCGTGCTGCTCGATGCGCCCAGCAGCGCGTGGTGGGACCAACGCGGCACGAGCATGATCGAGACGCGCGACGACATCCTGGCCGATGCGCTCGAGGCCGCCTTCGACGAGCTCGTGGAGCGCCTCGGGCCGGTCGAGGAGGGCAAGTGGCAATGGTCGGCGCACCGCACCGCGACCATCAACCACCTCCTGCGCATCCCCTCGATGAGTCGCACGGGCATTCCGATGCAGGGCGGCAGCGGCACCCTCAACCCATCGACCGGCCCTGGCACGCATGGCGCGAGCTGGCGCATGGTCGTGGAGCTGGGTGACGAGGTGCGGGCCCAGGCCACGTACCCCGGGGGACAATCCGGACATCCGGCCAGCGTGCGATACGACGACCGCCTCGCGGCGTGGTCCGAGGGGCGCCTCGATACGCTTCGCGTGCCGCGGACCCCGAACGAACTGCCGGCCGCGCAGCGTCGCGCCGAACTGACGCTGGCCCCGGAGGCTCCGTGAACATCGTGCGCGTAGTGGTGTTGGCGTTGGTCGTCGCGGCGGCGACGTGGGTCGCGGGCTGGTGGACGGTGCCGCTGTGCGGTGCCGCGTACGCCATGATGCGTCGCAGCGCGCGACGTGTTCGCGTGACTCAGGAGGCGGCGATCGGCGCGATGCTGGCGTGGGGCGCGCTGCTCGCCTACCAGGCGACCCATCCAACGTTCGGCCGGCTGGCGGCGTCGATCGGCGGTGCGATCCCGGCGCCGACCTGGATACTGCTGTCGGTCACGGTGCTGTTCGCGGGCGTGCTCGCCGGCTCGGCGGCGTTCCTGCTGCACGACCGCTAGACCGGCCGCCTCGCCCGGCGCCGCCGTTCAGCGCGCGGCAAGAATCACGGCCGGGTCGTCGCTGATGATGCCCTGCACGCCCAACGACCACAGGCGCCGCGCCTCGGCGGCGGTGTTCACCGTCCACACGTGGACCACACCGCCGCGTTTGCGCATGAGCCGCGCGTAGGCACCGATCGGCACGGGCAGGCCGTTGTGCGTCGGGGGAATGCACGCGGCCACGAACGGCGCGGAGGGGCCACGCAGGCCGAGCAACGCGGCTGGCAGCAGCCGGACGAGATCGGCCGTGCAGGCGCCGAGCGGAATGGGGCCACGGGCGAGCGGCCGCACGCTGGCGGCTTCGAAGCCCGCCACGATCACGCGCCGTTCGGCGGCGTGGCGGGCGATCACCTCGCGCGCCGCCTGCGTGGCGCGGGGCGTCTTGAGCTCGATGATCAGCGGCAGCGTGGGGAAAGCGCCCAGCACGGCATCGAGCGTTGGGATGCGCACGCCGCGAGCACGCCACGGGTAGCTGCGCCCCGCGTCGACGGTGAAGCGGTGACCGGCGTCCACGTGAGCGAGTTCCGCGAGCGAGCGCGCCGCCAGCGGCCCCGACGCGTTCGTCGTGCGATCGAGCGTGACGTCGTGGTGCACCACCGGCACCCCGTCGCGCGTGACGTGCACGTCGAACTCCAGCGCATCCACGCCGAGCGCGACCGCTTCGAGCATGGACTCGAGGGTGTCCTCGGGGGAGTGGGCGCGGTTGCCACGATGTCCGATGACCGGTCGCGCGTCGGGATCGAGCAGGATCGACATGTTCCGGAAAGCTAGCGAATCGCAAACGGGGCGAGGCACCGTGCCGGTGCCCCGCCCCGTCCAACTGCGCCAGCCGCGGCGTGTGCCGGCGGCGTGCGCTACGGCGCGATCAGAAGCTGTACTGCAGGCGCGTCATGACGAGGCGCCCGATCTGCGGCGCGCCGGGGAACGTACGCACCTTGTTGTCGAGCACGTTCTGCGCGTTCACCGACCAGAGCAGCTTCTGCAGGCCGATGTTGAAAGTCTTGGCCACCTGCAGGTCGAGCGTGAAGATCTCGGGCACGTCCTCGTAGCAGTACGTGCCGGCGGGCGGCGCGGGATTGCAGAGCCCGGGGCCGGCCTGTGCGCCGGCCTGGAAGCCCGGGCTGCCCTGCGGGATGGCGAATGCCACACCCGTGGCGTAGACGCCGGAGTTGACCGGATGCGATTCGCTGTAGCGCCCGCGCGCCTCGAGGGTGAGGCCACGCACCCCATCGTCGAAGCGCACGCCGAGCGTGCCGCGGTTCTTCGGCGAGTTCGCCATGAGCGGAAGGCCGTTGCCTCCCGGAATCCCGTCGAAGACGTTCCGGTTCATGTGGCTGTAGGTGGCGTCGAAGGTGACGCGGTCCGTGGCGGTAAAGCTCGCGCCGAGGTCGAGACCCGTGACCCAGATCTCCTCATTCACCGAGAAGTACGTGGCGTACACCGCGTTCGGGCGAATGATGTCGCCGTCGAACGTGACTGTACCGAGCGGCGCGGGTGCGAGCTGGCCGGCAAGCGTCGGGGCGAGGCCACCGGCGATCGCGCCGGCGAGCTGCTGCGCCTGCGCCATTGGAAGCCCTGCCTGCTGCATGAGGAACTGCGTGGTGTAGGCGCCGACCTGCCCACCGATGTACTGGCCGAGGTTCGCCCCATTGAAGAACACGCTCGGCGTCACGAGGGCCGCCGACGTGCCCACGTCCCCCCGCTGCTGACGCCACAAGGCCACGTCGACGGTGGCGCGCTTGCCGATCACGCCCTTGTACCCGAGCTCGAAGGTGTTGTTGAACGAGGCCTGGAGCGGCGACACATCCGGCACGTCGCCGGGCGTGAGGTTGGTGAGCGCGCTGGAGAGCAGCGCCACGCGCGTCGTGAGTTCCGCGTCGCTCGGCGTGCGCGACCCCAGGTGCGAGACCAGCCCCTGCGCCAGCGCGCCACCGAGCGCCTGGGCGTTGGCGGCGGGGAAACCGGCCTGCTGCAGGGCGCCGATCAGTGCCGGCGTGATCCCATTGCGGATGTTCGCGCCATTGGCCGTCACGAGCGGCGCGAAGGCCGAGGCCGCGCGCGCCGGCACGTACTGGCCACCACCCACGAGCGGCGACTTCATGCAGAAGTCGCCGAACGCGCTGCCGGCGCAGTCGGCGCCGCGCTTGAAGCTCCACCCTTCCTTGGGCCGGTTGCCGAGCGCGCGTACATCGTAGCCCGAGCCGCCGATGTTGGGGGAGTTGATCAGGTCGAGGAAGAACGAGAAGTTGGCCGGCGTGCTGAACGCGCGATTGTAGCTGAACCGGAAGTTCTGCGACGGCGAGGGCTTGTACACCACGGCAGCGCGCGGCGAGAAGAACGTGCCGTCGATCACGTTGTTGCCGTCGATGCGGGCGGAGAGCAGGATGTCGAGCTGCTCGGTCGGACGCGTCGTGGACTGGAGGTAGCCGCCGACCTCCGTGACGTTGTCGACGTCCTCGTTCGCCCCGTTGATCGTGTTCAACGTCTGCGGATTGGTCCAGATGTAGTCCAAACCGTAGGTGAACGACTGCTTGCGATCGGCCACGTCGAAGCCGTGCTGGAGCTGGAACGCGGCCACCTTCGACTTGTCCGCGATCGGCTGGCCGGAGCGCAGCAGGTACGTGCCCGCGCTGGACGTGCCGCTGTCATTGCCGGCATCGCTGAAGTTCACGAACGCCTGTGCGAAGAGGCGGTCCCAACGGAAGCGCTGCTGCACGTTGGTGTACGTCCAGTTCTTGATCTGCGCACTGCCGTTGGCGCCGGTGAGTTCGATGCCGCTGCCCACGTTGGTGTGGCCAAGCGTGGTGATGAACTCCATGCCCTCCTTCGGGCGCACGTCGAGGCGCGCCTCGCCGGTGAACCGTTCGAGATTGAAGTCACGCACGTTGGGCTGGCCCTGGCGCCCCGGGGGGGCGAACTGCGAGAACGTGACGGGCTCGCCGCGGTCGGTGTACTCCCAGTCATTGCCGCGCATCACCTCGCCGGAGACCTTGTAGCCCACCTTGTCATTGAAGGTGCCGGCGTGCCGGAGGCCGGCGCGCAGCACCGAACGCTCGCCGCCGTCCACGCTCACGGTGGTGCCCTGCGACGTGAAGGGCGACTTCGTGATGACGTGCAGCACGCCGTTGGCCGAGTTCGGGCCGTACAGCGTGGATGCGGGGCCGAGCAGCACCTCCATGCGCTCGATGTCCTCGTTCGTGCCGGTGAACAGGAACGGCACGTTCACACGGAGCGAGGGCACGCCCGCGAAGCGGTAATCCTGCAGCATGAGCATGCTGCCGGAGAAGGCGTTGTTGAAGCCGCGGGCCACGATGTTGGCCTGGGCGATGCCGCCGCGATTGATGTCCACGCCAGGTGTGGCCTTCAGGTTGTCCGCGACCGTGACCGCCGGCCGTTCGGCGATGCGCTCGCTCGAGATCACGCTGATCTGGCTGGGCGACTCGAGCAGCTTCTCCGGCTGGTTGCGGGTGCCCGTGACGGCGACGGCGGTGAGAATGTTTTCATTCTCACGCATGGCGATGTTCGCGACGGCCGTCTCGCCCGCCGTGACCATGATGGCCGCGGTGCGCTGCTCGACATAGCCGATGCGGCGCGTGATGAGCACGTGCGTACCGGCCGGTACGTTGGCAATGCGATACGTGCCGTCGTCGCCCGAGACGGTACCGAGTCCCAGGCCCGCAACCTGCACCTGCGCGGCGGCAACGGGCGCACCGGTGGCCGCGTCGGTCACGACGCCACGGATGCTGCCGGCCTGCGCATGAGCGGGCCGGGCCGTCGTCACGAGGACGCCGAGGAGCAGGGACAACGCCACTGCCAGACGGCGAGGGAAGCGAAGAGACATCGCGCACCTCAAGGGAGGAAAGTCACCATGTCGACACGGCCGCGGAAGCCGTCACGCGGCCAGCGGGCATCGACCACCACCTGCATCGGACAACGGTACCGCAGAGTTCGCTTCGTCGCGAATGCGAAACAATCGTGATCGTGCAGCGCGCCGTCAATATCCCCACCCCCCATTCCCCTGTGGGCGCGTCAATCCCCCTGCCGACCGCAGATGCGATCGAGATCCTGCGCACCGATCAGCACGTCGCGTGGCTTGGACGCCCCCTCCGAAGGCGACAGAATGCCGGCGTCCTCGAGCTGGTCGATGATTCGCGCCGCCCGGCCGTAGCCGATCTTCATGCGACGCTGCAGCAGCGAGGTCGATCCCTGCCGCTGCTGCAGCACGAGTTCCGCGGCTTCGCGGAAACGGCTGTCCCGATCCCCTTCCGGTCCACTGTCGGCGTCATCTTCGTCGCCGCGTGCGTCGAGCGCCCGCACGGTTTCCAGAATGTCCGGTTCGGCAGCCGGCAGCTCGGCCGCGTCATGCCCCGCCAGCCGGCGCTCGCGCTGCGCCACGTACCAGCCGAGCAGCTGCTCCGTTTCCTCACTGGAGAGATACGCGCCCTGCAGTCGTGACGGCTCGGACCGGCCGGGCGGGATGAACAGCATGTCCCCGTTGCCAAGCAGCGCCTCGGCGCCGGCGCCATCGATGATCGTGCGGCTGTCCACCTGCGACGCCACGCGGAAGGCGATGCGACACGGGAAGTTGGCCTTGATCAGCCCCGTGATCACGTTCACGCTCGGTCGCTGCGTGGCCAGGATCAGGTGGATGCCAATGGCGCGCGCCTTCTGCGCGAGCATCGCGATCGGCGTCTCCACCTCTCCCTGCACCGTCATCATGAGGTCGGCCATTTCGTCGATCACGACCACGATGTACGGCAGCGCGCCACCGGTGTACGTGCGATCCTCGAAGGCCACGTCGGGCGAGCGCGGCGTCTTGAGCGCCGGCCCCTCGCCCGCGGCGTGCGCGTGCGCGCGCTTGTTGAACTCCTGCAGGTTGCGGCAGGCGTTCGCCTCGAGCAGCCGGTAGCGCTCCTGCATTTCCAGCACCGCCCACTTGAGCACGGCGGCGGCATCGCGGTTGTCGGTGATGACCTTGTGCCGCAGGTGCGGCAGCGTGTTGTACACGCTGAGCTCCACCATCTTCGGGTCCACCATGAGGAACCGCAGCGTGCGCGGCGTGTGGCGGTACACGAGGCTGGTGATGATGGTGTTCACGCACACCGACTTGCCGCTGCCCGTCGCACCGGCAATGAGCAGGTGCGGCATCTTGGCGAGGTCCGCGACCACGGGGCGCCCTTCCAGGTCCTTGCCGAGTGCGATCGGCAGCGCCGCGCGTGCGCCCTGGAACTCGCGCGACTCCACCACCTCGCGCAGCGCCACCATCTCGGGCGACGGGTTCGGGACCTCCACGCCGACGGCGCCGCGCCCCGGAATCGGCGCCACGATCCGGATGCTCGGCGCACGCATGGCCAGCGCGAGGTCATCGGCGAGCGCGGCGATCTGCCGCACCTTCACGCCGGCCGCCGGCTCGATCTCGAACTGCGTGACCGTGGGGCCGGTGGTCCGCCCCACGAGTTCACCGTCCACCTTGAAGGTGCGCAGGGTGGCCATGAGCTTGGCGCCGGCCTGATCGAGCGCCTCGCGTCCGCCGTCCTCACGACGCGCCGGCGGGGCGGCCAGCAGCGTGGTGGGCGGCAGCTCGTCGTCCGCCGCATCCGGCTCGGCGCCAGCCTCGCCGCCAGCCACGTCCGCGAACAGGTCGCCGGACGCCGCGTCGGCCTTGAGCGGCTTGCGCGACTTGCGTGCGCCGCGCCCAGCGCCGGCGCTCTCGCCCGGTGTCTCCATCGCGTCGCTCTCGGCCGCCCCCTTCGTGCCCCGCAGCACGTCGCGCGCGAGCGCGGGATCGATGGCCGGCAGCTCCTCCGGCTCGGGGGCGAGCCGTTCGGCAAGTGTCTGGCGCGCGACCTCCGCACCCGCGCGCACGCGTCGCGGCAACGACGGCGCCATGACCACGCGCAACGGATTCCATCGCAGCGTGAGCACGGTCAGCGCGCTTGCGGCCAGCAGCCACACGATCCAACCGCCGGCAGCGCCCAGGAACTTCCGCAGGTAGTGCGAGAGGAAGGCGCCCCAGAGGCCGGACGCTGTGGTCGACTCGGGCGACCCACCGGTCGCCAGCCCGATCGCGACCGGCACGAGCAGCACGATGCCGACCGCGAGCAGTGACGCACGCGCGGCATAGAGCGAGGTCGTCGAGGCGAAGCGTCCGACGAGTCGCAGCGCCACAAGCAGGCAGGCCAGCGAGACGAGCAGGGCCCCCGGCACGCCGACCGCGCCCACGAACAGGCAGCGCACCCCGGTGCCAACCGGCCCGAAGAGGCCGGTCGCATCCATGCACGCTCCGCCCGCCGGCGGTCGCTGGAACGCGAGCGCCCCCACGAGGAAGACGGCGAAGAGCGCGAGCGCGACGCTCGCCAGTTCACGCCGCAGCGTCGATCCGCTCACCGGTCACCTGTCGGTCGGCGTACGTGGCGAGCACGGACGTGCGATCATGCGCGAGGCAGAACGCCACGTCGTCCGCGAAGCCTGCTTCCGCGAGCGTGCGCGCGTGCGCGGCATCCGTGGCCAGCGCCTGCACGTCGGTCGAGTACCGGCGCGCCATGCGGCGCACCATGCGCGCGGCGTCGCCCAAGGCCGCGCCGCGCACCCCCTTCGCGATGCGCGCGACGAGCACGCCGGCGCACGCCGCGTCCTCGAGGGCGAACCGACGATCCTGCCCCGCGCACACCAGCATGGCATCACGGCCGGCGCGCAGCGCCTCCGACACCCGCGCCGCCGTCACGGAGAGATTCACGAACGCGCCCACGTACGTGCGCCAGGCGCCATGCGTCGCCAGCAGCGCCGCCGTGCCGTTGGTCGTCGTCATGAGCAGCGTGCGACCAGCCACGCGCTCGGCCGTCATCTCACGCGGCGAGTTGCCGGCGTCGAAGCCCGGAATCACCCGGCTGCGCCGCTCGCCGGCGAGGCACACCTCGTTGCGTCCGTACCGCTTCGCTGCCGTCACGACGTCGTCGACCTCCGCGAAAGGCACCACGGCCCGCGCTCCGTTCGCCAGCGCCTCCACCATGGTCGTGGAGGCGCGCAGCACATCGATCACCACCACCACGCGACCGGCTACGTCGGCGGGTGTCGGGAGCGACTCGCCGAGCAGCACGTCCAGTCGCACTAGGTGGGCTCCTTGAGCAGGTCCGCTCCCTCGAACTCGAGGAACTTCGTGTGCACGTCGCCGGCGAGGAAGTTGGGGTGCTGCATCACACGCGCGAGGAACGGAATCGTGGTCGTCACGCCTTCCACGACGAAGCTCTCGAGCGCGATCTGCATGCGGCGGATCGCCTCGGCGCGGTCGCGCCCCTGCACGATCAGCTTGGCCAGCAGCGAATCGTAGTACGGCGGCACCTTGTAGCCGGCGTACACGTGCGTGTCCACGCGCACGCCCGGTCCGCCGGGCGGATGGAACGTGTGAATCTGCCCCGGCGACGGCTGAAAGTTGCGGGCGGGATCTTCGGCGTTCACGCGGCACTCGATCACGTGACCACGGAAGATCGGCAGCTCGCTCACCGTCAGCGGCTCGCCGGCCGCGGCGCGGATCTGCTCCTTCACGAGGTCCACGCCCGTGAGCATCTCGGTGACCGGATGCTCCACCTGGATGCGCGTGTTCATCTCCATGAAGTAGAACGAGCCATCGGTGTCGAGCAGCATCTCGACGGTGCCCGCCCCCACGTAGTTGATCGCCTGCGCCCCGCGCACGGCGGCTTCGCCCATGCGCTCGCGCAGTTCAGGCGTCATGACGGGGCACGGCGCTTCCTCGATCAGCTTCTGGTGGCGCCGCTGCACGGAGCAGTCGCGCTCGCCGAGGTGGATGACCTTGCCCTTCGAGTCACCGAGCACCTGGAACTCCACGTGCCGCGGGCGCTCCAGGAACTTCTCCACGTACACATCACCGTTGCCGAAGGCGCTGAGCGCCTCACTGCGCGCGAGCTGGAACGAGCGGGCGAAGTCGTCGGGATCACGCGCCACGCGCATGCCCTTGCCGCCGCCGCCGGCCGCCGCCTTGATGATCACGGGGAATCCGATCTCGCGCGCGAAGCCGAGCGCTTCGTCCACGTCTTCCACGGGACCAGGGGTGCCCGGCACGATCGGCACGCCGACCTCGGCCATGGCGCGACGGGCCGACGCCTTGTCACCCATCACCCGGATCTGCTCGGGCGTCGGTCCGATGAACGTGATCCCCGAGGCGGCACACGTCTCGGCGAACTCCGCGTTCTCCGCGAGGAAGCCGTAGCCGGGATGAATGGCGTCCGCACCTGTGATCTCGGCCGCGGCGATCAGGCGCGGAATGCGCAGGTAGGAGTCGCGGCTGGCCGGCGGGCCGATGCAGACATCATCGTCGGCGAAGCGCACGTGCAGGGACTCGCGGTCCGCCTCGGAATACACGGCGACGGTTTGAATGCCGAGCTCACGGCACGCCCGGATGACACGCAGGGCGATCTCACCGCGGTTGGCGATCAGGACCTTTTTGAACATGGCGATGGGCAGGGGGCCGACGCGCCGGGCGACCCTCGCCGCCCGGGACTGCTGCGTGCCGCGCGAGGCACGGCGTCGGCGAATCGGCCGACGGTGGCGCAGCACGCCGAATGGTGGCGAGAAGCCCCCCCTCCCCGCCAGTCATGCACGGCAATCCGCGCGAGGCGGCACTCGGGCCGCCGGCGGTGCCGACGGCCGATCAGGCCGCGCCGGAGCCCGGACGGAAGCCGTCGAACTCCGAGTCGCTGGCGGCGCTGACGCCCTGCGTCTTGAGCGCGAACTCGGCCGGGCTGGACGCGTAGAACATCGCGTTGTCGTACGAGATCACGCCCTTGCTGTACCAGGTCATGAGCGACTGGTCGAACGTCTGCATGCCGTACGCCACGCTGCCTTCGCGGATCAGGTCCGGGATGTTGAGCGTGGCTTCGAGGTCGCGGATCTGGTCGCGCACGGCGCCCGTGTTCACGAGCACCTCGCACGCCGGCACACGGCCGGCGTGGTCGGCCCGCGGCACGAGGCGCAGGGAGACGATCGCCTCGAGCGCATTCGCCAGCGCGAAGCGCACCTCGTTCTGCTGGTGCGGCGGGTAGAACGAGAGAATGCGGTTGATCGTGAGCGTCGCGTCGGTGGTGTGCAGCGTGGAGAACACCAGGTGACCGGTGCCGGCGGCCTTGAGGGCCACGTCGAGCGTCTCGAGGTCTCGAATCTCACCGATCATGACCACGTCCGGGTCCTGACGCAGAACGCGGCGCAGCGCCTGCGCGAAGGTGGCCGTGTCGGTCCCCACTTCGCGCTGGTTGATGTGACTCTTCACGTCGCGGTGCACGAACTCGATCGGATCCTCGATCGTGATGATGTTCGCGGCCCGTCGCTCGTTGATGTGGTGCACCATCGCGGCCAGCGCGGTGCTCTTGCCCGAGCCGGTGACGCCGGTGACGAGCACGAGGCCACGCGGCTTGAGGGCGATCTGCTCGAGCACCGGCGGCAGGTTGAGCTCCCGGATGGAGTTCGCCGCGTGCGCGATGGCGCGCATGGCGAAGGCCACCGTGCCCTTCTGCTGGTACACGTTCACGCGAAAACGCCCGATGCCCGGCACGTTGATCGCGAAGTCCGCCTCGCGCATCTCCACGAACTCGCGGAGCTGGGCGGGCGGCAGCAGGTGCTCCGCAAGCGTCCGCAGTTCCTCGGGACGCAGGGGCGGCATGGGGAGGGCGACGAGGTCGCCATGCAGGCGCAGCGTGGGTGGGCGCCCGACCTTGAGATGCAGGTCGGACGCGCCCTCGGTGACCATGCGCTGAAGCGCCGCCTTCAGATCGAGGCCAGCCGGCGCTGCAGTGCGGGGTTGTGCGCCGGAGACCATCGTCATGGGAAGGATCTCAGCCGTTCGGGTCGATGCGGAAGAGCACCTGTCCGTACTCGACCGGATGCGCGTCCTGCACGTTCAACTCGCGCACCACGCCGTCGACCTCGGACTCGAGCTCGTTCATGATCTTCATCGCTTCGATGATGCAGACGATCTGCCCTTTCGCGATCCGGTCGCCCACCGAGACATACGGCTTGGCGGTCGGCTCGGGCGACTGGTAGAAGGTGCCCACCATCGGCGACTTGATCTCGAGCAGGGAGGCCTTCGGTGCCTCGGCCTTCGGTGCGTCCGAACGCCCCCCTTCGTCGGCAGGACGCGCCGCCGGGGCGGAAGGCAACACCGCCGGAGCGGCGGCCATCGGAGCGGCAAGCGGCGCGGCCATCTGCACCGTGGCGCCCCGCTGCTGCGGGCTCTTCGAGATGCGCAGCTTCATGCCCTTGTCCGAGGAGATCTCGATGGAGTCCACGGAGGAGGCATCGAGCATCTCGATGAGTTTCTTCACATAGCGAAGATCAATCATGTCTGGCGGTCTCGACGACGCGGTCGGGCGGAGCGACGACGGCACCTTCATGCCGGCACCGCTCCAGCGGTTACGCGATCTCCAGCAGGTCGCGACGGAAGCCGCTGAGGACCACCGACCCCTCCTCCGTGAGAAGGACGTCGTCCTCGATGCGAATGCCGCCCCAACCCGGCCGGTAGATCCCGGGTTCAATGGTCACGACGGCGCCTGGGGGCAGCACACCGTCCGCGGTCCTGGCGAGGCGAGGGCCCTCGTGCACCTCGAGCCCGATCCCGTGCCCGAGGCTGTGTCCGAATGCCTCGCCAAAGCCGCGCGCGTCAATGTACTCTCGCGCGACCGCATCGGCATCCATCCCCCGCATTCCGGGGCGCACGGCGGCGGCGGCCCGGGCGTTCGCCTCCCGGACGATCTCGTACACGTCGACCTGTTCCGGCGAGGCGCGGCCCAGCACGACCGTGCGCGTGATGTCGGAGCAATACCCGTCGGCGATGGCCCCGAAATCGAGCAGCACCAAGTCGCCGACCGCCAGCCGTCGGTCGCCGGCCCGCGCGTGCGGCAGCGCCGACCGCTCGCCGCTCGCCACGATGGACGGAAACGGAAACCCTTCACTGCCCGCATCCCGCAGTGCCGCCTCGAGTCGCCCGGCCACCTGCGTCTCGGTCAGTCCGGGTGCCAGCGACTCCAGCACCACCGCGAGCGCCTGCTCGGCCATCCCAATGGCGCGGCGGATGGCCGCCACTTCGGTGGCGTCCTTGCGCTCCCGCAGCAGCTCCAGCACGTCGGTGGTCGGACGCCACTGCCAGCGCCCACCCTGCTCCAGCAGCCGCTGGAAGTCGCGGTGCAGCAGGTGCATGGACTCGAAGCCCACGCGCTGCACCGTGGACATGCCGCCCAGCACCTCCCAGAGCGCCGTCCAGAGGCTCTGCGACACGATCACGACGCGCGCCGCGCCCCCGACTTCCGACTCGACCTGCGTGGCGTAGCGGAAGTCGGTGAGCAGCACCAGCTCCTTCGCGGTCGCGACCACGAGACCGCTGCTCCCGGAAAACCCGGTGAGCCAGCGGATGCTCGCGAGACTCGAAACGAGCAGCGCGTCGAGGTCGGCGGTGGCGAGCGCGTCCCGCAGGGCGCCAAGCCGCACGCTGCGCGGATCGGACGACGCCGGTCGCCCGGCCGTCATGCCGCAGCGGGCGGCGTGCGCTCGCGCAGGTGCGCCACGAGCCCGCGCAGCGCATACTCGTAGCCGGCTGCGCCCAGGCCGCAGATGGAGCCGATCGCGGCCGCCGCCAGCATCGAGTGCCGGCGCTCCGGCTCCCGGGCGTAGATGTTGGTGAGGTGCACCTCGACGAATGGCACCGCAATCGCGGCGAGCGCGTCCCGCAGGGCCAGGCTGGTGTGCGTGTAGGCGCCGGCGTTGAGCACGACGCCCTGCACCTCGCCACGCCAGCCGTGCAGCAGATCGATCAGCTCCCCTTCCCCGTTCCGCTGCGCCGAGCGCAGCGTGATGCCGAGTTCGCGCGCCACCTCGGCGAGCCGGGCGTCGATGTCGGCGAGCGTGGTCCGGCCGTAGAGCGCCGGCTCACGCGTGCCAAGCAGGTTGAGGTTCGGGCCGTTCAGGACGCCGATCTGCACCATGGTCTCACGGGTTGGAGAGCCCCTTCAGCCAGCTCGCGAACTGCGCGAGGTCGGCGCCGGCCTCGGACGGCGAGCCGGCCGTCGGGGCGGAAGTGCCTGGCCCCGTCGCGGCCTCGCTCGTGGGCGCCGGGGCGGCCATGGACGCATCGGCGGTGGCCGGATCGGGGAAGAACCGGTCGAAGGAGTAGAGCGCCCCGCCAGCGGCGGGGGTGGCCGCACGCGCGGCCGGCGGCGCCACGGGCGCACGCTCCGGCTCACGGGCCACCGCGTCGAAGAGCGCCGACGCGTGATCCACCGGGGCGGACGCGCCGAACGCCGAGGCGAGCGAGCGCGCCGCCACATCGTCGGCCGCCGTCGGCTCGGCACTGAACAGGCTCGACAGGCCGTCGGCGGGCGTCGGCGCGGCGACCGTCGTCACGCCAAGCACTGGAGTGCGGCGCTGCACGCGCATGGCCGCCACCGCCGCCAGCCACTCGCGGGCGGTCCGGCTGGGCGCGGGCGCGACAAGCGGCACGCTCACCGGCGTGGCCGCGCGAATCGGCGTGGCCGCGCGAATCGGCGTGGCCGCGCGAATCGGCGTGGCCGACGCGATCGGCGTGGCCGACGCGATCGGCGTGGCCGACGCGATCGGCGTGGCCGACGCGATCGGCGTGGCCGCGAAGACCGGCGTGACGGGGCGGACGGGCGTCGCCGACGCGATCGGTGTGGCAGACTCGACGGGCGTCACATCGACGACCGGCTCGGATTCCGCGACCATTCCACGCAGCTCATCGAGGCGGCTGGCGAGCACCACATCGTACGGCCGACGCGCCACGAGCTCCTCGTACACGCCGATCGCTCGCGAGACGAACCCCTGCGCCACCAGCAGCTCGGCCATCGTCTCGGTCACGAACGCGGGACGGGGGGTCGCATGCGACGCCTCCGGCTCGACGAACGCGTCGACCTCGTGCTCCTCCTCCTCGGCGAGCCAGGGGATTTCGGCCGCGCTGAGCGGCGGGTCCTCGTCCAGCTGGTCCTCGTCGAGCAGGGCCTCGTCCGAGGCATCGGCCTCCGCCGTCCACGCGACGGGCGCGAAGGCCTCGAGATCCTCGGCGTCATCGGCCGACTCAATGTCCACGTGTTCCGCGACGGCTTCGACTGCCTCGACGTCCTCGGCGGGCGCGACGGCTTCCGCCGCGACTGCTTCCGCCGCCTCCGCTTCCGCCAGCTCCGCTTCCACCGGCTCCTGCTCCACCGGCTCCTGCTCCACCGGCTCTCCAGCGAGCGACGGCTCGGACTCGATCGTGGACGTCTCCGGGAGTGCGAGTTCCTCAGACGGCAGGTCGGCCTCGCCCTCGGCGACCGGCTCCCAGCTCGCCACCGGCGTCGCCGGGCGCGGCGGCGTGGGCGGACGCACGGCGAGCAGGCTCGCATCGGGCCACTCGAGCGCTATCAACCCTTCCTCGAAGTCGTCGCTCGACGCGAACACCCCCTCGTCGCCGGACGCGACCAGCTCGCCGACCGCCTCCGCCGCCGCCATGCGTTCGAGCGCATCCGGCAAAGGCAGCGCATCGATGCTGTCGAGCGGATCGTGCGACGCAAACGCGCCGAGCGCGTCGGACAGCGACCGCGGCCCCGCGTCCACATCCACCGCGGGCTCGTACGACTCCGGCGCCTCCTCCACGACCGACGCGTCCGGCACCGGCTCGGTCTCAGCGGCCTGCGCCTCAGCGGCCTGCGGCTCAAAGGCCTGCGCCTCAGCGGCCCGCGCCTCAGCGGCCTGCGGCTCCAGCGCTGCGCCCCCGAACGCGTCCGTCGCGTCATCGACCCAATCGGTCTCGACCACGGGGTCGACTCGTTCGGCCGCACCCACGGGCGGTTCCGAATCGCTCGCGTCCGCGACGTCGATCCAGTCGGCTGCCCCGACCGGCGCCTCCGACTCACTCACGGTCGTCACGTCGATCCATTCGGCCGCAGATGCGGACGCATCCGACGCAGTCACCTCCGTGGCGTCGAGCCACTCGGGCGCCAGGCCGGGCTCCTCCGCGGGCACCGGCGCGAAGACGTCGAGTCCCTGCTCCACCGGCACGTCCGCCGCAGCCGCGACGTCGGTCACGCTCGTCGGCTCGAAGGCGTCGAGAAACGTCGGCAACTCGATCGACTCGTCACCCGCAGCCTCCGGCTCCACAGGGAGCGGCTCGTCGGCCGGCGGCTCCATCGCGAGATGCTCCGCGGCAGGCTGTTCGCTCACGAGCAACGCGTCATCGACATCGGCATTCGACGCGTCCATATGCGCGACATCCGCGTTCGCGACATCAGCGCGCGCGAGATGCGCGGGCGCATACGCCTCGCTCGCGCGCTCCACCGGGACGTCGAGGTCGAGCAGTTCGACCTCGGCGGCGGCGACCACGACCTCGGGGGCCGCGCCCGCGGGCTCGGCCACGGCACTCGTGCCGTCCGGAATCGTAGGCGTGTGCCACGCCGGTTCGTCGAGGAACCCCGCGGGATGCTCCGGCGCCCCTGCGTCGAGCGGCGCCGCCGCGGCCACGGGCTCCACGAACGCCGGGGTCGCGCGCTGCGCGAGCGACGCCAGCAGCGCCGCGATGTCGTCGTTGCGCGGATCGGCGTCGAGCACGCGGCCGTACCACCGCCGCGCGCCGTGCGCATCGCCGCGCGCGCGCGCGATGTCGCCGAGGTGACGGAGCGCGATCAGGTTTTCCGGATCGAGCGCGAGCGCCGATTCGAACACGGTCTGTGCCTCGGCGAGGTCGCCGTGCTCATACAGCGCCTGGCCAAAGACGATATGCCCGCTCATGTGCCCGGGCTGCTTGGGCAGATGCTCGCGGCACAGGGCGATGGCCTGCGCGAGATCGCCGGCCTTGCGGTACTCGTTTGCGAGCGGCGCGAAGTATCGGCGCGGGTTCTCGTCGAACTTGCTCAGGAGCTCGTCAATCCGGGCGGCGGTGCTCATCCGGTCTGTCCCCATGGGGTGGTGTTCCCGGCGCGGTCCATCTGCGGAACGTACCTCGCGCCGTCTCAGGAAGTCAATCGTGATGGACACGTGAAGTGACGACGTCACTTGCCTTTACACTCTCGCGTCCCCTACTTTTCCCAGCTTGTCCCCGACGGTTGACGCGTCGCGCATCGAGCGCGGCGCACCGTGTCCGATCGGGCGCGTCACCAACGCGTCACCACCCTCCCCGTTCGAAGGAGTCCCGCCCCGTGCTGCAATCCATGCGGAGCGCTGCGAAATACGTCTGGATCGTGCTCATCATCGCGTTCGTCGGTGGTTTCCTGCTGGTCGACAGCTCGGGACTGCTGGGACGTGCTCCCGTGACCACGAATACCGTCGTGGCCACGGTCAACGGTGAGGACATTCTCTACATGACGTGGGAGAACGCCGTCGCCAACCTCGACCAGCAGGAGTCGCAGCGACTCGGCCGGGGGCTGACGCTCGACGAACGCCGCGAACTCGAGCAGCGGGCCTTCGACGAACTCGTGAATGAAGTCCTGCTTCGACAGGAGTACGAGCGTAGGGGCATCTCCGTCACGGATGAGGAGATTCGCGACGCCGCACGGCAGAGCCCGCCCCCCGGCGTCGAGCAGAATCCGGAGTTCCAGACCGAGGGGCGGTTCGACCTCGAGAAGTACCAGCGCTTCCTCGCCAGCCCGATCGCCCGGCAGCAGGGACTGCTCATCGGCCTCGAGTCGTACTACCGGTCGGAGATCCCCAAGCAGAAGCTGTTCGACCAGGTCTCGTCCGACGTGTGGGTCTCGGACGCGCGCCTCTGGCAGATCTATCGCGATCGCAACGACTCGGCCTCGGTGAGCTTCGTGGCGTTCCGTCCCGAAACCTCCACCGGCGCCGCGCCGGCCGTCACGGACGCCGAGATCTCGGCCTTCTACAACGCGAACCCGAAGCTCTTCGAGCGGCCGAGCCGCGCGGTCGTGTCGCTGCTGGCCGTCGAGCGTGCCATCACTGGCGTCGACTCCGCCGCGGCCCGGGCGCGCATCGACGCGCTGCGCGCCGAGATCGTGGCCGGTGCCAGCTTCGCCGATGTGGCGATGCGTGCGTCGGAAGACTCGGCCTCCGGGGCTCAGGGCGGTGAGCTTGGCCGCGGCGTGCGTGGCCGGTTCGTGCCCGCCTTCGAGGACGCGGCGTACGCCCTGCGCGAGGGGGAACTCTCGCAGCCGGTGCTCTCCCCCTTCGGCTGGCACCTGATCCAGGTGGACCGCAAGCGGGCGGACACGCTCGACCTGCGGCACATCCTCATCACGGTCCAGCAGAGCGACTCGTCGTCGGCCGCCACGGACCGTCAGGCAGACCGCCTCGCCGCCGTGGCCTCCGGCGCGACGGATCCGGCCGCCTTCGACAGTGCGGCGGCCGAACTCGGCCTGCCGATCTCGTCGGTCGTCGTGATCGAAGACGAGCCGCTCAGCTTCGCCGGCCGGTACGTGCCGGGCGTGAGCGCGTGGGCGTTCAGCGGTGTCACCGTGGGCGAGTCGAGCGACCTGCAGGATGCGCCCGAGGCTTACTACATCGCCCGCCTCGACTCGCTGCGCGCCGGTGGCACCGCTCCGCTCGCCGACGTCAAGGACGACATTCGCCGTCGTCTCGAGCGTGAGGCGCGCATCAAGGCGCTGGTGCCGACCGCGCAGCAGCTCGCAGCGGCCGCGCGCAGCACCTCGCTGGCCGACGCGGCCAGTGCGGCCAGCCGGTCGATCGAGCAGGCTGGCCCCTTCACGCGCAGCTCGCTCGTACCCGGGCTCGGCCAGTTCACCGAAGCGGTCGGCGCGGCCTTCGGGCTGCCGGTCGGCGGCATCAGCGAGCCGATCGTGACCGACGAGGGCGTCTTCGTGCTGCGGCTCGACGCACTCACCCCCGCCGACAGCGCCGACTTCGCCCTGCTCAAGGACGTGTTCCGCATGCAGACCGTCCAGGGGCTCAAGTCCGAGCGGGTGCAGCAGTACCTCGCGGGGCTGCGTGACGCGGCCACGATCAAGGACGATCGCAAGAAGATTCAGGCCACCCTCCGCCGTCAGGCCACGCTGCTCTGAGCTGCCGCGGCCGCACGCGAAAGCGCCCCCGACGTCGAGAGACGTCGGGGGCGCTTTCGTTTTCCCTGCCGAAGACGCTGAGCCCCGAGGGGGCGTGGCGCTCACCAACGGCCGATCAGTTGAGCAGCCGCTTGGGCTCGGGGCGATCTTCCTCGCGAGCCACCGGCTCGGTGGTCGGCGGCGCCGCTCCCACCGCACGATCGGCGCGCGGCGGCTCGGTGATGGCCTTTTGCGCGTCGTTCAGGTTGCGCTTGAACTCGGTGATCCCCTTGCCGAACGAGCCGGCGATCTCCGGGATCCGCTTGGCCCCGAAGAGCAGCAGCACGACCACCAGCAGAATGAGGATCTCGGTGAAGCCGATGCCTTGGAGGCCCATGATGACTCCTGGTACTTAGAACAGGGAGCGAGCGATGAGGTAGGCGATCAGCACACCCACCAGGCTGAGCAACGACACGTCGAGCGCGATCGGCCCAAGCGCAACTTTCAATATAATCAAGTCGATAGGCAGCGGGCCAACTGACGGCTGCACGCCCATGGTCAGGAACTCCTTCACCGCACCCGGTGGCAGGAAGCGGCGCGCCACCTGCGCCATCAGTCCGCCCGCCACGAACCCCGAGCCGAGCACGAGCAAGTGGAAGAGCGGCCGATGCTTCGACGGTCCCTTGGCCATCACCAGCGCCGATCGACAGCGTAGCCGATGGCGTCGTACAAGGCTGAGCGCGCCGCACCGTGCGGAATGCCAGACAACGCCTCCTCGGCTTCCTGCGCGAACTGCTCCGCCCGCCGCCGCGCATACTCCAGGCCGCCCGCCTCGCGCACCAGACCGATCACCTCCGCGACCGCCTCCTCGTCGGGCTCCGGCGTGGCGAACAGCGCTTCCACTTGAGACCGCGCCGCGGGCGTGATGTTCCGCAGGGCCGCGATGAGCGGCAAGGTGACCTTGTGCTCCCGCAGGTCGAGCCCGCTCGGCTTGCCCGTCATGGCCGCCGTCTCGGTGTAGTCGAGCAGGTCGTCCGCCACCTGGAACGCCATGCCCAGCCGCTCTCCGTACCGCGCGAGCGCCGCATGATGCTGGCGGGCGCCGCACAGCGCGCCGACCGAGCAGGCGGCCACGAAGAGCCCCGCGGTCTTGGCCCGGATGAGGTGCTCGTAGTCGTCCTCCGTGAAGGCCAGCGCGTCGAACGCGGCCAGCTGCCGCATCTCGCCGAGCGTCATGGAGTCGGAGGCGTTGGAGACCGCCCGCATCACTTCGATGTCGCCGAGGGCCACCAGCTCGCGCATGACGCGGGAGTACAGGAAGTCCCCCATGATCACCGAGATCTGGTGGCTGAAGAGCGCGTTGACCGTGGGCATCCCGCGCCGCAGCACCGAATGATCGACCGCGTCGTCGTGAATCAGGGTGGCCAGATGGAGCAGCTCGACCACGGCCGCGCACGTCACCGCGCGCGTGGGCTCCATCTGCTCCTCGACCGCACTCGAGAGGAGCACGAGCGTGGGGCGGAGCAGCTTGCCTTTCATGCCCAGCAGATGGCTCCCCACCTCGTTCACGAGCGGAACGTCGGCGGTCACGATGCGCCGGATCTCGGCCGGCACCAGTTCGAGCTCCCGCTGGACGGGGGCCTGAATGTCACGGAGCGCGGCGGCCAGCGCCGACGGGGTGCGCGCAGATACGGTCATTGCGCGCCCCGGTCGAGGGCAGCCAGTCGCTCGGCGACGTCTCGGAAAAATTGGTCGGTGGAATACACGCGTTGATAATAGCTCCGTGCCTCGTCCCGGCGCTGCAGGGCTTCGCACGCATAGCCCAACAGGTAGAGCACGCCAATGCGCTGGGCGTCATCCAGACCCGGCTCATGCAGTGCCCGAGAGAGAACGGTCACGGCCACCGGAAAGCTCCCTTGCTCCAGGAAGCACTGGCCGAGTGCCTCGTACGCCGGCAGGCGATGGGACGGGCTGCGCAGAGCGCGCTGGAACTCCGCGATGGCATCATCCAGCAGCCCCATCTCCTTGTACGCGACGCCGAGATCGTAGTGGCTGTCGAAATCGTCATCGCCAAGGCTGCGCGCGACTCCTTCGCGGAAGTGCTGCAGGAGGCGGTCGAAATCGGCGTCCTCGTCGCCTGTGGCGGTGGGCTCCTGCACGCGCATGCGGGTGTCACGCGGCTCGTCGTCCTCGGCCATCCAGTCGGAGAAGCTGACGTAGCCATCGTCCGCACGCGCGGGCGGCGGCCGATGCGCCGGCGGCGGCGGAGCGGCATCGCCGAGGGCAGACCGAGCCCGATCGTCCCAGGGGTCCAGCTCCAGCACGCGCACGTACACCGGCTCGGCGCGTGCCGACTGTCCCGACCGGACGAGGGTGTCGGCGAGGTCGAGGTAGCTCTCGCGCAGCCGCTCCCGATCGCCCATGCGCACGGCGAGTTCGACACGCTTCTGGTGATGCGACACCTCCTCGGGCGCCAGACGCACGATGTCGTCGAGCACGCTCATGGCGCCGGGGAGCGCGCCCTCGAGCTCGAGCGCGAGCGCCGTGGCGGCGAGCTCTTGCAAACCGGTCTCGAGCTCGCCGGCCTCGAGGAGCGCCTCGGCCAGCCGGCGGCGGCGCGCCCAGTCACCGGGGTGCGCTTCGACCTCCTCGCGCAGGCGACGGCAGCGCTCGAGGGCGAGGTTGACGACGGCGGCCGTGGTACGCGGCGGCGACAGCTGCGCGTCCACCTCGTCGGAGTCGCGGATCGCGTCGTAGACGCCGGAGAAGGCTCGCACGAAGGCCCCTTCGAGCGCCCCATCGAGCGGATCGTGCTCGGGAGCCGGCGCGGGTTCATCCGCGGCCTCCGCGGTCTCGACCGCCTGCGCGTCGACAGGCGGTGCCTCGACGGCTGGTGCCTCGACGGCCGGTGCCTCGACGGGCTGCGCCTCGACGGGCTGCGCTTCGATGGCCGACGCACCGCGCTCTGGCGTCTCACCGGGCTCCGCGAGGTCGGGGCGCGCGATCCCCAGCATCGCGTCCGGGAGCACGATCGGCGGCAGTTCACCCGGCAGGATGAAGTCATGCGGGTTCAGCCGCGGGATCGGGCGCGCAGCCACCGGCTCCCGGAACGGGTTGGACGGCGCGGCCAACTCCACCCCGTGCAGCGGCACGACCCCGGCCAGCACATCGTCCAGCGCCTCGTCGCCAGGCACCTCGTCGCCGAACGCCTCGACGCCGATGGCCTCGTCATCGACCAGCACGGCGTGGTGCTCGTCAGCCACGCGCTCGCGTGATTCGACGTCCAGTCCGCGGTCGACCTCCGGCTCGGCGATGATCGCAAGCGATTCGTGCGCGACCACGTCGGCGGCGTCGGCGTCGACCTCGACGTCCATCTGCAGCGCGACATGATCGGCCAGCGAGCCCTCATCCTCCTCCTCGGCGGCGAGTTCGAGACCCTCCACGATGGCGCTGTCCACGTCGACCTGGCCCACCTCGATCACCTCGAGGGTGGACTCAATCGTGTCGATCTCCTCGACGGCCAGCTCCTCGACGGGCAACTTCGCAACGATGCCCTCGACAACTTCGATGCTCGCTGCCGAATCGATCGGCGTCTGCGAGGTCCCCGCCGGCGTGATCACGAGGAACGGCAGGGGCTCGCTCGACTCTTCGGGGACCACGTCGACCGCATCGCCGGTGTCCACGACGTCGACGACCTCGACATCTGCGACGGCATCGAGGACCTCGACATCTGCGACGGCATCGAGGACCTCGACATCCGCGACGACGTCGACGACCTCGACATCTGCGACGGCATCGACGACCTCGACATCCGCGACGACGTCGACGACCTCGACATCTGCGACGACGTCGACGACCTCGACATCCGCGACGACGTCGACGACCTCGACATCCGCGACGACGTCGACGACCTCATACGCCGCACCGGCGTCGTGGACCACCTCGATCATGTCGCCCACGTCCAGGATGTCGATCCGCGGCACGTCGTCGAGCTGCGCGAAGGCGTCCGCTGCGCCGAGCACCTCGATGGACTCCGGCTCGGGTTCGATGGCACCGTCGACGTCACCGGCCTCGACCGCCTCGAACACGTCGACGGCCTCGACCACTTCAACGGCTTCGACGGCCTCGACGCCATCGAGCGCCGCCGGCGTGTGCGTCTCGCCATTCGCGTCGACGAGCCAGGTCAGCTCGCCGCCCTCGCCGCTCGGCTCCGGCTCCACGTCCGCGACGAAGGGCGACTCCGTGACGAGCTCCGCCTCGATGTTCACACCCGACGTGAGGTCATCTGCCGCAACCTCAAGCCAGACAACCTCTACCTCCTGATCTCCTGCAACCACATCGAGATCGGAGCGCACGGCCTCCGACTCGCCTGCAACCACATCGAGATCGGCGCGCACGGGCTCCGGCTCGTCGATCAGCGACGGGTCCGGCAGCAACGGCGTCGCGACGTCATCCGACACGAGGCCGTCGAGCGCATCGATCGCGGGCGAGTCCACCGACTCCAGCAGGCCGAAGCCGAGGGCATCGGTCAGCCCATCGGGGGAGGCCACGGACTCGGCGTCGACGGCAAGCACTGGCGGTGGCGTGAGCAGCGACGGCACCGGTTCGTCGAGGGCTGCTTCGACCGTCGCCTCGAACCCATCGACCGGTCCACCGACGTCTACGTCGGGCTCCTCGGTGGTGGGGTCGAAGATGAGCAGGTCGTCGAGCGAGCGCGTGCGCGGCGGGGGCTCCGGCGGCGAGGCGGGAGCAAGCGGCGCTCCCATTGGCGGAATCGAGGTCGCGCCAATCGGCGGCGTGAGGAGCGTCGGCGCGTCGTAGTCGATATCCAGAAAGACGAGGCTGTCCGCCGCGCCGCCCTGCGGTGCCGCCGCCGCTGCCTCCACCCCCGACGACAGCGCGATGCCGGCGCGTTCCGCATGCTCGGTCACGAGGCGCCGCACTTCCTCGAGCTCCGGCATGAGGTTCGCGACCTCCGCGAGCGAGCGCATGGCCTCGTCGGTGCGCCCCTCCTGCTTCATGCGCGAGGCGTACTCGAGCAGGTTGCGCGTGGCGTCCCCCCGCATGCCCTTGCGCGCGCAGATGCGGCCGAGCGTGAGATACACGCCCGCGCGCCCCGGCGCGTGTCGCAGGATCTTGTTGCAGAGCGCGATCGCGTTGTTGAACAGCCCGACCGACGCGTAGTGCTCGACGGCCCGTTCGTACGAGGCCACGGCTTCGGCGACGCGCCCGAGGCGCAGCGTCAGGTCCCCCAGCTTGTTGAGGACCGCCACATCGACTTCGGCGCCCTCGGCGTCGCCGGCCTCGATGGCGCGCATGTAACTCGCGACTGCCTTGTCGAACTGCTTCTGCAACTCGAACTCGGCCGCTCTCTTCTTGTGCTTCGCGGCGATCGACATCGGCTCGAGGCGTTCTCCCGTGGAGGTCGCGCGACAGGGCTCGTCCGACGGACGACGGCGGTGGGCGACGGACGCGGAAGCTACGCCGCCACCCTAGGGGTGACAAGCACGACCGCGACTCCACGCCACTCGGCAGAGACGCTCGCCGAACCAGTAAGGCAACGCGCGATGGTCGTCCACCGCATGCACGGCGAGATCGGCCGAAAACCCCGGTGCGAGCTGACCGGTCACGCCCGCGAGGCCGAGCGCGGCCGCGCCGTTCACGGTGGCGGCGACCCACGCCTCCGCCGCCGACAGGCGCAGCTCGCTCACGGCCAGCGTGAGCAGCAGGGGAAAGCTCGTGAGCGGCGAGGTGCCGGGATTGAAGTCGGTGGCCAGCGCCACCGCCGCGCCGGCCTCGATCAGCCGCCGCGCCGGCGCCTGACGCCCCGTGCCAAGAAAGAGCATCGTGGCCGGCAACAGCGTGGCCACCGTCTCGCTCGAGGCCAGCGCGGCGATGCCGGCATCGGACACGGCGGCCAGGTGATCGGCCGACACGGCGCCGAGCGAGGCCGCCAGCTCGGCGCCGCCGCCGTCGTGCAACTCATCGGCATGCAGCTTGAGTTCGAGCCCCGCGGCGCGCGCGCCCTGCAGCACGCGTCGCGACTCCGCCGCCGTGAACACCCCCGGCTCGCAGAACACGTCCGCAAAGCGTGCGAGCCCTTCGCGGGCCACCGCCGGGTGCAACTCCTCCTCGAGCGCTGCGAGCCACGCCTCGCGCCCGCCAGCGACCTCGCGGTGTTCCCGTGGCACCTCGTGCGCCCCGAGGCACGTGGCCTCCACGCGCACGGCCAGCGCGTCGCGCAGCCGACGGATCACGCGCAAGGTGCGCAGCTCCTCCGCCACCGAGAGCCCATACCCCGACTTGACCTCGAGCGTGGTCACGCCGCCAGCGACGAGCCGCGCGATGCGCTCCGTGGCCAGCGCGAGCAGCGCGTCGTCGGACGTCTCGCGCAGGCTGCGCACCGACGCATGAATGCCGCCGCCGCGCGCCGCGATCTCGAGGTACGGCACGCCGGTCGCACGCAGCTCGTGCTCCGCGTAGCGAGCGGCACCGAACACGGCGTGCGTGTGCGAGTCCACGAACCCCGGCGCGAGCAGGCCACGGTCGCAGTCCACCTCGTCGGCGTGCGGAAAGCGCTGTCGCAGCCGATCGTCGGGCGCGACCATCGCGATCTGCTCACCGATCACCGCCACGCCGACACCGGTGCGTACGCCGGCATCGGCCATGCCGCTGCCGCGGCGGGCCGCGGCAGGGCCGGCGCAGGTCACGGTCTGCGCCGCGTTCACGAACAGGGTCGCCTGGCCGGTCATGGACGCGTGCTCCCGTCGCGAGCTGTGATGGTGCCGTTCAGGACGGGCGCGGCCGCGCCATCACGTCGAGCACGCGGGAGAAGCGCATGGGCGCCTGCGCCTCGCCGCGGCACGCGTAGAAGCAGTCGTCGCAGGCGATGGCCTCGTACGGCTTCCATTGCGTCCAATCGACATCGGGCGGGAAATCGGGACACCGACGCACCTTGCCGTTCGGATCGACGTGCACCGTCGTGGTGCCACTGGGGCACGGCTCCGTGAGCTCCCCGCGCACCCAGCGCGGAATCTCGGAGAGATAGTGATCGGAGTTGGTGATCACGCCGCGACGCGCCCGCTTGTACGCCAGCAGCGCCGCGATCGCCTCGTCGAGCTGGCGGCGCTGCTCCTCGGCGAGCAGGTGCTGCGCGTTGCCGTTCTTCGCGTCGGTGTAGACCGAGAAGTTCACGCCGGCGCCCATGCGCGAGGCCGTATGCACGATCGGCAGCAGCTGGTCGAGGTTGTCGTTCTTGATGACGGTGTTGAACCGCACGCTGCCGATGCCGGCCGCCTTCATGCGCGGCACCGTGTCGAGGATCTTCGCCGTGAGCCCGGGAATGCCACGCGCCGTGTCGTGCCGTCCGTCGAGATAGTCGAGCGAGATGTTGAACTGGTCGAGTCCGGCGTCCCAGAGCGACTTTGCCCGCTCCACGGTGAGCATGCCGCCGTGCGTGATCATGGCGAGGTATGACAGCGAGGTCGCGTCTCGCACCGTCGCCACGATGTCCTCGAGATCCTTCCGCAGCGTGGGCTCGCCACCGGTGAAGGTGATCATCATGGGGTTGAAGCGCCGCGCGATCGAGGCGAACTCCTGCAGCTCCTCGGCCTTGGCCGCCGCCGGCGTCTTCCAGTAGTCGCAGAAGCCGCAGCGCGCGTTGCACCGCATGGTGACTTCGAGGTTCAGCAGTACCGGACGGCGGCGCAGCCGCAGCAGCGCGTACTTGCCCATGAACAAGGGCACATGCCACGGACGGTAGCGGGAGCTCAGCATCAGTCGAGCATCGGGAGGTGAAGTCCCTCGCGACGAGCAGTCGCGCGTGCGAGATCGTAGCCCGCGTCGGCGTGACGCGCCACCCCGATCCCCGGATCGTTGGTGAGCACGCGCTCGATGCGCGCCGCGGCCGCCGGCGTGCCGTCCGCCACGATGACCTGACCGGCGTGCAGCGAGTTGCCGATCCCCACGCCGCCGCCGTGGTGAAACGACACCCACGAGGCGCCGCTGGCCACGTTCAGCAGTGCGTTGAGAATCGCCCAATCCGCGATCGCATCGGAGCCGTCGCGCATGGCCTCGGTCTCGCGAAACGGCGAGGCGACGCTGCCGGTGTCGAGATGATCGCGCCCGATCACGATCGGGGCACGCACGTCGCCGCGCGCCACGAGTTCGTTGAGCGCGAGCCCGAAGCGCGCGCGCGCGCCCTGCCCCAGCCAGCAGATGCGCGCCGGCAGTCCCTGGAACTGGATGCGCTCGCGGGCCAGCCGCACCCAGCGCGCGAGGTGCGCGTCGTCGGGGAAGAGTTCGAGCAGCAGGTCGTCGGTGCGGTGAATGTCGGCGGGGTCGCCGGAGAGCGCGACCCAGCGGAACGGCCCCTTCCCTTCGCAGAACAGGGGCCGCACGTACTCCGGCACGAAGCCGGGAATGCGGAAGGCCTCGTCGTAGCCGGCGTCGAAGGCCACCGTGCGCAGGTTGTTGCCGTAGTCGAAGACGATCGCCCCGGCGTCCTGCATGGACCGCATCGCGCGCACGTGTCGCACCACCGATGTGCGCACGCGATCGAGGTAGAGGTCCGGATCGTCGCGACGCATGACATCCGCCTCCGCCAGCGACAGCCCGCTCGGGATGTACCCCACGAGCAGGTCGTGGGCGCTGGTCTGGTCGGTCACGACATCGGGCGTGATGCCACGCGCGACGAGCGCCGGCAGCACGTCGGCCGCGTTCCCGAGCAGCGCGACGGACAGCCCGGTGCCGCTCGCCTGCGCGGCCCGCAGCTGCGCAAGCGCGTCATCGAGGTCGGTGGCCATGCGGTCGCAGTAGCCGGTCTCCAGGCGCTTGGCGATGCGTGCCGGATCGACCTCCACGGCAAGGATCGCGGCGCCGTGCATCGTGGCCGCCAGCGGCTGCGCGCCGCCCATGCCGCCGAGGCCGGCCGTGACCACGAGTCGTCCGGCGAGCGTGCCGCCGAAGTGGCGCGTGGCGACCGCACCGAACGTCTCGTACGTGCCCTGCACGATTCCCTGCGAGCCGATGTAGATCCACGAGCCCGCGGTCATCTGGCCGTACATGGTGAGCCCCAGCCGCTCGAGACGGCGGAACTCGTCCCACGTGGCCCAGCGTCCCACGAGGTTCGCATTCGCGATCAGCACACGTGGCGCATCGGCGTGCGTACGGAACACGGCCACCGGCTTGCCGCTCTGCACCAGCAGCGTCTCGTCGTGCTCGAGGGTGCGCAGCGTGCGCACGATCGCATCGAACGCGTCCCAGCTGCGCGCTGCCTTGCCCGTGCCGCCGTACACGACCAGCTCGTCGGGGCGCTCCGCCACCTCGGGATCGAGGTTGTTCATGAGCATGCGCAGCGCGGCTTCCTGCAGCCAGCCCTTGCATGTCAGCTCGGTGCCGCGCGGCGCGCGGACGAGGCGCGCGGTGGCCGATTCCGTCACGGACGCATTCATGCGGGCTCCTCGGGCCCCGGGCCCGGATCGAAGACACCGGCGGCCAGCGCCTCTGCCAGCCGCATCAGGTCGGGCGACGGTGGCCGGTCACCGCGCAGCGGCGGCACGAGCGCCCGCACGGCGGCGTGCGCGCGCTCGACGGCGGGGCTGCTGGCAAGCGGATGGCGCAGATCGAGCGCGACGGAGGCGCAGTGCAACTCCACCGCCAGCACGTAGCGAAGCCCGTGCACGCTGTCGCGCAGCTTGAGGGCGGCGCCCATCGCCATGGGCACGACGTCTTCCTTGTTGCCGTCGGTGGGCACCGAGTCGACGCTCGCCGGCGTGGCCAGCCGCTTGAGGTCGCTCGCGAGCGCCGCGGCCGTCACCTGCGCCATCATGAGCCCGGACTCGAGTCCCGGCTGCTGCGCAAGGAACGCCGGCAACCCATGATTGAAGTCGGGGTGCACAAGGCGGTCGGTGCGGCGTTCGCTCATCACGGCGAGGTTGGCGCACACGATGGCGAGCACATCGGCGGCCATCGCCACCGCCTGCCCGTGGAAGTTGCCGCCGCTCAGCAGCTCGCCGCTCTCGAGCACGAGCGGGTTGTCGGTTGCGGCATTGAGTTCTCGCGACACGAGGCCGGCTGCGAAGCGCCACGCGTCGAGCGCGGGCCCGAACACCTGCGGCATGCAGCGCAGCGCGTACGCGTCCTGCACCCGCGGGTCACCTTCACGGTGCGATTCGCGCAGCGCGCTGCCGGCCAGCACGCGGCGCAGGAGCGCGGCCGACTCCCGCTGTCCCTCCTGACCGCGCGCCTCCTGGATGCGTGCGTCGAACGCGTCGGGGGTGCCGAGCAGGGCGTCCAGCGTCATGGCCCCGATCACGTGTGCCTGGCGCCACAGGCGCCCGAGCTCCGTCGTGGCGAGCGCCGCGATCGCCGTGTGCGCTTGAGTGCCGTTGATGAGCGCGAGTCCCTCCTTGGCCTCGAGCACGACCGGCGACAGCCCCGCCTTGGCGAGCATCGCCGCACCGACACCCTCCTCGCCCGCGTACCGCGCGCGTCCCTCGCCGATGAGCACGAGCGCCAGGTGCGCGAGTGGCGCGAGGTCGCCACTGGCTCCCACGCTCCCCTGCTCCGGAATCACCGGCGTGACGCCGGCCGCGAGCATGTCGAGCAGCAGCTGCACGAGCCCCGGGCGCGCACCGGCGAAGCCGGTGGCGAGCACGTTGGCGCGCAGCAGCATCATCGCACGCACCTCGTGGTCCGGCAGCGCGCGTCCCACACCCGCGGCGTGGCTGCGCACCAGGTTGCGCTGCAGCGCGGCCAGGTCGTCGCGGGCGATCGCCACCTCGGACAGCTTGCCGAAGCCGGTGTTCACGCCGTACACCGGCGTGCCGGCCTCGACCGCGCGCTCCACCACCGCGCGCGTGCGTGCCATGCGGGCCGAGGCCTCCTCGGCGAGCGTCACCCGGCAGCGGCCGTGCGCCACCGCCTCGACGATCTCGAGGGACAGCGTGCGTCCGTCGAGCGCCCACGTCGCAGGCGCCTTCACCGCCGGCGCGCTCATCGCACGGACCGGCGATCGTAGTTGAACTTGATCTCGGGCGACGCCTTCAGCGCGATGAAGAAGTTGAACGCGAAGTTGCCGTTCGGCGCACGCGTGAAGGAGAACACGGCGTTCCAGTCGTGCAGTTCACGTTGCAGTCCCACCTGCAGCGACCCGAAGTCGCGGCGCACCATGTCGTACTGCGCCGTCATGGTCGTGCTCCAGTTCGGCGTCAGCCCGAACGAGAGGTTGCCGCTCACGTTCTCGTTCGTGGGACGCAGAAAGATCGGTCCGCCTGGCGTCGTGAACCCGCCGGGCTCGAACCCTGCGGGTGGCGACTGGTTGGCGGTGAGCACGCAGTTGTCGAACTCGAAGGTGTTCGGCTGGAACAGGTTGCCGCACTGCGCTGCCGGGTCGATGGCGATCTGCGTGCCGCCGGTGGGCGGACGCTGCCGGCTCGAGTTGTACGTGAGCGACAGCTGCCACCCCTGCCCCGCCTGCGGCAGCGACATCGGGGCACCGCGCGCACCGGCGCCGGCGGCCGACAGCCCACCGCCGCGCTGCGAGAAGTCGCTCCGACGCGCCACCGTCAGCGAGTCGGCGCTGCCAGCCGCCTCGATGTCGCCGCGGCGGCCGAACAGCCGTCCGATCAGCGCCACGAGCCCCGACTTGCCGTCGAGCGAGAAGTTCACGCCGATGTCGCTGCGGAACGGCTTGAATACGGCCGTGTCGCTGAGCGGATCACCCTGAAACAGCTCGTAGCCGAGCCGGAAGTCGAGGTTCGGCAGCAGGTCGGTTCGCGCCGAGATCGTGAAGTTCTGCTCCACGAGCCCGGACGAGGCCGTGTCGGCGCGGATGAAGTCGTACGAGAGCGACGAGAAGTTGAGCGCGAGCAGGCGGATCTTCTGCCCTTCCGGCGCCGCCGCGGGACGACGCGGCCCCGACCCAGGCACGTCCAGCGAGTCGGCCGCGGCGCTGTCGGCGGTCGCCCCCTCCGCCACCGGCTTCGCGCGCAGCTTGCCCTCGATCGTGGTCGCCAGCGACAGCGAGATCGCGTTGCGCGGCAGCGCGCCCAGATAACCCACGCGCGTGCGACCGGTCGCCTGCAGGAACTCGTCGGTCACCTCGGCGGCCGGCGAGAGGTTGTACGAGATGGAGGGGCTGACCGAGTGCCGGATCAGCTCCACCGGACCGAGTCCGGGGAAGCGGCCGTAGAACGTCGGCGCCGCCGACAGGCCGTACTCGAGCCGCTTGCGCTGCGACACGTAGCGCCCGCCGCTCAGCTCGGAGCGCACGATGAGGCCGGCGGCCTGGTCCACGTTCACCAGCCGCGCGTTCGGCGACACGTTCCACGTGCCCTGGAAGAAGCGCGGCAGGTTGAACGACGGCGTCCAGTCGATGCTCGTGAAGTAGCGCTGCGCGAACACGCGCGTGGTGGTCAGCGACGTGTCGCGCACATCGCGCACGATGCGCTGCTCGGGATAGTCGTCGAAGCGCTCGGTGATGGTGACGCTGTTGCCGAGCTGGAAGTCCCCGATCTTGATCGGCGTATCGAACCCGAAGTTCGTGTTGCGCCGCGAGGCGCGTACCCGCGTGCTGTCGAGCGCGCCCACCGTGTCCCTGCCATACACGAACCCGAACTGGATGCCCTGATCGATGTTGTCCGAGCGCGACTGGTTGAAGCGCACACTCGGCGTCCACTCCACCGGACCGAAGGCCAGCGTGCCGGCCGTGAGGTTCAGGTTGGGCAGATCCATGTCGGTCTGCTGTCGCCCGGGGTACTGCTTGCGCGTCCCGCCCACGCTGATGCGCGCGGGGCCGACGCGCGTCTGGTAGTTGAGCTGCGACACGATGGTGGCCAGCGACGCCGTCGGGTTGAACGTCGTCTGCCGCTGCACCGTGGTGCTCTGCACCCAGTTCAGGTTGGCGGTGAGCCGCGTATCCTTGTTGAAGCTCTGGCTGTGCCGCCAGGTGATCGACGTGTTCTTCTGGCCGTCCTGCTGCCCCAGGTACGACACGGCGAGGTTGCCCTCGATGAAGCGGGACAGCCACTTGTAGCGGATGTCGGTGTTGCCGCGCAGCCACCCCTGATCGAAGCCATTGCCGCTGCCGCCGGAGCGCCAGTCCATGGAGACTTCGGAGTCGAGGTAGTCGTTGAGCGCGAAGAACCAGCCCACGTTCTCCACGGTTCGCTGGTAGTTCGAGCTGTTGCGGAACAGCTCCGCCACGCCGAAGCGCGGCGTGAGCAGGCCGCTGCGCCGCCCCGAGCGCGCATCCTGGAACATGAACGGCAGCCAGAACACCGGCACCTCGCCGATGTACAGCACCGCCGACCGGCCCACGACGACCTGCTCGGCCACGAACTTGATATCGCGCGCCGTGAAGTGGAAATGCGGTTCGGCGTGGTCGCAGTAGGTGAAGTCGGCGTCGTGGAAGAAGACGCGCCGCCCGCCCACGAGCGTGGTGTCATTGTACAGCGTGCCGGACTTCGCGGTCACGTACAGCCGCTGCCCCGACATCACCGACGTCGAGAACGCGCTCGTGGTGCCCTCGCCGGTCTCGAGGTCGTAGCGAATGCGGCCGCGCGCCACGAAGTCGTCGCCCTCATCGTTCGTGGGATCGCGCAGGAACACGGTGTCGCCGAGCGCGTCCACGATCTTCGACTCGTCGTCGTAGATGATCGTGTCGCCCACCAGGATCGTCTCGTCACGCCGCACCGCCGACGGCTTGCCCTGCATGACGAGCTGCTTGGTGGACGCCTCGAAGCGCACGCGGTCGCCCTGGTACTGCACGGTGCGGTAGCCACTGCGCTCGAGCAGTTCGCGCATGACGGAGTCGGGTTCGGCCCACTCCACCAGGACGCGGTCGCGGCTGAGGGTCGGCGGCTCCTCGCCGGTTCGCGGGGCGGCAGGAGGGGCGCCCACGGGCGGTTGCGCCACCGGGCGCGCCTGCGCCGCGGCGGCGTCGACGGTGACCGCCAGCGCGAGCAGGACTGCCAGCCCGCGCGCCCATCGACGCACAAACGGAGCGACGTGGGACCAGCCGCTCAGCCCCGCACACGAACCGGTCGCCGGACTGGCGACGTCGCTCACGCGATCGCCTCGCCCCGAATGGACTCGGCGCGCGCGCGCCGCCGCACGACGAGCCGCGAGAGCAGGATGCCGCCTTCGTACAGGAAGTACAGCGGGATCGCCAGCAGGATCATGGCGCTCACCGCGTCACCGGGCGTGATGATCGCCGAGAGCCCGAGGCACGCGATGATCGCATGCCGACGGAACTTGCTCAGCAGCTGCGGCGTGACGAGCCCGAACGCGGTCAGCGCCAGGATGAGAATCGGCAGCTCGAACGCCGCGCCGAACGCGAGGCACATGCCGAACAGGAACCCGAAGTACTCCTTCACCGTGAGCATGGCCGTGAAGGCCTGCGTCTGGAAGCCGAGCAGGAACCGGAGCGTGACGGGCACGGCGAAGTAGAACGCCAGCGACACACCCGCAGCGAAGAGGAGCGTGGCCCCCGTCATCACCGGGATCACCACGCGCTTCTCGTGCTGGTACAGCGCCGGCGACAGGAACGCCCAGATCTGATAGCAGATGACGGGCAGCGAGAAGAAGAACCCGAGCCCGAAGGACGCCGAGATCACGACGTTGAATGGGTCCGTTGGGCTCGTGTACACCAACTGTTGCGCACTGATCGCCTGCAGCGGACGCTGCAGGTAGCTGAGCAGGTCGATGGACTTGGTGGACAACAGCACGAACGCGAGGACGAATCCGCCGCCGAGGGCGAGGATCACCTTGAACAGACGCCAGCGCAGTTCCTCGAGGTGATCGAGGAACGGCATCTCTTCCGGCGTGGACTTCGGTGTCGTGGCTGCCACAGCGTGATACCTGACGGGTCGCGCCCCCTTACGGAAGCGTCGCCAGTCGCTCCTTGGCGAACTCCGCCACGTCGGCGCGCGGATACAGCTTGATGATCTGCTCGAGGAGCGGCCGCGCAGCCGCCGTGTTGCCCTGCTCGATGAAGATGCGGGCCCGCTTGTACATCGCTTCCGGCGCGCGCGGGTGATCCGGGTACTTGCTCACCACCGCCGCATACGCCGTTTCGGCGGCGGTGAGGTTGCGCTCGGCCGCGTACGACTCGGCGATCAGGTACTGCGCCTCGGGCGCCACGTCCGTGCCGGGATAGTTGAGCAGGAGGTCACCGAACGCGATGCGCGCCGACGCGTAGCTGCTGCGCCGCAGGTGGTCCATGCCGTCCTGGTACAGCTGGTTGGGGCCCGGCAGCGCCGGACCGCCGGCGGGCGGCGTGGCGGCCGCCGTTGCGGGCGGCGTGCCACGGGCGGGGGCGGCGGACGTGTCCACCGTCGCGGGCGTCGGGATGGGCGTGCGGCCGGCCGTCTCGAGGTCGGCCCGCAGCGCCCGCACGATCGAGGCGCTCTGGCCAAGCAGCTGCTGCACCTGGATGAGCTGTTCGTTCACGCGACGCAGCTCACCGCGCACATCACCCTCGAACGCGAGCTGACGGCTCGACAGGCGGGTGAGCGAATCGCTCACGGCCTGCAGGATCCGCGCGGTCTCCGCGAGCGCCTGTGCCTGCGCCTGCGCGCTGCGCTGCGACTCGCTGCGCACCGTATTGATATCACCCTGCAGGATGCGCATGTCGGCGCGCGTCGCGAAGCACCCCGTGCTGCCGGTGAGCAGCACGGTGACGCCTCCCAGCGCGAGGAGCCGACGTCCGAGTCCCGACCGTGTGCCGATCACGGCGCGCGCAGCTCGGTGCCGCCGGCGACGATCTGGAACTCGCCGCGGCGGTTCTGGGCCCACGCCTCTTCATTCGATCCGGTCACCGCCGGACGCTCACGGCCGAAGCTCGTGGTCTCGATGCGCGACGCGTCGATGCCGCGGTCGGTCAGGTAGCGCTTGGCCTGGTCGGCGCGACGACGGCCGAGGGCGAGGTTGTACTGATCCGTGCCCCGCTCGTCGCAGTGTCCCTCGATGCGGATGCGCAGCGACGGGTTGGCGTTGAGCACGCGGAGCTTGTCGTCGAGCGTTGCGCGCGCGTCGCTGCGCAGCTCGTCCGAGTCGTAGTCGTAGTAGATGACCTGCAGCAGCGCCGACCGGGCCATCTCGATCGCGCGGCGCATGCGCTCCTCTTCGGCGCGCCTCGCCGCTTCGTCATCCACCGGCTGCTGCGGCGGCGTGACCGGCTGAGCGGGCAGCTGTGGCTCCGGTTCCACCGCCACGGGCTTCTTCTTGCAGGCACCGAGCGCGAGGGGAACGGCGAGCAGCAGCACGGCAACACGCGACAGACGGGGCATTCTGGATCTCTCCTGAGGAGTGGGACGAGGTGATGCGAGCCAGCGAAAGGAACGAGCGAACACGACGCGGCCGGCCGCCGCGCCAAGCAACCTCAGGGTGTGACCGACAGACGCGGAGACCACTCGGCCAACCGCGCACCCGCGCCTCGCGTGAGCTGGCGCGTGCGGCCGGTCTCGGTGTCCGCGACCCACAACTGCTCCGTGCCGCCACGGGTGGACGTGAAGACGAGGTGCCGTCCATCAGGCGCCCACGCGGGCGTATCGTTGCGGCCATCACTCGTGACCTGCGACACCGAGCGATCCCGCAGGTTGATCGTGAGGATCTGGCGACGCCCCCCCACTTCGGACGAATACGCCACGAGGCGACCGTCGGGCGACCAGCTCGGATCGGCCCGAAGGTTGCGCTCGCCGAACGCATCGGCCGTCAGCAGCGAGACGTTCGTGCCATCCGCATCGGAAATATATATCTCGTTGCGACCACTGCGGTCGGAACTGAACGTGATGCGTCGCCCGTCGGGGCTCCAGCTGGGGGCGGTGTTGATGCTCCCCCGAGCCACGGAGATCCGCGTGGTGGCTCCGCCCTGGAACGGCATGACGAACAGGTCCGTCTGCCCGGCAGTGGCCTCGACACTTCGGGAGAACACCACCGACCGACCATCGGGCGAGATGGCGGGCGAGTTGTCGAGCGATCCCCCCTGATTGGTGAGCGAACGCTGCGAACCGGTCACGAGGTCGGTCACGGCCAGTCGGTGCCGGTCATCTTCGAGCACGTGGTACACGAGGTAGCGGCCCGACGGATGCCACGAAGGCGACATGCCGCGCGGCGTCACTGCCCGTGCGTTGGCACCGTCGCTGTCCACCACCCATACGCGGCCATCGCGCACGAAGGCGATTCGCGTCGCGGCGATCCCCTTCTGTCCGGTGACCCACTCCTCCAGCTGGTCGGCGATCGCGTGCACCCCGAGTCGCCAGCCGTCGGTATTGACCGCGGTCGGGAGCGGGAAATCGGACTGCTGCAGCACCTTCTTGCCCGCCACGTCGTGGAGGAGCACGCGCAGCCAGCCGGACTGCAGCAGCTCGGCCTGCACCACCCCGGCCGCTCCCGCGCGCGCCACCAGGGCGTAGTTGAGCGGCTGCCCGAACGGCGGCGCGGTGATCGCGGGCACGTGCTGAAAGCGATCGCTGAAGTCGAGGTCGCGCTCCAGGATGGTCTTGATCGAATCGCCTGCGGCGCCGCGGATGGGCAGCACCATGATTGCGACGCGGCGGCCCGGCTGGTACTCGAGCGTCAGGCTCACCCCCGACGGGCGCTCCTGCGCGGCGGCCGGCCGGGCACCGCCCAGCAGGAGCGTGGCACCGATCGCGAGGGCGGCCACGACACGCGGCGCCCCGATCGCGGGGAACGACGGAAAACGAACGGGCAGCGCAGGCATCAGGTCAGCGCATTCCCTTGGGAGTGAAGTTGAAGTAGACGCGAAGCACGTCATCGGTCCATTCGACGGGCAGCGGACCGAACGCCTTCGCCGTGCCGGCCGACTCGATCGACGAACGCCCCTCGAGGTCGAAGGCGTACTCGCCGGAAGTCTCCTCGACCCGGATGTCCGACACCGTGCCGTCGCGATGGATGAGGAAGCTCACCAGCGCGCGCAGCGGACGGTTCTCGAAGCGGGAGGGTGGCGTGAACCGGACCTCCACCTGCCGCACGATGTTGTTCAGGTACCCAGGTGCGGGAAAGTCGATCCCGTCGGTCTTCACGGTGACCACATCCGACCCGCGACCACCGGTGGCGCTCCCCGCGCGCGGCGCCGACGTGGCAGCCGTCCTCGGTGCGCCCTCCGCCTGACCGGCCTGCGCAGTGCGCGAGGGTGTCGGCGTGGCCGTCGGCACCGGCTTCGGCGGCGTCCGCGTGGGCGTGGGCGCCACGAGTTCTTCCGGCTTCCGTTCGATGCCGCTCGGCGCCTCGGCCTGTCGCACCGGCTGCGTGGCCGGTGTCGGATCGACGACACCGATCGACTTCGGACCGGTCGGCGCACCGATCAGGCTCACCCGGTACACCGGCGGTCGCACGGGCGGCTCCGCCGTCGGCCAGAACACCACCGCAAGCACGGCGAGCAGGTGCAGCACCGTGGAGATCACGAGCGAGCGAGCGATCGGCGCGTCCCCTCGGCCCGCCGGTCCGCGCTCGCCACCGCCGCGTGGGCCATCGCCAAGGGCGAGGGTGCTCACCGCGGACGACCCACCGGTTCGAAGACGAGTCCGGCCTGCGGAATGCCGTTCGCCGACAGCGCGGCGAGCACCGGCGCAAGCTGGTCCATCGTGGTGCGGCCATCGGCGCGCACGAACACGCCGTCGCGTCCCTCGCGATCGGCGATCGCCTTGATGCTCCCCTCGAACTCGACCAGCGACACCGCCTGGCGATCGATGAAGATCGTCCCGTCCGCATCGACCGAGACCACCACACCGCCCTTCGCCTGCAACGGCTGCCCCTGCGCGCGCGCGAGCTGCACGTCGACGCCGCCCTGCAGCATGGGCGCCGTGATCATGAACACGATCATGAGCAGCATCATCACGTCGATGAGGCTGACCACGTTGATCTCGGCGTTGACCGCCATGCGGTCGCTGCGACGGCGGCGGCCGTGCATCAGATGCGCCCCTCGCGCACCATCAGGGCCACGAGCTCCGAGCCGAAGCCCTCGAGCGTGCTGTCGTAGCGATTCAACCGGGCCGCAAAGACGTTGAAGCCGAAGGCGGCAGGAATCGCCACGGCGAGCGCCGCGGCCGTGGCCGTGAGCGCCTGCGCGATGCCGGGCGCCACGGCCGCCAGGTTGCTCGAGCCCGAAGCAACCACGCCCTGGAACGCCGAGATGACGCCGAGCACCGTGCCGAAGAGTCCGATGAGCGGACTCACCGAACTCACCGTGGCGAGCCACGGGATGAAGCGCCCGAGCTTCTCCCGCTCCGCGCCGCTGGCGGCGTCGAGCACGAGCCGCAGCGCCTCGACCTGCGAGCCGCTCAGTCGCGCACCGCGATCCGGCGAGGCGGCCAGTGCCGGCGTAGTCTGCTTGAGGAACTGCACCGCGCGCGCGAACACGGCCGTGAACGGGCTCGGCGTGGACCGCTGCGCCGCGAGCATCGCGTCGTCGATGCCGGCCGCTCGCTCGAACTCGTTCAGAAACGCGAAGCCGTGCTTCTCCGCGCGGCGGAACTCGTTCAGCTTCGCGAACATGATCCCCCAGCTCAACAACGAGAGGACCACGAGCAGCACGAGCACCGCGTTGTGCAGCGGATCATCGGTGATGAGCACGCTCCAGGTGGACGGCGTCGCCGTCTCGAGTTGCGCGAGCACCTGCACCGCCGCATGGACCGCCGACGTGGTGCCGGCTGCCGCGAGGCTCATGCGGTCGCACCCGCGCGGTGCGCGGCAAACCAGCGATACGTCTCGGCCAGTCCCTCGTCGATGCTCACACGCGGCGACCAGCCAAGCACCTCCTGCGCCTTGTGCACGTCGAGCGCCGATCGCTGCAGTTCACCGGCGCGCGCCGGGGCATACTCGATGGGCGCGTCGCTGCCGGCCGCGCGGGCCAGCGAGGCCGCCAGGGCGTTCACCGAGGTCTCGACCCCGGTGCCGATGTTGAAGGCGCGCGCGTCCAGGCGGGCGGGCGCGGGGAGCGAGGCACCGGCCACCAGCACGTTCGCGGCAGCGACATCGCCGGCATAGACGTAGTCGCGCGTCTGTGTGCCATCGCCGAAGACGGTGAGCGCACGCCCGTCGAGCAGGCGGTTGCAGAAGATCGCCACCACGCCGGCCTCTCCGTGCGGGTCCTGTCGCGGCCCGTAGACGTTGCCGTAGCGCAGCGCCACGGTATCGAGTCCATGCACGCGACCGTAGTACGCGAGGTAGTACTCCACCGCCAGCTTCGCGATCCCGTAGGGCGCCTCGGGATCCTTGGCCAGCAGCTCGCCACTCGGCGGCGCGGCGAAGTCACCGTACAGGGCACCACCCGTGCTCGAGAAGATCACGCGCGTCGCGGCGCTGTGCGTGCGCACCGCCTCCATGAGGTTCAGCGTGCCGAGGATGTTCACGCGCGCATCGAACGCCGGATCCTCCACGCTGCGCCGCACGTCGATCTGCGCGGCGAGATGGCACATGACGTCGAAAGCGCCCTCGCGCACGAGCGCGGCCGCCTCGGGCGAGCTGATGTCGGCCTCGACGAACCGGGCGGCGACAGGGAGGTTCTCGCGCCGTCCGCTCGACAGGTTGTCCAAAATCGTCACATCATAGCCGGCCGCCAGCAGGCGGTCTGCCACGTGCGAACCGATGAAGCCGGCTCCGCCCGTGACGAGTGCGCTCTTGCGTCCCATCGATTCGCGTCTCGCAGGTGGGGGGAAAGGTCGTGAATTCGACGGAATGTACACGACGTTCCGCCTCGGCACACCCGGATCGGGTCACACAACCGGCACTGCGCCGGGGGCACCACGCAACGAGGGCTCCCCACCGCCCGTGGAGAGCCCGCATCGCTCATGTGCTCGAGCGTATCAGCCGCGAGCCGCGCGGCTCGCCGAGCGGACGCTCAGGGAGCGCGGCCGGTCCGGCGCGCCGTCATGCCGACGCGGATTGCCGGCTGGTACTGCTGGGTAATGACCGCCGTCGCGCCCGCCGGCGTCACGCGCACCACGCGCGCCACCGCGACCCGCGACGCCGAGGCACCGGAGGACACGAGTTCGAAGCGATCACCGGGCTCCATGCCCTGCTCCGACGGCGCCAGCACGAGGTACGCCTGCAGCGACGGCAGCAGCGGCGCGTCGGTGATCCAGCGCACGGTGGTCTCCAGCGGGGCCACGTCGCTCGCGACCGGCGCGGCGGGCGCCTCGACGTACGGCAGCAGCGCCTGCCCCTCTTCGATCACGCCGTAGATGCGCGTGACGCGCGCCACGGTGACGCCGTTGCGCGGCGCCTCGACGGTCAGGATGCCCGAGGGGACCGCGAGACGCGCACCGCGCCCGAGATCCGCTCCCTGCGTCACGGCCACCAGGCGCGTACCCGGCGTGGCGTCGACCCCGGACGGCAGCGCCAGCTCGACGAGATCACGCTGCTGCATGCGCTGCGGCTCGCCGGCCACGCGCGCTCCCGTGGCCTGCGAACGCGCGGCGATGCGTCCCGCGGACTTCCATGCCGCTTCGTCGACAGGCACCGGCGCCGCCTGGAACTCCCCGATGCGACGGCCCGCCGGCGCCACGAAGCTCTCATCGCCGTTGAGCCAGATCGTGCCCGTCATCGTGTCGGCGTCGAACGGGGCCGGCCCGAGGAAGATCGTGGTGTTGTCACGGCCGCGCGCCGCCGACAGCTCGGTCGGCTTCACGAGACCGATCCGCGTTGCGCGCTCCGCCGCAGGCGCTGCAGTCGCAGGCGCCTCGACCGGCGCAGGTGCCGACGCGGGTACCGCAACCGGGGCCGGCTCCGCGACGACCGCAACCGGTGCCGCCACGGGTGCGGGCGCCGTGTCGACGGTCGGCTCCCCGCCTGCCGGCTTCACGGCCGCACGGGGCGTGCTCGAAGGCGGCGCCTCGGCCATGGCCGCGCGCGCCGCGGCGAGCGGCGGCAGGTCGGTGGGGAGGCGGAGCACCTGCCCCACGGCCACACCACGCTCACCGCCCTCGCCCAGCCCATTGAGCGCTGCGAGCTCGCGCCACTTGTGTCCGTTGCCGTAGTAGCGTGCCGCAAGGCTCCAGAGCGTCTCACCGGGGCGCACCGTGTGCGTGCCCGTGCTCGAGGCCGTGACCGCGGCCCCCTGCGCACGCACGTGGCTGGGCCACGCCATCACCATCGCCAGGACGAAGGCGAGCACGAGCGGCAGCAGCAGCTGCTGCGCTTCGCTGACGGAAGCCGAGCGACCCGGCGCCACCTGGGCGTGCGGCAGCGATCGACGGGGACGGGCTGGAAGCATGACTCGAACCTCTCTGGGCGGTGGGACACGGGAGCAGCACCGGTCGGCCCCATGGCCGCCGGTCCTACGGTCTCCGGGAGAGGGACGCGGCACCGCGGGAGCCGGTCACGCGCCGATCGTCACGCGACCGGCACCACACCGCACTCCCGTGGCACGCGTCGACCGAAGCCTAGAACGGCAGGTCGTCGTCTTCGTCCTGCAGCGCACCCGGGAAGTCGGCGAAGTCGTCGCTCGCCCCACCGGCCGGCTTGCCGGCCGCACGTGGCGCGCTGCTGCGGCGCGGCGCCTCGTCGTCGCCCGCACCACCGCGACCGCCCAGCAGGATCAACTCCCGCACCTTGATCTCCGTGGTGTACCGCGTCTGGCCGTCCTTGTCCTGCCACTGCCGGTACTGGATCTCGCCTTCGACGAACACCTTCTCGCCCTTCTTCACGTAGCGCTCCACCACATCGGCGAGCGTCTGCTTGCCCTGGTTCCACGCCACGCAGCGATGCCACTCCGTCTTCTCCTGACGGGTGCCGCTGGCGTCGTTCCAGACGTTGCTCGTGGCGAGCGAGAAGGTGGCAACGCGACCGCCGTTGGCGGTGCTCCGGACTTCGGGATCGGATCCCACGTTCCCGATCAGGGTGGCCTTGTTCAGACTGCGACTCACGGTGCCTCCTGGCAGACGAAATGGTGTGCGGTTGACGCTGGCATCCTACAACGACTTGGCGTGTAGTCTACCACCATTCCCTCGCGCGCAGTGTCAGGAACGCACACCGCCCGCCGCAGTGTCCGACACGGCGACCGGCGGGCGCCAGCGCATGAGCACCGCATCCTCGTCCGGCGCACGATAGTATCGTCGGCGCCGTCCGATCGCCTCGAATCCGGCCGTCTCGTACAAGTGCCTCGCCGCCGCGTTCGATTCGCGGACTTCGAGATACACCGCCGAGACGGCCTCGGCGCGCGCGAGCGCGAGCGCGTCGTCGAGCAGCAGGCGACCGAGCCCGCATCCACGACGCTCGGCGGCGACGGCGATGTTCGCCAACTCCCCCTCATCGGCCGCGCGCACGAGCACCGTGTACCCCACCACGAGGCCGTCCGCCTCGGCGACCGTGACACGCGAGGCCGCGCCGCGAAGTAGCGAGCGGAATGCCGCGGCGTCCCACGGATCAGGAAACGCCTCCCGCTCGAGTTGGGCCAGCCGCGGCACATCGTCCACGGTGGCCGGACGCAGCTGAATGGCGTGCGGCACGTCCGGCGAGGCCTGCGAGGCCGACGTCACGACGCGGGCAGGGGCCGGCCGTGCGTGGCCTCCCACTTGACCTGCGCCTCCGCCAGCCGGCCGTACGTCGGCTCCCAGCCGTCGAGGGCCACCGGACCGTAGGACGACCAGTCGCCGAGCCAACGTGCTGCGGAGGCCACCGGGTGCACGCCCGTCTCGACCGCGATCTCCACGAGCGCCGCGCCGTCGGCCGTCTCGGCGAGCGCCTCCCTCGGCACACGCGCCGCTGCACCGTCCACGAGCACCCGTTGGTCCGGTGTGACCGCGACCGGCTGCGCAAAACACTCGCCGCGCAGCGCATCGAGCGCGACCAGGTACCGGCCCGGCGGCGGCCCACCGGCCGGCGTTGACGGGATCGCCAGCAGAAGCGACGGCAGCGCAAACACCGGCAGGTCGCGCGAGAACGCGAGTCCCTTCGTCAGCGCCGCCGCGATGCGCAGCGACGTGAAGCTGCCGGGCCCGGCACCGCACGCGAGCGCGGACAGACCGGCGGGAGACAGGCCCGCGCCGGCGAGCAGCGCACTGATCGCGGGCGTGAGCAGATCTTCGCGACCGCTCCCCATGGACACGGCCGCTTCCGAGACCACGCGCCACGGGTCGGCACGGTCCTCGCGTTCGAGCAGGGCGATCGAACCGGCCGACGTCGCCGCCTCGATCACGAGCACGGGACCGATCGGCGCGACGGAGAACGGGAGCGTGGGCATACCGGACTATCCGCGCGGCGTCATCGGAACACAAGGTCGCGCCACCACCGCGCCGACGCGGCGGCGGCGGACGCCAGGCCGCGTCGCGTCGCAGTTCGCGTCCGAAATCGGGCACCGGCAGGTCGAAGCCACGCCCCGCATCGGCGACGGCGGCAAACGCTCCGTCCAGCGCGAGCGACTCCACCACGTCGAAGAGCACCGGGTCGAAGGCCGTGCCACGATCCCTGGCCATGATCGCGAGCGCTTCGGCCGCGCCCATGGGCCCGCGATAGGGGCGGTCGGCCGTGAGTGCTTCGTACACATCCGCGAGCGCGAGCATGCGCGCCATGGGGTCGAGCGCGCCCCACGCCACGCCCCACGGATACCCGAGGCCATCGATGCGCTCGTGATGCAGCGATGCCGACGCCGCCACGGAGGCGAACGACGGCACTTCCCGCAGAATCTCCCACGTCCACTTCGGGTGATGGCGGATCATCGCCCGCTCCGCGTCGTCGAGGCGCCCGGGCTTGTCCAAAATCCGATTGGAGATCGCGAGCTTGCCGAGGTCGTGCAGCAGCCCCGCGCGCATCACGCTGCGCACGAACGCCGGTGTTCCGCCGGTCGCGCGCGCGATCTCGGCAGCGTAGCGCGCGACGTTCGTGGAGTGCGTGCCCGTGAACGGAGACTTCGCGTCGATCACGGCGGCGAACCCCTGCGCGATCGCGTCGAGCCGCGCTTCGGTGGCGAGCATGGGCGAGGAAGACGGCTCCAGGGCGACCACCGTGGCCTCGAGGCGCGCGCTGTCGGCCAGCGTGCGCCAGAGGGCGCCGTCACCGCGCCAGGCCATCGCGAGGTCCGCGAGTTCCGGGTCGAACCAGCGCCCGCGCCGATGCCGAACCATGCGCATCCCCGCGTCCAGCCCTTCCTCGGTCACGTACACCTCGAGCGTCTGCGCGAGCAGCAGGATGCGCGAGAGCAGCGGGATCTCCGTCCCGGCGAGGCCGACCGGGTGGCCGAGCCCGCACCACTGCTCGTCCACGAAGGCGATCGCTTCCGACGAGGCCGTGGGGAAGCCGAGGTGCGCCGCGATCGCCGCGCCACGCTCGCAGCGCGCCTGGATGATCTCGCGCGTCATGTTCGGCGTGCGCGCGATGAGCAGGAAGTGCTGCAGGCGTGCGAACACCGACCCGCCGACCCGGCAGTTCTGCGCCGTGCGCATCGCGAGGCGCCACCGATCGTGCCAGTCCACGAGCCGCATATTGCGCTTGACCTGCTGGTCGTCGCTTCCGAAGAGCGCCGCCAAGCGCGCCGCGTTGCTGGAGCAGCCCGCGTCCTTGAGCAAGGCCGCGTAGTACAGCGACTCGAGCTCCGCCGGCCCCAGTCCCACCGCGCGGCCCAGCCGCATGGCCAGCACGCAGGTGCGCAGCGTGTGGCCGGGGCGCTGTCCCTCGGTATGGTCGAGCGCGAAGGTGAGCGCGGACAGCACTTCGGCCAGACGCAGGGTCCCGGTCGCGGCGCGCACCGCGGAGGGCCTCGGCGCCGGGATGGCGTCGAGCGACAGGCGGCGGAGCGAACTCGCGTCGGTCTTCACCTGAGGAGTACGACGACCGGCGCGCAATGGTCACGCGAGCGCCGTCCGCGTCAGCCCCGCTGCTCCAGGCGGCGCCGCTCGGGATCGGTCGGCAGGTGCGACAGCGCGAGGTGCCGCGTCGTCACGGGCAGCCGACCGTCGGCGCGCTCCGGCCATTCCACCAGCGCGGCGCGCGCTCCCGCCAGCAGCTCTTCCCACCCCAGTTCGTCGAGTTCGTCCGCCCGCCGCAGGCGATACAGATCGGCATGCACCACGACGCCGTTCGCCGCGCGGTACTCGTGCACGAGCGCGTAGGTCGGGCTGGTGACCTCCGCCAGGTCGAGCACGCCGAGCCCCGCGGCGATGGCGCGCACGAGCGTCGTCTTGCCGGCACCGAGCTCGCCGTGCAACGCCACCACGGCCCCGTGCGGCAGCGCAGCGCCGAACGCGCGCCCCCACTCGGCCATCGCCGGCTCCGTGAGGTCGGCGATGCGCGCTCCGATCACCGCCGCCCGCCGCGCCCGCGACGCCCCGATCCGGCGCGACCGCCTCCTCCGCGCGCCGCCCCCTCCGTCTTCCCGCCGCCGAGCAGCGTGCGCACCTCGAACAGCTCGTCGCGCAGACGTGCCGCCGTCTCGAAATCGAGGGCCGTGGCGGCCTCGCGCATCGCGGCCTCCAGCTCCACAACCAGCTGCTCCAGCTGCTCGCGCGACCGCGCGCCCGATGGCGTGGCCACGGTGGCCGGTGCGGACCCGCCCTTCCCCTCCTTCGGCTCGCGTGCGTCCGCCACGCGCGTGATGAGCCGCACGTCGGACACGCTCTTGCTCACGCCGCGCGGCGTGATGCCGTGCGCCTCGTTGTGCGCGCGCTGGATCGCGCGTCGCCGATCGGTCTCCTCGATCGCGCGCTGCATGGAGCCGGTGATGCGATCGGCATACAGGATGGCGCGGCCGGCGACGTTGCGCGCGGCGCGGCCGATGGTCTGCACGAGCGAGCGATCACTGCGCAGGAACCCCTCCTGGTCCGCATCGAGCACCGCCACCAGCGACACCTCGGGCATGTCCAGTCCTTCGCGCAGCAGGTTGATGCCGACCAGCACGTCGAAGTCGCCGAGCCGCAGCCCGCGCACGATCTCCATGCGCTCGATCGCGTCGATGTCGGAGTGCATGTACCGGACCCGCACCCCCATCTGCTGCAGGTAGTCGGTGAGGTCCTCGGCCATGCGCTTGGTGAGCACCGTGACGAGCACCCGCTCGTCGCGCCGCTCGCGCAGCCGGATCTCGTGCAGGAGGTCGTCCACCTGCCCCTTCACCGGCCGCACGTCGATCTCGGGGTCGAGCAGCCCCGTGGGCCGGATCACCTGCTCCACCACGACGCCTTCGGACAGCTCGAGCTCGAGCTCGCCCGGCGTGGCCGACACGCAGATCATGCGCGGCACGAGCTGCATGAACTCGTCGAACACGAGCGGCCGGTTGTCGAGCGCGCTCGGCAGGCGGAAGCCGTACTCCACGAGCGTGAGCTTGCGCGCCCGGTCGCCATTGTACATGGCGCGCACCTGCGGCAGCGAGACGTGCGATTCGTCCACCACCACGAGGTAGTCGTCGGGGAAGTAGTCGAGCAGGCAGGCCGGTCGCTCGCCCGCGGTGCGCCCGCTCAGGTGCCGCGAGTAGTTCTCGATGCCGGCGCAGGTGCCGACCTCGAGCATCATCTCGATGTCGAAGTTCGTGCGCTGCTCGAGCCGCTGCGCCTCGAGCAGCTTGCCGGCCATGCGAAGCTCCGCCAGGCGCGTGGCCAGCTCGTCACGGATCGCGCCGACGGCGCGCTCGAGCGTGGGGCGCGTCGTGATGAAGTGTTTCGCCGGGTACACCGCGGTGCGCTCCAGCACGGCGATGGTGTCGCCGGTGACCGGATCGATCTTGCTGATGCGCTCGATCTCGTCGCCCCACAACTCGATGCGCACCCCCTGCTCCTCGTAGGCGGGAAAGATCTCCACCGTGTCGCCGCGCACCCGGAAGGTGCCGCGCTCGAACGCCACGTCGTTCCGCAGGTACTGGATGCCCACGAGCGCGCGCAGGATGTCGTCCCGCCCCTGCTGCTGGCCGCGATGCAACGAGACCATGCGCTCGCGATACGACACCGGATCGCCGAGGCCGTAGATCGCGCTCACCGTGGAGACGATGACCACATCCTCGCGCTCCATGAGGCTCGATGTGGCGCGCAGGCGCAGCCGGTCGATGTCCTCGTTGATCGACGCGTCCTTCTCGATGTACGTGTCGCTCGTCGGGACGTACGCCTCGGGCTGGTAGTAGTCGTAGTACGAGACGAAGTACTCGACCGCGTTCGAGGGAAAGAACCCCTTGAGCTCCCCGTAGAGCTGCGCCGCCAGCGTCTTGTTGTGCGAGAGCACGAGCACCGGGCGCTTCCAGGCCGCGATGACGTTGGCGATGGTCATCGTCTTGCCGGAGCCGGTGACGCCAAGCAGCGTCTGGAAACGGTCCCCACGCTCGAGCCCCGAGGTGAGCTCGGCGATCGCGCGCGGCTGGTCGCCGGCGGGGGCATACGGCGCCTGCAGGAGGAACGATCCGCCGGGCGTCGATTCCACGATGTGCGTACCCATCCCGAAATATTACCGAACCCGGGGTGCCGGGCAATCGGCACGGCCGGCTCGCGGCCCGCTCACTCCTCGGTCGTCAGCCGCTCCCGCCGCGACACGCTCGACACGCCCTTCACGCGGCGCATCGCCTTCATGATCTTCTCGAGGTGCGCGAGGTTCTCCACCTCGACGAGCGCGGCGCCGGTCACCTTGCTGTCCGTGGTGCGCAGTTCGAGCGAGCGAATGTCGGTGCCCGTCGCGCTCACCGCGGCCGCCACATCGGCATAGAGCCCACGCCGGTCGACGCCATCGAGCACGAGCCGCACGGTGAAGCGCTCGCCGGCCACCTCCTGCCAGTCGATCTCGAGGCGACGCTCGGGCTCATTCACGAGGAAGAGCAGGTTCGGGCAGTCGCCGCGATGGATGCTGACGCCACGACCGCGCGTCACGTACCCCACGACCTTGTCGCCCGGCACGGGCTGGCAGCACTGCGCATAGCGCACGAGCAGGCCATCGGCCCCCTGGATGCGCACCCCCCGCGACGTGCCGCGCACCCGGTCCACGAGGCGCTCGATCGTGCTCGGCTCCTTCACCGGCTCCGGCGCGGAATCGAGTTGCGGGTGCAGCAGCTTGAGCACCTGCATCACGTGCACGTCGCCCTGGCCGATCGACGCGATCACGTGCGTCGCGTCCTTGAGCTTCAGCGTACGCGCCGCCGCTCCGAGTGCCGCCTCGTCGGTCTTCGGCAGGCGCCGCCGCTTGACCTCGCGCTCGAGAATGTCGCGCCCGAGGCGCACCGCCGACGTCTGTTCCTCATGCCGCAGCCACTGGCGGATCTTGTGGCGCGCGCGCCCCGTGCGCACGTGCGCGAGCCAGTCGCGACTCGGCCGCGCATTCGGGTTGGTGAGGATCTCGACCGTTTCCGAGTTCTTCAGCTCGCGCGACAGCGGCGCGATGCGGCCGTTCACCTTCGCGCCGGCGCAGTGCGAACCGACCTGCGTGTGCACGGCGTACGCGAAGTCGAGCGGCGTCGCGCCCTTGGGCAGCTGGATCACGTCACCCGTTGGGGTGAACACGAAGATCTCGTCCTGGTACAGGTCGAGCTTGAGGAACTCGAGGAACTCGCCCGGCGTCTCCGCATCGAGTTGCAGCTCCAGCACCTGCCGGAACCACGCCAGCTGCCGGTCGAGCTCGTCGCTCCCCGCCACCTGCTCCTTGTAGAGCCAGTGCGCCGCGATGCCGAACTCCGCGGTGCGATGCATCTCGCGCGTGCGGATCTGGATCTCGAACAGCTGCCGGCCCGGGCCGAACACCGTGGTGTGCAGCGACTGGTAGCCGTTGCTCTTGGGCTGGGCGATGTAGTCCTTGATGCGCTCCTGCACCGGCGTCCAGCCGTCGTGGATCACGCCGAGCGCGTGATAGCACTCGAGCACGTTGGGCACGATCACGCGAATCGCGAGCAGGTCGTAGATGTCCTCGTACGGCCGCTCGCGCTGCTTCATCTTCTTGTAGATCGACCACAGGTGCTTCGGCCGTCCGCCCACGTCCACATCCGGAATGCCGGCCTCGGTGAGGCGGCGCAGCAGCGGCTCCGCCATCTGCGAGATGAGCGTCTCGCGCTCGCCGCGCTTCGCCGCCACCAGCTTCGCCAGCGCGCGATACTCCTCCGGCTCGATGTGCTTGAACGCGAGATCCTCGAGTTCCCAGCGCACCTTGGCCATGCCGAAGCGGTGCGCGAGCGGCGCGTAGAGGTCGCGCGTCTCCTGCGCGATGCGCCGCCGCTTCTCCGGGGGCAGCCAGTCGAGCGTGCGCATGTTGTGCAGCCGGTCGGCCAGCTTGATCAGGATGACGCGCGCATCCTTGGCGATCGACAGCAGCAGCTTGCGGTAGTTCTCGACCTGGCGGTCCTCCCGCGACGTGAGCGGGAGGTTGGCGATCTTCGTGAGGCCGTCGACGATCTGCGCGACCTCCGCGCCGAACTCGCGCTCGATGTCCGCCACCGTGATGTCGGTGTCCTCCACGACGTCGTGCAGCAGCCCGCACGCCACGGTCGCCGAGTCGAGCTGCAGGTCGGCGAGGATGCGCGCCACCTCGATGCAGTGCGAGACGTACGGCTCCCCCGAGTGCCGCACCTGGCCGGCGTGCGCGCGCTCCGTGTAGCGATAGGCGCGCACGAGCAGGTCGTAGTCGAGGCGGTCGTAGTCGCCCTCGGCGCGCGGCACGAAACCGGGGATGACCTCGTGCAGCGCCGGACGCGCGCCCGACAACGAACGCTCGGCGAGCTCGACCGCGGGCGAGCCGACGCCCGGTGGCTCGGGCGACACCGAGGGCGTGGTGACCGGATTCACAGCAGTCCTGCCTCGACGAAGCTCACGTAGCACCCTCGACCAATGATGACATGATCGTGCACCGGGATGTCCAGCAGTCGGCCGGCCGACACGAGCTGCTGCGTGATCGCGCGGTCGTCGGCCGAGGGCGTCGGGTCGCCACTCGGATGATTGTGCACCAGCACGACCGATGCCGCCCGCTCCGCGATCGCCTCGCGAAAGACTTCGCGCGGATGGACCAGCGATGCGTCGAGCAGCCCGCGCGTGACGAGCACGTCGCGTTCGAGTCGATGCTGGGTATCCAGAATGGCCACGTGGAACTCCTCGACGGGCAGGTCCTGTAGTCGCGGGGCGAACGCCGACACGACGTCACGCGGCGACCGCAGTGCTGCGCCGGCCGCCCGCGCCTCGAACGCCATGCGGCGCCCGAGTTCGAGCGCCGCATGCACCACCACCGCGCGTGCTTCCCCGACCCCCGGCACACGCATCAGCGACCCGACGGGGGCGGCCGCGAGACGTCCGAGCGAGCCATCCGATCCGTCGAGCACCCGCCGTGCGCAATCGAGCGCCGACCCGGACCGACCGCCAGAGCCGAGCAGCAGCGCGATCAACTCGGTGCTGCTCAGCGCCTGCGCGCCGAGCGACCGCAGGCGTTCACGCGGTCGCTCGGCCGAGGGCCACTCTCGAATAGTTAGCGCCCGAGGGGCTGGCTCACCAGCGGGGGGCACGGGAACCGCCGCGGACGGACCGGGGGTAGTGGGACGGCGCGAGGCGACGCGAGGTGACCGATCGGACATGCAGACGGGACTCCGGTGAGGGATCCCTCAACCTGTCTGCGAGCATCGCAAGTCCTGGCATCAAAGCGCTGCCGACGTCATCCTCCCGTGACTGCCTCCGCGGCGCCGGCAGTGGCCGTGCCGTGCTCGCACAGCGGTGCGCCCACCTTCGCCTGCTCCATCATGACCGCCACCTCGTGCACGAGGCTGGCACCGGCATCGGCGGTGTACCAGGCCACCGCCGAGTCGGCCAGCGCGCGCGTGGATTCGCGCGTCCCCTGTCCTCGGCGCTCGTGCAGCCAATGGCGCAGCGGTCGCGGCAGCTCCACGATGCACCCCTGCACGCGGCCCGTCTCGTCGAGCAGCACGTAGGTGGGCGTGGCGCGACGGCCGTCGAGCGAGCGATACGCGTCCTGCACCGCCGCGCCCCCGGCGTTCGGCGTGACGATGCGGACGGAGAGACCGTGCACGAGCTCGGCCAGCCGAGCCACATACGGCACCTGACGCAGCGAGTCGCCACACGTGTCGACGGCCACCACGAGCAGTCGCCACTGGCCGCCAACGGCACGGGCGCGCGCCAGCGACGAATCGGCGATCGCCACACGCTCGGCCGAGGCGTACCACTCGGGCAATCGGCGTGTCGACGCGTCCATGAAGTCCGGGAACGTGCGGCCCGAGGCGAAGAGCGCGAGCATCGACGAGTCCGCCTGCGGCGTCGACGCGCCGGCATGACCGACCCTCTCAGCCACCGGCCCGCAAGCCGGCGCCACCGGCCGCTCGAGACCGACGAGCGCCGTCAGTCCGGAGAGCAACGCAAGGCTGAACATTCCGCGAACCATCACCGACTCTCCCTGAAGACGTGGAATCCCGTGATGACGCGTGGCGGGCGGCGTCTCCACGCTCCCGCCACCCGTTCATCCTCGCGCGTGGTGCCTCAGGCGTTCACGCCGTGGCACTTCTTGAACTTCTTGCCGCTGCCGCACGGGCACGGATCGTTGCGTCCGGCGGCGCTGAAGTCGATCGGTCCGGTCGCGATGCCACTCGCCGCGAGCGAGCGGACCGGGCCGGCCCCCACCACCTTCGGCTGGGCCGGCGGCGCGGCCGGTGCCGCAGCCGCGGGCGCTGACGCGGCCGCGGTCGGCGTCGTGCCCTCCGGCTCGTCGTCGTCGTACGCCGCCTCCTCGGCCGGCGGCAGCGCCCGTGCGACGGCATCGGGCCCGCCTGCGAGTTCGTCGGCCGGCACGTCTTCCAACACCCCCATCGCGTTGTAGCGCTTGGTGGGTCGACCCGGCTCCGGCACGCGCTGCATCACCACCGGCGGCGGGGGCGCGGCCGGCTGCTCGAACACGAGTTGCGCCTTGAGGAAGCGCTCGGTGAACGTGTGCGCCAGGTCCTGAATGAGGTCCTCGAACATGGCGAACGCGTCCTGCTTGTACTCCACGAGCGGGTCCTTCTGGCCCCACGAGCGGTAATGAATGCTCGCGCGCAGCTGGTCGAGGTCGTAGAGGTGATCCTTCCACTTCTCGTCGATCACGTTCAGCATCACGAGCGCGAGCAACCGGTCGGAGAAGCCATTGCCCTCCTGGTCGCGGATCGTGTCGAGCGACTCCAGCTTGCGGTCGAAGGCCTCGAGCACCGCGCGCACGGCCGCATCCTGCGCCTCCTCGAGCGTCGACGGGAACGGATCCTGCTCGAACTCGGGCACGGTGAGCATGTAGTGCAGCAGCAGGTCCTGCTGCAGCAGCGCGAAGTCCCACTGGTCCGGCCCGTCGTATGCCGCGAGCGACGTCTCCACGCGACGCTTGAGCGCGCGCTCGAGGTACTTCCGCGCCTCGCCCTTGAGTTCCTCGCCTCCCTCGAGGGCAAACGCGCGCTGCGAGTAGACCACCTCGCGCTGCTGGTTCATGACGTCGTCATAATCCAGCAGCCGCTTGCGCGCCTGGAAGTTCTGCAGTTCGACGCGCTTCTGCGCCTGCTCGATGGAGCGCGTGATGAGCGGATGCGTGAGCACCTCGCCCTCCTGCGCGCCCATGCGGTCCATCAGCTTGGCGATGCGGTCGGTCCCGAAGAGACGCATGAGGTCGTCTTCGAGCGACAGGAAGAACTGCGATGACCCCGGGTCGCCCTGGCGGCCGGCACGACCGCGCAGCTGCCGGTCGATGCGACGCGACTCGTGACGCTCCGATCCGATGATGTGCAGGCCGCCGATCTCGGAGATCTCGTGGTCCTTGCCATCGAGGTCCTTCACGATGCTCGGCTTCGACTCGGTCACGCCCGCGCCAAGCTTGATGTCGGTGCCGCGGCCGGCCATGTTCGTCGCGATCGTGATCGCGCCGGGCTGTCCGGCCAGCGCGACGATTTCGGCCTCGCGCTGATGGTACTTGGCGTTGAGCACGTTGTGCTTCAGGCCGCCGCGCGTGAACATCTTCGACAGCGTCTCCGACGCCTCGACGCTCGCCGTGCCCACGAGCACGGGGAAGCCGAGGTCATGCAGCCGGCGCGTCTCCTCGACGATCGCGTTGTACTTCTCGCGACGCGTCTTGTAGACCCAGTCGTCGCGGTCGTCGCGGATGATCGGCTTGTTGGTCGGAATCACCGAGACTTCGAGTCCGTAGATCTGGTGGAACTCGTTCTCCTCGGTTTCCGCCGTGCCCGTCATGCCGGCGAGCTTCTCGTACATGCGGAAGTAGTTCTGGATGGTGATCGTGGCGAGCGTCTGCGTCTCGCCCTTCACCTGCACCCCTTCCTTGGCCTCCACGGCCTGGTGCAACCCTTCCGACCAGCGGCGCCCCGGCATCGTGCGGCCCGTGAACTCGTCCACGATCAGCACCTGCCCTTCCTGCACGACGTAGTTCACGTCGCGCTCGTAGAGGGCGTGCGCGCGCAGCAGCTGGTGAATGATGTTCAGCCGCTGGCTCTTGAGCGCATACTCCTGCTCGATCGCCTGCCGCTGCGCGAGGCGCTCGGCGGGCTCGAGGTCGGGGTCGCGCTCGATGCGGTGGATCTCGGTGGAGATGTCGGGGAGCACCATCACCTCGTGCTCGTCGGGCGACATGAAGTCGACGCCCGCGTCGGTGAGGTGCACCGTGTGTCCCTTCTCGTCGAGCACGTACAGCAGATCCTGCTCGATGTCCCCGAACTGGCGGCGCGACATCGGCTGCTTGCGATCGGCGATGTGCTCGAGCTCCATCTTCTGCACGAGCGTCTTCACGCCCGTCTCGTTCATCACCTTCTGCAGCCGCTTGTTCTTGGGCGAGCCCATCTTCGCCTTGTACAGCAGCAGGCCGGCGGTGCTCGTGTCCCCGCTCTCGAGCGCGCGCTCGCCATCGGCCACGAGCTGGTTCGCCAGCTCGGTCTGCCGGCGCACGAGCCGCCCCACGGCCGCGTTGTACTGCGCATACTGCACATCCCCCTCGTTGCCCACCGGCCCCGAGATGATCAGTGGCGTGCGGGCCTCGTCGATGAGGATGGAATCCACTTCGTCGATGATGGCGAACACGTGCGGACGCTGCACCCGCTGTTCGGTGCTCACCACCATGTTGTCGCGCAGGTAGTCGAAGCCGAACTCGTTGTTGGTGCCGTACGTGATGTCCGCGCCATAGGCCGCGCGACGCTGCGCCGACCCGGGCTCGGTGTCGTCGAGGCAGGCCACCTCGAGGCCCAGCCACCGGTACAGGTGCCCCATCCACTGCGAGTCGCGGCGGGCGAGGTACGTGTTGACGGTGACGAGGTGCACGCCACGGCCGGGCAGCGCATTGAGATAGGTGGGCAGCGTGGCGACGAGCGTCTTGCCCTCGCCGGTCGCCATTTCGGCGATGCGACCGAGGTGCAGCTGGATGCCGCCCACGAGCTGCACGTCGTACGGCACCATGTCCCAGCGCAGCTCCTGGCCGGTCACGAGGACGGTCGTGCCCACGAGTCGACGGCAGGCCTCGCGCACGGTGGCGAAGGCTTCGGGGAGCAGCTCGTCGAGGGTGTCGGCGATGACCTGCCGCAGCTCGCCCTCGAGGCCGCCACGCCCGTCGGCCCCCCCGAGCTCGTCGTCGATCGCCTCGCGCTCGGCCGCATCGGCGGCGTCGTGCTTCGCCGCCTTCAGCTCGGCGATGCGTGACTCGAGCTCCTTGGTGCGTTCGGCCAGCCGCGCCCGGAACGTCGCGGTCTGCCCCTGCAACTCCTCGTCGGAGAGCGACGTCAGGCGCTGCTCGATCGTGTGGATCTCGTCGAGGATCGGCTTGACCCGCTTCTGTTCCCGTTCGTGTCGCGTGCCGAACACGCGATTGATCAATCCCTTCAGCATGCGTTCCTCGAGAGGTACAGCCCCGACGCCGCGATGTGGGACGCGACAGCCTCGGGGACGAATCCACGGATGGAGCGACCGGCCGCGATGCGCGACCGAATCTCGGACGATGACACATCGACGCGCCGACTGGCGAGCCGCTGAGGCGGCCGGATGTCCGGCCACTCGATCCAGGGCTCTGCCGCGCCGCTCGCCGATCCATCGGCGCGCACCGCGACGACCAGCTGCGCGAGCTGCAGCAGTCGCACCGGGTCCCGCCATGCCGGCAGGTCGGCCGCTGCGTCCGCGCCCAACAGGAGGAGGAGTTCGGCCGAAGGCCAGCGCCTCGCGACGTGCTCCACCGTGTCAACCATGTATGATAACCCGCCCCGGTCGATTTCGACCGGATCGACCTCGACGCCGGGCATCCCGTCGAAACAGGCGCGCACCATGGCCAAGCGGTCCTGGGCGCTGGCTCGCGACCCGCCCTTCAGGGGCTGGGTGCCGGCCGGGACGACGAGCAGCCGATCGAGGTGCAGCGCATCGAGGGCATCGTGGGCGAGCAGCAGGTGCCCCACGTGCGGCGGATCGAAACTGCCGCCGAAGATGCCGATGCGCGCGGGGGCACCGGCCTCGCGGCCGGCGCCCGTCACGCCGGTGGCGGCGCGGGCAGCGTGGCGAGACTGTCGACGCCCGGCCCCGTTCCGCAGGCCGCCCGCACCTCCGCATCGGAGGGGTAGCGCCGGCGCAGCTCGTTGCACGTCTCCTGCGCCTCCTCGGTCCACTTGCGGGCACGATACGCCTGCAACATGGCCAGCCACGACAGGCGAGCCGTCGGGGTGCCCGGATACGTCTCGACGACGTCCTGGAAGTAGATGATGGCGGAGTCGTAGGCCTTGCGCGTCCGCAGGTAGTGCATGCCGACTTCGTAGTCCTTCCGCGCCAGCCAGTCTTCCATCGTGGCGATGCGCTCGGTCGCTTCCGTCGCCTCCGGTCCATCCGGGTAGGCGGTGAGCAGGACGCGCAGCGTACCGATCGCCTTGAGGCCGTAATCGGCGTCGAGCTCAGGCTTGCGCCAGAGCTTCTGGTAGGCGCGTCCCTCGCCGAGCATCGCCTTCGGCGCGAGCGAGTCGGACGGGAAGCCGTCGCTCAACCGCGCATAGGCCTGCGCCGCAAGCAGGAACTCCTCGCGGCGCTCGTGCGCCATGGCGAGGTAGTAGTAGGTCGGGGCCAGCAGGGCATCGCGCGTCGACAGGTCGAGCGTGAGCCGCTCGAAGCCCAGGATCGCATTGGCCATCTTGCCCTGCTCGAACTCCTGCAGGGCACCGCGGAACAGCGCCTCGGGATTCGCGAAGTCGCGCACCTCGAAACCACGACGGCACCCGGTCGCGGCCACCAGGGCGGCCGCGATCCAGAGTCCGGTGTGCCACCGCCGTCCCGCTGCGGTCACGTGGCCTTCCCCGAGGCGAGCGCCACGACGCGCGCGCGCCCTGGCGTGAGACCAGCCGTCACGTTGCGCGTGTCCACCACCAGCGCGGCGTGGTCCAGGACGCGCTGCCACGGCATGGCGCGATGATCGGTGACCACCACGCAGGCATCGGCCCAGCGCAGCATTTCATCGGTGAGGTCGACCGTGCGCCGCACGTGCCCGTCCTCGCGGATCTCGCCCACGAACGGGTCGTGGAACTCGACGTGGGCGCCGCGCTCCTCGAGCAGCCGGATGATGTCGAGCGCCGGACTCTCGCGCACGTCATCGATGTCGCGCTTGTACGCCACGCCCAGCACCAGGATGCGGCTGCCCCGCACCGCCTTCGACTCGTCGTTGAGCGCGCGCGACACCTTCTCCACGACGTAGTCGGGCATCTGCGAGTTGATCTCGCTGGCCAGGTCGATGAAGCGGGTCTTGTAGTTGAGCGTGCGCATCTTCCACGCGAGGTAGTGCGGGTCGAGCGGAATGCAGTGACCGCCGATGCCGGGGCCCGGTGTGAACTTCATGAAGCCGAACGGCTTGGTTGCCGCGGCATCGATCACTTCCCAGACGTTGACGCCCAGCTTGTCGCACACGATTGCGATCTCGTTCACCAGGCCGATGTTCACGGCACGGAACGTGTTCTCGAGCAGCTTGACCAGCTCGGCCGACTCGGGCGACGTGACCGGCACGATCGTCTCGATGCACGAGGCGTAGAGCGCGCTCGCGAGCGTGACGCACGCCGGCGTGATCCCCCCCACCACCTTCGGGGTGTTGTGGGTCTGGTACACCGGATTGCCCGGATCGACGCGCTCGGGGCTGAAGGCGAGGAACACGTCCTCTCCCACCCGCAGGCCGGCCGCCTCCATGCGCGGCTGCAGCAGCTCGCGCGTGGTGCCGGGGTACGTCGTGCTCTCCAGCACCACCAGCAGGCCGGGGTGCGCGTGCCGCTGGACTGCATCGGCCGCCGCCAGCACGTACGCCATGTCCGGGTCGCGCGTCTTCGAGAGGGGCGTGGGCACCGCGATCGAGATCGCGTCGCACTCGGCCAGCCGAGACTCGACGGTCGTGGCGACGAAGGTCCCCGCCGCCAGCGCCGCGGCCACGTCGGCCGACTTCACATCCTGGATGTGCGAGGTGCCGGCCATGAGCGCGTCGACGACCCGCTGGCTGACGTCGTAGCCGATGACGCGAAAGCCGGCCTTCGCGAACTCCATCGCGAGCGGCAGGCCGACGTAGCCGAGGCCGATCACGCCGACGATGGCCGTCCGGTCCTCGATCCGTGCGAGCAACTGGTCCTGCATACTGGGGAGACTCCGGCCGAAGGGCGCTCAGCGCCCGTGGAAGGCACGCACGACGCTCGCGACTTCATCGAGCTGCGCGCGCGTGAGTTCAGGGAAGACAGGAAGGGACAGCACCTCGCGCGACGCCCGCTCCGCATGCGGGCAGGCGCCCTCCGCGTAGCCAAGGTAGGCGAAGCACGGCTGCAGGTGCAGCGGCAGCGGATAGTACACCGAACTGCCGATGCCGGCGTCCTTGAGCCGGGCCTGGAGCGCATCGCGCCGTGGCACCCGGATGGTGTACTGGTTGAAGATCGATTCGTTCCGCGGGTCCACGAACGGGGTCACCACGTCGTCCAGCCCCGCGAGGGCGGCATCGTAGTAGGCCGCGTTCTCGCGACGGCGCGCGCTCCACTGGGCCAGATGCGGCAGCTTGGCCAGCAGCACGGCCGCCTGCAGCGCGTCGAGCCGGCTGTTGTAGCCCACGATCTCGTGGAAGTACGTGCGCCGGCTGCCGTGGGTGCGCAGCTTCATGAGCGTCTCGAAGAGCGCCTCGTCCTGCGTGACCATCATGCCGCCGTCGCCCCAGCCGCCCAGGTTCTTGGAGGGGAAGAAGCTGAACGTGCCGATGTCCGCCGCCTGCCCCGCCATCACCCACTGATCGTCAATGCGCCGGCGTGCGCCGATGCTCTGCGCCGCGTCCTCGATGATCGGCAGGCCACCTGCGATCGCACGGATCTCCTCGATCGGTGCCATCTGGCCGAACAGGTCCACCGCGATGATCGCCTTCGTGCGCGGCGTGATCGCCGCCGCCACGGCCGCCGGGTCGATGTTGTAGGTGGTCGGCGAGATGTCCACGAACACCGGACGCGCGCCCACATTGTGGATCGCGCCGGCGGTGGCGAAGAAGGTGAACGGGGTGGTGATCACCTCGTCGTCACGGCCCACGCCGAGCGCCCGCAGCGCGAGCAGCAGGGCGTCGGTCCCGTTCGCGCACCCGACGGCATAGCGCGTGCCGGACAGGCCGGCCACGTCGCACTCGAGCTGTCCGACGGGATCGCCAAGGATGAACGCCTGCGCATCGATCACGGCCATCGCCGCCGCGACGACTTCGTCGCGGATGGTCGCGTGCTGCGCCTTCAGGTCGAGCAGAGGGACGGACATTGCCGGTAGGAAGAGTCAGGGTGGGCGAAGGTCACGCGGGTCCGCTGCGCAGCGGCAGCGGCACCTCGCGTCCCGTGCGCGCGGATTCGTAGATGCCCAGGATCAGCTCCAGCGACTTGCGGCCGCTGCGCCCGTCCGTGTCCGGCTGCGCCTCGCCGCGCAGCACCGCGAGCACGTTCCGGTAGTAGCCTTCGTGGCCGAAACCATAAACGGTGGGCGGGTTCGTGGCCGCGACGTCGACGAGCTTGTCGTCGTCGTCGTAGTCGGCGAACTCCCAGTGCTCCACCTTGTTCACCGCCGTGCCGCCGATGCGCACGGTGCCACGCTCTCCGAGCAGGGTGATCGACCCTTCGAGGTTCTTTGGATAGGTCAGCATGGTGACCTCGAGCACCCCCAGCGCCCCGCTGCGGAACTTCAGGATGGCGGCACCCGTGTCCTCGGCCTCGATGCGCCGCGCCAGCGTGGCCGTCTTCGCCATCACGCTCTCGACGGGGCCCACGAGCCACTGCACGAGGTCGACATAATGCGAGGCCTGGTTCATGAACGCCCCGCCGTCGAACTCCCATGTCCCGCGCCACGGCGCCTGGTCGTAGTACTCCTGCGGACGCGTCCAGCGCACGGTGCAGTTGGCCATGAACAACCGTCCGAACCGCCCCTTGTCGATCGCGCGCCGCAGCAGCTGGATCGGGGGATTGAGACGGTTCTGCTTCACCACGAAGAGGCGCACCCCGGCATCATCGCACGCCTGCACGAGCTGGTCCGCCGCGTGCAGCGTGATCGCCATCGGCTTCTCGGTGATCACGTGCCGGCCGGCGCGCGCCGCGAGCATGCCGTGCTGCGGATGCAGTCCCGACGGCGTGGCGATCACGACCACGTCGGAGGGCACCGCGGCGAGCATCTCCTCGAGGCTCGTGAACCACGGCACGCCGTGCGCCTGGCCGGCCGCCTCCGCACGGCTGGCGACGCTGTCGCACACCGACACGAGCGCGAGGCCGTCGATGCGGGCGATCGCGTCGAAGTGGTTGCGGCTGATGCGCCCACACCCGACCAGCGCCACGCGGAATCGGGGCTGCCCGTCGCTCATGCATCGCCTCCGACGGCCATCACCTCACCGCCGACACGACGGTAGCGCGCCCCGGTGCCTTCGCACCGCAGCCACTCCGCATCGGGCGCGGACGCGTCGGTCCCGTCACTCACAAGGCGATGGCCGGCGGCGGACATCCAGCCGACCTGCCGCGCGGGCACGCCGGTCACGAGTGCATACGCCGGCACGTCACGCGTGACGACCGCGCCGGCCCCGACGAACGCATAGTCACCAAGCGAGACCCCGCACACCACCGTGGCGTTCGCGCCGATGGTCGCGCCGCGACCCACGGGCGTGCGCCGATACTCCGCCTTGCGCGAGACCGCACTGCGCGGATTGAGCACGTTGGTGAACACCATCGATGGCCCGCAGAACACGTCGTCGCCGAGCTCGACGCCCTCGTACAGCGACACGTTGTTCTGGACCTTGCAGTTCGCGCCCATGCGCACGCCGTTCATGACCACGACGTTCTGCCCCAGCGAGCAGCGCTCGCCGATCACGGCACCGCCCATGACGTGCGCGAAGTGCCACACGCGCGAGCCGGCCCCGATCACCGCCCCGTCATCCACATACGCGGATTCGTGCACGAGCGCGCCGACCCCCAGCACGGCACCGCGGGCGACGTGCCCGGCGCCGGGAGTGCCCACCAGCTCCGGGTTGGCGCTCACCACGACCGTTTCGGACGGCGACCGAGCGGGGCTGCTGCTCACGCGGGCTCCCCGCTCTCGGTCGCGGCCAGCGTGCCGGGCGCGGCCCCCGCGTGAATGAGGGCGTGCCACTCCTGCAGCGAGCGCACTCCGGGCTCGCGCCAGCGTCGCGCCGCGATCGCATCGCACGCCGCGTTCGCGGCGCTGAGCGTCGTGGTGTACGGCACGCGATTGCCGAGCGCCGCCTTGCGGAGCCGCTCGTCGTCCTGCTGCGCGTGCTTGCCGAGCGGCGTGTTCACGAGCAGCTGCACCTCGCCGTTGAGGATGAGGTCCACGGCGTGCGGACGCCCCTCGTTCACCTTGAGCACGCGCGTGACGGGCACGCCCTGCCCCTCGAGGAACGCGGCCGTGCCCGCCGTCGCGTAGAGCTTGAACCCGAGCGCATGCAGGCGCGCCGCGAGCACCGCCGCGGCCGGCTTGTCGCTGTCGTTCACCGACAGGAACACCGCGCCTTCGCGCGGCAGCACGTTGTCGGCGGCCAGCTGCGACTTGAGGAACGCCGTGCCGAAGTCCTCGTCGATGCCCATCACCTCGCCGGTGGAGCGCATCTCGGGCCCGAGCACCGGGTCCGCCTCGCGGAACTTGTTGAACGGGAAGACCGCCTCCTTCACGCTCACGTACGGCGGCACGATTTCCTGCGTGAAGCCCACTTCGGCCAGCGTCTCGCCAAGCATGAGCCGCGCGGCCACGGAGGCGAGCGGCACCCCGATGGCCTTCGACACGAAGGGCACGGTGCGGCTGGCGCGCGGGTTCACCTCGATGACGTACACGACCCCGTCCTTGTACGCGAACTGCGCGTTCATGAGCCCCACCACGCCGAGCGCCTTCGCCATCGCGATGGCGTGGGCCTTCATCTGCTCCACGGCGGCCGGCGGAATGAGGTACGGCGGCAGCACGCACGCCGAATCGCCGGAGTGGATGCCCGCCTCCTCGATGTGCTCCATGACCGCACCGATGACGACATCGGTCCCGTCGCTGAGGGCGTCGACGTCGGCCTCGAACGCATCCTCGAGGAAGCAGTCCACGAGCACCGGACGCTCCTCGCTCACGCGCACCGCGCGGTCGAAGTAGTCGCGCAGCGACGCATCGTCGTACACGATCTCCATGGCGCGGCCGCCCAGCACGTACGACGGGCGCACGAGCACCGGGTAGCCGATGCGGTTGGCGATCTCGACCGCTTCCTCCACCGAGGTGGCGGTGCCGTTGGGCGGCTGGGCGATGCCGAGCTCGCGCGCGATCTGCTCGAACCGACGCCGGTCTTCCGCAATGTCGATCGCGTCCGGCGACGTGCCCAAGATCTTCACACCCGCCGCCTCGAGCGCGCGCGTGAGCTTGAGCGGCGTCTGCCCGCCGAGCTGCACGATCACGCCTTCCGGCTGCTCGCGCTCGACGATCTCGAGCACGTCCTCGAACGTGAGCGGCTCGAAGTACAGCTTGTCGGAGATGTCGAAGTCGGTGGAGACGGTCTCGGGGTTCGAGTTGATCATGATCGTCTCGTACCCCTGCTCCCGCAGCGCGAGCACGGCGCGCACGCAGCAGTAGTCGAACTCCACGCCCTGGCCGATGCGGTTGGGGCCGGAGCCGAGGATCACCACCTTGCGCCGGTCGGTGCGCGGCGCCTCGTCCTCCTCGTCGTAGCAGGAGTACAGGTACGGCGTGGCGGACGGGAACTCGCCGGCGCAGGTGTCGACCATGCGATACACCGGGCGCACTCCCAGCGCGTAGCGCCGCGCCCGCGCCTGGGTTTCCGTCTCGCCGCGCAGCGCGGCCAGCTGCCGGTCGGAGAAGCCGAAGCGCTTCATGCGGCGCACGTGCACGTCCGTGAGTTCCGCGTCCGGCAGCGCGGCGTACCAGCGTTCCGCCTCGAGCAGTTCGGCCAGCTGGTCGAGGAACCACGGATCGATGCCGCTCAGCGCCGCGATCTCGGACACCGACAGCCCGGCGCGCATGGCGCGCTTGAGCTGGAACACCCGCTCCGGCGTGGGCATGCGCAGCGCTCGGCGCAGCGTCTCGAGGCTGTCGTCGCTCAGGCGATCGTCGATGAGCCGCTCGGCCGTCTCCCACCCCGGACGCCCCGTCTCGAGCGCGCGCAGCGCCTTCTGGAACGCCTCCTTGAACGTGCGCCCGATCGCCATCGACTCGCCCACCGACTTCATCTGCGTGGTGAGCACCGGATCGGCCGCCACGAACTTCTCGAATGCGAAGCGCGGGCACTTGACCACCACGTAGTCGAGCACCGGCTCGAAGGAAGCCGGCGTGGTCTTCGTGATGTCGTTCGGGATCTCGTCGAGCGTGTAGCCCACGGCGAGCTTCGCGCCGATGCGCGCAATCGGGAAGCCCGTGGCCTTGGAGGCGAGCGCGGACGACCGCGACACGCGCGGGTTCATCTCGATGACGATCAGTTCGCCGTTCTCGGGATTGACCGCGAACTGGATGTTGCAACCGCCGGCGTCGACGCCGATCTCGCGGATGATCGCCACCGCCGCATCGCGCATGAGTTGGTACTCGCGGTCGGTGAGCGTCATCGCTGGCGCGACGGTGATCGAGTCGCCGGTGTGCACGCCCATCGGATCGAAGTTCTCGATCGAGCAGACGATCACGACGTTGTCCGCGCAGTCGCGCATGACCTCGAGCTCGTACTCCTTCCAGCCGAGCAGCGAGCGCTCGACGAGCACCGAGTGCACGGGCGAGAGGTCGAGGCCGCGCCGCACGATCTGCTCGAACTCCTCGCGGTTGTACGCCACGCCGCCACCCGTGCCGCCGAGCGTGAACGACGGACGGATGATGCTCGGATAGCCGAACTCCTCGACCGTCGCGAGCGCCTCCTCGAAGGTCGTGACGGTGCGCCCCTGCGGGCACTGCAGCCCGATGCGCGCCATGGCGTCGGCGAACAGCTTGCGATCCTCGGCCACGCGGATCGCGCGCGCGTTCGCGCCGATCAGTTGTGCGCCGTAGCGCTCCAGCACGCCTGCATCCGCCAGCGCGAGCGCCACGTTGAGCGCCGTCTGCCCGCCCATGGTGGGAAGCACCGCGTCGGGACGCTCCTTGGCGATGACCTTCTCCACGAACTCCGGCGTGACCGGCTCGATGTAGGTGCGGTCGGCGAACTCCGGATCGGTCATGATGGTGGCCGGGTTCGAGTTCACCAGCACCACCTCGTACCCCTCTTCACGCAGCGCCTTGAGCGCCTGCGTCCCGGAGTAGTCGAACTCGGCGGCCTGCCCGATGACGATCGGCCCGGAGCCGATCACGAGAATGCGGTGCAGGTCAGTGCGCTTCGGCATGCAGCAAGTCGTCCAGGATGTCGTCGAAAGATCGGAGCGGCCGCCAGTCGGTGGCCGATTGAATGCGCGTGGGATCCCCCACCAGCGACGGCACGTCGACCGGGCGCACCAGCGCCGGGTCTTCGTACAACGTGGTGTCGAGCCCGACGCGAGCAAGGATCCGCTCGGCCACGTCACGCACCGAGCGCCCCACACCGCTGGCGACGTTGTACGCCTCGCCAGCCACGCCGTGTCGCCCGAGTGCAATATAGGCGGCCACGACGTCACTCACATGCAGGAAATCGCGAATCGGGGTGGTATTGCCGAGCACCAGCGGTGCTCCTGCGGCCTCCCGGCGCAGGGTAACGGCCCGTCCCACGAGCGCCGGCAGCAGGAAGCGGCGATCCTGCCCCGCCCCACTGTGGTTGAACGGGCGCGCCACGACCACCGGCAGCCCGGTCGATCGCCAGAGCTGGAGGGCGGCCACCTCCTGCGCGGCCTTCGTGGCCGCATACACCGTGCGCGGCCACTGCGCCGCGTCCTCGGACAGGGGAGACGTCGCGTCGTCGTGCCGGCCGTACTGTTCGGCGCTGCCGATCACGAGCACGCGCGGCGCGAGCACACCGGCCTGGTGCGCGACCGCCAGCGCGTGCAGCAGGCGCACGCTGGCGGTCACGTTGATGTCCCACGCGGACGCCGGATCGCCCGCGGCCGTGGGCAGGTGCGAGATCGCGGCCAGGTGCACGACCAGATCGGGAGCGCCCACCTGGACGGCCTCGGCGACGTGCGCGTCGTCGCGCAGGTCGCCGAACACCCAGCGCACGTCGCCCGAGGTGCGCGCGGCGGCACCCGCTCCGGACTCGGAACCGAGCGCAGTCGCGGTGACCGCCCATCCGTCGGCGAGCAGGGCCTCGAGCAGATGGCGCCCCACGAACCCTGCCGCGCCCGTCACGAGCGCCCGACCGGCCACGGCGTGGCTCACCGCTGTCGGGCCGCCCAGCGGTCCATGTCCGCCTCGACCATGCGTCGCACGAGTTCCTCGAAGCCCACGGCGGGCTGCCAACCGAGCTTGGTGTTCGCCTTGCTCGGGTCGGCCACGAGCAGGTCCACTTCGGCGGGACGGAAGAAGCGTTCATCCTGCTTCACGAACTCGCGCCAGTCGAGGTCGACGGCACCGAAGGCGGCTTCGCAGAAGTCGCGCACGGAGAACGTGTGGCCGGTGCCGATCACGTAGTCGTCGGGCGCGTCCTCCTGCAGCATGCGCCACATGGCGTCCACGTAGTCGCCGGCATAGCCCCAATCGCGCCGCGCGTCGAGGTTGCCGAGGCGCAGTTCGCTCGCGAGGCCGTGCTTGATGCGCGCCACGCCGTCGGAAATCTTGCGCGTGACGAACTCGAGTCCGCGACGCGGCGACTCGTGGTTGAAGAGGATGCCCGAGACGGCGAAGAGGTCGAAGCTCTCGCGGTAGTTCACGGTGATCCAGTGCCCGTACACCTTGGCCACGCCATAGGGCGAGCGCGGATAGAAGGGCGTGCTCTCACGCTGGGGCGTCTCCACGACCTTGCCGAACTGCTCGCTCGACGACGCCTGGTAGAAGCGCGCCTTGGGCGCGGCCTTCCGCATGGCCTCGAGCATGCGCGTGACGCCGAGCGCGGTGAACTCGCCGGTGAGCACAGGCTGCGTCCACGAGGTCTGCACGAAGCTCTGCGCGGCGAGGTTGTAGATCTCGTCCGGCTTCACTGCCTCGACGGCATCGACGAGCGACGTCTGGTCGAGCAGGTCGGCCGAGACGAGTTCGATGGAGTCGATGAGGTGGGCGATGCGCTCATAGGGCGTGGTGGAGGAGCGCCGGACGACACCGACGACGCGGTACCCCTTGGCGAGCAGCAACTCGGCCAGGTAGGAGCCGTCCTGTCCGGTGATGCCGGTGATGAGCGCGGTGGGCATGAGCAACGGGGAATGGTGGACAAGACGACGGCGGGGAACCCGACGTTCGGGCCCCCCGCCGCATCATGGATGCATCGAACGGATCACGCGCGGGGCGCGTGGCGTCCGAGTTACGCGACGGCGACCTGACCGCGCGGCGCGCGCTGCACCTTGCCGGCCGCGAGGCAGCGCGTGCAGACCTTCACCTTGATGATGGCGCCTTCGTGCTGGACGCGGGCCACCTGGAGGTTGGGGCGCCACACACGACGCGTCTTGTTGTTCGCGTGCGAGACGCTGTTGCCGAAGGCAACACCCTTGCCGCACGTCCAGCACCGGCTGCGATTGATGGCCATGGGCGTGGGCCTCAGTTCAGGATGAGTTCGATCCGCGCCATCTCCGCCCCGTCGCCCTTGCGGTGCCCGGTCTTGAGAATGCGCGTGTAGCCGCCCGGGCGCGTGGCGAACTTGGGGCCGAGCTCCTGGAAGAGCTTGTCGGCCGCCTCACGCTTGCGCACGTGGCGTCCCGCGAGCCGACGCGCATGCAGCGTGCCGGAACGGGCCTTGGTGATGAGCTTCTCGACGAACGGCCGCAGCTCCTTGGCCTTGGCTTCGGTGGTCTCGATCGCGCCGGCCTCGATGAGCGAGGTGGCGAGATTGCGAAGCAGTGCGAGCCGCTGCTCGCTCGTCCGCCTCAGCTGGCGGTTGGCCTTGCGATGGCGCATGGCATCAGTCCTCGTCTTCCTCGTCGTCGTCCGGCGCGTTCTCCGCGGCGCGGCTGGGGGGCGTCCCCATATCGAGAATGCGAACGCCTTCCGACGGCGACTCTTCGTAGCGCATGCCGAAGTTCAGACCCTGCCGCTCCAGCAGGTCGGCGATTTCGTTCAGCGACTTCTTGCCGAAGTTCTTCACCTGGAGGATCTGCGCTTCGGTCTGGCGAACCAGGTCACCGAGCGAACGGATGTTCGAGTTCTTGAGTGAGTTGACCGATCGCACCGACAGTTCCATGTCGTCGATCGGGGTGCGGAACAGCTCGGCCAGTCGCAGCGCGTCGCTGTTGGCGGCCGCATCGGCAGCGCCGATGGAGACCGACGTGGACGATCCGAAGCCCACGAAGTACTGGAAATGCGTCTGCGCCAGCGCCGCCGCGTACGAGACCGCCTCCTCGGGGGAGATGGTGCCGTTCGTCTCGACCGTCAGCGTGAGGCGGTCGTAGTCGGTGCGCTGTCCCACGCGCGTCTCGCCCACGGTGAAGTTGGCGCGGCGCACGGGGCTGTAGATGGCGTCGATGCGCACCGTATCCACCGGCAGCTGCCGATCGACCGGGTGCTGCTCCGACTCGACGTAACCGCGCCCCTTGTTCACGTACAGCTCGACCGAGAGCTCGCGCTCGTCGGAGATCGTGAACAGGTGGTGCGCCGCGTCGACGACACGCACGCCGCCGGTGGCCTGGATATCGGCGGCCGTCACGGCTCCCGGGCCCACCTTCTTGAGGCGGAGCACGGTGGACTCGACGTCGTCGGGCAGGGCCAGCGTCAGCGACTTCAGGTTGGCGATGATCTGGTGCACATCTTCGATCACGCCGGCAATCGTCTGGTGCTCATGCACCACGCCGTCGATGCGGAACGCCCAGACGGCAGAGCCGCGCAGGGAGGACAGCAGCAGACGCCGCATGGCATTGCCGAGGGTATGCCCGAAGCCGCGCTCGAGCGGCTGCAGGCGGAACTCGGCCATCATCGGCTGGTCGTCACGCGTCGTCGCTTCGACGAGCTGCGGGCGCACCAGGCCGCTCAGGTCAATCGTGTTGGACATGTTCGAGAAGAATCAGGGTGGTCTCACGACCGGTGCGGACTGCACCGGTCGCGACGCCGTGCCTCGCCCCGCCGCGCGGCACGCTCGTACGGGAGAGCGGGTCCCGACCAACGGCGCCGAAGCGCCGCAGGAGCTGCTTACTTGGAGTACAGTTCGACGACGAGCTGTTCCTGCGCGGCGAGCGGGATGGCCGAACGGATCGGCTTTTCCAGCACGCGCCCGCTGAACGACTCGCGGTCGACGGCGATCCACGACATCGGCGCGCCGCGCGAGGCCTGCTCCATGGCCGCCTGCACGAGCACGAGCTCGCGCGAGCCCTGCTTCACGCGCACTTCCTCGCCGGGACGCACCTGATACGACGGTACGTCGACCTTGCGCTGCTTCACCTCGATGTGGCGGTGCCGGATGAGCTGGCGCGCGGCCTTGCGGCTCGGCGCGAAGCCCATGCGGTACACCACGTTGTCGAGGCGCGTCTCGAGCGCGGCCAGGAGGTTGTGGCCCGTGATGCCGGGCAGCGTGGCGACCTTCTCGAACGTGTTGCGGAACTGCTTCTCACTGACGCCATACGTGCGCTTGATCTTCTGCTTCTCGCGCAGCTGCTTGGCGTACTCCGACATCTTGCGACGACGCGCGGTCGCCTGGCCGTGCTGGCCCGGCGCGTACGGACGACGCTCGACGGGGCACTTCTCCGTGAAGCACTTCGTGCCCTTGAGGAACAGCTTGGTGCCTTCGCGCCGGCACTGACGGCAGGACGGTCCGGTGTAACGAGCCATGTTCAGACCCTCCGACGCTTGGGCGGACGGCAGCCGTTATGCGGAATCGGCGTGACGTCGCGAATGGACTTGACCTGGAGCCCGGCGGTGGAGAGCGCCTGGATGGCCGACTCGCGGCCACTGCCCGGGCCCTGCACCCGCACGTGCACGCGGCGCACACCGGCCGACATGGCCTCGCGCGCGCACTGCTCGCCGGCCACCGTGGCCGCGAACGGCGTGCTCTTCTTGGACCCCTTGAACCCGGCCTTGCCGGCCGACCCCCACGACACGGCGTTGCCGTGCATGTCCGTGATCGTGATGGTCGTGTTGTTGAACGTGGCGCTGACGTGGGCGATGCCTTCGGCCTCGACGACGCGCTTGCTCTTCTTTGCGGTAGCCATGGGTTACTTGGTCACCTTCTTCTTGCCCGCGATGGCGCGGCGCGGCCCCTTCTTGGTGCGCGCGTTGGTGTGCGTCCGCTGGCCACGCACCGGCAGGCCGCGACGATGCCGCGAGCCACGGTACGAGCCGATGTCCATGAGGCGCTTGACGTTCATCGCGACTTCGGTGCGCAGGGCACCCTCGACGCGATGATTGCGCTCGATCTCCTGGCGGAGCTTGTTGACGTCCGCGTCCGACAGGTCGCGGACGCGCTGCGCGCTGTCCACCCCGGTCGCGGCCAGGATCTTCTGCGCCATCGCGCGGCCGATCCCGAAAATGTAGGTAAGACCGATCTCGACCTTCTTGTCGCGAGGGAGATCGACGCCCGAAATACGTGCCATGTCTGTGCGCTCTCCCTTAGCCCTGACGCTGCTTGTGCTTGGGATTGCGCTTGCAGATGATGCGAGTCACGCCCTGTCGCTTGACGACCTTGCAGTGCTCGCAGATCGGCTTCACGCTGCTGCGAACCTTCACGAAGACTCCTTTCGGCGCTTGCACGCCCCGACGCTCACGCGCCGTGCCGGATCACCCGCTCGCGCGGACGTCCGTCGGTGGATCACGCGTGATGCATCGCCACTCCTGACACAGCCGTTCCGGCCGCATCGCAGGCGATCCCGCGCACGCGTGCATGGTGATGGTGGCCGGCGGGCCGGCAGCACCTCCGAAATTGCCCGACAACGCCGGGAGGAATTTCGGCCAAGACCTGCTATCTACGCGAGTTGGGAGCCCATGGCAAGGGCCACATCGTCCCGGATCGCCGTCAGGGCCGCCACCGGATCGGACGCCGCCGTCACCGCCCGGCCCAGCACCAGCCACGACGCGCCCGCCGCCGCCGCGGCCGCCGGCGTCATCACCCGCTGCTGATCATGCGTCGCGCCCCCGGCCTGCCGGAGCCCCGGCACCAGGTACCGCAGCCGGTCCCCGTGCGCGCCGCGCAGCGCCGCCAGCTCGTGCCCGCTGCTCACCACGCCGGCCGCCCCGCCCTGCGCCGCCTCGCCGGCCAGCCGCACCACCTCGGCCGTCACATCCACCGGCGCCCGCCCCCACGTCGCGCCCACCGTCGCCGCGTCGAGCGAGGTGAGGATCGTCACCGCCAGGATCTCACAGGGCTCGGACCCGCTCCCCTCTGCCGCGCCCTCGACGGCCGCCTGGATCATCGCCGAGCCGCCCACCGCGTGCACCGTGAGCAGCGACGCGCCGTGTCGTGCCACGCTCCGCGCCGCTCCCCGCACCGTGTTGGGGATGTCGTGCAGCTTGAGGTCCACGAAGACCCGCTTTCCGGCGAGGCGCAGCCAGGCCACGATCCCGGGCCCGTCGGCCGAGTACAGCTCGAGGCCCACCTTGTAGAAGTCGCAGGCCGGCCCCAGCTCCGTCACGAGCGCCTCGGCCGCGGCGCGGTCGGGGACGTCGAGGGCGACGATCGGGGTCACGGTGCGCACGACGCTCGGCGTCGCGCCAGAGGAGGTCTCGGTCATTGCGGCCACTCCAGGGTGCCGCGCAGGGCGGCGAGGTCGGTGATGCCGTGCCGGTCGCACCACCGCGCGAGCCCGCGCACGATGCGCTCCGGTGCCCGCGGATCGCGCAGCGAGGCGGTGCCCACCCCCACGAGCGACGCGCCGGCGAGGATGTACTGCAGCGCGTCGTCGGCCGTGGACACGCCACCCAGCCCGCAGAGCGGCACGCCGGGCAGTGCGCGCGAGACGCGCCACGTGGCGAGCACGCCCACCGGCAGGATCGCCGGCCCACTCACCCCGCCGCTTCCGAAGCCGAGGCGCGGCCGGCGCGACTCCACATCGATGACGAGGCCCGGCATCGTGTTCACCAGCGTGAGCGCGTCGGCGCCCGCATCGATCGCCTGCTGCGCGGCGGGAACGAGCGCCGTGCCGAGTGCCGGCGACAGCTTCACGAACAGCGGCCGGCGCGTCGCGGCTCGCGCGGTGCTCACCACGGTGCGCAGTGCCGCGGGATCGGCCCCGAACTCGATGCCGCCCGCCTTGGTGTTGGGGCAGCTCACGTTGAGCTCGTAGCCGGAGTGCCCGGGCAGGTCGTCGAGGTGGGCGATGACCTGCGCGAACTCCTCGATCGCGAAGCCGATCACGTTGATGAGCACCCGCGTGCCCGCGTGGTGCGCCGTCATGTAGCCGAGGTGATCGCGGCGCACCGCCTCCATGCCGGGGTTCGCGAGTCCGACGGCGTTGATCATCCCCCCGGCGAACTCCCCGACGCGCAGCGCGGGCGCCCCGTGCCGCGGTGCCACGCTCACGGCCTTGCTCGCGAGGCCGCCGATGGCATCGAGGTCGACGACCTCGGCGAGTTCATGGCCGTAGCCGGCCGTGCCCGACGCGAGCACCACGGGATTGCGGAACACGATGCCTGCCGCCGCCACGCCGAGCGGCCGCGCGACGACAGCGGGCGCGGGCGACGCGGGGGCGACGGCGGAACCAGCGAGCGAGGAGGTCATGTCGCGAAGCAATCTAGTCGCACGCTCAGGGGCTCGCGTCCGGCGGCAACGCCGCGTCACGACGTTCCGCGAGGCGCTGGGCCAGCTCACGGCGGGCCAGCTCGAACCGCGCCTCGACGAGAGCCCGCACCTGCGCGTCCTCCGTGGGGCGCACGATGCGCATCGAATCGCCCGCCTGCGCGATCGCGCTCGATCGCGGAAAGCGCGCGAGCAGCGAGACGCGAAACGCCTGACCGAACGGCTCGGGCAGCCCCGCGGCCTCCGCCAGTGCGAGTTCGAGCACCGGCGCGTCGGGCCAGCGCGCCGCCAGCGTGTCCCAGGCCGCGGCCGCGAGCGCGGGATTGCGCAGCTGCGCCCACGCCACGTGTCCCGCGAGATAGTCCGCCGCGCCGGAAGCATCCTCCATGCCCTGCAGGATGCGCACGAGTTCGAACGCGTCGCGCAGCAACTGCAGGCGATCCGAGCGCGCGGTGTCGGCGCCCGCCTCCCGCAGGATCGATGCGATCGCCGACGTGTCCGACGCGGCGCGCACGTCGGCGTCGACGCGCGCGGCCTCGCGCTCTCGAACCAGTGTGGCGAAGGCCTCCGCTCTCGCGTCCCATGGCGGCGGCGCTTCACCCACCAGCGAGATCAGGGAGTCGGCGCGCGCGACGTCGCCGAGGAGCAACGCCACGCGGGCCCGCAGCATCGCCGCACGCTGCGTCGCCTCGCGAGACAGCGTGCGCACCGTGTCCACCGCGAGTGTGCGCGAGAGCTCGTCGAGATGCTCCGGCAGGCGCGTGGTGGCGCGACGCCGGTTCCCCTCGAGCAGCTCGCACTCGACCAGCGCCTCCACGGCGCGCACCACATCATCCGGAGGCAAGGCGCGAGCCCAGAACAGCGCCTGCAGGCGCTCGCTTCCGGTCTCGCAGTCACCGGAGCGCGCAGCGGCGCGCCCATGGAGGAACTGCCAGTAGATCGCGTCGGCCGGTTCGAAATCGCGGCGCGTGAGCACGCGCGCCGCCGACCGCGCCGCGCGCTCGTAGCGCACGACCGCACTGTCGTCGAGACCACGGCGCGCATACTCATCCGCATCGCGCATGGCGAGACGCGCGTTCACCTCGGCGTTGCGCACGACCAGGTGCGGAGAGCACGCCGCCGCGACGAGTGCCCAGCACGCCACGCAGCCGACCGCCCGCACCACACGCCAACGACGGCGCGCGCGGGGACTCACGGCTCGCTGGCGCCCACCTTGCGCTCGTACTGCGCGAGGTACGCGACGCATGCGTCGGCAATCGCCTCGGCGAGCTGCCGCTGCCCGGCCTCCGACGTCATCCAGCGTGCTTCGGGCAGGTTGGACCCGAAGCCGATCTCGACGAGCACCGACGGCATGAAGGAGTTCACCAGCACGCTGAACGGTGCCTGCTTCACCCCGCGGCTCGGCCCCGGGTGAATGCCCTTCATACGCTGCTGCACGAGCTCGGCGAGCGTGAGCGACTCGCGCAGGTGCTCGTTCTGCGCCATGTCCCGCAGGATGAAGCCAAGCGGATCACCCCGCGAGGTCTCCTCGCTGGTCTCGAACTTGACGGCTTCGTTCTCCATGCGCGCGACGCGCGCCTCATCCTCCGTCTTGGCTTCGGCGAGGAAGTAGGTCTCGAAGCCGCGCGTGGCCCCGGGGTTGCGCCAGTTCGGGTTGGCCGCGTTGACGTGCACGGACACGAAGAGGTCGCCGCGCGAGCGATTCGCGATCGGTCCACGGTCGCCGAGCGCGATCAGTGTGTCGCGGGTGCGGGTCATGACCACGGACACCCCGCGCGCCTGCAGTGCCTCGCGCAGCTTGAGCGAGACGGCCAGGGCGACGGTCTTCTCGGGCACCGTCGTGTTGCCGATGCGGAGGAGCGAGCCCGGGTCGCGCCCACCGTGTCCGGCATCCACGACGACGAGGCGCTTTCGAGACGGGGCACGCGCCGGCGGCGAGACGTCGGGGATGCGTGGCGAGGGCACGATCTCCGCGGCACTCCGCGAGGCGCGGGCGGAGGCCTCGGCGATCGCGCGCGGCGCGGCCGGTTGGCGGGAGACGAGCGCCATGCGCCGCAGCTCCACCCGCGCCGGATCGAACATCAGGCCACCGAGCGCGCGAGGCAGGATGTCGGTAGCGAGCGCGTAGGGCACGAACACCCGGCCACCGCTACGGAAAGGCGACGAGGGCATGGGCAGCGCCTCTTCGCCGCTCACCGCAAAGGGAGCGAGCAGCGTGAGCGCGATCCCCGTACCGCCCAGGTCCAGTCGCCACCGCCCGGCCCCGCCGTCGATCAGGCGGCCACCGATCGCCTCGGCCAACAGGTCGGCACGCAGCGCGGAGCCACCCTCCGGGTGCGCGACGACCGGGACGCTGCGCACCTTGTCCCCCACGCGCACGACGAGCGGCGCGGGTGAAGCCACGGCGACCTGGCAGGCACACAGCAGGGAGAGGAGCACGGCAGCAGTTCGCGGACGAGGGGGAGGACGACCTAGCGGCTGCGCAACGCGCGCGCGATCTCACGATCGGCGTCCTTGCGCTTGAGGTCCTCTCGCTTGTCGTGGGCCTTCTTGCCTCGCCCGAGGCCGAGCACGACCTTGGCCCGTCCCCGCACGAAGTACAGCTCCAGCGGAATCAGCGTGAGTCCCTGGCGCTCCACGGCGCCGATCATTCGACGGATTTCCCGCCGGTGGAGCAACAGCTTGCGGGACCGGGTCGGCTCGTGGTTGAACTGGTTGCCCAGTCCATACGCCCCGATGTTGAGGTTGAGCAGGAACACCTCGCCGTCCATGATGATGCCGTAGGCATCGGTCAGGTTGGCCCGTCCCTCGCGCAGCGCCTTCACCTCGGTTCCGCGCAGCACGATGCCGGCCTCCCAGGTGTCCAGGATTTCGTAGTCGTGACGCGCGCGCTTGTTCCGCGCGATCGATTCTTTCGGATGTTCGCTGCTGTCGGCTTTCGGCATTCGACCGGGAAGCTAAGGGTCCGCGAGGGTGCCACACAACACTGTCGGCTGGCACACGTTGACTTCGCCCCCCTCACGGATCTATACTGAGCGTTCTCCGACACGACGCAGTCGTGACGGTTTGCCGGAGTGGTGGAATTGGTAGACGCGCTGCGTTCAGGGCGCAGTGGGCGCAAGCCCGTGCCGGTTCGAGTCCGGCCTTCGGCACCTGTGAGCCGTAGTACACACGAACGCGGCGGTCGCTTCCCAGCGATCCGCCGCGTTCGTCGTTTGCCTCAGTCCGATCGTTCGGCGGTCAGCCGTGGCCGGTGCGTTCCCGATACACCTCGGACGGCAGGCGATCCTCTGGCAGGTCGGCCACCCCGAAGGCCGCGGTGAGCGCCTCGTTCGCCGCGAGCCGGTTGCGGGTCACGATGCCGACCGCGCGCACGAGTTGTGCCGAGCCCGGATCGGACACGCCGACGCGGCGGAGCAGCACGCGCGCGATGCGGCGAAGCGGCGGCTCGGCACGCCCGCGCACGTCCAGTGCGTCGTGATACTCCAGCCAGTGATCGATCCAGTCCTCGGCCTGCTCGCGCTGCGACCCGGCCTCGCGCTTGACGAGCGCATCGATGGCGTGCGCGACGTCGGCGGCCGTGCGATCGTCGAGTGCGTCGCGTTCGGCCACGATCAGGCCGATGGCGCGCTGCGCGAACGCGAGTTCCCGCTCCACCACCGCGCGCGACACCCCAGCCCCTTCCATGAGCCACGCGACGTCCTCGGCGTCGGCCGGCACGAGCAGCGAGGCCACATAGCGCTCGGCCGCTGCCTGTCGGCGCCGCTGCTCCCGGAGGTTGGCCAGCAGCCCCACGCCGATCAGCCGGGCAGGACGGGCAGCGACAGGCGCCCGTCGCGCACGTCGTCGTCGACCGCAGGCAGCCCCACGCGTTCGCGCACCGTCGACTCCTGCGCGAGCAGGTCCTGCAGGCACACGCTGTCGAGCACCTCGTCGATCCGCTGCTGCAGCAGCATCCAGACCGGGCGAATGCTGCACTCCGCCGCATCGGAGCAGCGCACGCTGTCCACCGGGTGCGAGACGCAGTGCAGGTCGAAGGTGGAGAGCTCGGAGGCCTTGATCACGTCGCGCACCGTGATCGCGCTCGCGGGGCGAGCCAGCTGGTAGCCTCCGCGCGCACCGCGCGTGCTCTTGACGAGACCGGCACGGCGCAGGCGGAGCAGGATCTGCTCCACGTAGTCGCCCGAAAGCCGCTCGGTGGCGGCAATGTCCCGGCCGGTGACCGGACCCTCATCGGGCCGCCGCGCCAGGTGCAGCGCGCAGATCAAGCCGTACTCGGCCCACGTCGTGATACGCATGTCAGGAGTCTACGGCCGGCGGGGCGGATTGAGCAAGCGAGCCCGGCACGCCGATCTCCGTCATGGCCCGCAGGTCGAGTGCGCGCGCGAGCTGCTCGGCCGGCAGCACCTGCTCGCGCTCGACGAGGTCGCGCACCAGCACGCCCTCGCGCACGGAACGCTTGCCGAGGTCGGCCGCGCGCGCGTACCCGATGTGCGGCGCGAGCGCGGTGGCGAGGGCGGCGGACCGCTCGAGCCAGTACGCGCACATCGCCCGATTCGCCTCGATCCCGCGCACGCACCGCTGGTCGAACGCGACGATGGCATGCGTGAGGAGGCCCATCGACTGAAAGAGGTTGTGCGCGATCACGGGCATCATGACGTTGAGCTCGAGCTGCCCCTGCTCCGCCGCCATCGCAATCGTGGTGTCGTTGCCGAACACCTGCAGGCAGACCTGATTGACCATCTCCGGGATGGACGGATTCACCTTGCCTGGCATGATGGACGAGCCCGGCTGCACGGCCGGCAGCGAAATCTCGTCGAGCCCCGTGCGCGGTCCGCTCACGAGGAGGCGCAGGTCCGACGCGATCTTGCCGAGGTCGATGGCGAACCCGCGAAGCGCCGCACTGAGCGCCGCCGCGTCGCCCATGCTCTGCATGAGGGCGATGCGATCGCCACCGACGCGCAACGGGAGACCCGTCGCCGCCGACAGGTGCCGGACCATGAGCGCGGGATACGCAGGCTCCACGTTGACCCCGGTGCCCACCGCGCTGCCGCCGATCCCGAGCTCGCGCAGCCACTCGGCCGCCTGTTGTACACGCGCCAGCGCGCGCTGCAGCACGTGGGCGTAGGCCGCGAACTCCTGGCCCAGCCGGATCGGCATCGCATCCTGCAGGTGCGTGCGCCCGCTCTTGAGCACATCGTCGAATGCCTCACCGCGCTCCGCGAACGACGCGGCCAGCGACGACGCGGCCTCGACGAGCGGCGCGAGCAGCGCCAGCGCGCCGATGCGGATCGCCGTGGGGATCACGTCGTTCGTGGACTGCGCCATGTTGACGTGATCGTTCGGATGCACCGGGGCGTAGGCACCACGCGCGGCGCCGAGGAGCTCGTTCGCGCGATTGGCGAGCACCTCGTTCACGTTCATGTTGTGTGACGTGCCGGCACCCGCCTGGTAGGGATCGACGACGAAGTGCTCGCGGTGCCGGCCGGCAAGCACTTCGTCGGCGGCCTGCTCGATCGCGGCGGCGAGGCGCGGCTCCAGCCGGCCCGTCTCCCGATGCGTGATCGCCGCGGCGCGCTTGATGTGCACCACGGCGTCCACGAAGGCCGGCAGCGGACGCAGTCCACTGATGGGGAAGTTGCGCAACGCCCGCGCCGTCTGCACGCCATAGAGCGCGTCCATTGGCACGGGCATCGTGCCCAGCGGATCCGTTTCGTCCCGTGTGGTCACGCGTGGCCTCCGCGGCCGCGGCGCCTGGCGACGCGTCAGTCGATCAGCGCCATCGTGGTGTCGAGCGTGGACACGATGTAGAGCGACGAGCGCTCATCGACCGTGCTGAAGTTCGTGCGCCAGCGCAGCACGTTGAGCTGGCGCGACGCCGGGTTGGAGGCGAAGTACTGGCCGAGCGTGGCGGCAGGAATCGTGTACGCGCCATTGTCGCGCACCACGCAGAGCACCTGCGCGTCAGGGATCTCCGACGTCACCGACGTGGTGAAGCGCACCGAGATGATGACGCCGGAGTTCGCGTCGCCGTTCGACTCCCACGTGATCGGCAGGTCCTGGTCATCCGTCAGCACCACCGGCCCGAGGCGGATGGGCTCGGCGAGTCGCAGCGCGACCTGCGAGGCGGGAAATCCGCCGGCCGCACCGGGCACCGACACGCGAATCGAATCGCCGGCACTGTAGGAGAAACTGCCCCCACCCGGGAGCGTGTAGATGCCGGGCACCTGCGCCGACTCCTCCATCTGGTAGCCCTCGTTCCCCACGAGCAGCTGCAGCGCACTGCCCGCATCGAGGTTGCCGGGGGCAAAGGACTCCCGCGTGAAGGCGAACGTCCCGCACTGATCGGTGGTTGTGCGACTCGTGGGCAGTTCCGTCGGCCGCCCGGTGAAGAAGGCGGCCGTCGGCGTGGCGACGAACGGTCCGGTCGAGCCGCCGGACGCCCCGATGGTAATGGAGCCGTAGCGATTCGTGCCGCGCACCTCACTGGTCGAGAGGCAGGCGGACAGCGACAGGGCGGCGGCAGCGGCCAGCAGGACGGAAAGGCGCATGCGACGAGGAGAAAGAGGCGGAGTCGGCATCGAAGGAGAAGCGGAGGAAGCTGCAGCGCGGCAGAACACGGCGGGACCCGGTCGTATACCCGGGAGTCGGCCTCAGGAACCAACCGGGCGCGCGAGCCCGGAGAGGAACGGATTGGACGCCAGCTCGCGGCCCACGGTCGTGCTCGGCCCGTGGCCGGGGTGCAGCACCGTCTCGGGGGCCCAACCCGCCACGCGCGCAAGCGACTGCCGCATGGCGCGCGGGTCGCTGAGCGGCAAGTCGGTGCGGCCAATCGACCCGGCGAACACCACGTCGCCAACGAGCGCGACGCCCTGCCCCACGAACGCCACGTGACCCGGCGCGTGCCCGGGCAGGTGCACGACCTCGAACGCGAGTGAGCCCACGTGGACCACGTCCCCCTCGGCGAGCTGGACCTCCGGTGCCGGCAGTGGCGGAATCCGCATGCCGTACATGACCCCGATCGAAGGCGCTCGCTCGTACAGCGGCAGGTCGAGGGGATGCAGCGCGACGGGCGCGCCGAAGCGCTCGACCAGCGGCCCCACGGCTCCGACATGATCGACGTGCGCATGCGTGAGCCAGATGCCGGTCAGCCGCGCGTCGTGCGCCGCGACCAGGTCAGCCAGCCGCTCGGCCTCGTCACCCGGATCGACGAGCACGGCCTCGCCGGCCTCCTCGTCGATCACGAGCCACGCGTTCTCCTGCAGCGGGCCGACGGTGCAGCCGATCACCTTCACGCGATCGCACCCGCGGCGGGAACCGCATGATGCGCGAGCCACCGCTCGGCCTCGAGGGCCGCCATGCAGCCGGTGCCGGCCGCCGTCACCGCTTGCCGGTAGTAGCTGTCCATCACGTCACCCGCCGCGAACACGCCCGGCACGCTCGTGGTGGTGCGCCACGCCTCGGGCGTCTGGATGTAGCCATTCTCGTGCAGCGCGAGCTGGCCGCCCAGGAACGCGGTGTTGGGCGTGTGTCCGATGGCCACGAAGAGCCCGCCGCACTCGAGGTCGCGCGACTCGCCGCTGAGCGTGTCCTGCAGGCGCACGCCGGTGATGAAGTCGTCGCCGAGCACGTCGGTGACGGCCGCGTTCCACTCCACGCGGATCTTCGGGTCCTGCAGCACGCGATCGGCCATGACCTTGGACGCGCGGAAGCTGTCGCGCCGATGCACGATGACGACCTCGCTCGCGAACTTCGTGAGGTAGAGCGCCTCCTCCATCGCGGAGTCGCCGCCGCCGACCACGACGAGGCGCTGGTTGCGGAACGCCGGCAGGGCGCCATCGCACACGGCGCAGGACGAGACGCCGCCACCCGTGCGGGCGAGCCGCTCCTCGCTCGAGAGGCCGAGCCAGTTGGCACGCGCGCCCGTGGCCACGATGACGGCGCTGGCGGTGATGCGCGCGCCGCCGCTCGTGGTGAGCACGAACGGATGGCCGCTGAAGTCCACGGCCTCGATGTTCTCCGACACGACCCGCGTGCCGAAGCGCACGGCTTGCGCCTTCATGCGCTCCATGAGGTCGGTCCCGCCGAGTGCCTCGGGGAAGCCGGGGAAGTTCTCGATGTCCGTGGTGAACATGAGCTGCCCGCCGGGCACCATCTCCCGCGAGATCTCTCCCTCGTAGACGACGGGATCGAGGTTCGCCCGCGAGGCGTAGACGGCAGCGGTCCAGGCAGCGGGTCCGCTGCCGATGATGACCACGGTTTCACGAGTCTTGGACATGTGCGAGCGACAAGGGTGAAGGGGGCGTGCCCTGAATGCGCATGACGCCGAGCGCCCCGTGACAGTGGGACACCGTGCCGACGAGGAAGCGGGTGTCTCCGTCGGCGGCAGCGCGCGCGACCAGGTCGTCGGCTGCCAGCAGCGCGGCCGCGTCGATCATGCCGACGCCCCACGTGCGGTGTACACAGTGAAAGATAATCGGTCCCAGGAGGGGCTGGCCGCGCGCCCGCTCCGCCTCGGCGTACCGCGCGATCGCCGGCGGCATGCTCCAGTCGCGCGGACCGCGTGTGGCCGGGCAGCGTGCCGGCTCGATGCAGTTCACCGGGCACATCCACTCGGCGAAGCTCACGTAGTGCCGCCCATCGGGCGCGGCACGGGACCACGGCATCGGCGGCGGCGCCTCGAGCGGTTCGACGGACAGCAGGCGGTCAGGCCATCGCTGCGCCGCCCGCGCGAGCAGCCAGTCGAGCAGCAGGTGCGGCATGAGCGGCGAGGGGACGATGGCCGCGCGTGCCGCGCCGGTCTCGCGCATCCCCGCGAGCCACTGCGCCAGCCACGCGTCCCACGACGCCGTGGCCACGTCGAGGGGCAACGCGTCGTAGCGCGACTGCTCCTGCGCCACCCGGCACTCGGCGTCGCGGTCCACCACGGTGACCCGCTCCACCGCCAGCGCCCCCTTCTCGGCAGCGCGCGCGAGCTGCTGCGTGTACCAGCTGCCGTAGCAACCGCCGCCGATGACGACGACATGACCGAGGTCGAGCCGCTCCCGCATCGCTCGTCCGTCCGCGCGTCAGCGCGCGACGCCGCGGCCGCCGTCCACCGGCAGCACGACGCCCGTGACGTAGGGCGCGTCCACGAGCCAGCACACGGCATCGGCCACGTCGCCCGCCGTGCCCGCGCGCCCGAGCGGCACCTGGCGCAGGAAGCGCGCCTCCTCCTCGTCGGTCCAGTCGTCGGGCGCCGCCACCAGGCCGGGGGCGACGGCGTTCACGCGGACCGACGGCGCGAGCGCGCGCGCGAGCGTGCGCGTCACGTGCACGAGCGAGGCCTTGGCCGCGCCATGTACGACCATCGAGGGGATCGTCTCGAAGGCGAGGTGGTCGACGATATTCACGATCACACCACCGGCGGTCATCACACGCGCCGCCCCCTGCGCGAGAAAGAACGGCGCGCGCGCGTTGAGCGCGAAGGCTTCATCCCACTGCGCAACGGACAGCGCCATCAGTGGCGCGTGCACGAAGTTGGCGGCGGAGTTGACGAGCACGTCGAGGCGACCGAACGCCGCGTGCGCCTCCGCGATGAGACGTGCGGGCGCATCCGGGTGCCGCAGGTCAGCGGTCACGACGGCCGCGCGCCCGCCCGCTTCGCGCAGTTCGCGCGCCAACGCCTCCGCCTCGTCGACACTGTGTGCGGCGTGGATGACCACGGCATCGCCGCGCCGCGCGCAGGCGCGCACGATGGCGGCCCCGACCCGCCGCGCGCCCCCGGTCACGAGCGTGACGCGGGACGCGACTGTCATCCCTGCCGCTCCGCGATGGCCATGTCCTGCCGAGCCAGCCACACGTAGGGCACGAGCTGGCCGCCGAGCTGACGCGGCCCCTCCGCCGCACCGTGCCAGTCGGAGCCGCCGCTTGGCAACAGCCCGAGCCGCTCGGCGCGATCGTAGATGCGCTCGGCGAGCGCCTGCGGGTGGCTCGGATGCAGCACCTCGACGGCGTCCAGGCCGAGCGCCTTGAGCTTGCCGAGCCGCGTCTCGGTGGCGAGGTCGGCGGGGTGCGCCCACACGGCGAGCGCGCCCACTCGATGCAGCAGCGCCACCGCGTCGGCCACGGTGAGCTTGCCCTTCTCCACGAACGCGGGCTTGCCCCAACCGAGCCAGCGATCGAAGGCATCGCGGAAGTCGCGCACCCATCCGCCGGCCATCAGCGCGCGAGCCAGGTGCGGACGACCCACCGCGCCGTTGCCGGCCTGCTCGAGCACGGCGTCGAGCGTGACGGGCATGCCGTGCGCGTTGAGCACGCGCACCATGTCCCGGGCGCGCTCGATGCGTTCCTCGCGGAATCCCTCGAGGTCGCGTTCGAGCGCCGCCCGGTCGGCAATGTGCAGCCCGAGCAGATGATACTCGTCGCCCTCGAAGTGCGCCGCGAGTTCGACGCCGGTCACGATGCGCACCCCGAGCCGCTCACCGGCGGCCTCTGCTTCCGCAACGCCGCTGATCGAATCGTGGTCGGTGATCGCGATGGCGGCGAGCTTCGCCTTCGCCGCCGCCTCGACCACGGCCGCGGGCGGCAGCACGCCATCGGAGGCGGTGGTGTGCGTCTGCAGGTCGACGTAGCGCGTGACGGGCGGCGCTCCTGCTTCCGGGGCGAGGCCGGTCACGCGCGGTACCCGGCTTCGGGTGCGCGCACGCTCCCCTGCGACATGAGGAACAGCCGCCGGAGTGCGTGCTCATCGAGTTCGGCGAGGGCCTGCTCGCGCGCGCGGGTGGCCGGCGGCGTGAACCGGGTGAACCGCACCTCACGCGTCGGGCCGGCGCCTGTCACGAAAATGAGCGAGAACTCGTCGGCCGTGGACTGCGTGAGAAAACCGCTGGGATAGACGCGCCAGGTGCGCCCATCGACCTCGAGGTGGCGACCGGGCATCTCAGCCGAGCTCCACCGAACGCCAGCGCGCGCCGGTCGAACCATCGGTCTCGAGCGCGTCGAGCAGCGCGGGGTGCTTCGCCTCGGCGAACTCGAGGAAGCGGCCGGGCTCCGTCTCGTGCTCGAACGCCCAGAACTGCACGCCCGAGGCCACGCAGCGATCGCGCAGCCCCGACAGCGACTCCACGTAGCGCGCACGCGACTCGGGCGCGACGACGCGCTCCGTCACGAGCAGCGTGCGCGCTCCACTCATTCGAGCGTCTCGCTGACGCTCTCGAGCGAGGCCTTGAGGTCGGCCATGAAACGATCGGCGTCGGCCCCGTCGATGATGCGATGGTCGAACGAGAGCGAGAAGTACGCGCAGGTGCGGATCGCGATGGTGTCCTCGCCATCGGGTCCGGTGATCACCTTGGGACGCTTCTCGATGGCGCCCAGTCCGAGGATGGCCGACGTGCCGACGGGCACGACGGGCGTGCCGGCGAGCGAGCCGAAGACGCCGGGATTGGTGATCGTGAACGTGGCGTCCTGCAGCTCGCTCGGCTGGAGCTTCTTCGTGCGCGCCCGCGCCGCGAGGTCGTTGATGGTGCGCGTGAGCCCCGTGAGCGAGAGCTCGTCGGCACGCCGCACCACCGGCACGAGCAGCCCCGTGGGCTCGATGGCCACGGCGATGCCAAGGTTGTACTGCTGGCGATAGATGATGTCCGTGCCGTTCGCCGCGGAGTTGATCATCGGGTGCCGCTTGAGCTGCTGCACCACGGCGCGGCAGATGAACGGGAGGTACGTGAGCTTCTGCCCCGACTGCTTCTCGAAGTTCGCGCGCTCCTTGGCACGGATGCGCGCGATGCGCGTGAGGTCGACTTCGAAGAACGACGTGACGTGCGCGGCCACGCGCTTGGCGATGAACATGTGATCGGACGTGGCCTTGCGCATCTTCGACATCGGCTCGACGCGGTCACCGGGCCACGGCGTGGCGCTGGCCTGTTCGATCCCGCCCACACCCGCAGGCGCGTGCATGGACGCAGCCGGGCGCGAGGGGGCCGCGGCGGCGGGCGCGGCAGGGGCCGCGGCGAGATGCGCCTCGAGATCGCGCTTCGTGACACGCCCGGCGATGCCCGATCCGCTCAGCGCCGACAGCTCCACGCCATGCTCGGCGGCCATCTTGCGCACCAGCGGCGACGACTTGGTGCGCAGGCGCTCCTCCACCGAACCGGCGGGGGCGCTCGGCGCGGGGGCGGCACTGGCTGCGACCGGGGCGGCGCTGGCCGGCGCGACCACGCTGGGCGCGGGCTCGGCGGCCGCCGGCACGGCCGGTGCGGGCGCCGGCGCGGCGGCGGCCGCCGCGGCATCGGTCTCGAGGCGCGCGACGACGGTGCCGACTTCCACCGTCTTGCCCTCGCCGACCAGGATCTCGAGGAGCACGCCCGAGGACGGCGACGGGATCTCCGCATCCACCTTGTCGGTGGAGATCTCGAAGATCGGCTCGTCGCGCTTGACCGTATCTCCCACGGCCTTCAGCCAGCGGGACACGGTACCTTCGGCGATGGACTCGCCCATCTGGGGCATGATGACGTCAACGCGGGCCACGAAATTCTCCTCGAGCTGCGCTCACCCGCCGGCGCGTTCGCGCCGGCGGAGTCGCGAGAGTGCCAAAGTCGGCAGGGAAATCGCGCCGATCAGCGCGCCCCACCCTGCAAAGATATGCCAATCGCACGCCGGCAAGCCCTCGAGGGGCTTGCAGCGCGTGCCGAACGAAACGCCAACGGCCACGAGCACCCCGATCATGGCGCCGCTGATGGCCCCGATGAACGTGGTGAAGCAGCCGACTCCGATCTTCGCCATGCGACGATCCTCGTCGCTGAGCGCCGGCCCGGCGGGCGGCGCCGTGCGGATGTCGGCGGGGTGCGTGTTGGGACGCTCGCGAGACTGCGGCTTGCTGGTATCGGCCATCGGATCGTGTCGGGTCAGTAGGCGGCGAGGCGCCGCACCGCCCGAACGATATCCGATGTCTGCGGCAACACGTAGTCCTCGAGCGGCGGCGCGTACGGCAGCGGGATGTCCGCCGCGGTCACGCGCAGGATCGGCGCGTCGAGCCACTCGAAGCACGTTTCCGAGACGCGAGCCGTGATCTCACCCGCAATGCCGCCCGTTCGCGTGTCCTCGTGCACGATCAGCAGGCGATTGGTCTTCTTCACCGTGCGGAAGATCGCCTCGTCATCCATGGGCGCGAGCGAGCGCAGGTCGAGCACCTCGACCGAGATCCCCTCCGCCGCAAGCTGTTCGGCCGCCTCGAGCGACTTCCAGACCGTGCTCGCGTAGGTGATGATCGAGACATCCGTACCTTCGCGCGCGATGCGCGCCTGCCCGATCGGCACGACGTGATCACCGGCCGGCATCACGTCCTTCACGCGGCGATACAGGTACTTGTGCTCGAAGAAGAGCACGCAGTCGTCGTCGCGAATGGCGGCCTTCATGAGCCCCTTCGCATCGGCGGCTGTGGCGGGATAGACGATCTTCAACCCCGGCGTGTGCAGGAACCCCGCCTCCGGGTTCTGCGAATGGAACGGCCCGCCGCGCACGTAGCCGCCGCTCGGGCCGCGCACGACCATGGGGCACGGCAGGAACGCGCGGTAGCGCGCCGTGGCCACGTAGTTCGTGAGCATGTCGTAGGCGTTGGCCAGGAAGTCGATGAACTGCATCTCGACGACGGGGCGCATGCCCATGTGCGACGCGCCAGCGGCCGCGCCGACGAGCGCGATCTCGCTGATCGGGCTGTCGATCACCCGCTGTTCGCCGAAGCGCGCCAACAGCCCTTCGGTGACCTTGAAGGCACCGCCGAAGGCCCCGATGTCCTCGCCGAGGCAGAACACCTGCTCGTCGCGCGCCATCTCCTCGAAGAGCGCTTCGCGAATCGCCTCGAGGTACGTGATCTCGCCGGCGGCCGGCGTGGGCTGCTTCGCCGCGCTCATGCCGGCTTCTCCGCGGCGTTCCAGGTGCCCCACCCTTCCGGACGCTCGGCCCCATAGGCATCGCCTGCGGCCTCGCGCCGGAACCACAACGGCTGCTCCTGCGGCGGATCGGCGTACACACCGCGCAGCGCGTCGAGCGGCTCAGGCGGTCCCGAGCGCTCCGCCTCGTCCGTGGCCTCGTCGATCTCGCGCTGCACCCGATCGTGAATGGCCCCGATCTCCGCCTCGGTCGCGCCCAGCTGCTCGCGCAGCACCACCAGGTAGCGGTCGAGCGGATCATTCTCGGCGGCCCAGCGCTCGATCTCGCCGGGCGGCACGTACGACTGGTTGTCGTGCTCGGCGTGTCCCTTGCGACGATACGTGATGAGTTCCACGAGGGTCACGCCATGCCCCGCCCGCGCGTGATCGACGGCCTGCTTCGTCACGTCATACACGGCGAGCACATCGTTGCCGTCGGCCTGCAGCCCCGGCACACCGTAGCCGATGGCCTTGTCGATGAACTGCTTTGCCGCCGTCTGCTTGTGCGTGGGCGTGGAGTACGCGTAGCCGTTGTTCTCGACCACCACCACGAGCGGACACTTCTGCACCGCGGCGAAGTTGATGCCCTCGTGAAACGCCCCGGTGCTCGTGGCGCCGTCGCCGACGTACACGAGCCCCACGCGATCCTCGCCGCGCATCTTGAAGCTGAGCGTGACACCGGCCATGACGGGCACCATGTCGCCAAGCGGCGAGATCTGGCCGAGGAAGCCGCGCGTGGCGCCGGCCTCGCCGATGTCGCCGAAATGGATGTTGAGCTCACGCCCGCGCGTGGGCGAATCGCCCCTGGCCATGTACTGCTTGAGCACCTCGACCGGCGTCGCGCCCTTCACGAGCATGGCCCCGAGGTTGCGGATGAGCGGGGACATCACGTCGCGCTGCTCGAGCGCGAAGCAGCTGCCCACGGCATCGGCCTCCTGCCCGAGCGAGCGGAAGAGGCCACCGACCACCTTGGTCTGGCGATACAGGTTCACCAGCCGCTCCTCGAGCTGGCGCGTGAGCCGCATCCAGTAGTAGAGCTCGAGCTTCTGCGCGCGCGTCAGGGCGTCACTCGGACGCGCGGGGATCGCCGGCGTCGTGCGGGTGCCGGTGCGGGTGCCGGTGCGGGTGCCGGTGCGGGTGCCGGTGCGCGCCATCAGTACGCCGCCTCGAGTTCATGTCGCGGATCGGCGAGCCGATGCAGGCGCACGAAGTACTTCTTCACGTTCTTGTCGAGCCGGCTCTCACCGACCTGGTCCGTGTGCGCCTCGACGAACGTGTAGTGTCCTCCTTCCATCTTGACCGCGAGCGCGAGCGCGCCGAGCGGACCGCGATACTGCCGTCGGCGCGCCTCGGCCGTCACGATGGCGAGGCCGAGCGCGCCGAAGTGCGCGTCGGCCTCCTGCAGCACGACCTCCGGATGCAGCGACGTGCGATGAAACAGGCGCATGACTCAACGCGGCGCGGCCGCGCCCTCCGGAGCGGAGGAATCGGGGGCCGTGGAATCCGGGCGCGGCGCCACGGGAATGGCGCTCGAGGGGAGCGTGTACTCGCCCGGTTCTTCGGCGGTGCGCACGTCCTGCGTCCAGTCCTCCGTGCGTTCGAGCACCTGCGTGGAATCACGCCGGAACTGCACGCCCATGGCCCACGTGCCGGCCGTCACGAAGAAGAGCGTCGTGCGATACGTGCCGACCTGTTCGGTGGGCGCGAAGCCGTTGGCGATGTTCTTGCCATCGCGGCTCGAGGCGAAGATGCGCCCCTCGCCGCCATCGATCGGACGGCCGGTCTCCTTGTCGGTGACCACCACCGTCCAGCTGATCTGTTCGAGCGCCCGCGGGGGCGACGGGTCGGGTGAGACGCGAATCGAGAACGACTCGGTCGCCATCCGGAACTCGTTGGGGCGACGATCGCTGCCGGCGCAGGACGAGGCGATGACCGCCATCGTCCCGAGCGCGAGCAGGATCCGCGCACCGCGACCCGTCGCGGCGATCACTGGTAGTACTCCAGGCCGAGGTGCGTGATCACGTCTTCGCCCATGAGGTGACGCAGCGTGTTCTTGAGCTTGGTCTGCTGGATGAACAGGTCATGCTCGGCCTGCAGCCCCGGCGCCGTCTGCGGGCTCTTGTAGTAGAACGACAGCCACTCCTGGATGCCCTTCATGCCGGCGCGCTGTGCGAAGTCGCTGAAGAGCGCGAGGTCGAGCACGATGGGAGCGGCCAGGATGGAGTCGCGGCAGAGGAAGTTCACCTTGATCTGCATCGGGTAGCCCAGCCACCCGGTGATGTCGATGTTGTCCCAGCCTTCCTTGTTGTCGCCGCGCGGCGGGTAGTAGTTGATGCGCACGACGTGCGAGAAGTCCTTGTAGAGCTCGGGGTACATCTCGGGCTGCAGGATGTTGTGCAGCACGGAGAGCTTGGACTCTTCCTTCGTCTTGAACGACGCCGGATCATCGAGCACCTCGCCGTCGCGGTTGCCGAGGATGTTGGTGGAATACCACCCCTCGAGGCCGAGCATGCGCGCCTTGAGGCCCGGCGCGATGACGGTCTTCATCCACGTCTGGCCGGTCTTGAAGTCCTTGCCGGAGACCGGCACGCCGCGCGCGACCGCGAGGTCGAGCAGCGCCGGGAAGTCGGCCGAGAGATTGGGCGCGCCGTTGCAGTACGCGACCCCTTCCATGATGGCTGCGTAGGCGTAGAGCATCGACGGCGCGATCGCGTCGTCGTTCTCCTCCATGGCCTTCTCGAACGCCTCGATCGTCTGGTGCTGCGGGCCCGGCTTGATGAACGTCTCGGTGGAGCCGCACCACACCATGACCGCGCGCTCGGCACCGTGCTTCGCCTTCTGGTCGCGGATGTCCTGCCGCAGCTGCTCGGCGAGGTCGCGCTTGTTCGCGCCGGTCTTCACGTTCGTGCCCTGCAGGCGCGTGACGTAGCGCGAGTCGAACGCCGCCGGCATGGGCGTGATGCCCTTGAGGAAGTCGGCGATCGGCTCGAGGTCGGACGCCTGCAGCACGCCCGCACGCACGGCTGCGGTGTACGCGTCATCGGGAATGGGATCCCACGCGGCGAAGGCGATGTCCTGCAGCGCGGTGAGCGGCACGAAGTCGCGAATGAGCGGGCTGCGCGCGTCGGTGCGCTTGCCGAGGCGGATCGTGGCCATCTGCGTCAGCGAACCGATCGGCACGGACAGGCCACGGCGCACGCGCTCGACGCCGGCGATGAAGGTCGTGGCGACCGCGCCAAGGCCCGGCGTGAAGATGACGAGCTTGCCGGTGGCCGGCGCGATGGTCGCGGGAGTACCGCTGGTGGTGTCGGGCACGAAGATCAATCTCCCTGAAGGGAAGTACCGGGCACTGGAGCCAGCGCCGGCGTCGAAGAAAGCGAAGGAGGAACGGGGGGCACGTCGGACGCGCCCGTGGTCATGCGGTGCACGTACGCCATGCGCTGCGCGACCGTGATCCACGCCGTCACGCTCAGCAGCGTGACGATGCCGGCCAGCACCCAGCCGTCGAGCGCGAGCCCGAAGAACGCCTGCGGCGCCGACAGCAGCGTGATCCGCTCGGGACGCTGCAACAGGCCGACCTTGGCGTCCACGCCGAGCGACTCGGCGCGAGCGCGTGTGTACGACGTGAGAAACGCGCCGATCAGGCCGAGCAGCGTGATCACGAGCAGCGGCACGCTATGGTGCACGGGGTTGATGGCGTAGAACACCACCAGCCCCCCGAGCAGCGCGCCGTCGCTCACACGGTCGAGCGTGGAATCGTAGAAGGCGCCGAAGACGCTGCTCGTGCCGGTGCGGCGCGCCACGGTGCCATCCAGTACATCGAACAGCGCCGTGAGCCCGAGGAACCAGCCGGCCGTCCGGATGTGCCCCGAGGCGAAGATCGCACCCGCGACGAGGGTGCAGATCGTGCCGATCGTGGTGATCGTGTTCGGCTTGACGCGGTGGCGCACGAGGAAATCCCCCACGGGTCCGATGACCCGGAGGTATCCACGTTGGATCCCGCTCCACAGTGCGTTCATGCCGATCAGGCGCGAGGGAGGCGGCGCCGCGGCCGCCATGATCGGCACGGCCACGCGCACGCATCGTGCCAGGAGCGGCTCCATCCGGAACCGCTCACCCGCGACACGACCGTGACAAAGCTAGGACCCCGCTCTCTCTAACGGTAGAGATGGTACTTCCGCACGTTCTGCTCGTATGTGACCAGCGAAGGGAGCAGCCGGTCGATCACCCGATCCGGATCCTCGCCGGACACCAGCGCGGCGCGCATCGCGGGCGACCCGAGCCGAGCGTCCACGGTGGCCTCGCGCAGCGTGAACTCCGGTCCGTGCGCCTTGGCGATCGCCCACAGCACCGCCGCGCCGACCCGCGCCACCTGGATGCGATCCCGGTCGGTCACGTGAATGCGCACCCCGGGGATGCTCTGGCCATCGTACTTGCTGTCGCCCGGCTTCGAGGGGGTGAAGCGCTCGGACTCGAAGCGCACCCCCGACAGCTCGAGGTCGGCCAGCAGCTTGCGGACGCTGTCCGCGCGAAACCACGGCGCGCCGACACGCTGGAACGGCTCGTCGGTGCCGCGCCCGACCGACACGTTCGTCCCCTCGAACGGCACGAGCGCGGGATACACGAGCGCGCTCGTGAGCGTGGGCAGGTTGGGCGATGGCTTCACCCAAGGGAGCTTCGTGTCGTCGAACCACATGGCCCGCCGCCAGTTGGCCATCGGCACCACGTGCAGCTGCCCCTTGAGGCCGAGTTCGCGGTGGAAGAGGCGCGCCAGCTCGCCCATGGTCAGGCCGTGCCGCAGCGGCACGGGCCAGAGGGCGAACCCGCTGCGCGGCGTGGCCGCCGTGCCTTCGCGCGCGTCGGCGATCGCCGTATCGAGCAGCACGCCTTCCACCCGCTGGCCGCCCAGCGGATTGGGTCGGTCGAGCACCACGTAGGGAATGCCGAGCCGGTCGGCCGCGTGCATCGCGAACAGCATCACGCCCACGTAGGTCCACGTGCGCGTGCCGATGTCCTGCAGGTCCACCACCAGCACGTCCACCCCGCGCAGCGTGCTGTCCGGCGGCGAGATCGTGGAGCGCTGATAGAGCGAGTAGATGGTCAGCCCGGTCTTGGCGTCGACCTCGTTCGGCAGGTTGGTGCGATCCTCGGTGCCGCGAATGCCGTGCTCCGGCGAGAAGAGCGCGACGAGCTTCACGTTGGCCTTGGTGGCGCGCTCGTCGGCGAAGAGCAGGTCGACGGTGCTGCGCCCTTTCTCGTCGAGGCCGGTCTGGTTCGTGATCAGCCCGACGCGCTTGTCCTTGATGAGCCGAATGGAGTCCGTCAGCAGCACGGAGATCCCGGGGCGCACCGTGCGGTCCACGATCGGCTCGCCATCCCGCGTGCGCGGCGAGGGGTTGCATGCGAGCGCGATCCATGCGACGCTCCCGCACAGGAGCATTGCCGTCCAGCGCCCGCCCACGCGTCCTCGGGGGTGCGACGATGACTCGGTGATCCGCGTTCCCCCTTCCCTCCCCATCCCTCGATGCGTCAGCCGCACGCTCTCCTCCCCCGGATCTCTGGTTCGTCGACTCGGTCCGGCCGCTGGCCGCGCATGCTTGCGCTCCCCGTCGGTGGACTGCTCGTGTCCATCCTGGCGTGTACCCCGCGTCCTTCCGGCTCCACCGGCGCGCAGGCGCCGTCGGCATCGGCCCGTCCCGGACCCGTGGCCCTGTCGCCCGACGTGCCGCTGCCGGCGTCGCACCGCGCCTGGATCGAAACTACCCTGCAGTCGCTCTCGCTGCGCGAGCAGGTCGGTCAGATGGTCATGGTGTGGGTCCTCGGGGATTACACCAGTGCCCACGATCCGGCCTTCGCGGCCATCACGCAGCAGGTGGCCACCCTCGGGCTGGGCGGCGTGGTGATGTCGCTCGGCTCCCCGATCGAGGTGGCCGCCAAGGTGAACTTCCTGCAGGGACGCGCGCGCCTGCCACTGCTCGTGGCCTCCGACGTGGAGCCGGGGCTCGGCCGACTCGAGGGCGGCGTCTTCGCGCCGTCGCTCATGCAGGCGGGCTCGGCCACCGTGCTGCCGAGCAACATGACCATCGGCGCCGGCGGGCGGGAGGCGGACGCCGAGGCGGCGGGGCTCATCACCGGGCGCGAGGCGCGCGCGATCGGCATTCATCTGGCCTTCGCCCCCACCGTGGACGTGAACAACAATCCGTCCAACCCGGTCATCAACACGCGCTCGTTCGGCGAGGACCCGGCCGCCGTGGCGCGCCTCGCGTCGGCGTTCGTGCGCGGCGTGCAGGCTGGTGGCGCTGCCGCCACGCTCAAGCACTTTCCCGGGCACGGCGACACCGACGTGGATTCGCACCTGGGACTGCCGGTCATCACGGTGCGCCGCGCGCGCCTCGACTCGATCGAACTCGTGCCGTTCCGCGCTGGCATTGCCGCCGGCGCCGCGAGCGTGATGACGGCGCACATCGCGCTCCCCACCGCGTACGGCGACTCCGCGCCGGCCACGCTCAAGCGCGAAGTGATGACGGGGCTGCTGCGCGACACGCTCGGCTTCCGCGGGCTCACGGTGACCGATGCGCTCACCATGGATGGCGTGGCCAAGGGCTATGGCGTGGGTGAGAGCGCCGTGCGCGCCGTGCGCGCCGGCGACGACATCCTGCTCATGCCGGTGGACGCGAAGGTCGCGATCGACGCGGTGGTGCGTGCGGTCGAGGACGGCACGATCCCGCGCGAGCAGATCGCCGCGAGCGTACGACGCATCCTCGAGCTCAAGGTGCGCACCGGTGCGATCGCACAGCCCACGGTCTCGCTCGAGGCGCTGCGCGAAGTGGTAGGGCACCCGGCCCACCAGGCCACGGCGCGCGCCATCGCGGAGCGCGGCATCACGCTGCTGCGCGATGAGGACGCGCTCGTGCCACTCGCGCGCGGCCAGCGCACGCTGCTCGTGACCTACGCGCCGGACAACGACGTGAGCGCCGGCCTCGCCTTCGGTGCGGCGCTGGCACGCCAGAGCACCGTCGCGCGCTCGGTGCGCGTCACGCCGCGCACGGGGCAGCCGGAACTGGACTCGCTGCTCACCGCCGCGCTCGCGGTCGATCGCGTCGTCGTGTACACGTACACGCGCACGCTCGAAGGCGCCGGACGCTTCGCCATTGCGCCTCGCGTGGCGGCGTTCGTGGAGTCGCTCGCCCAGCGCGGCGTGAAGACCATTGTCGTGGCGGGCGGCAATCCCTACGTGCTGCGCCAGTTCCCGTCCGTGAAGAGCTACGTCGTGACGTATGGCCGAGGCGCGGCGCTCGAGGAAGCGGCCGCCAGCGCCGTGAGCGGTGGGTCGGCGATCGGCGGGCGCATTCCCGTGTCGCTGCCCGGCTTCTTCCGCGCTGGTGACGGCCTCTCACGCCCGGCCGCCGGAGCGCGCTGAGCATGCGTCACTTCCGAATCGACCGCGCGCATTCGCTGCCGCACGCCGCGTCACGCGGGGCCTCACGCCGAGCGTGGCTCCGGCGGCGATCCGCACTCGCGGCGATCGCGCTCGCGACCGCCGTGGGTGCGTGCAGCACGCGCGCCGCGCGCCCCACCACCACGCCGGACGCCGAGGCCACGCGCCTGCGCTGGCGGCAGCAGGTCGTCACCGACTCCGTGCGCGCCGTGCTCGCGCGGGGATTGGCCGACTCGTCGTACCCGGCCGCGTGGGCAGTGGTGGGTACCGCGGAGACGATCTACGCGAGCGTCGGCGCGGGGCTGGTCGAACCCGTTCCCTCGCCATCGATGCCGACCTCGACCACAGGCATGCTCGCAGGCACGCCGGTGACCGATTCGACAGTCTGGGACCTGGCCTCGCTCACGAAGGTGATCGGCACGACGTCGGCCATCCTGCAGCTGGTGGCCGAGGGGCGTGTCGAACTGGACCAGCCGGCCACGCGCTACCTGCCGCGCTGGACGGCACCGCGCGCGTCGGAAGCCACGATCCGTCACCTGCTCTCCCACTCGGCCGGGCTGCCCGCGTGGCGCCCGCTGTACAAGGAGGCGTGGTCGGCCGAGGAGGCGCTCGCGCAGGTGTACGCCACGGGCCCCGACACCACGCCCGGCTACCGCTACGTGTACAGCGACCTGGGGTTCATCCTGCTGGGCGAGGTCGTGCGCGAAGTCGCCGGCATGCCGCTCGACAGCTACCTGCTCTCACGCGTCTTCCTGCCCACCGGCATGCGGGAGACGCGCTTCCTGCCCTCGCCACTCTGGCGCTCGCGCACGGCGCCCACGGAGATCGATCCGTGGCGCCAGCGGCAGCTGCGCGGCGAGGTGCACGACGAGAACGCGTTCCAGCTCGGACAGGTTGCCGGGCACGCGGGGCTGTTCACGACGGGACGCGACCTGACCCGCTTCGCACAGCTGCTCCTGCGCGGCGGCTGGCTGACCAGCGAGGCGGGCGAGCGGCTGGACATCCTGCCGGAGGCCACGCTCCGCACGTTCCGCCAGCGCCAGCCATTCGGCGGAGCGCACCGCGCGCTGGGCTGGGAGACCCCCACCGGCACCAACTCGGCGGGGCAGCGGCTGAGCGACGAGGCTTTTGGCCACACCGGGTTCACGGGCACCTCGCTCTGGGTCGACCCGGGGCGCGACGTGTTCGTGCTGCTGCTGACGAACCGGGTGAACCCGACCCGGCAGCGCACCGGCATCGGTCGCGTGCGACCGGCGCTGGCCGACGCGGTGGTGGCGGCGCTGGAGGCGACCGCTGGGCCGCGATGACGCCGCTCGGCGGGCACGCAGCCGCCCGAATGGAACGACAGATGGGAATCTTGAGTAACGTTGTTTGGAATGCTATTCTTCAGTCAGTTCCCGGCTCGATCGACGTGGCACGGTGCCGTGCGCGTCAGGCGAGCGAACCTATGCGCCGGCTGACGTGGCCGGTCTCGGAGAGACGTTATGAGCACGATGCAGCAGCCGGACACCCTCGTCACGATCACCGATGCCGCGGTGACCGAGGTGCAGAAGTTCATGCAGGCCGAAGGCGTGGCGCCCGAGGTTGGTGGTCTCCGCGTGTCCGTCATGCCGGGCGGCTGCAGCGGCTTCAAGTACGGGCTCGTGATCGAGGACAAGGCGGCGGATGACGATGTCGTGCTCGAGCACGGCTCCTTCAAGGTGTTCGTCGATCCGTTCTCGGCGCAGTACCTCTCGGGCACCACGATCGACTACGTGACGTCGATGCAGGGCTCCGGCTTCACCTTCAAGAACCCGAACTCGACCGGCGGCTGCGGCTGCGGCAGCTCGTTCTCGGCGTAAGGCGCGCACGGCCGACGCCCACGTCGGCCCGTGTCCCGGAGGCCCGTGATCCCCCTGCGGATCACGGGCCTCCGCTGCTATCATCCCCAGTCTCCCCGCACGCCGCGCCTCGGCCCCGCGATTCCACCCGCCGCCCCGCCTCCATGACGGTCGCATGAACAGCTCCGGCGTCACCCTGCTCGATGGCGTCGTGGTCGTGGCCTATCTCATCGGCACGACGCTGCTCGGCGTGTGGCTGGGGCGTGGGCAGCAGAGCGCGCGCGACTACTTCGTGTCGAAGGACAATGTGCCCTGGTGGGCCGTACTCTTCTCGGTCGTCGCCACGGAAACGAGCGCGCTCACCTTCATCTCGATTCCGGGGCTCGCCTACATCGGCAACCTCGGCTTCCTGCAGGTGGCGTTCGGCTACCTCATTGGGCGCGCGATCATCTCGTTCGTGCTGTTGCCTCGCTACTTCGACGGCGAACTCGTGACGGCGTACGCGCTGCTGGAGCGCCGCTTCGGCGAAGGGACGCGCCGTTTCGCGTCGCTCGTGTTCATGGTGACGCGCATCTTCGGCGACTCGGTCCGGCTGTTCGCCACCGCGATTCCGGTCGCGCTGCTCATCGGGCCACTGGTGCCGGCCGAGTACGTGGGGCCGGCCTCGATCCTGATCCTGGGCGCGTGCACGGTGGTGTACACGTATCACGGCGGCATGAAGGCCGTGATCTGGACCGATGTGATCCAGATTGGCGTGTACCTCGCCGGCGGTCTCGGCGCGCTCTGGCTCATCGGCGGTGACGTGGTGGGCGGCTGGACGCGCATCCTCGGCGACGCGTCGGCGCGCGGACAGCTGCAGTGGCTCGACCTGTACACCGGCTTCGACCGGCCCCACACGCTGCTGGCCGGTGTGCTGGGCGGCGGCTTCCTGTCCATGGCCTCACATGGCGTGGACCAGATGATCGTGCAGCGCCTCTTCGCCACCGGATCGCTGCAGCTGGCGCGTCGCGCGCTGATCGGCAGCGGCGTGGTGGTGATGGCGCAGTTCGCGCTGTTCCTGTTCATCGGCGTGGGGCTGTACGCGTTCTACCAGGGCGAAGCCTTCCCGCGGCCGGATGCGATCTTCCCGCGCTTCATCGTGGAGGTGATGCCGCCGGGCATGACGGGCATCGTGATCGCGGCGGTGCTCGCCGCGGCGATGAGCACGATCTCGAGTTCGATCAACTCGCTGGCGGCGGCGAGCGTGCACGATCTCTACCTGCCGATCACCGGCCGGAGGCCGGACGAAGCCACGCTGCTGCGCACGAGCAAGCGCTTCACGCTGTTCTGGGCCGCGGTGCTCGTGGGCGGGGCCCTGCTCTATCGCAACGAGGGCACGCCGGTGGTCACCATTGCGCTGTCGATCGCCTCGTTCACGTACGGCGGCCTGCTCGGCGCGTTCTTCCTCGGCATGCGCGTGCCCCGCGCGCGTCAGCGTGACGCGATCCTCGGCATGGTGGTGGGGATCAGCGTGATGAGCGTGGTGGTGTTCGCGAACCAGCTCAGCACGTGGTTCCCCGCGCTGGCCGACCTGCTCGCGCCGGTGCGCGGCGTGGCATGGCCGTGGTTCGTGCTCATCGGCACCTCGCTTACCTTTGCGACGGGCTTTCTCTCCTCTCGCTTTTCGCCGGCGCCTGCCCAGGGCGCCCCTGCTTCGGAGTCTGCTGCATGAGTGCCGGTCCGCTCGATCCCATGCCGCTCGTCGTCGGTGTCGACGGCGGGGGCACCAAGACCCGCGTCCTTCTCGCGGATCTCGACGGGCGCACGCTCGCGCGCGTCGAAGGGCCGGCCACGGCGCTACGGCCCGGTGACGAACGCGCGTCGGCCGAGATCATCGGGGCGCTGGTGCACGAGGCGCTCGCGAGCATCGAGCGCGCCGAGTCGCGGCCATCGGCGTGCGTGGTGGGCGTGGCGGGCGGCGGGCAGGAGCGCGCGGCCCAGGCGCTCTGGCATGCACTGGCCTCCTCCCGCCTCGCGGACGACGTGAACGTGGTGTCGGACGCCGAAATCGCGCTCGACGACGCGTTCGGTGACGCCGCCGGCGTGCTGCTCGTGTCCGGGACCGGCTCGGTGGCGTTCTCGCGGGCACCCGACGGACGGCTGGAGCGGTGCGGCGGGTGGGGACCGGTCATGGGCGACGAAGGCAGCGGTGCCTGGATCGGCCGGCGCGCCATGAGCGTGATCACGGCGGCGCACGACGGCCGCGAGCCGGAGACGGCGCTGGTCGGCGCGATCCTGACCACCCTCGAGGCCGAATCGCTCGAGGCGCTCATTCCGTGGGCGGCGGACGCCACGCCGGCCGACTTCGCGGCCCTCGCCCCGACCGTGCTGCAGGTCGCCTCGCAGGGTGATCTCCGCGCGAACGCACTCGTCAGTCTCGCGGTGGAGGAGCTGGTGCTGCACGTGCGCACGTTGGCGCGTCGCTGTTTCACCGACGAACGCGCGGCGGTGCCCGTGGCGTGTGCGGGTGGTATGCTCTCGCGCGGGTCGCTCATGCGCAAGCGCATCGAACAGCGGCTCAAGACCGCCGTGCCAGGAGCGGCGATGCGCACCGACGACGTGGATGCGGCGCGCGGCGCGGTGCGACGGGCGCGTCGACTGCTCGGCGTGGACGGCTGAGGCCGAGCGACCTCAGAAGGTATAGTCGAGGTTGTACTTCGCGCGGACCGGCCGGCCGGTGCCGTCGGTGGCCGGGCGGAATCGCGTGGCACCGAGGATCTGGCGCAGCTTGCGGTTGTAGTCCGCATCGCGGGTGGGCGTGAGCTCGAAGTCGATCACCTTGCCGGTGGAATCGACATCAAAGACGATCGTGATCGTCTTGCCCTTCACCCGGCTGGGCACCGGCACGGGCGGAATGAACAGCTCGGATGGCGTGGGCGGAAAGATGGTGCCGGCCCCGCCGCCCGTGCCGGCCCCGACGCCGCTGCCGCGACCGGTACCGATCCCCGATCCGATCCCCCCGCCCGACCCGGAGCCGGAGCCACCGCTTCCATCGTTGCCCGATCCGCCCCCCGCGCCTGGGGTGACGGAGGCGACGTCGGAGGGTGGGCCGCTGGTCGCGGGCGCCTCGACCGCCTGCGGCGTGGGCGGCGGCACCGGCTCCGGGGGGGTCACCTCGGGCGGCTTGACCTCCGGTGGCTTGACCTCGGGCGGCTGGATGAACTTCGACTCCTCGGTGGGCGGCGGAGGCGGCGGCACGACGTAGGTGATCCGTTCGTTCACGACGCGACCGCCGCCGGAACCGCCGCGACCTCCGCCGCCGCCGCCGGCAGGTCCGGGTCCGCCCGCCCCCAGCATCTCGGCCACCACGTCCCCGCCGAGGAAGGGGAAGATGAGCAGCAGCACGACGAGCACGTGCAGCAGGACGGCCACGACCGCCCCGAGCACGCCGCGCTGCTTTTGCACCGGAATGCCGATGGGTGGCCGGTACCGGGGGCGCTCCGCGGCGGACCCGTCGGCGGTGGCGTCCGACGCCGCGCCAGCCAGGATGGCCTCGTGATCCGGATCGGGAGGAACGACGGTCATGGGCTGATGGTGAGTGAGCAGGAAGCTCGCGAATGACGAGCCATGCAACGTAGTACGGCGGACGAGCCCGTTGGGTTCGTCCGCCGTAGTACCCCGCAACGTCCGGCAGGAGCCGGACACCGGGTGCCAGCGCCCTTATTCCTTGGGCGCGGGGGTGATGCCGATGACCTTCACGCCAGCACCGCGCGCCTGGTCCATCGCGAAGACCACGTCGCCATAGGAGACCGTGGAGTCGCCCTTGACGAAGATGATCTTGTCGGGACGGGGATCGTATACGGAGCGGAGCTTGTTGAACAGCCCTTCGCGCGAGACCTCGTCCTGATTGATCTTGAAGAGACCATCGGGAAGCACCGAGAGCACGATCTGGTCGTTCGCGCTGTTGGCGGTCGCGACTGCCGGGTTCGGATCGGGGAGCTGCGTGTCGATCGCCTTGCGGCTCATGGGGATGATCATCATGAAGATGATCAGCAGCACGAGCAGCACGTCGATCATCGGGGTCACGTTGATTTCATTGGAGTGACCGCCGCCTTCCCCACCTGCACTCATGCCCATGGTCAGTTCCCCCCGCCGCTGTTCTGGAAGAGTCGATCGCTCTCGACCAGCGACTCCGTGCCCGGCGTCTGCTCGGTGATGAGCGCCGCGACCGAGACGCCGCCCTTGGCGACGATGTCGAGCGCCTTCAGCACCTTGTCATACGACAGGTCCTTGTGGGCCTTCACATACAGGATGCTCTCGTCACGGTTGGCGAAGGTGTTCGCCGTGAGCGTCTCGAGGTCTTCCTGGCGGATGAGCGCCTTGTTGAACCAGTAGTTGCCCTCGGCGTCGATGCCCAGCACCTGATCCGTGTCCTCTTCAGGATGCGGCTTGAGGTTCTGGCCCGACGGCGGCGTGGCCGTGAAGCCGGCGTTGATCTGCGGAATCGTGATCATGAAGATGATCAGCAGCACCAGCATCACGTCGATCATCGGGGTCACGTTCGGATTCGAATTGACCCCGTTCCCACTGACACTCATACCCATGGTGATTCTCCGATTGATTGACGGCGTGGCGGTTGCTCGCGTGTGAGCGCGCCACGCCGCCGGTCAGGGTATGGACGGCTTACTTGGACATCGGGGTCTGGCCCGCGGTGTTGAACTCGCGGGTGAAGCGCGACCGGCCGAACTCGCCCGACACGCCCTTGATGAGGTAGTCGATCATTTCCTTCGACGTGTACGTCATCTCGGCCGTGAGGTTGTCGATCTTCGTCTGGAAGAAGTTGTACGACCACACCGCGGGAATGGCGACGCCGATACCGATGGCCGTCGTGATGAGCGCCTCGGCGACACCGCCGGCGATGGCGCTGATGCCGCCCGAGCCCGACGACTGCATGGCGGAGAACGAGTTCACGATACCCATCGTCGTGCCCACGAGGCCCACGAACGGCGCCGTGGCACCCACCGTCGCGAGCACGCCCGTGCCGCGCTTGAGCTCGACCACCGTCATCAGCATCTCACGCTCGATCGCGCGCTCGGCCGAGTTGATGTCGGCCACCGTCACCGAGCCATCCTGGATGAGCGGGCGCACTTCGGCGAGCGCGCCGCCAAGGACGCGGGCGACATGCGACTTCTTGTACGACTCGGCGAGGTTGATCGCCTCGGTGAGGTTGTCCTCCTCGAGGAACTGCGAGAACTCCGGAGCAAACCGCTTCGTCTCGGCCTGCGCCTTGCGCATGGCCCACCACTTCTGGAGCAGGATCGTCGTGGCGTAGGCCGACATGATGAAGAGCGTGTAAACGATGCCCTTCGCAAACCAGCCCATCTCGTGCCACAGGTCCATCATGTCCATCTGCATGTGTCAAATCTCCGGGAGAGTGTAGAGAGCGGCCGCGCTCAGCGGGCCAGGTTGAACACGAACGGCTGCTGCACCAGCTGCTTGACCTTGCGCCCGCCGACTTCGGCCGGCAGGTAGCGAATGCGCGGGAGCGCATTCTTCACGGCATTCGTGAAGAGCTCATGGTCGGAGCGAAGCACCTTGAAGGTGCTCATCTCGGCGCGTCCGGTGGTGTCCACCACGAACGACGCGAGCACGGTGCCCTCGACCTGCGCGGAGCGCAGCATCTCGGGGTAGACCATGTTGGCGGCGCCGGACATTGCGGCCGGCTTCTCCACCTGGAACTCGAAGTACGGCTGGTCGCCCTGCGGCACCTGGGGCGTTCCGCCCTCGACACCGGACGCGATGCCGCCACGCACACCTCGTCCCGAGAAGTCCGCCTCGTCCGTCACCTTCTTGGACAGGTCGATCTCCGGGATCTCCAGCGGGATGATGTCCGGGGCCTGCAGCACCTGGAAGCCCTTGGCGATCGGCGGCGCCGCAACGGCGTCCGGCGGAGGCGGCTCGGGCTCAGGCTCGGGCGGCGTCTCGTCCTTCTGGACTTCGACGTACTCGACCTTCTCCTGCTCGTCCTCCACCAGCTGCTGTCCGGCGTTCGCCGTCGCCACGACGATGCCCGCCACAGCCGCAGAGTGGAGAAGGAAGGAGACGATCGTGCTGCCGCCCCGCTTGGTCTTCTTGGCCTCGGATTCGAGCAGGTTATTGAACATCGCATCGATCCACGAGAGGGTTCGCGCGGCGGGCCCCTCCCGCCGTCACACCCCGATTCTAGGACCGAGACATGAGCCTGCAATGTCGCGTGCATTAGGATTCGATTAACGCAGCGTTAGCAATTCGTTGCCTGCCGTCACGAATCCATGCCGCTTCGCCGACGGCGACGCTCAGGCCGAGCCGACCTCGCTCTCCTCCGCCTCCGCCCGCTCCTCAGCGACCGCCAACGGGATCTGCGCCGTGAACGTGCTCCCGCGTCCCAGCCGCGACTGCACCGTCAACGAGCCACCGTGCGCATGGGCGATCCACTGGCAGATGGCCAGCCCCAGCCCGAACCCGCCACGCTCCGCGGCGCGCGACCGCGACCGATCCGCGCGCCAGAACCGATCGAAGATGTACGGCAGGTCGGCGGCCGCGATGCCGATGCCGGTGTCGCGCACGCTGAAGTGCGCCTCCGCGGCCACGATCGCCAGCGAGATCGTCACCGTGCCGCCGCGTGGCGTGTACTTGATCGCGTTCGTGACGAGGTTCAGGTACAGCTGGCGCAGACGCATCAGGTCGCCGCGCACCTCCGCCGCCACGATCTGCGGCGCCTCGATCTGCACCCCCGATTCCTCCCCCAGCAGCCGCGCCGTTTCCACGACCTCGCGCGCCAGGTCGTCGAGCGCGATCCGATCCTGCACGACTTCGAGGCGCCCCTCATCCGCACGCGCCAGCGTGAGCAGCGAGTTCACCAGCTCCGCCATGCGCGTCACCTGCTGGAGCGCCTCCTCCAAGGCCACGGCACGCTCGTCCTTCCGCGTGCTCGGCGACATGGCGCGCTCGACGTCCGCGCGCAGGACGGCGAGCGGCGTCTTGAGTTCATGGCTCGCATCGGCGGTGAAGCGCCGCAGCGCACCGAACGAGGTCTCCAGCCGCTCGATCATCTCGTTGAGCGTCACGGCCAGCCGCTGCAGCTCGGAGCCGGCCGAGCCGATGGCAAGACGGCGATGGAGTGAGCGGCCGTCGGTGATGGCCTTGACCTGGTCCACCATGCGGTCGAGCGGACGGAACGCGCGCCCGGCAATGAGGTGAGCCCACGCCACCGACAGCGCAATCAGCATCGGCCCGAAGAAGAGCATGGTGGTGACCAGCTCCCGGGGCGCAAGACTCGCCGGCTGGGCGGAGACGGCCACGATGACGCGCTGGATGCGCGACGCCCCCTGCACATCCATGCGCCGCATGGCGAGCACGACGCGATCCGCCCGCAGGTCCACCGTGACGGTGCGCAAGGTGTCGGTCATCATCCGCGCCGCCGACGTGAGGCGGACGCGGTCCTCGACCGAGAGCGACGCGAGGCGCGCCGAGGCGTACAGCTCCACGTCGCTCGGATCGAGCAGCACCACGTAGTCGTCGAAGATCTCGAGGAAACGCTTGAGCGGGTTGCCGACGCCCGACACGATCATCGAATCCCGATCGATGCGCAGCTCCTCCGTCAGGCTCGTGCGCCGTTCCACGATGCGCCGCACCTGCTCCACCTCGACCTTCGCGCGATCCACGACCTCCCGCATGGCCGTCTGGCGGCGCGCCACGAGGATCGCGAGCGCGAACACGACGAGCGACGCGATGAACGCGCCGGCGAAGGCCATCGTGATGCGGGTGCGGATCGAGCCCACGGCGAGCGTCCCGTCAGCCGCGGATCATGTAGCCCACGCCACGCACCGTGGTGATGAGCTTCTTGTCGTGCCCCGAATCGAGCTTCTTGCGCAGGTGGTTGATGACCACGTCCACGATGTTCGTGCCCGGATCGAAGTGGTAGCCCCACGCGTACTCCGTGATCAGCGTGCGGGACATCACGCGCCCGGCGTGCCGCATGAGGTACTCGAGCACGGCGAACTCCTTGGGCGTGAGCTCGACCGCCACGCCGCCGCGCTGCACCTCGCGCGTCGCCTGGTCGAGCACGAGGTCCGCGACCTGCAGCACCGGCGAGACGAGCGCGCGCGGCCGCCGCGAGAGCGCCTCGATGCGCGCCAGCAGCTCCTCGAAGGCGAACGGCTTCGTGACATAGTCGTCGGCACCGGCGCGCAGCGTCTCGACTTTCGCATCGACCGCGTCCTGCGCCGTGAGCACCAGCACGGGGCGCTCGAACCCGCGCGCCCGCAGCGTGCGCAGAATGTCGAGGCCGTGCTTGCCGGGCAGCCGCATGTCGAGCACGACGAGGTCGTATGGCTGCGAGACGGCGAGCGCCTCGCCCTCACGCCCGTCGGCCACGAGGTCCACCTGCCAGCGCTGCTCCTCGAGGCCGCGCTTGACGAACTCGCCGACGGTCGGATCATCCTCGATCACCAGGATCTTCATGCCGCGCCCCCCTCGGGCCGCTCCGGACGCTTGAAGCCGAACTCCCGGATCTTGCGATACAGCGTCTTGGGGGAGATGCCGAGGATCTCCGATGCGCGCCCCTGATGCCAGCCGGTGCGCTGCAGCACCGACTCGATGTGACGGCGCTCGAGCTCGGCGAGCGTCATGACCTGCGCCGGTGTCGCGCGCGCGGCCGCGCCGATGTCCACGCCGAGCGGCAGGTCGCGCGCTTCGATGACGCCGTTGGAGGAGAGCAGCGCGGCGCGCTCGATGACGTTGCGCAGCTCCCGCACGTTGCCGGGCCAGCGGTACCGCTCGAGCACGGCCACCGCTTCGCCCGAGAGCCGCGGCGGCGTGGGCCCACCGAGAATGCCGAGGAAATGCTCGGCGAGCAGCGGCACATCGGTGATGCGCTCGCGCAGCGACGGCAGCTGAATGCGCATCGTGTTGATGCGATGCAGGAAGTCGTCGCGGAAGTCGCCGGCGGCCACCATGCGCCCGAGGTCGCGCGTGCTCGAGGCGATGATGCGCACGTCCACGTCCACCTTCTGCGTGCCCCCGACGCGATAGAAGCTCCCCGTCTCGAGCGCGCGCAGCAACTTCGCCTGGAGGCGCAGGTCGAGGTCGGCCACGTTGTCGAGGTAGAGCGTGCCCCCGGTCGCCAGTTCGAGCAGGCCGATGATGCGCCGCTCCGCGCCGGGAAAGGCACCGCGCTCCACGCCGAACAGCTCCGTCTCGAGCCCCTGCTCGGCGAGCGCCGCGCAATTGAGGTCCACGAACGGCGCGTGCGACCGCCCCGACCAGTGATGCAGCAGCCGCGCCACGAGATCCTTGCCCGTGCCGGATTCGCCCGTGATCAACACCGGTGAGCTGCTCGGGGCCACGCGCTCGATCAGCGACAGCACCGCGAGCAACGGGGCGTACTGCGTGACGAAGGTGGGGGCGGCACCGCCTCGCGCCGCGTTGGCGGCCCGCGACTGCAGGGTCTGCAGTCGCGCGTTGTCGCGCGTGAGCACGCGCTTCTCCCATGCACGCCGCACCAGCGCCTCGATCTCCGCCATGCGATACGGCTTGGAGAGGAAGTCGTAGGCGCCGAGCTTGAGCGCGGCGATGGCCGTCTCGATCGTGGCGTTCCCCGTGATGATGATGACCTCGGGCGGGAACGGATCCTCACGCACCTGCCGCAGCACGTCGAGGCCATCGAGCCCCGGCATCACGATGTCGAGCAGTGCGACGTCGAACTGCTCGAGCCGCATCAGGTCGAGCGCGCGCATGCCGTCGCGCACGGTCGTCACGCGGAAGCCGCGCGCCACCAGGAACTGCTCGAGAATGGTGCCGAGATGCGCTTCGTCCTCGGCGATCAGCACCCGGATCGGCGCCGACGGGCCGAACGCGTCAGGCGGGACCGGCGGAGTCCCGGCGGGCGGTGTGGTCATGCGGCGGCACCGAGTGGGACGTGCGTCAGGACCGGCACATCGGTGCCGGACGCGAGGGGTGCGTCACCAGCGGCCGGCAACAGAATGCGGAAGGTGCTGCCGTGCCCGACCATGCTGTCGACCTGCAGCAGCCCCCCGTGCTCCATGACGAGGCCGTAGCAGATGGAGAGGCCGAGCCCCGTGCCTCGGCCGGGCGCCTTGGTGGTGAAGAACGGTTCGAAGACGCGCGCGAGCAGGTCGTGCGCGATGCCGTGCCCCTCGTCGACCACCTCGATCGCCCCGACGCGAGCCCGACCGACCGTGAGCGGATAGGTGCGCACCACGAGGCGCGCGCCATCTCGACTGGCGTCGATCGCATTCAGCACGAGAGCCATCAGCACCTGCACGAGCCGATCCGCGTCGCCGCGCACCGGCAGCGGCCCGGACGCCTCGAGTTCGGTCACGATGGACACGCGCTTGCCGCGGGGATGGTGCTGCAGCACGAACAGCGACTGCCGCACCACGGCATTGAGGTCGAGGTCCTCCTGCGTAACCGGCTTGGGGCGCGCGAACTCCAGCAGCCCCTGCACGATGCGCGTGCAGCGCTGCACCTCGAGGTCGATGATGTGAACCAGTTCGATCGGGTCGCTGGCGGGCACGCCCGGCGAAGTGCCGCCCGCGGGCGCGGCCGCCGCCAAGTCGGCCCACTGCAGCCCCAGCGTCTCGGCGCAGGCGGCGATCGTCGCGAGCGGATTGTTGATCTCGTGCATGACGCCGGTGGCCATCTGCCCGAGCGCCGCGAGCTTCTCCGACTGCGCCGTGCGGTCGAGCGCCGCGCGCCAGTCGGTGATGTCCTCGCCGATCGTGATCACGTGGGTCACGTGCGTGGGCCGCGCGTCGTCGAGGTGCATCGGGATCTTCGACAGCCGGTACGTGCGCACCTCACCGGTGGCGCGGCTCTCCATCTGGAACTGCTGCATGCGCCCGGACGCGAAGACCTCGTCGAACTCGCGCCGCAGCACCGCGGCCGGCTGCCGGTGCAGCACTTCGAAGATCGTCTCCCCGATGGCGCGCGCGCGCGAGATGCCCTGCAAGCCCGTCTCACGCTTCCGATTCCACGCCTGGATCCGGTACTCGCGATCGATGACATACAGCCCTACCGGCAGGGAGTCCACGATGCGCTCGATGAATCGACGCTGCGCGGCGACCTCGGTGACGCGCGCCGAGAGCTCCCCTTCGAGCTCCGCCACGCGCGCCTCGAGCCGTCGCACCGTGTCCTGCAGGGGGCGATCCGAGAGGGCGTCCGGCGCAGGCTCGTCGGCGGAGCGACTGGTGGGCATTGGGAGAAGGTACCCGTACTCGTGAAATCGGACAAGCTGACCGACCGGTTTTCCACACGACTGCCACTTCGACGATGCGATCGGTCGTACCGACAGGGGCGCGCGCCCCCGCGTGGCCACTTCGGCGCGGTGTCGGTGGTACGCGCCATGCTCGGTGTGTAGGCAAGCGCCGGCGCAGGGGCGGCGGCGCACGACCAACCCGCAGGGCGTCCCCCGGACGCCGAGGAGACATCCATGACGTATCGCGTATCCCTGCTGAGCCATCCGTCGGTGCCGACCGTGCGTGGACTGCGCCGTGACATGGACCGCACCCTGGAGCAGCTGCTCGCCGCCCGCGTGCCGGCGCACGGCGAGGGCGACGCGCATGCCATCGCGACCGACGTGCTCGAGGACGAGACGGGCTGGACGCTCGTCCTGGACCTGCCCGGCGTGGCCGCCGAGTCACTCGAGGTGCTGGCGGAGGAGCGCGTGCTCACCATCCGCGGCGAGCGCGCGTCACGGGCGACCACGGAGGGCACGCGCGTGCTGTCGGCCGAGCGCCGCACCGGTCGTTTCGAGCGGCAGGTGCGCCTGCCGGCCACGGCCGACGCCGAACAGCTGACGGCTGAACTCGCGCTGGGCGTGCTCACGCTGCGAATCGGCAAGCTCCGGCCCGCCCAGCCACGACGCGTGCCGATCCGGACGGCGGTCGGTGGCGAGTCCATGACGGAGGCACCCACGACGGAGGCAATGTCGGGCTGAGGGCGAGTCTTGCGCCTGATCAGGTGGCGCACGTCGGGTGATCGTCACGGCGGCGACCCGTAGTATCACAAAACTGCGCGGGGCTGGCATCGCTGCGCGGATCGAGTACAATCACCGTAGTCCCACCTGCTGACGCCCTCCGACCCACGACGACGTGCTGCCAGCCGAGGCTCGCGCCGAAGGTATTCTCCGCATCCTGCTCGTCGAGAACGACGAGGGCGACGCCGCGCGTGCGGCGGCCGCCCTCGGCGACGCCTTTGGCACTCGTCTCGCACTCCTGCATGCCGGTACACTGGCGCATGCGATCCGCCTGCTCATGGAAGGGCCGGTCGATGTCGTGCTCGTCGAGCTCGACCTGCCCGACGCCTCCGGCCTCGCCACGCTGGCGGGGATCCGAGGGGCGGCGCCCAGCATCCCGATCGTGCTGTATTCCCGCGCGCTCGAGGAGTCGGTGGCAGTGCGCGCGCTGCGCGTGGGCGCGCAGGAGTGCCTGCAGAAGAGCGCGACGCCGGTGGAGCAGCTGCCTCGGCTGCTGCGCTTCGCCATCGAGCGGCAGCGGCATCTCGCGGCGCTCGACGCGGCGCGCATGGCCGCCGCGCATCGCGCCACGCACGATCCGCTCACGGGGCTCGCCAATCGCGGGCTCTTCCTCGACCACCTCGATCGGGCGCTCGCGTTCGGGGCCCGCTACGGACGGAAGACGGGGCTGCTGTTCGTCGACCTCGATGGCTTCAAGCTGATCAACGACTCGCTCGGCCACGCGGTGGGTGATCGGCTGCTCGTGGAGGTGGCGCAGCGGCTGCTCAGCACCGTGCGTCGCTCGGACGCTGTTGCCCGCTTGGGCGGCGACGAGTTCGTCGTGCTGCTCCCGGATGTCAACAGCCGGCTCGACGTCGCGCACGTGCGGGACATGATCCTCGCGTGCCTGCAGGAGCCAATCGACCTGGGCGACGATCGGCGGGAGCGGATCGCGGCGTCGGTGGGTGGGGCCATGTCACCGCTCGACGGCACGACGGCGCAGGAGCTGCTCGACGCCGCCGACGTGGCCATGTACCGCGACAAGTACGCGCGGCGCCGCGGTCGCATGCCCACCCCCGCGTTCGGGTTGCGCGTGCAGGACGAGACGATCGCGCACCAGCGCGAGCTGCGGCTGCGCGCCGCGCTCGATGCCGGGGAGCTCGCGGTGCACTACCAACCGCAGGTGGACGTGGTGTCGCAGCAGATCGTGGGACTCGAGGCGCTGCTCCGCTGGCACGACCCCGACCAGGGCATGGTGGCACCCTCGTCGTTCCTGCCGCTGGCCGAGGACACGGGTCTCATCGTGCCGATCGGCGACCTCGTGCTGCGCGAGGCGTGTGCCGCCGCCGTGAGCTGGCGCCGCGACCACCCCGGCAGCGGCCTGCGCGTGGGTGTGAACCTGTCGGCGGTGCAGCTGCGGGAGAAGGCGTTCGAACAGCGCGTCAAGCGCATTCTCTCCGAAACGGGATGCCCGGCAGACGCGCTCGTGCTCGAGCTGACGGAGAGCTCCACGCTCTACGAAGGCGACCAGGCGCTCGACACGCTGCGCGCCGTGCGCGGACTGGGCGTGCAGCTGATGGTCGATGACTTCGGTGTGGGCTTCGCGTCGCTGTCGTTCCTGCGGGAGGCGCCGCTCGATGGCTTCAAGATCGACCGGCGCTTCGTGGCCCGCATGCTCACCGACGACCGGGACGAAGCGATCGTGAGCTCGCTCGTCTCGCTCGCCCGCGGGCTGGGACTGCACGTGATCGCCGAAGGGGTGGAGACGGCCGACCAGTCGCGGCGGTTGAGCGCCCTGCAGTGCACCGAGCAGCAGGGACACTTCTTCTCTCCGGCCGTGCCCCTCGGTGCCCTCGCGCCAGTGTTCCGCGCGCACCCGCCGGCACCGCCATCCACGCGTCGCCTGCGCGCACTGCCCGCGCGCTGAGCCGGCCGAGCCGAGCCGGCGCGCTCACCCGGCCCCCTGCACCGCCGCCGCGCGCCGAGCGCGCACGGCGTCATCCAACCGATCAGCCCGTGACCGGGGGAATCGTATCCACCGCGAGCACGGCGAAGTCGCGCTGCCCGTGGCCGGCCGCGATCAGCGCCTCCATGCGCTCGGCAATGGCCGGCAGCACGTGCAGCGACTCGCCGCCACTCGAGGCCGCATCCTGCATGAGTTGCACGTCCTTGCGCGCCATCGTGAGTTCGAAGGACGCGCGATAGTCGCCTTCGGCCATGGCGCGTCCGCGCCCGGCGATCGTGCCGCAGGGGGAGAACTCGTCGAAGAGCGAGAGCGCCTCACCAGGCGTCACGCCGGACGCCTGCGCGATCGCGAACGCGTCCGCGAGGCCGGCGTTGATCGTGATGATCATGGTGTTGCCGACCAGCTTGTACACGGCGGCGAGATCGGGGCGCTCCCCAAGGTAGATGAGCTTGCCCGTCATCGGCGCGAGGTGGGACTGCGCGCGTTCCCACACCGCGGACGGTCCGCTCACGTACATGCTGCCACCACCGGTGCGCGCCGCCGACGGGCCCATGAAGACCGGCGCATGCAGGTATCCGATGCCACGCGCCACAAGGCGCTCCGCACGCGCCCGTGCTCCCGCCGGGAGCACCGTGGTGTGATCGAGCACGATGGTGTCGGCGTCGATCGCGTCACCGCAGGCATCGAGCGTTTCATCGACGCTGGCGTCATCGCGCAGCACCACGTGCACGAACCGAACGCCGCGCACCGCATCGGCCGGTGAGGCAGCGGCGTGCGCGCCAAGTTCGCGCAGCGGATCGAGCCGGGACGCGGTGCGGTTCCACACGCGAACGGAGGCACCGGTCCCGAGGAAGCGCTGCGCCATGGCGGCTCCGAGGAGGCCCGCACCGAGAAACGCGATGGTCATGTGAGGTGGCGTGAGGGACACGAACGACGAAGGGCGCCCGAGGCGCCCTTCGCAGTGACTGCACGATGACGGGAAGATGGAGCGTATCGGGATCGAACCGATGACCTTCCGCTTGCAAAGCGGACGCTCTCCCAGCTGAGCTAACGCCCCGTTCCGCACAAGATAGCGAAACGGGGCGTTGCTGTGCAGTGGCTGTCCGGACGCGATTACTCGTGCGCCGGCAGCGGCTCCATGGTGCGCGGGTCGACCGGCACCTGCACCTCGTCGCGGTACGGCGACGTCATCATGAACACGCGCATCTTGGGGAAGGCGTCCATGAACGCGAAGTAGCAGGTGAACCAGAGGCCGAGCATGCCGATCGTGACGCCGATCTCGTACAGGCCGAACGGGAGCGACTCGGCCACGCCGTAGATGGACGGGTACACCTCGATGTAGCGGTGCAGCCACGTGCCGACCAGGCTGGCCACGGCGAAGAGCACGAAGGTGGGCAGGTACACCTTGGCCGCCTTCGAGATCAGGCCGCCGAACGGCAGCGCGAACGCGAGGATCGGAATGAGCTGCGTCACCGGCTTCCACACGCCGCTCAGGCGGAGATTGTAGAAGTGGGTCTCTTCGGGGAGGTTGCCGTACCACACCACGAGGTACTGGGCAAAGCTGATGTACCCGAAGAAGGCGGTGAAGGCGAAGCAGAGCTTGCCGAGGTCCCAGAAGTGGTTGATGGTCACGAGATCATCGACCTTCATCTGGTTGCGCCACCACATCGAGAGCAGCGAGGCGGACATGATCATGCCGAGCCAGCCGGCCATGAACACGATCCAGGCGTACATCGTCTGCTGCCAGTGGAGCGTGAGCGTCATGGAGTAGTCCCACGCCATGAAGCACCAGCCGATCACGAAGAACATGCACACGGCCACGGCCAGCTTGCCGAGCGTGGAATGCGTGCTGTGCAGCTCGCGACGCTCCTCTCCAAAACCGGCGCGCATCTTCTGGCGCAGTCCCTCGGCCCACTTGGCGCCGGTGAACTTGGGCATGATCGCCACGTCGAGTCGGACCGAGCGATACACGAACCACATCATCACGGCGGTCATGCCGCCGAAGAGGAGGATGCCGCGGAGCACGAAGAAGGTGGGCTCCAGGTACGCGGCCTTCTCCGCCACTTCGATGTGCTCACGTCCCGCCCAGGTGAAGATGGCTTCACGACCCGGGAAGAGGATGAGCAGCAGCAGGATGAATGCGACCGGGAGGAAGGCCACGTAGCCTTCGAAGAAGCGCAGCACCGGGCGCGACCAGCGCGCGGTGACCAGCCGCTGGACGGCGGCGAAGGCGACACCGGCCGACGAGATCGTGGCGAAGAAGATCCAGTTGAAGTGCAGCGCATGCCAGGCGCGCTGCTCCCCGGTGGCGGCACCGAAGGCGAACAGGCCGAGGCCGATCACGGCTGCCGCAAGCGCGGCGGTCTTGAGCGTGCTCGGAACCGTCACCCCGCCGATGCGCTGCTGGAACTCCTCGCGCGACGGATAGTGGTAATGATGGACGCCGCTCACTCGAACATCTCCTGGGCCGAACCGGCCTCGTCATGATCAGCATCGTGGCCGGCGTCGTCATGCGCCGTGCCGGAACCGCTCGGGAACGACATCTTCTCGCGACCGGTGGTGGCGGCGTTCTTTCCGCTGCTGCCCGGCGTGAGCTTGACCTCGGGCGCCGAGAACGGCGCGGGGAGCTGCGGGGCGGTCGCCGACGCGCGCGGCACCGTGGCACCGTTCTGCCCAGGCATGCCGTGCGGACCGATGACCGGCTTGAGGTCGGTCTTGCCCTGGAGCGCGCGGACGTAGTTGACGACGTCCCAACGATCCTGCTCCTCGATGCGCGCGTAGCTCGGCATGAGGCCGCGGCCGTTCCGGATGATGCCCCAGATGTAGCCATCGGAGCGGCCCATGCCGGACTCGTTGATGATGCTCGGATAGAAGTTGTACCCGGCCTCCTTCATCGAGCCGTTGCCGTCACCCAGCACGCCGTGGCACATGGCGCAGTTGATCGAATAGTACATGCGCCCCTTGTCGAGCGATGCCTCGGTCACCGGCGTGGGGTTCACCAGCGACGCCATCGAGTCGATGGCGAGCGGCGACGGCGTGTACGACACATGGATGCCGGCCACCGCCGTGCCCTGCACCGGGACGGACATCTGCGGGTTGAAGCGCGGCGGGGCGATCGTGTCGTTCACGTTGACCGAGAACGACTCCCACGGCTCGAG